>CANQZC010000012.1 GCA_947628235.1 uncultured Bacilli bacterium | reverse complement strand
TCCCGAACACAGAAGTTAAGCTCTTTCACGCCGACGATAGTGTAAGCGAAAATAGGTAGTTGCAAATTTTTTTTTGCATTTTTTTTAGTATTTTTGCACACTTTTGTGGATAGTTTACATTTTTTGATAGAACCGTAGGAAAGCATCCAAATTTATTGCAATAATACTTTTTTTTTTGCTATAATAAAACTAGGTGATAGAAATGGAATATAAAATTACAACCCATAGTGAATTAGAAACAATTGAACTTGCACAAAACTTTGAATCAGAAAAATTTCCAAACATGATAATTTGCCTTAATGGAGAGTTAGGTAGTGGCAAAACAATGTTTGTAAAAGGCATTGCCAATGCTCTCGGCATTGAAGAAACTATTACCTCTCCAACCTTTAATATTATTAAGGAATATGATGGAGAACTTCCTTTATATCATTTAGATGTGTATCGTCTAGATGGAAATACTGCTGGAGTAGGAATCGAAGAATATTTTACGAAAGGTGGAGTTGTTGTCATTGAATGGGCAGATACTATCGCACCTATTTTACCTCCAGAAAGATTGGATATTAAATTTAAAGTAGTAGGGGAAAATAAAAGAGTTTTAATCATTACCCCTTATGGTCAAAAATACGAAGAGTTGTGTGAGGCAGTTTTATGAGAAGTTTAGTAATTGACACCTCTTCATTTTTTATGTTGGTAGCAGTCATGGAAGAAAATCAAGTATTGGCTTCTTATGAGGAAGAAATTCATACTGATATGGCTTCAAAAATCGTCCCTACGATAGAGTTATTATTCGAAAAAGTTACTTTTTCTATCGAAGATATCGATAAAATATTTATTGTCAATGGGCCAGGATCCTTTACAGGGTTGAGAGTTGGCGTTACTGTTGCTAAAACTATTGCTTGGGCTTTACATAAAGAAGTAATACCTATTTCTAGTTTAGAATTGATGGCCACCACAGAAGTTACCACACCATATATTATTCCTGCGATAGATGCTAGAAGAGGATATGTCTATGCAGGAGTATATGATCAAGATTTAAATGTTATTATGGGCGATAAGTATCTCCCATTTGAAGAATTATCTACCTATCTTGAAAAAGGGACTTTAATCAGTCGTGATAATTTAGAAAATAGCCAAGTACCAAAAGTTGATTTATCTAAAATGGTAACAAAACATAAGAATGACAAAACAGTTCATCCTCATGCATTAGTTCCTAATTATTTAAAATTGACGGAAGCAGAAGAGAATAAAGCAAAAAAGGAGTAAATATGATAAGAAAAGCAGTAAATTCAGATTTCCCTATTCTATGCAAGTATTATAAAGAATTTGATGAAAAAGGGTTTGATCTTTTTAATAAAGGACCATTTTCTAATTTATTAGTTTATGAAAAAGATCAAGAAATTGTGGGATTTATTAATTATAGTATTATTTATAATAGAGCCGAATTAGACTATATTTATGTTGATGAAAGATATAGAAGAAATAATATAGCGTATGAGTTATTAGAATTTTGTATTGAAGATGCGATTACTAGTGGGTGTGAAAACATAACCTTAGAGGTCAATGAACACAATCAGGCTGGATTATCTCTCTATGAAAAATTTGGATTTAAAAAGGCTGCAATTCGACCTAAATATTACCACGGCGAAGATGGTATCTTAATGATAAGAGAGTTGAAAAAAGATGAATGATGTATTGATATTAGGAATTGAATCTAGTTGCGATGAAACAAGTGTATCTATTATTAAAAATGGAAAAGAAGAGATAGCTACAGTTGTTCTTTCACAAATGGATACGCATGCTTCTTATGGCGGGGTAGTTCCAGAAATTGCTAGCCGTATGCATGTGGAAAATATAACAATGGTAGTAGAAGAATGTCTTACTAAGGCAAATATGACTATGGAGGATATTACGGCGATTGCAGTTACTTATGGGCCAGGACTAATCGGATCGCTCCTTGTAGGGGTGGTAGCTGCTTCTACCTTGGCTTACATTTATCATAAGCCATTAGTTCCAGTTCATCATATTGCGGGGCATATCTATGCCAATAATTTGGAAAAACAGATGGAATTTCCTTTAATAGCGTTAGTCGTTAGTGGAGGACATACGGATTTAATCTATATGAAGGATAATTATTCTTTTGAAAAAATTGGTGGTACATTAGATGATGCAGTAGGAGAAGCTTATGATAAGGTAGCTCGTGTAGCAGATATTCCTTATCCAGGAGGACCATTAGTAGATAAATTATCTTATGAAGGAAAAGATGTCTATCCACTTCCTTTACCATTAGATGATGATACATACCATTTTAGCTTTAGTGGATTAAAAAGCGCAGTTATTAATTTAGTACATAATGAAGAACAGCGCGGACATACCGTAAACAAGGCCGACTTAGCATGTTCTTTCCAATCTCGCGTTGTAGAAATTTTAACTAAAAAGACGATGCGAGCTTTAAAAGAATATCATGTAAAACACTTGATTGTAGCAGGAGGAGTAGCGGCGAATAGTGGACTTCGTAGTCGCCTTAAGGAATTGTGTAAGCAAGAAGGCGTAGAACTTACAGTTCCTGCCTTAAAATATTGTACAGATAACGCAGCCATGATAGCGACTGCTGGATATTTTGCTTATCAATTAGGAAGAAGATCAGGATACGATTTAAAAGCGAAAGCAACAGATATATTACATTAGGAGGATGATAAAATGAAGTGCATAGTATTATGTGCCGGGTATTCTATGGAAGATACTTTAAAATGGCAGGAAACAGCAACATCTCTTTTTGAAATAGGTACAAAGCCACTCATTAACTACACCATAGAGGCATTACAAGAGATGGACTCTATTGATGAAATCTTTGTAGTAACGAATGGACTTTATTATCCAAAGTTTCAAGAATGGAAAAAGAAGTATCCATTCTCTAAAATAAAAGTAATCAATGATAATACTACTTCTCCTCAAGCCAAATTAGGCGCTATAGGAGATATTCGTTATACGATTAATTCCCAAAATATTGAAGAAGATATTATGGTTTTAGCAGGGGATGTTTATTTCGACTTTTCTTTGGCTGATTTTGTAGCTTATTATCAAAAGCAAAACATCTCTACGATTGCTGGAATGTTAGCGCATGATGAGGACTTAAGTAAATATGGAGTCATCGAAGAAGAAAATGGAATGGTTGCGGGAATGCAGGAAAAACCATTAGACCCAAAAGGAAATATCATCTCTTTAGCAGCTTATATTTTTCCAAAAGATGTACTTAGAGATTTTGAAGATTACTTGAGTGAAGGAAACAAAACAACTTATCCAGGATATTTTGTGGAATACTTGTATAAAAATAAACCGGTATCTGTTTATCAAATTACTGGAAATTATTATGATATGAAATCTTTACAATCTCTTGAAAAAGTAAAGCAAAAACTTGGTACGCAGGTTTGACAATTTTAGGCAAGTATGCTATGATAACACTAGAAAAGAGGGAGTTTTATGGCAGATCAAAATACACAAAATAATACAAATAATCAAACAGTAGCGCAAGTGTCTCCTAGTGACGCTTTGATTAAAGGACATGTTGGTTTTTGGAGAACTATCCAAGGAACCAAGATGAGAATTGTCTATACAACTTTGACGGGAAAAATTAAAGTAAAATCTTCAGGAATTTTCTTGAACTTTCCATGGAGATTAAAACCAGTAGAAATTTCTTTAGATAAAAAGAAAATTGATACTCCAGAAAGAACTTGTAATACATTAGGAGTGAATGGAAGTACTGGTCCACAAGTAAGTTATGATACAGACTACTATGTTAGTATTGTTGATAGCGCTAAATTTATGGATGCAGTTTATTCTCATGATGGTCAAGTAACTTCTGCTGAAGTAAGAAGATTTATTGCTGATAAAGTAGATCAAATTACCCAAGACTTTATCAGAACACACGACTATCAAAGATTGATTGCTAGTAAATCTGTTGATATGATGGCAACAATTGGCCAAAAGACAAATGGTTCTTATCCTGCAGGAACATTAAATGCAGAATTATTAGATACTTATGGAGTAGAAATTAGTGCGGTTACTTTTGTTGCCAGACCTCCAAAAACATTATTAGATGAAGCTACAAGAACAAAGGTAGAAGAGCAAAAGAAATTAACTGCTGCTCAAGAGCAAGAAAGATTGCGTGTAGAAGCAGAAGGAAAAGCAGAACGTATGGGATTGATGGCAACCGCAGAAGCAAAAAGAGTAACTGCTGTGGGAAGAGCAGAAGCTACTGCAATTGGTGCTGTTAAGGGTGCTGATCCAACACAAGTAGCGTTAGCGAAAGAACAAACAAAACAAGCACAAGCGTATGCTCAAGGAACTGCTACAGTTTATGCCTTCCAAGGTGGTCAACCAGGAATGATGATGGGAATGCCTGGAATGTATGGTCAACCAGGGCAACCTGCGGCTCAAACTGTGGGACAACCAGGACAACAACAAAGCGTAAGAACACAACCATCAAGGAGACCTGTTGATTGGAGTATTCTTCCAGACTCAGAATATTTAACAGCTGAAGATAGTGCACAATTGGCAGCAGAAAGAGGGGCTTCTATTGCTCCTGGAGGAAGATATCACATTAGCTACTTATCAGATGAAGAAAAACAAAGATATAAAGTAGCAGCAGAAAAAGGAAAAACAAAATAAGAGGCTTGCCTCTTTTTTTGTGCCTTCACGAAACTTTGAAAAATGAATATACTATCCTGTGAAAGGGGATGGAACATGAAAAAAATAATCATTCCAATCATTTGTATCGTTCTTTTAGCAGGATTATTTTTCTTTGGAATGAATCTTCAAACGAAAGAAGATAAAGATAAAAAAACTCTTCAAAAGATTAAAGTAGCAGAAGTTACCCATAGCATTTTTTATACACCATTGTATATTGCTGATGCTTTAGGATACTTTGAAGAGGAAGGATTAGAAGTAGAAATTATCTTAACTAGTGGTGCGAATAATGTGGCAGCAGCTGTTATGAGCAAAGATGTTCAAATTGGTTTCTGTGGAAGTGAACAGACCTTGTATATCTATAACGAAGGAGCCAAAGATTATCTTATTAATTTTGCTGGAATGACAAAAAGAGATGGTAGTTTTTTAGTCTCTAGAAAACCTATAGAAAACTTTGATTTATCACAGTTACAAGGAGTCATCTTAGGAGGAAGACAAGGCGGAATGCCATCTATGACTTTAAACTATACACTTCATGAAAGAGGAATCACTTCTTTAAAAGTGGATACTAGTATCGATTTTGCCGCTCTTTCAGGAGCCTTTATCGGTGGACAGGGAGATTATGTCACTTTATTTGAACCAAACGCCTTAACTTTAGAAAAAGAAGGATATGGGTATGTTGTAGCGTCGATAGGAGAATTAGGAGGAGAAGTTCCTTATACAACTTTTAATGCTTTAAAAAGTTATATTGAAGAAAATCCACAAACGATAGAGAAATTTACAAAAGCGCTTCAAAAAGGACTAGATTATACTTTTTCACATACATCTAAGGAATTAGCGCCAATCCTAGTAGATTATTTTCCAGATACTAGTCGAGATGATATTGAAAAAGTCATAGAAAGACATAAAAATAGTGATTCTTGGTATCGAACTACATATATCACTAAAGAAGGCTATAATCATATGCAAGAGATTGTTGATTACAATGGATTTTTAACAAAGAAAGTAGATTATTCTATTTTAGTAGATAATACTTATAATCATGAGTAAAATATTAGAAATTAAAAATTTAAAAAAGAACTATCATACCATTCAAAAAGAAACATGTGCGGTAAAAGATTTTTCTATGGAGTTAGAAGAAGGAGAATTTGTAGCGATAGTAGGACCTAGTGGGTGTGGAAAATCAACTATACTTTCCATTTTAAGTGGATTAGAAGAGAAAAGTTCTGGAACCATTTCTTATGGAGATAAAAAGATTGGTTATATGCTTCAAACGGATGCCCTTTTTGAATGGCTTACGATTTTAGAGAATTGTTTATTAGGATTAAGAATCAAAAAAGAATTGACAGAAGAAAAGAAGGACTATGTTATTTCTTTATTGAAGAAGTATGGATTAGGAGACTTCTTAGACAGTTATCCAAATCATTTATCAGGGGGAATGAGGCAGCGAGTAGCGTTGATTCGAACTTTGGCTACGAAACCAGATATTCTTCTTGCCGATGAGCCTTTTAGTGCTTTAGATTATCAGTCGAGATTAACCATTTCCGAAGATGTGTTTCGTATTTTAAAAGAAGAAAAGAAAAGCTTAATATTAGTTACGCATGATATTGCAGAAGCAGTATCGATGGGAAATCGTGTTATTGTCTTAACGAAAAGACCAGCGATGATAAAAAAAGAGTATGAAATTGTTTTAGAGCATCCTTCTACACCGATAGAGAATCGTAAAGATAAGGCTTTTTCCTATTATTATGAGGAAATATGGAAGGAAATTGATCATGAGTAAGGAACAACAAAAGTTTTTAAAGGAAACGAAGAGAAAAAAGTATCTTATTTTGTTCCTACAATTCTTTCTTCTCTTTTTCTTTCTTTGTCTATGGCAGATATCTTCTTCTCTAGGATGGATTAATTCTTTTATTTTTTCTAGTCCTGGGAAAGTCATTCAAACCATGATAACCCTTTTTAAAGAAGGTTCTTTACTTCATCATATTGGAATTACTCTTTTTGAAACTTTATTAAGTTTTTTTCTCAGTAGTCTTCTTGGTATTCTAATAGCGACGATTCTTTGGTGGTGGGATATTTGTGCGAAAGTATTAGATCCTTATTTTACGGTTTTAAATAGTCTTCCTAAAGTAGCGTTGGGACCAATGATTTTAATTTGGTTTGGAGCGAATATGAAATCCATTATCTTTATGGCTATGTTAATTTCTTTGATTATTAGCATTCTAAATATTTATCAAGGATTTAAAAAGGTAGATTCGGAAAAAATAAAATTGATGAAAACTTTTTATGCTAAGAAATGGCAAATATGGAGATATCTTATTTTACCAAGTAATGCATCTACTATTATAGCGACTTCTAAACTGAATATTAGTATGTGTTTTATTGGTGTAATTATGGGAGAATTCCTAGTATCGAAAGAAGGAATTGGATATCTAATTATGTATGGTTCTCAAGTATTTAATTTAAATCTAGTCATCAGTGGAATTGTTCTTTTATCTTTCTTAGCGACTGCGCTTTATGCTAGTATCTTATTACTCGAGAAGTTATCGATAAGAAGAAGGGATTAAAACAGCATCATTTGATGTTGTTTTTTTGTTTTTCTAATCCTTTATCTATGGTATAATGATTGTTAGGAAGTAGGGTATGTTATGTTTGAAAACTTAAATGAACAACAAAAAGAAGCCATCCAAACGACGGAAGGACCACTTCTTGTGATTGCTGGAGCGGGTTCTGGAAAAACTCGGGTTTTAACGACTCGTATAGCCTATTTAATTGAAGAGATAGGAATTTCTCCTACCAATATTTTAGCGATTACTTTTACCAATAAAGCTGCCAAAGAAATGCGTACGAGAGTATTTAGTATGTTAGGTTCTGTAGCGTATCAAATTCAAATTTCTACTTTTCACTCTTTCGGACTCACGATAGTCAAAGAAAATTATGAAAAGTTAGGGTATCAAAAAGAATTTACAATTTTAGATAGTGAAGATTCTTTATCTATTATTAAAAAGATATTAAAAGATAATGGCTTAGATCCTAAAATCTATAATCCAAAGAATATTAGAAATCGTATTAGTAGTGCGAAGAATGAACGGATGGACCCTGACTGTCTATCTTGTTTTAATGCCTGTGACTTTGATGAAAAAGTAGTCGATGTCTACCGAATTTATCAGCAAAAATTAAAGACGAATAATTCTCTTGATTTTGATGATTTACTTTTAAAACCAATTGAATTGTTTGAGGAACATCCAGAAGTTTTAGAAGCTTATCAAGACCGATTTACCTATATTTTAATTGATGAGTATCAGGATACGAACGAAGTTCAATATACACTTACGAAGATGTTATCAGGAAAGAAAAAAAATATTTGTGTTGTCGGAGATGAGTCTCAGTCTATCTATGCTTTCCGAGGATCTAATTATCGAAACATTTTAAACTTTGAAAAGGATTATCCCAATAGTAAAATCATCCTTTTAGAGCAAAATTATCGTAGTACAAAAATGATTTTGAATGCTGCGAATGATGTTATTAAGAACAATAAAGAGAGAAAAGATAAGAAACTTTGGACGGAAAATAAAGAGGGAGATAAGATTGTCTATAAAAGATGCTTCGATGAAAAAGAAGAAGCTTCTTATGTAACCGATCAAATTCAAAATCTACTAGTTCAGGGAGCCTCTTTAGACGATATTGTTGTTCTTTATCGTACCAATGCCCAATCTCGTACGATTGAGGAAGCGATGTTGCGAGAAAATATTCCTTATAAGGTTGTAGGAGCTTTCTATTTCTATAATCGGAAAGAGATTAAAGATTTACTTTCTTATTTGCGTCTTCTTTATAATAGTCAAGATGATGTTAGTTTAATGCGTATTATTAATTCTCCAAAACGGGGAATTGGGGAGAAAACAATTGCTTCTTTAGCAGAAGAAGCATCTCTTCAAAATCGAAGTATGTATGATGTTATTTGTTCTGGAAAAGAATTGAAATTTAAAGAATTAATGGAAGAAATGAAAGAGAAATCGAAGAATTTATCTTTGACAGAAACAGTGGATTTAGTACTTAGTTTAAGTGGACTTCGAAAAGAATTAGAATTAGAAGGAACGATTGAAGCAGAAGCCAAATTGGAAAACTTAGAGGAATTTAAATCAATTACGAAAAATTTTGAAGAAAGTTATGGTATAATATCTTTGGAAGGGTTCTTAGAAGAGATTAGCTTAGTGGCTGATGTAGAAGAACATAAAGATAGTAAGAATGTAGTTACATTAATGACGATTCATTCAGCGAAAGGATTAGAGTTTCCTTATGTCTTTGTGATTGGGATGGAAGAAGGTATTTTCCCTCATAGTAGAGCGCTTTTTGAAACGAGTGAACTAGAAGAAGAAAGAAGACTTTGTTATGTAGCGATTACACGAGCAAAAGAGAAACTTTGGTTGGTAGGTGCGAAGAGAAGAACTCTTTATGGAATGGATAATGCTAACCCAATTAGTCGTTTTGTGAACGAGATTGGAAAAGATTATATTGACCGAGAAGACCTTGTTGAAGAGAAAAAAGGAATTCCTATCAAATCTCGTAATATTGATGATTCGATTGAGTATCAGGCAGGAGAAAAGGTTATTCATACAGAGTTTGGAGAAGGAGTTATTATCACGGTAGATAAGAGTATTTTAACGATCGCCTTCCCGCATCCATTCGGAATTAAAAAAATCATGAAAGGACATAAAAGTATTAGAAAGGTGTAGGTGGAATATGCAAGTATTAAATCTTTGGGATACTTTAAATGAGTATTCTTTAAAACTTAGAGATTGGATATTTGACAACTATTCAAATCCACTCTTATGGATCGGTATTGTTGTTGGTGGTTTTCTTATCTTTAAAGCTGTTTTTAATACCTTAAATAAAGACTAGTTTGTACTAGCCTTTTTGTTATCATAAAAGGAGGAATATATGAAAGAATTATTAGGTTCTCATGTCTCTTTTTCAAAAGAGAAGCAAATGTTAGGAAGTGTGATGGAAACATTAGCGTATGGTGGGTCTACTTTTATGTTTTATACAGGAGCACCCCAAAATACAAAAAGAATTCCTCTCGATTCTAATTTGACTCTTCAAGCACATAATTTGATGGCACAAGAGCATATTAATAGTAAGGATGTAGTAGTTCATGCGCCTTATATTATCAATTTAGCGAATGCGAAAAATAAAGATTTTAATATTTCTTTTCTAAAAGAAGAAATTTCTAGAGTAGAAGAATTAGGTCTTACCAAATTAGTGCTTCATCCAGGAAGTCATGTGGGAGTAGGGATAGAAGAGGGAATTCAAAATATTGTAGAGGCTCTAAATGCATCTATCCTAGAAGATCAAAAAGTCATTATCTGCCTAGAGACAATGGCTGGAAAAGGAACCGAAATTGGTTCTCATTTAGAGGAATTAAAAGCGATTATCGAGAATGTATCTTATCCTGAGAAAGTAGGCGTATGTATCGATACCTGTCACTTACATGATGCGGGTTATTCCATGGAAAATTTTGATTCTTTCTTAGCAGAATTTGACCGTGTTATCGGCCTTGAAAAGTTACAAGTAGTTCATGTCAACGATAGTAAGAATCCTTTTTCATCTCATAAAGATAGACATGCGAATATTGGATATGGAGAGATTGGATATGAAGCTTTAAATCGGATTGTCCATCATCCAAAACTAAAAGGAATCCCTAAAATCTTAGAGACTCCATATATAGATAAGTTATATCCACCTTATCGCTTTGAAATTGCTATGCTAGAAGAAGAAACTTTTAATGAAAATTTAGAAATGAATGTAGTTTCTTACTATAAAGATCATAAAAATATAGAATATTTTGATAAGTAGAAGGAGAAACTTCTTCTTTTACTCTTTCAAAAATAGGTTTTGGGTTGTATAATAATGGGTACCAATTCGTTTTAATCTCTCGGTAGAGAATGTCTACTTCGTTAGAAGTTAAAGAGACATGGTTTTCTTCCGCAAAACGAATGATATCTTCTTTAGAGAGTTTATCCACATAGGAATGTATTATTTTTTCTATCATACTATAGGATATGCCAAAGAAACATTTTTGTGCGAAAATCAGGGGGATTTTATGAAAAAAAGAAAGATTTATCATCCACAAGAAATGAAGAAAGCAAAAAGAGATGTAACCACGATTATTCATAGACGATATAAAATATTAGGGGTTATGATTTTCTTGTGCTTTTTTACTTTGGTATGGAAACTTTATGAAGTTCAAATTACGGATTATCAAAAGTATGCCGATGATATTGAAAGATTAAATAATCAAATTATTGAAGGACCAACCGCACCGAGAGGAAGAATTTATGACCGAAATGGAAAGTTACTTGTAGATAATGTTCCTGTCAAGACAATTGTGTATCGAAAAGTCTTAGGAACCTCGACAGAAAAAGAAATTAAAATGGCTTATCAAGTAGCGAATTATTTAGAAGTAGAAGAATCCAAATTAAAAGAAAATGATTTAAAAACATTTTGGATTTTAAACCATAAAGAGGAAGCAAATCAAAAAATTACTGAAGAAGAATGGCAAGCATTAGATGAAAGAAAATTAACGGATGCGGAAATTGAAAAATTGAAGAAAGAAAGAATTATTGAGGAAGAACTTTCTTCTTATGAGAAAATCGATAGAGAAGCTGCCTATATTTATACACTTATGAATGATGGGTATTCTTATACTGAAAAAGTGATTAAAAAAGACGATGTAACGGATGAAGAATATGCGATGATTGCAGAGAATTTAACTTCTTTAAGTGGATTTTCTACGCGATTAGACTGGGAAAGATACTATCCTTATGGAGATACCTTCCGTTCTATTTTAGGAAATATTTCTAGTAGTGAAAGTGGAGTACCGGCGGAATTAAAGGATTCCTATTTAGCGCTCGGATACGAGTTAAATGACCGAGTAGGAATCAGTTACTTAGAAGCTCAATATGAAGCTCTTTTAAAAGGAGAAAAGACAAAATATAAGGTAACTTCTAGTGGTTATGAAGTTGTTGAAGAAGGACATCGCGGATATGATATTGTGCTTACAATTGATATTGAACTTCAAAAGGAAATGGAAAAAATACTAGAAAAAGAACTGATTTCAACAAAAAAGAACGATAAATATACAAAGTATTTAGACCGTGGTTTTATTGTGATTCAAGATCCTAATACTGGTGAGATTTTAGCAATGGCTGGAAAAAGAGTAGAGAAGAAAAATGGAAAATACAAAGTATATGATGAGACTCCAGGTGTTATTAATTCTATTGTTACGCCAGGATCTTCTGTCAAAGCTGCTTCTCAAATTGTCGGATATGAAACAGGTAGCTTAAAGATTGGGGAAGTACGAAATGATGCTTGTATTAAATTAGCGGGAGCGCCTTTAAAGTGTTCTCATACTAGATATGGAAATATCAATGATGTTCAAGCATTAAAGTATTCTTCCAACACTTATCAATTCCATACAGCAATGAAATTAGCAGGAGCTAACTATCGATACAATATGGCTTTTAAAGCTTCACAAAAAGATTTTGATACTTATCGTAAAATCTTTGGAGAATTTGGTTTAGGAGTAAAGACGGGAATTGATCTTCCAAATGAAACAGAAGGCTTGATTGGGACTAGTACGCAAGGAGGCTTACTTCTTGATTTAGCGATAGGTCAATATGATAACTATACACCAATTCAATTATCGCAATATATTTCTACCGTAGCGAATGGTGGAAACAGAATGAAACCTTATCTTTTAAAAGCAGTCTATGAACCAACCAAAGAGAAATTAACAAAACTTGTTTTCCAAACAACGCCAACGGTATTAAATAAGTTATCTACTAGTAAAAAGTATTTAGACCGTGTGAAATTAGGACTTCAAATGGTATTTGAAGGCGGTGGTACGGGATACGGATTTATCAATAATAAATATAAGCCAGCAGGAAAGACCGGTACTTCTCAGAGTTTTATTGATACCAATCATGATCAAAAGATAGATACGGAGACTCTTTCGACGGTCTTAGTAGCGTATGCTCCTTATAATAAGCCGAAAGTAACTTTTACGGTTGTTACTCCGAATGTAGGAACAGGAGACATCAGTTTCTATCAAATGTCTAAGATAAACAAGCGAATAAGTCAAAAAGTTTCCAAAAAATACTTTGAAATTTATAAATAATTTGCTATAATAAGTGTGCGTAACAAAAAGGAGGGAAAGAGCATGGCAAAAAAAGGAGAGGCAAGACAAAGAATCACTCTTAAATGTACGGTTTGTGGAGAAGAAAATTATCGTACTGAAAAAAATAAAAGAACAACAACAGATCGTTTAGAATTAAACAAATTCTGCGCAAAGTGTAGAAAAGTTACACCACATAAAGAGGAGAAATAATCCAGCATGTTTAGACATTTTATTACATCAATCAATTATGCAAAATTAATAAAAATGCAAGCTAACCAAGAGACTTTCGCTCCCAAAGCACGAAGTGCAAGTGCTAGTTTAAAATATGAGAACAGGGGATATATGAGATCTGAGATGACTAAGATATCTCGGAAAAATAAAGCGAAGATTAAAGTTTACGGAAAAAGTGGAAAAATAAGGTAGATGAGCCCTTATTTTTTGGTAGAAAGGAGTATTTTATGGTTAATGTTAATGATATTAAAAACGGTATGACTATTCTATTTGAAGATAATATTTATATTGTCCTTGATTTCCAACATGTTAAACCAGGAAAAGGTGCTGCTTTTGTCAAAGCAAAACTAAAGAACTTAAGAACTGGTGCCATCATTGAAAAAACTTTCAATAGTAGTATCAAACTAGAAAAAGCAATGATTGAAAAAAGAACAATGCAATTCTTATATGTTAACGGAAGTAATTATACTTTCATGGATAATGAAAGTTATGAACAAATTGAGTTATCTGAAGATCATTTAGGAAATGATAAATATTATCTAAAAGATGGACTAGAAGTAATGGTATCTATTTATCAAGGAGAAATCTTAGGAGTTATTTTACCAGAAAAGGTAGATTTAGTAGTAACACAAACAGAACCTGCAGTTAAAGGAAATACTACCAACAATGCAACTAAGGATGCTGTTTTAGAGACAGGATTATCTGTTAGAGTACCTTTATTTATTGAACAAGGAGAGACTATCGTTATCAGCACAAAAGATGGTTCATATGCATCTCGTGCTTAAAAGAGATTTGTTCTCTTTTTTTTTGATTGTATAAACGGAAAAAATATAGTAAAATAATAGTAGTTGTATAGTGGAGGAAAATATGAAAAAGACAATAAGAGATTATGATTTAAATGGAAAAAGAGTCATCATTCGGGTCGATTTTAATGTACCTATGAAGGATGGTGTGATTCAAGATGATAACCGTATTCAAGAGAGTTTAAAGACAATTGAATATGCAATGAATCATGGAGCAAAAGTAATTTTAATGTCTCATTTAGGAAGAGTGAAAGAAGAGACAGATCTTGCTAAAAACGATTTACGACCAGTCGCTTTAAGACTTAGTGAATTACTTTCTAAAGAGGTTGTTTTCGTTCCTGAAACGAGAGGAGAAACTCTAGAAAAGGCAGTTGCAGCGTTACAAAACGGTGATGTTTTACTTGTTCAAAATACAAGATATGAAGATTTAGATGGTAAAAAAGAAAGTAGTAATGATCCAGAGTTAGGTGCTTATTGGGCATCTTTAGGAGATATTTATATCAATGATGCTTTTGGTACCGCTCATAGAGCGCATGCTTCTAATGTAGGAATTGCTAGTCATTTACCAAATGGAATTGGTTTCTTAATTGAAAAGGAATTAAATCATTTAGAAAAGGCAATCAAAGATCCAGAAAGACCATTTACGGTTATCCTCGGAGGAGCAAAAGTAAGTGATAAGATTGGTGTGATTGAAAATCTTGTTAAAATCGCTGATTATATTTTAATTGGGGGAGGTATGATGTTTACTTTCCTAAAAGCGCAAGGATATGAAATAGGAAAATCTCTATTAGATGAAGAGAGTATTGATTTCTGTAAGAAGATGTTAGAAGAATATCCAAACAAGATTATTCTTCCTGTAGATTGTGTATGTGGAAAAGAATTAAGCGAAGATTCTCCTATGAGAGCAGCGCTTGTTAGTGATATTCATGAAGACGAGATGGGATTAGATTTAAGTCTTCGGACTTTTGATTTATTCAATGAATATGTAGAAAAGAGTAAAACGATTATTTGGAATGGTCCTGTCGGTGCCTTTGAAATTGATAAATTTGCGGCTGGAACCAAAGTAACTTGTGAAAAACTATCTAAATTAGATGCGACTGTCATTCTTGGTGGTGGAGATACTGCTTCTGCTGCTATTCAATTTGGATATAAAGATAAATTTTCTCATATTTCTACTGGAGGAGGAGCATCTTTAGAGTTATTAGAAGGAAAAGAATTGCCAGGCATTTCTATCATTTCTGAAAAATAAATATGAAAAAAAATACAAAAAATTTTATCAATGCTTTGTTATTAATTGGAATAACGGTACTGGTTCTCTACTTTTCGCTAAAAGATGATTTCCATGCGATTATCGATCAACTTAAGAATATCCATACAGGTTGGTTATTAGTAGCCTTCGTACTTGTTATTCTCTATTGGGTATTGCGAAGTAAAGCCATTCATATCTTTACAAAACAAATAGTTCCCAAAACAAGGTATTTAAGTTCTTTTCAGTTGATGCTTAGAACACAATTCTTTAATGCCGTAACTCCTTTTGCAACCGGTGGACAACCTTATCAAGTTTATCACTTAGTAAAAGATGGTATGAAGATAACATCGGCAACTAGTGTGATTATTCAAAACTTTATTGTTTACCAGATTGCTATTGTATTTTTAGGACTCGTTGCTGTTCTTGCAAATCATACTTTTTCCTTGTTTGCGAAAAATATTTTATTACAGCGTTTAGTAGGCCTTGGTTTTATTATCAATACCTCGGTTATTGTAATTTTATTTCTAGTGGCATTCAGTAAAAAGTTAAATAAAAAATTGATTCATTTAGGAATTACGGTGCTAACCAAATTAAGAATTGTAAGGAATAAAGAGAAAAAGTTAGAAGAATGGGATGAATATATTAATAAATTTCATCAAAGTGCTTCTGTTCTACTAAAGAATAAAAAAGAGTTTGCGTATACCATTTTCTTAAATTTATTAGCGTGTTGTCTTCTTTATAGTATTCCTGTTGTCCTTTTATATGCGACAGGGGACTATCAAAGTTTTATTTTACCACAAGCAATTGTAACTAGTGCTTATGTTATGTTAATTGGATCTTTTGTTCCTATCCCTGGAGGAAGTGGAGGACTAGAATTTGGATTTGTTTCTTTCTATGGAAACTTTATCCACGGATCTAAATTAATGGCAATTATGCTTTTATGGCGATTTGTAACTTATTATTTTGGTATGTTTGTAGGTGCGATTAGCTTAAATATGAAGAAGGTGAAATCATGAGAATTGGAATTTTTACAGATACCTATCCTCCTTTTATTAATGGTGTTTCTACTAGTATTGCGATGCTAGAAAGTGCCTTACGGAAAAAAGGACATCAAGTATTTATCGTAACTGTAAATCCAGATGATATGCATTATGTCTTTGAAAAAAATGATAGAATTATTCGTCTTCCTGGAATACCTACCGGAATTTATGATTATCGATTAACAGGAATTTATCCTATTAAAGCAGTTAATAAAATTAAGGAATGGAATCTAGATATTATCCATTCTCATACGGAATTTGGAGTAGGTACTTTTGCTCGTATCATGGCGCATCAGTTAGATATTCCAATTGTTCATACTTATCATACGATGTATGAAGATTATGTACATTATATTACCAAAGGATACTTTGATGCCCCTAGTAAGAAGATAGTGGAGCACTTAACGAAATTCTATTGTGATAAAACGGTAACGGAATTGATTGTTCCAACCAAAAAGACTTATGATTTATTTAAAGAAAAATATGAGTATACAAGAAATATTCATATTGTTCCTACCGGAATCGAAGTAGAACGATTCTATCGTGAAAAAAACAAGAAAGAAGAAACGGAAAAACTAAAGAAAGAATTAGGATTTTCTAAGGAAGATTTTATTCTTCTCTTTGTAGGCCGTTTAGCGTCCGAAAAAAATGTTACTTTTTTAATCGATAATCAAGTCGAGTTAATTAAGAAAAATCCTCATTGTAAGTTATTAATTATTGGGGATGGACCAGATATGGAAACCTTTCAAGCCCAAGCCAAAAAGTTGGGAATTGAAAAGAATGTTATTTTCACAGGAAAAATTCCTTGGGATCAGATCCATAAATATTATCAAATACCTCAAGTATTTGTAACCGCATCTCATACGGAGACACAAGGACTTACTTTATTAGAGGCGATGGCGGCATCTGTTCCTGTTGTTGCTTTAGATGATGAGGCTTTCCGTGATGTGGTTATCGATGATTTAAATGGATATCTCTTTCAAAACGATAAAGAGTATCGAAAAGCCATTTTAAAAATTATGAATGATGAAACCGTTCAGGAAAGATTAAGTAGACAAGCTAGAATTAATGCAGAAGCACATTCTGCTAAGTACTATGCAGAAAAAGTATTAGATGTTTACTATACTGCTTTAGGTGGAAGACCAGTCGGTAGGAGAAAAGATAAGACATTTATGTCGACGATGAAAAATGTAGTAAAGAAGGGATTACATGGCAAATAGATTAGTTGTTGGAAACATGAAGATGAATTTAACGGCTCCGGAGATTAATAAATATTTAAAAGGGATAGAAAAATATGCGTATGGAAAAGAGGTTTGTTTTTGTCCAAGTGCACTTTATTTACCATACTTTATTGGTAAGAACTTCTCTGTAGGAATTCAAAATATTGCCTCTACTGAAGAAGGTGCTTATACAGGAGAGATTGCTGCTAGTCAAGCGAAAAGTTTAAAAGTAGATTATGCGATTGTTGGACATAGTGAAAGAAGAAGTTACTATGGAGAAACAGATGAAGTAGTAGAAACCAAAGTAAAGATGGCATTGAGTCATAATTTAAAAGTTATCTTATGTATTGGAGAAACCTTAGAGGAAAGAGATTCTTTAAAGACTTATAAAGTTTTAAAAAGACAATTAAAGAGCGCTCTTCAAGGAATGCCTGCGAAAGTGGTTTCCAAGATGATGATTGCCTATGAACCCGTATGGGCTATAGGAACAGGCAGAGTACCTTCTAATCAAGAAATCGAAGATACGATAGCCTTTATTAAAGATATTCTGAAAGAACTATGTGGCGTTTCTGTTAAAGTTTTATATGGTGGAAGCGTAAATAGTAAAAATATTGAAACTCTCAATAAAATACCAAATGTAGATGGATATTTAGTGGGAGGAGCTAGTACGAAACCAGAAGAGTTTCATAAGATTATAGAAGTTGTTGTAACCCAATAACTTTTTTTATTGGTTCGACATAATACGCTAAATAGTGTAGTTAGGTAGGTGTAGAATAAAGTAGTATCATAGGGAGGAAAATATGAAAAAGATAAAATTATGTATGATAGATGATAATATTCAATTAATAGAGGCAGTAAAGGAGTATTTTAAAGAGAATGAGGAGATAGAAGTAGTCTATGAGGCTTATAATGGGGAAGAAGGAATCCAACTCATAGAAAAAGAAAAAGACCATTTTGATTGTCTCATTTTAGATTTAATTATGCCTGTCAAAGACGGTTTATATGTTCTAGAAGAAATGAAAAACAGAGGGATTGAAAAAAATGTGATTGTAGCGACTAGTTACAATGCCATGGAAGTAATCCGAGAAGTCTCTGAATATGGAGTAAATTACTATGTTTTAAAGCCTTTTGATCTATCGGATTTAGAGAAGAAGATACTTGAATTATCCAAACGAAACTATGCGAATAAAAGTATTGATTTAACCTATAATAATCTACAAGTATCGATTACGAAAATTCTTCATGAACTAGGAATTCCTTCGCATATTAAAGGATATCAATATATTCGAGAAGGAATTGGTATTATTTATGAACGACCAGAAACTATTGGAGGAATTACGAAAGAACTTTATCCGGAGTTAGCAACTAAGTTTGATACTACGGTATCTCGTGTTGAAAGAGCTATTCGTCATGCGATCGAAGTTAGTTGGAATCGAGGAAATTGGGACTTAATGGAAGAAATTTTTGGACATAGTGTCGATATCGATAAAGCAAAGCCAACCAATTCTGAGTTTATCGTTACGATTGCGGATAAATTAAGATTAGATTATCATAAAGTCCATTAAAAAATATATAGAAATTTTCTATATATTTTTTTGTTTTGTAGAGGGTAAAAAAGTAAATGTCTCATAACTAAATAGTTCTAGATTTTCTCTTGGAATATTTTCATGAACCATAATATTTCCAGTATCTAATAGTCTTTTTAGTAAGACTTCTTCTTTGGTTCCCTCATACTCTCTTTTTTCTGGTTTTAATCCTAGTTTATCAAAAGTAGAAACAGCAATCCAAGGATACTCTTCCGCAGAGAAATATTCCCAATACTTTTGAAAGAATTGAAATACCTCTTTTCTTTCTTCCTCACTTAGAGGTTGTGTTAATTCTTGCATGGATTCTACGGCTTTATCATAGTCTCGATTTAAGAAAACATTAAAATACTTCGGTTGATTTTCTATAAATTTCCGAAAGAAAGTAGGGGAAGATAATCCATAATAAGGAGAAGAAACTAAATTTCTAGCAAAAAAGATAGGTGTCTCTTTTCTTCCTTGATAGTATCCAAAAATATTTCGATTCTGATATTTCTGGAAAATCGCCCGGATTCTTTCAATTTCTTCTAAATCCCAAGGCTTCTCTTGCAGGATTAACCCTTTTTCTTGGATGGTATCTTTGAAGGCTCCATTAAAACTGTGAAATAGAATTCCTTCCTCTAAAAATTGTTCTAATTTTCTAAATTCAGGATCTTCTTTCCTAGCTTCTTCCATAAAATGAAGAAGACAAGTTTGAACACATCTACTATTTTGATTTTTTTCAATCAATTCTCTATTTTTTATAATTTCATTACATATAAAAGTAATATTTTCGAAAGTGTGTAAAGGCCCATTTACGACAAAATAGTAAAATAGAATGTCAATTAAATTTAAATATTCTTCCTTGGATAGTTGATATTTTTCTTTCATGGCTGCAAGGAGTAGTTGTGTGTCTTCTTTCGTAAATTCGAAAAACCATTTCTGCATATTCTCACCAAATTTATTATATCAAAAATGAAAGGGATAATCTATAAAGAGAGGTTGATTTATGTTATAATGGATTTGGTGATTCTATGGAAAACTTTATTATGGGAACATACAAACAGAGTATATTTGAATCGGAAAATGGATATGTAATTGGACTCATGAGAGTAAAAGATACAGATATAGAATCGATGAAAGATTATGTGAATAAGACAATTACTTTTACAGGTTATTTTCATGAGTTAAATGAACAAGAGAATTATTATTTTTTTGGGGAAGAGAACTATCATCCCAAATATGGATTTCAATTTAAAGTAGAAAATTATGAACGAGTAAAACCACAAGATAAGGATGGGATTGTCGAATTTTTATCTAGTGATCTTTTTAAAGGAGTAGGAGAGAAATTAGCGGCTTCGATTGTAGATGTCTTAGGAGAAGATGCGTTAGATAAAATTTTAGAAGATAAGAGTAATCTGCTATTGGTACCTAAGATGACAGTCAAAAAAGCAGATAATATTTATCTTACTTTAACAAAGTATGAAGAAAGTCATAAAATGATTGTCTACTTGACAGAACTTGGCTTTGCTATGCGCGATGCTTTACTTATCTATAATACTTATAAAGCGAATACGATGTCTATTTTAGAGCATAATATTTATAGAATTATGGATGATATTGAAGAAATTTCTTTTCTGAAAGTAGACACGATTGTCCGTAAAAAAGAGTTGACAGTAGATAATGATTTACGAATTAAAGCTTGTATTTTTTATGTGATGAAGGAATTAACTTTTAAAAATGGAGACACCTATCTTCATTTAGGAGAAATTACAGAGAATGTATCTAGTTATTTAGGATTTGATGTAGATAGTAAATTAGTAGAAGAACTACTCTGTGAATTATCTGGAGAAATGAAAGTTCAAATAGAACAAGAGAAGTACTACTTAGAAGAGATTTATGATGCTCAGTACTATATCGTTCAAAGAATTCGTCAATTAGTAAGTAGACCTATTAAAAAGTATGCCAAATTGGAACAACAGTTTAAATTGTTAGAGCAAGATATGGGAATTTCTTATAATGAGAAACAAAAAGAAGCAATTGAGAAATCCTTAACGAATAATTTAGTCATTGTTACGGGGGGACCAGGAACAGGAAAAACAACTATTATTAAAGCGATTGTAGAGTTATATCAAGAATTAAATCATATTGAGGAGAAAGATTTACCAAAATATATCTCTTTATTAGCGCCTACCGGAAGAGCGAGTAAAAGAATGAGTGAATCAACGGCCTTTCCGGCTAGTACCATTCATCGCTTTTTAAAGTGGAATAAAGAGACAAATTTATTTGCTGTCAATGAATATAATCCTGATTTTAGTAAGTTTATTATCATTGATGAAGTAAGTATGATAGATATCTCTTTGATGGATAGTCTTCTTCGTGGATTAACGGAAGATATTCAAGTTGTTTTAGTAGGGGATTCCAATCAACTTCCTAGTGTTGGACCTGGTATGCTATTAAAGGACTTTATTGATAGTGGTTTGATTCCTGTGGTAGAACTAGATTTATTATATCGTCAAAAAGAAGATAGTTATATTCCGGAATTAGCGCGTGAGATTCGGGAAAATCAATTAGGGGATTTTCTAACGACACGCGATGATTATACCTTTTTACCTTGTTCTTCTTCTGCTATTCCAAGTTCTTTAATGACGATTTGTAAACAGGTTTTAGAACATGGATACGATTATCGAAAAATACAGGTTATGGCGCCTATGTATGCTGGAATGAATGGGATTGATAACTTAAATAAAGTATTACAAGGTGTTTTTAATCCGAAAAGTTCTACCAAAAATGAATTGAAAGTAGGAGATGTCGTTTTTCGGGAACAAGATAAAGTATTACAATTAGTGAATATGCCTGATGATAATGTTTTTAATGGCGATATTGGAATGATTACTTCGATTCGCAAGGGAACTACAACCAAGAGTGGAAAAAACGAAATTACGATAGACTTTGATGGCAATTTAGTAACTTATACCCCCAAAGATTTTGGAAATATCAAACACGCTTTTATTATTAGTATTCATAAATCTCAAGGAAGTGAATTTGAAGTTGTCATTCTACCACTCTGCCATAGTTATCAAAGGATGTTATATCGAAAACTAATCTATACAGGAATTACGAGAGCTAAAAAGAAATTGATTCTTCTAGGTGAAGAAGATGCCTTTACTTTTAGTGTTTCTAATGAACAAGAAAATATTCGAAAAACCGATCTCTTACAAAAGTTAATAGATAGTGGTATAGAAAAACTAAATTCGGAAACACTATAGATGTATATAAGGTATCTTATATACGATTTAGTCTAGTGAGAGGTGATAGAATGCAAATGGGAAGAGATATGCTCCTTGTTGCGTTAGGTATGGTAGGAGTTTTAGCGTACCAAAAGTATAGTAAGCCTGTCATGAAAAAGGCAGAAGAACTCATGAATGATGCTTTAAAAATGGCAGATAAAAAACTAGACGAAATGATGTAGAAAAGACCCATTTGGGTCTTTTTGCATTTTTTTTCATTTTGTGATACAATAAGCCGCTGTAAAGGGGGGGAAATGTATGAAACTAGCAAGAAATTCATTTGGTAAGAAAGTAACGCAAAAACCAAACTTTGAAAATACAACGGAAATTCCTAGTACATTAGGAAAAATTAAATGTCATCTTCAAAGATTCTTTTCTAAAGAGGAACCAAAAGAGGTAACAGAAAAGAAACAAAGTCCTATTCGTATGATTACTGTTCTTACTGTTTCAGATGCTTTCTTTATTGCTGGCCTAGTAGGAGCAGGACAAATCGTTCTTGCGGATTACCATTTATTAAAGGATTCAGAACAACAAGCATTTGTAAAAAATTTAGCAGTCAGTCTCATGAGACAAGGAACACACTTTGATAGAGTAGGAACTGGAATCCTTGTTTGTGGGGAAAGAGGAGTTATCGAAAACAAGATGGAAGAACATAAACAAGTTAAGGTATATTCTTTAGATAAATATCGTCAAGGATGTTAAAAATTAGACTATTGACAAGGTCTTTTGCCAATAGTCTTTTTTTGGAAAAGGGAACCTTTCCTTTTCTTTTTATGATATAATAAATGAGGTGATTGAATGAAAAAGAAAATCTATGTATTTAGCATTTTATTTGTTCTCATTGATCAACTTATTAAAAGAGTCATCACCATCCAGATTCCTTATCAGAGTGAGCAACAGATAATTCCTCATTTTTTTTCTATCACAAATGTTCATAATGAAGGAGGAGCTTGGAGTATTTTAAACGGAAATGTATGGTTTTTAATACTCATTAGTGTTTTGGCTCTTCTATTTATACTATATTTTTTAAAGAAAGAAGAAACTATTTCAAAAATAGAAGGACTTCTTTATCCCTTATTACTAGGAGGTATCGTTGGGAATTTAATAGACCGTCTTTTTTTAGGATATGTCGTTGATTATTTATCGTTTATTCTCTTCGGTTATTATTTTCCTGTCTTTAATTTAGCGGATATTGGAATTGTTCTTTCGATTTTAGGACTTCTTTTCTTAAGTATGAAGGAGGAATATCCATGGAAGAAATCCAAATAACAGAAAATACGGATATTAGAATCGATGCTTATTTAGCGGAGAGACTTACCATCAGTCGTACGAAAGTTTCTAAAATGTTAAAAGAAAAGTACATTCTCGTAAATGGCAAAGAAGTAAAGTCAAGTTATGTTTTAGGGGCAGGAGATCTTGTCACGATAGAAGAGATGGAAGAAGAGGCAATGAGCGCTGAACCAGAAAAGATGGATTTAGATATTGTCTATGAGGATGATGATGTAATTGTTGTCAATAAACCGAATGGAATGGTCGTTCATCCAGCGATTGGAAATAATCATGGGACGCTTGTAAATGGACTTCTTTATCATGCTAAAAATCTAAGTACTATCAATGGAGAATTCCGTCCTGGTATCGTTCATCGAATCGATGCCTATACGACAGGATTACTGATGATTGCGAAGAATGATAAGGCTCATGCAGCCCTCGCAGAACAGTTAGCGAAGAAAACTTCTACTAGAAAGTATTGGGCTTTGGTATGGGGAGTAATTCCTCATGATACAGGAACCATTGATGCTCCTATCGGAAGAGACTTAAAAGATCGTAAAAAAATGGCGGTTACGGATGTCAATAGTAAAGACGCTATTACACATTTTCGAGTATTAAAAAGATATCGGGAAGCTACTCTCATTGAATGTGTTTTAGAGACAGGAAGGACACATCAGATTAGAGTACATATGGATTATATTGGATATCCTATCGTCAATGACCCTGTCTATGGAAGAAAAAAATTAATCGATGATAGTGGACAATGCCTTCATGCGAAGACATTGGGATTTATTCATCCAACGACTTTAAAATACATGGAATTTGATAGTGAACTTCCGGAATGTTTCCTTCGAATTCAAAAGATGTTTGAAGAGGAATAACTTTACTAATATAGAAAAATATATTACAATATAGGTGGTGACGAAATTTGAATATAACCTTAAATAAAAATGATGAAATTGTTATGAAGTTAATCCATTATTTCATTACAGAACAAGGATATAATCCTATTATTTTACACGGTGCGAAAGATGAAATATGGCTAGAAAATACAGATCAAGACTACCAAATTGTAAGAATCGTTACCAACTACATCCATAATGATGAACAATTTGATTTCGATATCTATCGAACACAACAAATTATGAAACGAATTAAGAGAAAGACGCTTTCTTTTAAAATGAATGCCTTAAGTATTTTTATTAACTTAGGAGAGAATGTTCATTTATCTGAGATGGAAGTTGACCATATTGATTGTATTGAGATAAAAGATATTCAAGATATTAAACAGTATGACTTTGTAACGGAGACTTTTCCAAATATTACAAAGATTGATAAGGTAACGGAAAAGGGATTAGAACTTTTTATGAAGTTGACAGAAGAAATCAATCAAAAGAATCAAGAGGATGCCGAAAAGGCAGAAGATGTTTTCCGTAAGAAAAGACCAATCGTAACTTATGCTTTGATTATTGGATGCCTTATTCTTTTTGTGGCGACATTATTCTGTGGAAATCCATTCTTTCAAGGAAATGCGGTTATTCTCTATGAATTTGGAGGACTTGTCAACTTTACAACGATGGGAAACTTTAGTGAACTTTATCGTTTGGTAACTAGTATGTTTTTACACGCTGGTATCCTCCATTTACTCTTTAATATGTATGCCTTATATATTATTGGACCACAACTAGAAAGTTTCTTTGGAAAAGCCAAATATTTAATCATCTATCTAGGAAGTGGTATCATCGGTGGATTGATGTCGATGTTATTCCAAGGCGATGGGGTAGTTAGTGTCGGTGCGAGTGGAGCCATTTTTGGACTCTTAGGAGCGCTTTTATACTTTGGATATCATTATCGAATCTATTTAGGTACGGTGATGAAATCACAGATTATTCCACTAATTGTCATTAACTTAGTACTTGGATTTATGATTAGTGGTATCAATATTTTTGCTCATTTAGGTGGATTATTTGGAGGATATTTAGTAGCGAAGGCCGTAGGAGTAAAATATAAGAGTACTGCTTCTGACCAAATAAATGGGGTAATTATGACTACCATTTTAGTGGTTTTCTTATGCTATATGAATTTCTTTCGTTAGTGTCTAATAGAGTGTCAAATAAGAAAAAAAGAAGTCGAATTGATTTCTTTTTTTATTTTTCCGTGATAGACTTAGACTAGAGTAAGTAGGTGAGACGATGGCGACATTATTTGAAAAACAAAATGAAGAACAAGAAGAAGATAAAAAGCAAGAAGAAAGCAAGAGCGCTTCCAAAGAAGAACAAATGAAGGGGGTCGCTGAAGTCTATGGAATCTCTTTAGCGGATATTGAAGAGGTTCGTCTTCCAAATGGGAAGGAATATTTCAAATTCTACAATCCTCAAGATCGTTCTATGAAGATGATTGAGAATCGTAGAGATGGAAAAAATTTAAGCGAACAATTTAAAGAGATTCAAAAAACACTATCTGCTTCTCAGGGTGAAGATAGTCTAGCGAATGCGCGAGCTGTATTTGATTATCAACTCAAATATGAAAATGTCGAATTGAGTTTAATTCCCGTTTCCGAGTTGAAAGGAAATGCATCTAGTTATCGTCATCAATTAGATGGATTAGATGCAGGAGAAAGAAAAGCGGTGCGTGTTCTTCTAGAGAATATAGATTATTTAAATTTGGAATATATTAATATTCAGAATGCTTTAGGAATTGATAAAGATGGTCGGGTCATTACGGCGAATTATAATTATCAAACGGGGAAATGTGAATTAAAAGCAGCAGAGATTAAAAACTATGAAACCAATAAAATGAGTTCTGACTCTGATATGTATACTTTCGATATTACAGAAGAAGAATTTGATCAATTAGTTGGTGATATTGATGTATCTAGTGATACTCCTGTAGTGGTTCAAGAGGAAGAGGAAATCCAAGGCAAAGAACAAAGTTCTGTCAGACGAGGATCTACTCGTGGAACCGTTATGGTTCGTGGTATGGAAATCAATCTATTACTTGCTATTCAATACTATCAATATCCAGAATTACTTGCTAGAAGTGAATTATCTGAACCAGCGAAGATGGTATATCAGGGAATTGCTAGAGCGATTATTAGGAAGAAAGCAAAGAAGAATGCTATGACGAAGAATAAACAGTATGTATTAAGACAAAATCATAACAATAATAACAATTCACAAGCAGCTTTTGTCGATGGTATCTTACTTGTCTTAGTATCTGGTTTCTGTGCTGGAATGCTTATTATGTTCTTAATGATGATGTAGAAAAGTTTCGTAAGAAACTTTTTTATTTTATATATTTGGATTTTCTACATCGGCAATGGTTTCGGTCGAAGATAAGGTTACTACATAAAGAGCGATAATGGCAGATAAAATCGTTAAAAGGGACGCTACAATTTGTAATATCTCACTTTTTAAATTTTTTCCTTTCTTTTTGGAAAGAGAAAGAAACCGATAATTAATATAAAGAAATAAAATGGCAATGAGTAAGATGACAATCCGGTTAAAATAGGTAAGAAGAAGACTTTCTTGATTGGTCATTAATTTTCGTCGCTTTTGCGAACCTAGTTTCTGGTTATAGGTGATGAGTATAGCGATACCAGTCGTAAGAAGGGTGAAAAAAAGGCCAATTAATTGATACTGAATGTATTTTGTCTCTTCGTTTTCCATAGTAAAATATATGTATTTTCCTAGTTATTTATGGTATAATTTAAACGGTGATGGGAGTGCAAGAAAATATCCGAAATTTTTCTATTATAGCGCATATCGATCATGGAAAAAGTACTTTAGCAGACCGTATCTTAGAAGAGACGGGAGCGATTAGTGAGCGGGAGCGCCAAGATCAATTACTAGATAGTATGGATATTGAAAGAGAAAGAGGTATTACAATTAAGTTAAATGCCGTTCAATTATCTTATACTTATGAAAATAAAGAATATTTACTTCATTTAATTGATACGCCAGGGCATGTCGATTTTACTTATGAAGTATCACGGTCATTAGCTGCTTGTGAAGGAGCTCTTTTAGTCGTTGATGCCGCGCAAGGAATAGAGGCACAAACTCTTGCGAATCTCTATCAAGCCTTAGATAACCATTTAACGATTATTCCTGTAATTAATAAGATTGATTTACCAAATGCGGATATTGAAAAAGTAAAAAGAGAACTGATGGATACGATTGGTTTTGACGAAGAAGAAATTCTTTTAGTAAGCGCTAAAACCGGCGTAGGAATTAAAGAATTAATGAAAGCCATTATTGAAAGAATTCCAGCCCCTAAAGGAAATCCAAAAGAACCTTTGCAAGCCCTTATCTTTGATAGTTACTATGATTCTTATCGTGGAATTGTTACTTTGATTCGTATCATGAATGGAACCGTAAAATTAGGAGATAAAATTCAGATGTTTGCGACAAATGCTTCTTATGAAGTAGTAGAACTAGGAGTTCATAATCCCTATGAGAAGAAAGTAAACTCTCTTACAACAGGAGATGTTGGATATTTATGCGCTAGTATTAAGAGTATTGAGGATGTGAAGGTAGGAGATACGATAACTTTATCAGAACATCCTTGTAAAGAACCTCTATCAGGATATAAACCAATGAAACCGATGGTATTCTGTGGTATTTATCCAGTCGAATCTAGTCGTTATCCCGAACTACGAGAAGCTTTAGAGAAATTAAAATTAAATGATGCTTCTTTGCAATTTGAACCAGAGACTTCACAGGCTTTAGGATTTGGTTTCCGATGTGGATTTTTAGGACTTCTTCATATGGAGATTATCGAAGAGCGAATTGAAAGAGAATTTGGATTAGAACTCATTGCTACTAGTCCTTCTGTTATCTATGAAGTAGAACTTACAGATAAAAGTATAGTCATGGTAGATAGTCCTGCTAAAATGCCAGAAAGACAACGAATTGCTGCCATGAAGGAACCTTATATTCGTACTAATATTTTTGTTCCAAGCGAATATATAGGACCGATTATGGAACTCTGTCAAAATAAACGAGGAAATTATATCTCCATGGAATATTTAGATACGACGAGAGTAAATATTCACTATGAATTACCTTTAGCGGAGATTGTGTATGATTTCTTCGATAAATTAAAATCTTATACGAAAGGATACGCTTCTTTTGATTATGAAATGATTGGTTATCAAAAAGCCGATTTAGTAAAAATGGATATTCTTTTAAATGGAGAAATAGTAGATGCTTTAAGTTTAATTGTTCATCGTGATTTTGCTTATCCACGAGGAAAAGCCATTGTCGAAAGCCTTCGAAAACTCATTCCTAGACAACAGTTTGAAATCCCTATTCAAGCAGTAATTGGAACGAAAGCTATCGCGCGTGCAGATATCAAAGCCGTTCGGAAGAATGTTTTAGCGAAGTGCTACGGAGGGGATGTCTCTCGAAAAAGAAAACTTCTAGAAAAACAAAAAGAAGGAAAGAAAAGAATGAAAATGGTAGGTAGTGTAGAGGTACCACAAGAAGCCTTTCTAGCTGTTCTTAGTATGGAGGAGGAATAATATGGAAGGAGAAAAAACATCTCGTCAAAAAGTAGTTGAGTTTTTTCTAGCGAATCCAACCGCGACCAATTTAGACATTAGTGCCAATACTGGAGTTTCAAAATCTTCTGTTCAAAGAATTTTATCTGACCCTAGAGTAGGATGTATTAGGATTCCTAAGACAAATTGTACTATTTCAGAACAAATTTTAGTCAATACAAAAAAGGGAAGACAAAAGGGAGGAAGAACTACTTTTCAAACTCACCGTGCTCTAAAAGATGAACAAGGAAGATTTATAGGAACTGTCGAAGAGACGGAAGAGATAGATAAAGAAAGTCTAAAAGAAGAAGATATTAGAATGGTCGTTGTATACTTTAGTAAGAATTCACTAAAGACAATGAGTGAAATTGCGGATGATTTAGAAGGAATTAAAACGCCTGGAAATCCTAATCGAACCTATACGAGAGATTATGTATATCGCTGTTTAACAGATCCTCGAGTAGAAGAAGTATTTGGACCTATGCTTGCTACTTCTGTATGTCATAATTTAGATCTAAATCGATATGGTATCTTAAAAAAATTAGATGGTTTTGCGGACTTACAATATTTAGAAGAAGCAGATCTTACCGAACATGAAAAAGCCGTTTTAAGTTATCGCTTTTCTCAAGAAGGAATTCATTCTGCTGATGATGCCGCAGAACACTTTGGATGTTCTAGAAATGCCATTTTAAAAACAGAAAATCGAGCGATTCAAAAGATGAGAGATTATCAAGCAGGTATTGGTCAAAAATGATAAAATCTGCTTATATTCACATTCCTTTTTGTGAGACAATCTGTTCTTATTGTGATTTTTGTAAATATTATTATCGAAAGGAATGGGTAGAAGAGTATTTAGAGGCTCTCCAAGAAGAAATCGAAGAGAACTATCAGGGAGAGATATTAGATACACTTTATGTTGGAGGAGGGACTCCTAGCGTCCTTTCTTTAGAAGAGTTAAAGACACTATTAGAGATATTATCTTCTTTTTCCCTTTCGAAAGAAGTAGAATATACTTTTGAATGTAATATCGAAAACATTACAGAAGAAAAGATAAAATTACTAGCTACTTTTGGTGTAAATCGCATCAGTATTGGGATTCAAACCTTTCAAGAAAAGCATCTATCTTTTTTAAATCGAAAACATACGAAGGAAGAAGCCATTTCTAAAATCCGCATGATAAAAAGATATATTCCCAATATCAATATGGATCTTATCTACGCGATTCCTGAAGAGACGATGGAAGAATTAGAGGATGATTTAACTACCTATCTTTCTTTAGAAATTCCCCATCTATCTACTTATTCTTTAATCATTGAAGAACATACGAAACTATCTCTTCAAAAAGTAGAGCCAATCTCTGAAGAGTTAGACCGTGAAATGTATGAAAAAATAGAAGAAAAATTAGGTTCTTATCATCATTATGAACTCAGTAATTTTTCTCTTCCGGGATATGAATCTAGACATAATTTAACTTATTGGAATAATGAAGAGTATTATGGGTTTGGATTAGGCGCTAGTGGATATGTGGGGAAGACTCGCTATACCAATACGAGAAGTTTAAAGGACTATGTGGAAGGAAAAAGGAGAAGAGAGAGCCATCTTCTTTCTAAAAAAGAGCGAATGGAAGAAGAATTTATGTTGGGACTAAGAAAGGTCGAAGGAATCTCACTTTCCAAGTTTCAAAAAAAGTTTCATTGTTCGGCTATTTCTTTCCCAGAAGTACAAAGTTTATTAAAGAGAGGACTTTTAAAACAAGAGGGAGACACTTTATTGATTCCATCTTGTTACCTTTATATTTCCAATACTATTTTAGTAGAATTGATTGATTTAGAAGGATAATTCCTTCTTTTTTAATTTTCTATTGACAAGTGTATATAAAACGCATTATAATGAAAATAGGAGGTAGCTATGAAAGTAGAATTATTGAATGGAAAAGATATTGAAAATCGAATTAGAACAGTTGCAACAGCAGGAAAACTATCTCGTACGAAAGGAAATGTTTTTGATGTATTAGACAGCTGCAATGATTATGAAAAGAATTTAAAATTAATTAATAGAATTATTAGTATGGGGCATAAGACCATTATTGAACATGATTATTTTGTCTTTGCTCTTTGTGATGTAAGTCCTATTATTGAACAAACGGTAATTGGGTATCGATTAACTTCCTTTACGATTAAATCTGGTAGGGAAGTAGACTTTCGAAATGTAGGATATTATGTTCCTGATTTTCATTCTCCAGATGGAAAGGTAAAAAAGAATAATAAGGCTCTACAAAAGAAGTATTGTAAACATATGGATTATCTATTTGAAGAATATGGAAAATTAGTAGATCAAGGCGTCAAAGAAGAGGATGCTAGATTTGTTCTTCCTTATTCTTTTCACACCAATATTGTGATGGGATTAGATGGCCGTGAACTGGAGAAGATGGTAAGTGATTTCCTTTATGGAAAGAAAAGTAAAATGAGTGAGGTTCATGAATTAGGAATGCACCTTTATGAGATTATTAAAGAGTATATCCCTTATTTAGTCCCAGAGATAGAGAAGAATTCTTCTCGAGAAGATTCTCTTTCTAAATATTATCTTCGTACTAAGATTACTCCTTATCCAGAAGTAAGAATGGTTCATTATACGAAGGATGCAGATGAAGTCGTTTTAAAAAGTCTCTTAAAATATCGTAATCAATGTCGTGAAGAAGAACTAGAAGCCTTAGAAGAACAACTAGAAAAAGAAAATCCAGCTTGGAAAGATGAGGCTTTTGAAGAATTAAAGAATAGTTTAGAACAACGCGAATTAGAACAAGTTCAATACGGCTTTGAAATTCCTATTTCTCTTATTATATTAAAACATTTAACACGCCACCGGATGCATTCTTTATTAGTTCCAGATTTTGTTCCTCTCTGGGATAATCGAAACTATCAGACCCCTCCGAGCGTTAAAAAAGTAGATGAAAAACACTATCAAGAAGTTCAAGAAAAAAATGCGAAGATGCGTGATGAATTTCAAAAAGAAGGAATCTTAGAGGAAGACTTAATCTATTTTTACTTATGTGGTCAATTTGTCAATGTTGTTACAACGATGAATGGAAGAGCCTTAGAGTGGTTTAGTAGAATGCGATGCTGTACAAAAGCACATTGGGAAATTCGAGGAATTGCTAGAGAAATGGTAAAACAGGTAAAAGAAGTATCTCCTCGGATTGGAACTCTTTTGGGCGCTAGTTGTGATGTTTTCCATACTTGTCCGGAAGGAAAAGAAAGTTGTGGTAGAGTTCATGAAAGGTAAATTGATATTAATAGAAGGAACAGATTGTTCAGGAAAAGAAACACAATCGAATCTTTTGATGGAAGAATTAAAAAAACGAGGATACAAAGTAGAAAGAATTGGCTTCCCAGATTATGATTCGCCAACAGGTAAGATAGTAGGTGGACCGTATTTAGGAAAATCTTATATTTGTGAAGGTTGGTTTGAAGAAGGAGCCAACAATGTTGACCCTAAAGTTTCTGCATTATACTATGCAGCCGATTTCCTCTATCACTTAGAAGATATGAAAAAGAAGTTAAATCGTGGTACTTGGATTATCTTAGATCGTTACTTTTATTCTACTTTCGCACATCAAGGTGGAAAAGAAAGAAATCGAAAAAAACGAGTAGAAATGTATGAATGGTTAGAGAAACTAGAATTTGACCTATTAGGACTCCCTGACCCAGAAATTAAGATTTTCTTACATATGCCTTATGAATGTAGTATTCAATTGCGCGCTAATCGTGGAGAATCTCCCGATCAAAACGAACGAAGTTCGCTACACTTAAGACATGCGGAAGAAGCTTACTTAGAAATTGCGAAACGATATCAATTCCATACCATTTCTTGTGATCATCGAAAAAAGATTAAATCCAAAGAAGAAATCGCGAAAGAAATATTAGAGTATGTAGAGGATTTTTTAAAAAAGGAGGAATAATTTCCTTTTTTTTTCTTTTTTGTGATACAATAAAATTGGTGATACTATGAAAGGCTATTTGGCAAACTTAGAAGAGGCTTTATTCTTTCTAGAAGAAAAGGAAAGAAATAAAGTTCTAGAGGAATATGAACAGAAAATCAAAGAATGGGAAGAGGATGGAAAAAAAGAGAAAGAGATTTTAAAGGAACTAGGAAGTGTTGAAGAAGTATCTTCTAAAATCTCTCAAAAATATCATATCAATCCTGTGATTGCGAAACCTAAAAAAGGGAATATATTAAATCGGGGCATAGAAACTTGTGCGGGAGTGTTGGTCGAACTTGTAAATGATATTGCTTACTATGTGAAAAGAAAAACGACTGATCATGCTTTAGAAACTTTCTTTGAAGTTCTCTTGAAATTAATTTTACTTTTCTTAGCAATCTTAATTTTAAAATTACCTTTCTATCTATTAGAAGGGTTAGTCGATTTCTTCTTCCATGGTATATTTTATCCATTCGATGGAGCGCTTTATGTTCTTTTCAATTTTTCTTTATCAGTACTTTATTTTGTCTCTTGCGCAATCGTGGCAGTTTTCTTGTTCTTAGGTTCTGAAAAACCAAAGAAGAAGGTAGAACAAGAAGAAAAAATCGTTCCTAAAAAAGATGAAAAACAGAAAGCGAAAGAGAAGAATTATGTCGTTTTCTTCTTAAAAGCAATTCTTTATGTCATTGCGGTCTTACCGATGTCGGTTTTAGTCATTGTTCTTCTTGGTATGGTAGGATTATCTTTCTTCTTAGTATATCAAGGAATATCTTTGATGGGGCTTTGCTTAGTTTTGATGGCTTACTTCTTATTTAGTGTTTTAATTACAGCTTACTTAGTAGAATCTTTAGAAGAGAAAAAGAAGAATCATCGCGCTACATTATTTACTGCTATTTTAATGCTCTTTATTGGACATGTTTTCTTAATTTTTGATCTTTTATCTTTTAGTTTTCCTGCTACTTTAGAGGGAAGTTCTTTCCAACCAGATGTAGAGACCAAAACGATTACGATTCCAGGAGAAGTTTATGTAAGTAATCTTTGGGGAGATGTCAGTGTGAAAGAAAAAGAAGACTTAGCAGATGATGAAGTTCTTATGCAAGTTTCTTACTTTGATGAAGTTTATGATGTAGATGTTCGCATTCTTCAGGATGATGAAACCAATTATTTAATTTTCCGGTCTTTTAGGGATGCCTTCGATATGGAAGATATTTCTTATTACTACAAACATAGCGTAGAAGATTTAAAGAACTCTCGTATCTATGATTATTCTCGTTTAGATGAGTTTGATGTCGTCCTTTATGCGAACACTAAAACACTTCAAAAAATCAATTATTAAAAGGGGTTTAGGCCTCTTTTTTTGGGTTTGAAAATTTGATAGTTTAGTGCTATAATGATGATAGATTGGGGTGTGAAAATGAAAGAAACACTTAAGAGTGCCCTTTGTAAAGGAAAAGAGTATGCAGCGACGAATATCCTCTTTGTAACCTTTCTCCTTACTTCTTTAATTAATGGAATTTTAGTACGACAATTTACTATCGGAATGGGATTAGATGTGAAACCTATGCTAGCTGATTTAGTAGTTGTTTTATTGATAGGCTCATTTGCTTATTTTTTAAAGCCAAAGCATCGAATTCGTTATTTTTTATGTAGTGGAACGGTTTTGACACTCATCTGCATGATTAATGCTATTTACTACAAAAATTATCTTTCGTATGCTTCCATTTCGTTATTAGCAACCCTCACTCAGTTAGGGGGATATACGGATGCTGTTATTGAAAATATCCTAGAATGGAAAGACTTTATTTATATTTGGGAGATTTTTGGACTCATCTTTATTCACTTACAATTACGAAAAAAAGGATACTATGAAAAAGTAGAAGAATTAGAAGCTCCTAAGATCCGTTTTTTAAATACGATTGTCGTAACTTTGATTCTTCTAGGACTTTTTATTTCCATGCTTACGAAGACAGATATTGGTCGATTAGAAAAGCAATGGAACCGTGAATTTGTCGTTCAAGAGTTTGGAATTTATGTTTATCAATTAAATGATTTAGTAACTTGTGTTCGAACGAAACTAAATAGTATGTTTGGATATGATGAAGCGGCGAAGAAGTTCCGTGAATTTTATCAAGATGTTCCAGAAGAACCAACAACGAGAAATAAATATACGGATTTATTTAAAGGGAAAAATGTCATTGTTATTCATGCTGAAAGTATTCAAAACTTTCTGATTGCAGATGATTTTAGGGGAGGAAAACCAGCCTCTTTCAATGGCGTAGAAGTAACACCTAACTTAAATCGTTTAGCGAAAGAAGGAATTTATTTCTCTAATTTCTATGCGGAGGAAAGTGCGGGAACTAGTAGTGATACCGAATTTACTTTTAATACTTCTTTATTACCATCTTCTAGTGGTACAGTCTTTATGAATTACTTTAATCGAGATTATGTAACGACACCAAAGTTATTAAAAGAGAAGGGCTATTACACATTTAGTATGCATGGAAATAACGCTACGGCATGGAATCGAAATGTAGTTCATCCAAATTTAGGATATGATCATTTCTATGCCTATAAGAGTGCTTATGATATTGATGAAAAGATTGGTCTTGGACTTAGTGATAAATCTTTCTTTAGACAATCTACCGAGATTATTAAACAGATTGATGAAGAACATGAAAATTGGTATGGATTACTAATTATGCTTACCAACCATACCCCATTTAGCGATATCAATCGTTATGCTGAGGAGAATGATTGGAATTATGATGTTTCTTATCATTATGAAAAAGTAAATGAAGAAACCGGGGAAAAAGAAGAAGTTATCGCTCCTTATATGGAAGATACCAAATTAGGAAATTACATGAAATCAGCTCACTATGCGGATGAAGCGATTGGTGAGTTCATTGAAGAATTAGATGAGGCTGGACTTTTGGATAATACCGTTATCGTTATCTATGGAGATCATGATAACAAGTTACCAGAAAAACAATATAATCGTTATTATAATTATGTTCCTGAAGAAGATCGGGTAATGAATTGTAAAAAAGAAGAATGTAATGTTGTAGTCGATGATTACAATTATGAATTAAATCGTAGTGTTCCTTTCATTATATGGACAAAAGATTTAAAAGGAACAAAATATAATCAAGAAGTGAAAAGTGTGATGGGAATGGTAGATGCCCAGCCAACCTTAGGAAACATGTTTGGTTTCTACAATAAATATGCTTTAGGACATGATATTTTTAGTACCAAAGAAAATGTGGTTGTCTTCCCATCAGGAAATTGGCTTACGGATACTATTTACTATAATAGTGCGAAAGATAATTACCGTCAGATTGATCCAAATGCCGAAATCTCTCGTGAAGAAATCGAGAAGTATATTGCTTATTCAGATCAGATGATTACGATATCAAATGCGATTATTACTTATGATTTAATTAAAAAAATTGGTGAGAATACAGAAAATGAATTATTAGAAGAAACTAGTGTTGGAGATGCTGCATGAAACAAAGAAAAAGAAAAGTAAGATATGACAATTTATGCTTAGTTATTTTTGGTGTAATCGCGATTATCTTAGCTGTTGTTGTAGCTATGATGGCTTTTCGAGTTATCAAAGAAATGAAAGGCTCTAGTGCTCAAAATGAAGTAGTTTCAGAAATCAAAGATTATCATTATCAATTAAAAGAAAGTAATACCGAGTATTTTAAAAAAGTTTATGAAGAGTTAGAAACGCTTTTATCAAAGGAAGAAAAAGAGGAAAACTTTGAAGAAGAATATGCGAAATATATTACTCAGTTATTCCTTGCTGACTTCTTTGATTTAGATAGTAAAAATGATAAAGCAGATGTTGGTGGAGTTCAATTTGTCTGGGAATCTTATCGCGAAACATTTAAGGATTTTGCTACTGACCCAAGCGGAATTTACTATTATGTGGAAAATAATGTTTCTAAAGATCGGACACAAGAATTACCAGCCGTAGAAGAAGTAACGATAGAGAAAATAGAAAAGATTCGTTATTCTAAAGGGGATATCCAAGATGAGAATGCTTACTATGTAACAGCTACTATCACTTATGAGAAGAACTTAGGATATCCAACGACCGTTACTTTAACACTTCTTCATAATCAAGATAAATTAGAAGTAATAGCGATGAAATAGGGAGTAATCCCTTTTCTTTTTGTCAAAAATAGGGTATAATGTTACCTAGAATAGGAGAGGTTGTATGATTGGTGAAATTATTGCTATTGATGGGAATATTGTAAATGTAAAACTAGGCATTAATGTAAAAGAAGTACAAAACCTTATCAATTTGTATGTTTTATTAGAAGATAGTCAACAAAGGACGGTAGGAGAAATTACCGATATTAATAAGGAAGTCGCTTTTATTAACTTATTAGGAGAAATTAGAGATGGAAAGTTTGTTTCTGGTATTACAAAGAAACCTTCTTTTGGAGCCTCTGTTAAGTTAATTGCTCCTGATAAAGTCAACTTTATTGTGGGAGTAGATCATTATCAAGAAGATAAAGACTTATATATTGGAAAAAGTCCTATCTATGAAGGCGTAGATATCTGCGCGGATATCAATGCTTTATTTAGTAATCATTTTGCTATTTTCGGTTCTACTGGTAGTGGTAAATCTTGTGGATTTGCTCGTATGGTTCAAAATCTATTTCATAAGAAGTCAGCTGTTGCTTATCGCGCTAGTCTCTTTGTTTTTGATGCTTATGGAGAGTACCATAGTGCTTTTGAAAAAATAGGAGAGGAAGAACCGGCTATTCATTTTAAATCTTATACTACTAATATTGCTGATGATTCTCCTAAAATTAGAATTCCTGTTTGGTTACTTGGAGTAGACGATATTGCCATTCTCTTAGGGGCTGATAAACACGCTCAAATTCCAATCATTGAAAAAGCATTAAAATTTGTAACTATCTTTGGTAGAGAAGAAGAGGATGTTATCCGTTATAAAAACGATATTATCGCAAGAGCGCTTTTGGATATCTTATTAAGTGGAAGACCTGCTTCCCAGATAAGAGACCAGATTTTCTCTGTGTTATCTAGTTATAATACAAGAGATTTAAACTTAGAGAGTCCTGTTTTCCAACCTGGATATACGAGACCTTTAAAACAATGTTTATTAATTGATGCTTCTGGAAAGATAAGAGAGATGGAACTATTAACTACTTTTATGGAATCTTTCTTAGTAGATAATGTAGATTTATCTTTACCAGATGGTAGTTTCAAATATACTTTAAAAGATTTATGCTCTGCTTTAGATTTTGCTTTAATCGATGAGGGAGCCTTAAAATCTGATTCTGTATATGAACTTGCGAATACCCTAAAAGTAAGACTTCATTCTTTAGTAGAAGGTGATTATAGTACTTATTTTGACTATCCTGAATATGTTTCTAGGGATGAATATATTCGTTCTCTTATTGTCAATGAAAAGGGAGAAAAAGTTCAAATTATTAACTTTAATATTAACTATGTAGATGACCGTTTTGCAAAGACTTTAGCGAAAATCTATTCCAAAATGCTATTCGATTATGCGAAAGCATTACCAAATAGAGCGGCATTACCATTCCATATTATTTTGGAAGAAGCACATAGATATGTTCAAAAGGATATCGATGCAGAACTTTTAGGATATAATATTTTCGATCGTATTACGAAGGAAGGTCGTAAATATGGCGTTCTTTTAGGATTAATTACACAGCGTCCATCCGAAATGTCCGAAACAGCGCTTTCTCAGTGTAGTAACTTCTTTATCTTTAAGATGTTACACCCATTAGATGTAAAATATATTCATGATATGGTACCTGATATTACCGAGGAAATTATTAAGAAGATGAAGGCTTTACAACCCGGAAACTGCATGGCTTTTGGGACTGCTTTTAGACTTCCAACCCTCATTCGTCTAGATATGCCTAATCCAGCGCCATCTAGTAGTAGTTGTGATATTAGTGGTACATGGTTTGTTTCTCAAGAATAACCCAAAGAAGGTTCTCCGGAATCTTCTTTTTTTTAGGAAAAAATGATATACTAATAGTAGGTGATAAAAGATGGTAGAAGGAATTGTAGAAACAATCTTAGGGATATTCAGTGGTTTAAAAACTATTCCTTTTGGAAGAGAACTTCTCGTTTTTGTAATCTCTTTAATGCCAATACTAGAGCTCCGTGGAGGATTGATTGCTGCTGCGCTATTAGATTTACATCCTATCACTAGTTATGTTGTTAGTATGGTAGGAAATCTCTTACCAGTACCATTTATTCTATGGTTTATCAATTCTATTTTAAGATGGATGAGAAAAAGTAAACATTTTTCAAAAATTGCCAAATGGCTCGATGAAAAAGTCGAAAAACATAAGCATCAAATTGAAAAATATGGCTTTTGGGGACTTGTTTTATTCGTAGGAATTCCTCTCCCAGGAACGGGGGCATGGACGGGATGTTTGATTGCTTCTGTGTTAAATATGGATAGAAAGAAAGCTTTTTTAGCGACTCTTTTAGGAGTACTTATGGCAAGTGTCATTATGATGATTCTTTCTTTTGGGGTCCTAAAAACGATAGTAGGGTAGTATGGAAAAGTTAGAAAGTTTAAAAGGTATTGGACCAAAAACCATTCAAAATTTAAATCGATTAAATATTTATTCCGTAGAAGACTTAGTAAGTTATTATCCTTATCGCTTTGAAGTTTTAGAAAAAAGTAGCTTTCAGAACTTTCTAACTGAGGAAAAAATCGTTACGGATGGTATTTTAGAGACCGAACCACTCGTCTATTTCTTTCGTAAAAAGATGAATAAAATGTCTTTTCGTGTAGATATCGGAACCAATATTATTAATGTTGTTATTTTTAATCGAGCTTTTTTAAAACCAAATCTCCATATTGGAACGAAGGTTACTTTAATCGGAAAATATGATTCTAAAAAGAATCTTTTAACCGTATCAGATATTCGTTTAGGTCTACTACCACCAAAACCAGTCATTGAACCAGTCTATCATGTAACGAGTGGGATTAGTAGTAACCAACTTCATAAGATGATTTTAAGTGGATTAAATACCCCTTTTACGGTAGAGGAGATTCTCCCAGATTATTTAGTTGGGAAATATCATTTACCTGAAAAAAGAGCAAGTATTCGGGAAATTCATGCCCCGGGAAATAAAAAATCGCTTCTTCAAGCACTCAATTATTTAAAATATGAAGAATTATTTTTGTTTATGTTGAAGATGAATTATTTGAAAAAAAATCGTATTTTAGAAAAAGGAATTGAGAGAAAAGTTTCTAAGGAAGATATTTTGAAATTTATTTCCCAACTTCCTTTTCAGTTGACTGCTGATCAGCTAGAATGTGTGGATCAGATCCTAAAAGACATGAATAGCCCGATGGTTATGAAGCGACTTATTCAAGGAGATGTAGGTAGTGGAAAGACGATTGTCGCCATTATTTCCCTATATATCAATTTCTTGAGTGGATACCAAGGAGCGTTTATGGCCCCTACCGAAATTTTAGCGCAACAACATTATGAAAATCTTCAAAATCTCTTCCAAAATGTCCCTGTCAAAGTAGCATTATTGACCGGAAAAATGAAAAAAAAGGAGAGAACGGAAGTCTTAAAAGGACTTCAAAATGGAGAAGTAGATATTGTTGTAGGTACACATAGTCTTTTCAGCGAAGATGTTTTCTATGACTCTTTAGGTCTTGTGATTACCGATGAGCAGCATCGCTTCGGTGTAAATCAAAGAACAAAGTTAAAAGAAAAAGGAATTAGTACAGATGTTCTGTATCTGAGTGCGACTCCTATTCCAAGAACCTATGCAATTACACTGTATGGGGATATGGATGTTTCTAACATTCGCTTGAAACCAAAGGGAAGAAAAGAAATCATCACAGAAATTTATCATCCTCAAGAGATGAAAACTGTTTTGAGCAAAATTCATGCTGAAATTCGCCAAAATCATCAAGTTTATGTAATTGCTACACAAATAGAAGAATCAGAAGAGGACGAATTGGAGAATGTAAAGGCTCTAAAGGAAAAGTTTGAAAGAGCCTTAGGAAAGATTTGCAAGGTCGGAATGCTTCATGGAAAAATGGATTCTTCAGAAAAAGAAGAGGTCATGGAGTCTTTTGCAAGGAATGAAATTCAAATCCTCATCAGTACGACGGTAATCGAAGTTGGAATCGATGTTCCAAATGCGACGATGATGGTAATCTTTGACAGTTATCGCTTCGGATTATCACAACTTCATCAGCTTCGAGGACGCGTTGGAAGGGGAGATAGTCAAAGTTATTGCCTGCTTCTAAGTGACCGTGAAGAGGAGCGCTTAAAGATAATGACAGAGACTACTGATGGGTTCAAAATTAGTGAGGAAGACTTCCGTCTACGGGGTAGTGGAGATCTCTTTGGAACCCGTCAAAGTGGCGATATGCGATTCCATTTAGCGGACATAAAAAAAGATTTCCCAATTTTGAAACATGCTAAAGAAGATACTGAAGAACTTTTAGAAAGTGAAGAGTATGTCAACGGGAAATATTCTTACCTACGGGAAATAATCGAGAAATCAATGAGTCTTGATTAGCTGGGAAATATTTTCAAAAAAACAGTTGGGAAATATATTGACTTATTTCCCAAAATCCATTATACTGATAATGGCATGTTACTCCATGCCAGTGCTCTTACGGACTAATGTGAGAGCGCACAACCAAAACCCCCTGAAGGAGCGCAATAGCGCTCCATTTTTGTTGAAACCCTTATAAATAAAGGGTTTGCAAGACAACCAAAT
>CANQZC010000011.1 GCA_947628235.1 uncultured Bacilli bacterium | reverse complement strand
GATGATTTTCATCATCCTCTATAATTAGATTCATTTATCAAATTTATTGTCTACCAACACTATTTGACAAAGAACCTGATATGTCTTTTTTATTCCATTTCTTCTAGGGTTTTACTTACCCATTTATGAACTCTATCTAAAGAGTCAGCTTCTAATTTTTCCTTGACAGAGTGTATATCAAAAAGGTTTAATCCGATAACGCAAATGTCCAAATCTGGAATTTCATGAGCAAATATTCCACCTTCTAATCCAGCATGTACATCTTCTAAAGTAACATTTTTGTTAAATAACACACGATATGTCATGACAAGGAGTTGTCGTAAAGGAGAGTTTTCACGATAGGTAAAAAATGGCTTCTTATCCTCTATTGTCATTTTCCATTTATATCGTTTCGAGATTCTTTCTGCTCTTCCGATATAAAAGTCTTCATACCCTATCATGGAACTTCGAATACTTAACTCGACAGTTACCTCATCTTCCTTCGTTCTGACAACACCTAAATTACTAGAAGTAATTGGAAAATCTACATCGTTTCGTTTTAATACGCCATCTTCAATCTTATCTAAAAATTGAAGAATATTTTTACTAGTTTTCACATCCATAGCAGTTTCTCTTTGCTTTAGTCTTCGAAAATCCATTTTAATTTCTGGATATTCAATACTATAGAAGCGTTTAAAAAATTGATATTCCGCACTTAAGTCATGACTGGTATTAAAAACACATTTCATACTACTTGGAATTACATTTTCTTTGCTACCCCCATCGATAGAGACAATTTCAATATCATCTACCCCTTCTAATACATGGGCTAAAACCTTAATAGCATTTCCATGATGAGCATCAATATCTACACCAGAATGTCCTCCAAGCATTCCACTAATACTAAATTGATAAGAACTTTTAGAACTCTCTACCTTGGTATAAGGCATCGTAAAACGGAGACTTGCCATTCCGGCACAAGATACCTCTATCTTATCTTCCGCACTACCATCTAAACTAAGTAATCTCTTTCCCTTTAAATGACTATAAGCTAAGTTTTTAGCGCCATCCATTGTCGTTTCCTCTTGCGTGGTAAAAACCGCTTCTATCGGTGGATATTCTGGATTGTTCTCAGATAGAATGGATAAAATAATCGCCATTCCAGCACCATTATCCGCCCCTAAACTACTTCTTTTGGCATGATAATAGCCATCTTCTAGTACCCATTCAATAGCATATTCGTCAAAATGAATATCCTCTTCACTCGTACATACCATATCAGTATGTGCTTGTAAGATAATTGGTTCTTTGTTGATATTTCCTTCTTTCCAAAGAATTACATTATAAAAATCATCCACTTCATAAGATAACTGATACTCTTGCGCAAAGGCAACTAAGTATTCACTAATTTTTTTCTCATTTCCAGAAGGTCTTGGAACTGATAAAATTTCTTCAAAAAACTCTCTTGGACTTTTCTTTTTCATTCTATCACCTATTATTATATTACCATCTTTTAATGAAAATTTATAGTATCTCTAAAAATTTATCTTTCCCAATATTCCTTCTTGATTAATTTTTCTCTCCTCGCATAAATAAAACAATTTTTCTCATACTAAAAGTGGTGAGGAGTATGACAAATCAAGAAAAATTGAAAATCATTCAAGATGCTTTAGGCAATAGTTCTGATATTGTTGTAAGAGATGTCAGTCCTTCTCTTAGTTATCTTTACCTAGAAAGCGTTAGTAGTGATGATAAAATCAGTGACTTTCTAGTAGAAAGTATTACGAAACAGGAAAAGGTAGAAGACTTATTTTCTGCTTTAAAAGAAGGAATTTACAATAGCCATATAGAAATCTTAGAAGATTTAAATGACTGCTACTATTATCTTGCTTCTGGATATACTTGTCTATTCCTTGAAAACGAAAAAAAGTATTTTGTGATTGAAACAAAAACGAAGTTAGATAGAGGAATTTCTGAATCTACTTCTGAACCGTTAATTCGTGGTCCAAAAGATAGTTTTACGGAAAATCATGCCATCAATCTAGGACTTATTCGAAAACGGATTAAAGATCCCAAATTACGAATTCAAGATATAAAAATAGGTAGAAGAACCAATAGCAAGGTATCCATCATTTATATAGAGGATATTGCCTTACCAAAAAGTGTTGAAACCATCTTAGATAGTCTAGAGAAAATAGATATCGATGGCATTTTAGATACTGGCTATATTAGAGATTTTTTAGAGACGAAAGAAAAGTCTTTTTTTCCTTGTATGATCAGTACAGAACGACCTGATTTTTCCTGTCAAAGTCTTTTAAATGGAAAGATTGTAATTATGGTAGAGAATAGTCCTTATGTCTTAATTCTACCAGCCGTATTAACAGACTTTTTAAAAAGTTCGGAAGATTACTATCAAAAATATGTAAGTAGTACATTCAGTAGAGTCTTAAAGTTAATTGCTTTTATCGTTACGATTATTACCCCTGCTCTTTATATTGCTTTAATGACTTTTAATCAAGAAATGATACCTGATCAATTACTCATTTCGCTAGCTACTCAGCGTAGTGAAGTTCCTTTTCCTACTTTTATGGAAGTTATTATTTTTGTTGTTTTGTTTGAAATTTTAAGAGAAGCAGATATTAAATCACCTAGCGCGAGTGGGGCTAGTATGAGTATTGTGGGAGCCTTAATCCTAGGAGATGCAGCTGTTACGGCGGGAATTGTTTCTCCTTTTGTTGTTATCGTTGTGGCTATTACTTCTATCTGTGAATTAGTTTTTACAGATATGGATTTTATTAATGCGATTAGACAGTGGCGATTGATTTTTATTTTTTCAACAATTTTTACAGGAATTATTGGTATGGTATCGGCAGGTTTAATTCTCATTATTCGTCTAGCTAGTTTAGAACCACTAAACACACCTTATCTACTTCCTTTTAGTCCTTTTAATATTTCGGGAATGGAAGATAGTATTTTTCTTTTTCCTTCTAATAAAAGGAAAAATCGTCCTAACTATTTAACTAAAAATAAAAAGAGGGTGAAATCATGAAAAAAGTTTTAGGAATTCTTCTTTTACTACTTCTCTCTGGATGTTGGAACTATCAAGAATTAAATGAATATGCGATTGTTACTGGAATGGCTGTGGATTATCAAGATAACCGGTACCAAGTATCTTTTTTGATTGCGAATGGGAATAAATCCGCGGAAGAAAATTCGACGAATACTAGTCTTTTATCAGGAGAGGGAGAAACGATTTATCAAGCCATGAAAGATGTTAGTTTAGAAAGTCCTAAAGAGCTTTATATTAGTCATTTATCGGTTGTGATTTTTTCAGAATCTTTAGCGAAGGAAGGAATTCATCAAGTTCTTGATTTCCTATTAAGAGATCCGCAGTCTCATCAAAATTTCTATCTTTTAATAGCGAAAGATACCAAGCCTTCAAATATCTTATCCATCCTTTCTCCACTAGCGGATTATCCTTCACAAAATATTGCTTCTAATATCGTTAATTCTTCTAAATTACAAGGAAAAATTTCTGATGCTAGTTTCAATTTATTTGTTCAAAAATATCTCGAAAAAGGATTTGAACCGATTATGAATAGTGTCATTATTTTAGGAGATATTGAAGCAGGAAAAACATCGGATAGTCAAGAGAAATCTGAACAAGATGCGATTACCAAATTAGATAGTTTAGCGCTTTTTAAAGGGGATAAATTTGTAGGATATGCGACCCAAGAAGAAAGTATTGGAATTGACTTAGTACTAGGAGAAATTGGACTTCTTTATTTCAATGTCCCTTGTCAAGATAGTTATGCTGTAACAGTCTCTGATAATTATGATATTAGTTATCATGTAGAAAAGGATAAAATTGAGTTACAGGCCAAGGTAAAAGGAAGCCTTCGTGAGGTAGAATGTAGAATCAATTTAGAGGAAGAAAAAGAAATTGAAAAACTAGAAAAAGCGGCTGAAGAAGAACTTCGACAATATATGGTTCATGCGATACAACTAGCGAAAAATTATGAAACAGATATTTTTGGAATAGGAGCAAAATATAAAGAGAAATATCCAGAAGAATTTTCAAAAATTAAAGATTGGAATGCTTTTTTTAAAGACTATCCAGTTTCTATTGCGGTAGATTTTAAATACCATAGTAAAGGGACTTTAGAACAAAGTCTAGAAAGGAAAGATGCATGAGACATAAACTTTCTTATATTTCACTTTCTTACTTTTTAGCAAGATCCTTTTTTATTGGGATTACTTTTTCCTTACTTTTAAAAGGTTCCAAACAAGATGCTTGGATAAGTCTTCTATTAGCCATTTTAATAGGTCTGCTAGGAATAGAAATGATTCGGTATATTGCCTCTTATCAAAAAGAACTTTGTTTTAAAGAGAAAATAGTGCTTCTTTTTCCTAGATTTCAATATCTACTAGTTCCCTGCTTAACTCTTTTTCTTCTGCTTTTAACGAGTCTTAATTTTTGGAATCTAGCAAATTTAATTACCAGTCAATTTTTAAATAAAACGCCAAAATTTGTAGTTGAAATTTCCTTTTTTGTTCCAATTTTACTTCTCCTTACGAAAAATGAAAAAGTCATTACTAGAGTTTCTTTAATTCTTTTTTATATCAGTATTTTTCTTTTCTTTTTTAGTTTTATTGGACTATTTTTTCAATTTCAACCAGATCATTTTAAACCGATCCTTCAAAATTCAATTCTCCCGTCTACCCTTCCTTTTCTAGGGTTTCATATCTTTCCTCTTTTTCTTCTTCTTTTTTTCCCTAATGAAGAGATTCTCCCCCATATTAGAAAAGGATATCTACTTGCTTCTTTTTCACTTTTTTTAGTAACGGTAACCATTATTGGGGTATTGGGGGTTGATTTAGCGCTTATCTATCAATATCCGGAATTTCATATTTTAAAAAGAGCATATGAAGGAGTTCTTTCCTACCGATTAGAAAACATTTTAACCGTGCAATGGATTTTTGATATTTTTATCTTCTGTAGTGTCTGTTTAAAAGGATGTAATGAACTCTGTCATTTTGAAAAAAAGAAAAGATTTCTCCTTCCTTTTTCTATGATTCTTCTATCCACTTATCTTTTTAAAGACAATACTATTGCGAATACTGTTTTAGAAAAATATCTCGTCTATATCGTTCCTCTTTTTTTCTTTCTTTTGCTATCCTTATTTTGTATTCAAATTTTCCTAAAAAAAAGAAGGAATTCTCCTACTTATTCAATATCTGAATCAAAAAGATAATTCCTGCTACAAGGACTGCTATTACTAATATGCCAATCAAAATGCGAAGTAACACATTATGTTTCTTAATATCTTGTCCTAAACTCTTTAAATCTTCAAAATCACTATCTGTAAATCCTAAACTAGAAGTAAAGAATGTTTTATCGATATTTTCTAAATTCGTTGTTTCACTAATTTTCTTTTCTTCTTCCTGTTTCTCTTCCTCTTTTTTTGCCTCTTCAATAATTTTCTTAATAGAAGAAGGATCTCCTACCATCGTATTAGATTTTAAATCATCAAATAAACCACTACTTTCATCCGCATTTTGGGCGAAATCAGGTTTTGGGATTGTCACCGTATCTACTAATTCTTTTTTGACTTCGTCTTCCTCTTCTTCTTGCAAGCGCCTTGAAATTTTAGGGCTCAATCGCGTAGATACATCATAATTCATATCTTTAGGAGTTCGATACTCCTCTACTTCTGGTCTTGTTTCTTTCGCTTTTGTTAAAACATCTCTAATATCGTAAGTTCTCACTTCTTCGGTCATCGGAGAGACCTCTTCCTCTTCCTTCTCAGAAGGGGGAACTAATTGGCGGTATTTCTTTTCTTGTTGGTATCCTTCTCTACTTTGTAACATGGCTTTGACTCTCGTAATATCAATTTCATTGGTCTTATCAATAGAGATAACTCCTTCAATATTGGTATAGTTATCTAAATTTTCAATGTTTTTGTAAAGTTGTTCGTTACGTACACTGCGTTCTTCCCTTTGATGATAACGTTCCATCCTACTTGCCATAGTACCACCTATTATTAACTATACCATAAAAACATTTTTTTTTGAATATTTTGTTGCATTTTTAGGAACTTTTATTTATAATTTTTTATGGGAGGATATTTATGAAAGTGAAAGTTAATCCAGATGTTTGTATCGGATGTGGTGCTTGTCAAGCGATTGCTCCAGATGTTTTTGAAGTAAATGGAGATGGCGTTGCTGAAGCACTTGTTGAAGAAGTAAAAGAAGAACTCGTAGAAGATGCGAAAGACGCAAAAGAAGGATGTCCTGTAGGCGCTATTTACGATCCAGAAGAAGAATTAGAAGAAGCAGCTTAGGCTGTTTTTTTATGTTATAATTTCCGCCACACATAAAAAAGTTCAATGATTTGAACTTTCTTGCTTAGCTTCTTGATATAATTTTTTGACTTCTTTTATGCTAAGTGTTCGATATTCTCCAGATAATAATCCTTGCGTTGTTAAAAAACTAAATTTTTCGCGCTTTAATTTTTTAACTGGATATCCAATTGCCTCTAGCATTTTTTTGACTTGATGATTTCTTCCTTCATAAATCTTTAACTCTAAAAGGGTCGTATTGGTTTTCTTATCTATCTTTTTAATCTTTGCTTTCGCCCGACTAGTCTTTTTTCCATCGATAACAACACCCTTACAAAGTTTTTCTAAATCTTGTTTTAAAAGAATTCCTTCTACTTTAACAATATATGTTTTTTCAACATGGTTTTTAGGATGAGTCAGTAAATTTGTTAACTCTCCATCATTCGTAACTAGTAAAACCCCCGTCGTATCATAATCTAATCGGCCAACCGGATAGATTCTCTCATCTTCAGGTAGGAAATCTAAAACGGTTTTTCTTCCTAAATTATCATGAGAAGTAGTAACGACTCCTCTTGGTTTATTAAAAAGATAATACACTTTATCTTCTTTTTTAGAGATACTTTTTCCCTCTACAAAAATGACATCTTCATAACTTGCTTTGGTTCCTAATTCACGAACGATTTCGCCATTTACTTTCACTTTTCCCGCTAATATCAATTCTTCTGCTTTTCTTCTTGAACAATATCCTGAAGTGGCAATTATTTTTTGTAATCTTTCCATTTTCTCAACTCCATGAAAGAAAAAAGGAATGCTACTGACAAGTATATCCTTCTTCTTCTAATTCTTTTTTCGTATATTCTTTACTTTTATTTAATGCATAAGTTTCTTTATCTTCTTCTTTCATAGAAGCAGATGTTAACTCAACAGATAAAGTAATTTTATTTTTATAACTAGATACCTTTGCTTCAATTCCATCAATATCGTTATATTCAGAGGCATATGTCTCCGCAGATTGCTGATAAACAGCAATGTTTTCTGAAACATTTAAATTTCCTAATAATGTCGTTGTGACTTTTAAAGAAGCTTTATAGGCAGCATCATCACGGTAATAAAAGGTATACTTAGACTCTACATTTAAATTGGCAGAATCATCCGTTTTAGTACACACTAACTTATTGGCTCCACATCCTGTAAGAAGAAGGATAGTGAATAAAAATAATAGATTCATCTTCTTCATGAAATCCCCTCATTTCTTTTCTATTATAGCGCAGGAATGGGAAAATTTCAACCAAAGAGAATGTGACAAATGAGAAGACTAGAAAGGATTCCTATGAAATCTGCAAATAAACTTGTCTTTAAGGCATACCGAATATTTTTAATACCAATACTACCATAATAAAGAGCGATTACATAAAAAGTAGTATCTGTACATCCTTGAATCGTAGAACTAAGTAAACTATAGAAATGATCAACTCCATATTTGGTATAAATTTTATTTAGAATCGCTAAAGTCGCATTGCCACTAATCGGTCTCATAATAGCAAGAGAAATAACTTCCATCGGAATTTTTAAAAAAGGAAGAAGAAGATGAATGATAAATTCTAAAAAGCCACTATCAATAAAGATATTCACACTGATAATCATTGCTAGTAAATTAGGAAAAATCGTCATTGCCATCTTAAAACTTTCTTTACTTCCCTCAATAAAGGTTCCATATAAATCTACTTTTTTAAAAATTCCATAAAGCACAATTCCGAATACTAAAAGGGGTAAAATATAGTTACTCATGATGCCTCCATCTTCGATAGATATAATCTAGTAGTAATCCAGCTAAGGTCGCAAGAAATGTTGCTAGTAAAGTAGAGATTACGGTCTTGGTAGGATCAACACTTTTATATAAAATGCGAAGAGCGATAATCGTTGTCGGAATAATGGTTACTCCACTAGTATTAATCGTTGTAAAGGTAATCATACTAGAACTTGCTTTTTCCTTCTCGGGATTGATTTCTTGTAAACTACTCATCGCTTTTAATCCAAACGGAGTAGCCGCACTTCCTAGTCCAAAAACATTCGCGATAATATTACTAGCAATATAACTAAGAGAAATATGACCTTTAGGAATCTCTGGAAAAAGAGGACCTAATACTTTAGTTAAGTGATGCGATAGTTTTTCTAAAAGTCCACTTTGCGTTGTAATTTCTGCTATTCCTAACCATAAAGCAACGACGGGAAAGATTTGAAAAAGAAGTTCTAAAGCCGTTTTAGTACTTGCTAAAATAGTTTCATTAATAGCGGTAACATTTCCTGTCATAAGTCCATAAACAATTCCAATAAGAATAAAGTATCCCCATATCTTGCTTACCATAATTGTTGAAACCAAGATAGGATATTCTTTGCTTGCTTTTGAATTTTTGTTGAAAGTATCTCTTCTTCATAAATAAGTTCTTCATCTAGATAGACCTTTGCCGTTCCTACTTTTCCTTCCTTTGGTATTTCTGACAATTCAAATTTTAAAGAAACTTCTTCTCCTTCTTGAATTGGATAGGAAAAACTATGTGGTAAAGAAAGAAGATAATTTCCATAATACACTTTGTCATATAACTCTAACGAACCTCTTTTTAAAATCTCATACGATTGATAGTTTGAAAAACCATATTCTAAAAGAGAAATATGATCTTGAAAATCATTTCCATCATTCAAAGTAACGACAACTAAGTTTAAATTTCCTCGACTAGCAGTTGTGACTAATGTTCTTTTCGCTTTTTTTGTAAATCCAGTTTTTCCTCCAGTTGCATCCTCATAAGAAAAAAGAAGTTTATGTTTATTAATCCAATAGTAAGTATTTTTATTCGTCTTTACTTGATAAGTTTTTGTACTTACAATCTCCCGATAATCTGGATTTTTCATCGCATAACTTGTTAAGAGAGCCATATCATAAGCACTAGAGTAGTTTCCTTCTTTTTCATCTAATCCATTAGGATTATGAAAGGCTGTATCCTTCATACCAAGTTCCTTGGCTTTTTCATTCATCTTATCAATAAATTTCTCTTTTCCTAGATAATTCATAATCGCATAAGAGGCATCATTTCCACTTCGTAACATGAGTCCATAAACTAAATCTCGTAATCGAATCTGTTCCCCCTTCTGAAGATAAATCGCCGACCCATACGCAGCATCAATTTCCTCTCCTACCGTTACCATATCATCTAATCTTCCTGATTCCACAGCTAATAATGCCGTCATAATCTTAGAGATACTAGCGATACTTCTTACTTCATGAATATTTTTAGCATATAAAATACGATGGGTATCCGTATCCATTAAAATAGCGCTTTCTGCACTCGTTTCTATTCCTAAAGTCGTAATAGGAAAAAGAAAGAAAAGCACAGCGAGGAGAAATACTTTCTTCATACAATCACCACTTTACTATATGAAAAAAAGGACTTGTTTAGTCCTTTTAGATTTGGTAACTTTCTTCATCGACTGGAGTCATCTTTCTTTCTTGAATGATTTTTCTAGCTGTTTCTAGTTCTTCTAAAGCTCGCTCATCGCCAGGAATCAACTCTTCATAAATGGTTCCTTCCTTATCGATAGCAATATACCAGTCTTGGGATGCGATAGCGTACTCAATTTCATCTTGAAAAGTAGGTGGTTCAATAAACATATAGTTTTGTCCCTCAAGAATTCTTTTGACAGAATGAACACGATAAATCATGTCTGACATTTCTTCAAAGTTTCCTTCTTTTGCCCGTTCACGAGCTAATGGATAGTGAGGAAGATTTGGTTGATTTAATTTCACTGGTGCGAAAGGTTCTTCCGTAGTCGCTAGAATAATTCCAGAATTAGTAATATCTGAATAGAAGGTTGGTAAACCTAATTTATTATTTGTTATTCCTAAAGATGTCATTGGCATATTTTGAGTAGCATACGCACTATAAACAACGACATTTTCGATAGGACAACTACTTCCTTTACTCCGTTCTATTAAGGATTCTGCGACTTTCCTACAAGCATCTATTACTTCTTCATCAGAATATTTTTCACCATTTACACTATTTCGTAATTCATTTAAGAAGATTGTATTTCCATTTCGAAAGCCAGAGACCCTAGAAATATATTCTCCTGTTTTGGAATCTTCAAACCGAATATGAAAACCATTCTCATTCTGTAAACAGAAATTAAATAGGGTCTCTCCTGCTCCCCCGATACGCATACAAGCACCGGTTCTTTCTCCATGCGTTAAATTGCTAGGATGTGTTGCATTTCCAACCGATACATACATCGTTTTTCCACTAGAAAGTTCTATATCTCCCGCAAATGACGGAATCGTAACTGACTCTTTTTGAAAAGATATCTTCGTATCTTCCACAGCTGTTTTTAATCTTCCATTATCACTTAATCCTATAGCAGCCGCATTTGGTCCTGGATTTGACATAATTAACCGAGCATTTTCTGTTCCTAAAATATGTCCATAAACTTTTGAAAATCCCCCATATGCCTCTCCTTCTTTTAAAATCCTAGTAATGGTAAAAGAGACTGGTGTATCTTCTTTATTCGTAGCGTTTAACCGTTTTCTTTCTGCATCATAAATTTGCTTAAAGTAAGATATGAATCCAGCAATATTATTCACATTTTGAGAAATTCCTATTCCTTCTTTATCCATAAATTTTTGATAACATGCTGGCATATCTAATAATTTATACTTTGCTATGGTAGATTTTAAAAGTTCAAAATATTTTTCATTTTCTTCTCCCAATAAAGTATCTAGGATATTTCCTAAATGAAGGGAAACTAAAACTTGATACCTATCGATTTCGCAAGGTGGTAAGGTATCATAAAATTTAATTCGTCCTTGCGTCTGTGACACCTGAAAAGCATGACTTCTTTGATATTCTTCACTATAACAACTTTGAAAATACTTTTTGGCAAAAGGAACAAAGAATTTCATTTGCTTTTGTAATTCTTTAATGTCATGTCCCCGAAGAATTGGTTTCTTTAAATATACTTGTAGTAAATCGATGGCTAAATCCTCGGAAATCCCCGCTTCTTTTAATTTTTCAATTAAATCTACACGGAAAGGATAATACTCCATACAGTGTTTCATAAATTTTGTTTCTAAGTCTTTTGGGTCATATTTTTGAATGAGAGAAAGATCTCGTGACATTTGATAAGTATCCCGATATTGTTCTCTTTTCGTTGCCACATAATAATCGGATATAAAATGAAGAATATCGTACGCTAATTGAGACTCTTCCGCCTTTCCTTCTTTCGCTTTAAAAGCCAATTCCTTTAAGAAACTAGCAGGATTCTTTTTACATATTTCTAAATAATCAGGATAACTCTTTTGCATTCTCCGATAGAATTTTTCATCCATACTAGAAACTAATTCTTCTAATTTTTGAATATATTTTCCATCATTATCCTCTAAAGAATGTTTGATATCAGAAAAAATATTGACTATTTCTGGATATTTTTTTCCATAAGAATACTGTTTTAAACTATCATAAATGATTTCAGCATCTTGAAGAGTATAGTTTTCTGGTTTAAAAAGTTGAAGGAGTTGTTCTACCATTTCCTTCTTTTGTTGCGCTAACGCAATAATGTTTTCATTTTCTATATATCTTAGAATTTGAGGCCCTAAAGCATGCATAATCGAATCTAAGCTATCTTCTCTTAAATCTGATTTTTCAATGTAGTAACCTTTTACTGTTTGATATAACTCTTCTGTATAGTAAGAACTTAATTCTTCATGATGCTTAATATAATCCATCATCTTTTCTAAAATATCTGGATACGCTGTTAAGAAACCATGAAACAAAGTTGGTGTCTTAAGAACTAAAAGAGGCATTCTAGAAAAAATACTCTCATAAGAAATGACATTATTTCCTAAACAATCTAAAAATTCTTGACACTCTTCTTCGGTAAGCGAAATTTTTTCTATATTCGTAAAATTAGAACCATTTTCAAGAAAGTAATCATATCTTTTTCTAGAAATAATTTCTTTTAAAACTTCTTCTTGGTTTACCCCAGTAAGAGAATTTCTAGTACAAGTTCCTAACTCCATATCTAGTTCAAAGATCTTTCTTTGAGCCGCAATCATTTCTTTCGTTTCGCTAGACTGATTATATTCTGGATAAAAATAGCCAGGACTTGCTTCTACAAGATTCGCTAGTAATAATTGTTTTAAAAATTCTTCGTTAGAGAAAATATTTTTCCGAATTTTGGTATTTCGAACAATATCTATATAAAGAGGATAACCTAGCATATCTCCATAACTCTTGATTTCTTCTAAAAAATTAGAAATGATAGGGCTTTCCATCGCATGATAGATATTTCCTGCTTGGATTAATAATTTTACATATTCTGGATTTTCTAATAAAAGGGAATCATTCTCTATCATGTTAGAAACATTAATAACGCCTTCTTTGATTTTTCTAATAATGGTATCTTGTTCTCTTAAAATGAGTTCTTTAGGAGCACATTCTAGAAAGAAAGGATAAAGTCCTCCTTCTAAAGTTCGAATTAAGAATTTTTCTTTTTCTGCTTCCGGAATTGTCTCATAAAGAGTTTGAAAGTTCATCAAATTGGTTCCTAGAATACTTCTTTTAGGAGAGTAATATTCTTCTTTTAATTTCTCCAAATCATCTGGATATTTCTCCATATATTCTTGAAAAGTAAGATAATCATCATTCGATTGACGGATCGCTAAAATAGCGTCTATATCTGTAAAAGCATAGGGAGGGATGGGTTCATTATACTCTTTCGCAATTTTTTCTATCGCTTTTTGAGAAAGGTGAGAAAGTTGAATGGAACGCGTCATACGCACTAAATCGATTCTTCCTTGTTCAATACAAGAAAGAATAACATTGTCTCCCATCGCTCCAGAGATAGCATGGTAAGAAGGGTCTTTTAGTTTTTCCTGTAGATGGTTAACAACATCATCAACATCTCCTAAAAAAGGCATATAGGATTCTATCTCTGATAAATCCCCTGTCTCTATATCATAGTGACTAAGAGTACGAATGACATCAACATCGATTAAACTAAAATCTTCCGCACTAGAAATCAAATCTATATAAGCTTTTTTTAATGTGGGTGTCCAATTAGGGAGTTGTTCTTTTAGTTTTTGGAGAAAAAGACTGCGTAATTCTTGGGAATCAGAAAATGTGTTTAAATCATCTTTAGAAAATTTAAAATTCCCTTGTTCTAATTTCTCCCGGACACGAGCAATTCTATCTTCTAACCGAATTCTAAAATTCATCTTCATCCCTACCTTTACTGTGACGAATGTCTATCTATTACTTTTTGTTTTTGATTTAAAATATATTCTACGCCATGAACAAAGAAAGCTCTTTTCTTTCCTTGAATTTCTTCGGGACGAAAAACAACACATCTTCCTTTCGCAATCACACTATCTTCGATATCATCTTCGGTAAAAAAATATTCTCCTTGCGAAGAAACAATTCTACCACAATGTCCATCAAATTCTACTATTTTTCCTACTTCGTATTCCATAATATCCTACCTTCTATCCTTTATTATAGCACATTTTATTTTATAAAAAAAATACATTAGTATATATAAATACCATGTATTTTTTGTTTGTTGGATTCACTTAATTCATCCATAACCCAATCATTATTTACTTTGGTTAAGTAGAAAGTTACGGTATATTTTACTTTATCTTCTACTTTTTCCATTTGGTCTAATTGATAATTATAGTATTCTTCTTCACTATAATTTCCTTCTTCATCTTTTAATTCGTCTGGAACAATAGAGTTAGATAATACTTTACTATAATCTTTTACTTCTATTTCAACTTCGACTGTTGCTTTATCCCCGTTAATTTTCTCATCTTTGATTTCATATTGAATATCTTTATAATGTTTTTTCATAAGATCTTTATAACGAGTTCTTTGTTCTAGAGTATATTCTGTATCTGTTAAAAGATCATCTATATCCTCTATTACGGAATCATCTAAACTTTTATATCCATCTAGATAAGCTTCTACTTTCTTAGTTGGTGTATTTGTCATATCTTTTCCAAGCGAACATCCCACTAAAGAAATCATACATAGTAGACCGATGAACCATTTTTTCATGTTTTCCCCTCCCTTATTAGTTTGGGTACTCTTTTTTATTTTATACACCGATATTCTTATTTTTTGATTTTAAATACCATTTTCTTAAAAAATCAATAGGAATAACCAAAGAAGAACAAAGAATCATGAGTTCTAATTCCCGAAAACTTAAACCGATTGTTCGAAATGCCTTTCCGCCATAGTAGATTAAAAGCAGTTGAATACAAATGATAAAAAGGATAATCGCTATAAAAACTTTATTTTTCCAAATATTAGAAAATAGATTTAAGTGATTCGTTCGAGCATTAAAACTATTAAAAATATCGATAAAAATAAAGAGTCCAAAGAAAGCGGATAGTAAGGCTTCCTCACTTTGATAAAAAGTTCTTATCCAAGGCGATTTTAGAAAGAAAAAGCAAAGAAGAGAAGATAATATTCCCGTCCATAAAATTTCACTATACATATAGTGATTCATGATAGGTTCATTTTTCTGTTTTGGTTTTTCTTCCATATATTCTAAAAGTGGTGGTTCAAACGCAAAAGCAAGCCCTGCTAAAGTATCCATTACCATATTAATCCATAACATTTGAACGACAGTTACCGGTGTATTTATTCCTAAAAAAGGTCCAAAAATACTTAAACTTAAAGCACATAAATTAATCGTTAATTGTAAAATAATAAATTTTCGAATACTTTTAAAAATGGTTCTTCCATAGAGAATCGCTTTACTAATCGATAAAAAATTATTATCTAAAATGACAATATCACTCGCTTCTTTTGCTACTTCTGTACCACTTCCCATACTAAATCCAACATCTGCTCTTTTTAGCGCGGGAGCATCATTGACTCCATCTCCTGTCATTCCTACTACTAAATCTAATTCTTGACAAATACGAACTAATCTACTTTTATCTTGCGGTAACATTCTCGCTACTACTTTTAATTTAGGAAGAATTCCTTTGACTTCAACATCACTCATACGATTTAATTCTTCACTCGATAAAATAATACTATCCAGTTCTAAAAGTCCTAAATCAGAAGCAATAGAAGTTGCTGTATCTTTATTATCTCCCGTTAACATAACAGTATTAATATGTGCTTTTTTCACTAATTTTATTCCCTCTAAAGCATTCTTTCGAATCTCATCTCTCATAAGTAAAATACCTACTAAATTTAAGTTTTGAAATGGAAGAACTTCTTTTTGCGTACTAACTGCCATCATTACAATTCGCATTCCTTCTTTTGATTTTTTTTCGATATAATGTTTTAATTTCGTTTGATTTAGTAATTCTTTGGTTCCTAGTTCATTATAATAATACTTACAAAAAGGAAGTATTTTTTCGGGTGCTCCTTTAATTAAATGAATTCTTCCTTCTTCTTCAATGGTAGTAATGGCATATTTATCTTTACTATTAAAAGGAATCACTTTCTCTTTGTAATAAGATAGCTGATTTTTTTTAATAAATTTTAAAATCGCTTTATCCGTCATATTTCCACCAATTACAGTATCTTTATCAAAACTACTAGCGTTATTAACAGTACAAGATATTTTTACCCATTTTGATAATTTCGTAGGAATTAATTCTTCATAACGATATTCTTTTAAAGCACCGGATACATATTTTGTGACTTCTAATTCTCCTTTCGTAAGTGTTCCTGTCTTATCTGTAAAAAGAATATTTAAACTACCGGCAGTTTCAATTCCTACTAATTTTCGTACTAAAACCTGATCTTTTAACATTCTTTTCATGTTCGATGAAAGAACTAGTGTTACCATCATCGGAAGTCCTTCTGGTACGCAAACAATAATAATTGTTACCGAAAGAGTTAACGCATAAAAAATATTTTCTAAATTCAATCCATTTAAAAATAAATAGGAAACAAAAATCAGAAAAGCACTAAAGTAGCCTATTTTACTGATGAGATTAGCTAGTCCAGTTAATCTTAATTTTAAAGGACTAGGAGTTTGTTTCATTTTTAATTCTTCGGCCATTTCTCCATAAAAAGTATTTTTTCCTACTTTCTCTACACGCATCATGGCTTCTCCAGATACCACGACACTTCCTCGTAAAAGAGAAGAATTTACCTTCTTTTCTACCTCTTTACTTTCCCCATTTAAACTAGATTCATCTACTCCTACTTTTCCATGAATCACAACTCCATCTGCAACTACTTTTTCACCACTTTCTAAATAGATGAGATCTCCTACTACAACTTCTCCAATCGGAATCTCTATTTTTTTGCCATTTCTCTTCACCCGACATTTTAATTTAGAAGCTTCCTCCATCAATTTAGAGAATGCTTTATCACTCCCATATTCTGAGATACTAGAAATAAAAGAGGCCATAAAGATAGCAAGTAAAATACCAATTGTTTCATACCAATCAAAATGGCGAAAAAGAAAAAAAGTTTTAATTCCTAAAGCAATTAATAAAATACGAATAATCGGATCTCCTAAAGACTGTAAAACTAGATGAAGAAAACTATTTCCACGATATTCTCCCATTTCATTAGAGCCATTTTTTTCTCTACTTTTCTTTACTTCTTCTTCTGTTAAACCAGCATCATTTCTCATAGGATACCCTCCTACTCAAAATATATTCTTCGAATTTAAAATTTTTTTATTTTCTCATGGACAAAAAATGACTTTCTTCAAATACTATGATATAATAAATTAGAATATAAAATAGAAAATAGCCGTAGAGTGAGGTGAAATGATGAAGAAGAAAAAATCCACATTTTTGAAACTTTTGGGATTTCTTTTATGCATTGGATTATTCCTATCTAGTATAGGTTCTCCAGAATTATTAACACGCCTTGTTCAAAATATGATTTCACGAGAAGGAGAAAATTTTACTTTTTTAAGTTCTCCTACTCCTGGAGTTACTAGAGTATCTGACCCAAATACTATGAATAGTTATAAAAACCTAATCTTAACAGATTCGTTAGGTTCTAGAAATGCTGGTAAAATGTGGGCAGATAAAACAGTCTTTGCTTATGGTACAGAATCTACGGTAGATAATATTACTTGGAAAAATAATACCCTTACTCTTGGAAATAAATCTATTGGATTAAATACTGATTTCTTACATGTCTTTTCGACAATCGGTAGTGGTCAAGTAATTCATCAATATCCTGCTAGTCCTATCGACTTAGTTATCATCCTAGATATTTCTAGTTCTATGGGGGATGAAATCGATAAAGATCAAACAGATTACAAAGATACACCAGATTCTTTTGTAGTAACTAGATTACTAGAAATGATTGACGCAACAGACGCGACAATTAAAGCATTAATGGAACAAAATAAAGAAAATAGAGTTAGTGTTGTCGTATATGATAACCGCGCTACTCTAGTTATGCCTTTAGCGCATTATGAAGCAAATAAATTACCAATTTCTGAAATTAAATCAACCAATGATAAGGTCGACCCAGAAAAAGGAAAAACTCATTCTAGTTTCGTCTACGATGATAAATACCTAAATGATGGAACTGGTAGTAATGGAAGTTACGCCACAGAAAATTTAAAAAAACTTCATGAAATTTTAAAAGATAAAATGTACTATTACATTGCCCCATATTTTGATGGACATGGAGCTAGTGGAGATCATAAAGAAAACTATGTTAATGTCTCTACCTTTAGAGTGGTTGCCACTACAAAAGATAAAGATGCTGAGGGAAAAACATTAGAGACCCATAGTTTTGAACGCCGTGGTGGAACAAATACTCACTCTGGTATTGCTGCTGGTTTAGAACAGTTAGCAAACGCTACAGAAACAACTTACTCTGCTACTTTATCTGCTACTGGAGAAGAAAGAACTGTAGCGCGTATTCCAGCTGCCATTATCATGACAGATGGAGGATCAAATACGGTTTCGGATGGACAATGGTATAATCCAGATTGGGATGAGTCTACACAAAGATCAGACCATGTTAATGATTGGTCTTCTGTTGTTGTATTACAAACTTTAATGACTGCTTCTTATATGAAATCAGCAGTAGAAAAAAATTATGAAACATTTATGGAAAACTTTGAACAAGGTTTTCAAATTTATACGGTTGGTGTAGACCTAGAATCCAAAGCCGATGATGATGCTTGGGCAGTTGCTAGAGTCTATCCAATGTTAGACCCTAAAAATTATTTTAAAAAAGAACTTACTTCAAATGATAAAATTACAAGTGAAAAAGATCAAAAACTTGTTACTCAAGCTTATAGTAAATGGGAAGAATGGATAAAAGCAACTAGCGAAGTTACCCAAGAATTCCCAGTTGTTGAAAAGAGTAGTTCTAGCAATACTTTTAAACCTCGTTTTGAACAGAGTTCAAGTTCCTCTAACAAATATACAATTCCTTTTGAACATGAAACCATTAACCAAAGTACCGCTCAAAATAATGGATGGCATGGTGGAACGAAAGATAAAGAAGGCACATTTACTCAAGAAATTAAAGGACAAGCAGTATTCAACCAACTCCCTACTACAGTAGATAATAATAGTGGTCTTGGTATATATGCTAAAGAAAGAGTAGTAAATGGTAGAAAAGTTGCTGCTGTTACCAAAGAAGATGTGGTTGGAAATATTAACTATGCTTCTGAATTCTATAATATTACAGCAGTTAGTTTAAAAGAAATTTTTAATCAAGTCTTAAATAAAGTAACTAGTAATGTATTTGTTCCTATCGAAGGAAATAATAGTGCCGGAGTTTCTGATTCCATTACTTATGCAGATCCTATTGGTCTTTATATGGAAGTAAAAAATAAAGCTATCTCTGTTACTGGTTTAGTAGAGGGAACAGAAAACGCTACCAATAATGCTGGTAGTTATGATATGGCTCTTCTTCTTTTCAATGAAATGCATGGAATTGTAAGAACAGCTGTCTATGATGCTGACTTTGTATCAAAGACAGATAACTTTCAGTCAGGATGGTATGACAGTACCGGAAATAGATTATCAGATCAAAAACAAGGTAGTTGGGATAATGGAGATACTTACTATCTAGATAGAGAAACTGCTTTACAATATATTCCAACGCTTCCAGAAGAAACACCAAAGACAAGAGCCGGAGATGATATTAATCACATAAAATATACAATCTACCGTTTTGCGGAAGACGATAAAAAAAGGAATGAAGAACATTTAAATCCAAACTATGACAAAGAAGATAATATTACTTATAAATTAAGTGATATTCGTATTTGGGTAGAAGATAGTGGTAACTATATCAATCAAGATGGAATGTCTATGCCAGATACTGGATATGATCAAATGTTATATATTAATATTCCAGCAAGTGCGATTCCTATGTTAGTTGCCAAAATTGAAGAAGATGAAAATGGAAATGTAATTTCTTATTCTACCAATGTAGGAGATCCAGAAATGTCTTTACCAATTCGTATCTTCTATGCGGTTGGTGTATCTGATGATATCATGACAGAAGATAAATTAGATGTCGATGTTTCCAAAGTAAATCAAGAATATTTAAAAGCTAATAAAAAAGATAGTATCGTTTATTTCTATTCTAACTATTATAGTAATACTTCTTATGATGGATATGTCACAGATACTCAAGAATCTAGAACTCGAGGAGATGCTATTTTCTCTTTCTCTCCTAGTCCTGCAAATAGATATTATGCTTATCAAAGACCTTTAGAATTGTATAAAGTAAAAGATACCGATAAAAAAGGATCAAATGGAGTCTATGAAGAAATTGATTTATCAGATAATGAAACATTCAAGAAGTTTAAAGAAGAAAGAGAAACGATAAAAGAGTCTAGTAATTTTACAGCGAATGATTGGTACTATGTGATTCTAGAATATTATGTTCCAAATAAAAATGAACCAATATATGAAAAAGAAAATGGTGTTGAAAATAAAGAGAAAATTGTAGGATATAAAGGAACGAAAAAGAGAGTTGCTATTTCTAGACAAGGAAAAGAATTTGGTTCTGGTCTAGAAGGTGATTTCTCGAATGGAGAATTTTTAAGTTGGTATAGCCCTTCTAAACATGTTTGGGAGCCTTATAGCAAGCAAAAACCAACCTATGATAGTTCTATTACAGATTGGGTAGTTGCGACTCGTCCTGGCGGTCTTAGAGTAGGAGATATGGCACAAAGTGTTATTCGAAAAACATCGAATACTACTTCTACTGCTTCTAATACCTATTTACCTACCATTAGTAGTAATTCAACAGGCGCTACTAGTAAGCAAGAATCCAATATCATTGTCGATAGTTATCTTGGTAATAATGGACGTTTAGCGGTTACTGATACCTTATTAATGGTTGCGAAAACAGTTACGATGGAAAAAGATAGTGAACCATTCTTTGATACCAATACTGAATTTCCATTCCAAGTTCAAATAGCTGGTCTAGAAGGTGATTTAAGTTTTGTAAAACTAGAAAGAAATCCTTACTCTATGACTTGGCAAAGAGATATTAGTTCTATTGATATTAAAACGAATAATCAAGGTCTTTTACAAGATAGTGATAATACACTATCTATCTATAAGAAGGATAATAAAGATTACTATATCTATATTGGAGATGACTCTGAGGGAGATCCTTATGTCTATGGACTTTATAATGAATCCAAAGAGTTAGGAAATCGTGTTGGTACAACAACTTATGTAGATAATATAGAAGAACTTACTTCTACAGAGACAAAAGAGTATAAATTAAAAGACAATACTCATTCTCTTGGACTTATGGAATTCTGGGTATCTAAAGTTTATTTGATACCAAAAGAAGAAGTAACAAACGACAATTGGAAATTCCAAGAAAATGGTCATGAATCTCTTACAAAATTTGTTATTTCTACACTAGATCCAAATAAGTCTGGTATTGCGGAAGTTTCTTCTAAATACGCTACAAACACAACTTATCTAACAACGACTTTATTCTTTGGTTATACAGATAAAAATAAACCTGAAACGAAGCCAGAGAGTTGGCCAGAAGAGGAATGGAATAATCAAAAACCCAATACTGCTCATTTTAGTTTAAAAAATAATGAAGGAATCTTATTAAATAATATTTCTTCTGGAGCAAAATACAGTGTAGAAGAAGAACTAACAGAAGAATTGATAAAAGCAGGTTTTGTTCTTGATAAAGTTTCTCATGTTCAACAAGAAAGTAGTTTATCTTATGATAGAAATGGAACCATGACAGTAGATAAAACAATGGATAGTAGTACTCCTACTAGTACCTTTGAGAAAGAACATCGTAGAGTTTCTGGAGATACGGGTATTCTTCAAGAAGAAATTTATTTTACTAATGCTTTTGAACCTAGAGATTTACTAGTTACAAAAACAGTAGAAGGAACAACATCAGAACAGGAATTTGAATTTACTATTACGATTACACCAAGTCAAAGTTCTGCTACAAAAGAAAGTTATCCTTATCAAAAATATGATATTACAACGAAAGAAGAAAAAGAAAATGGAACACTTACTTTCAAACGAAATGATGATGGTTCTTATAGTTCTACGGTCAAACTAAAACAGAATGAAACGATTCTTCTTCAAGATTTACCAGATCAATCTACTTATCAAGTAAAAGAAAAGAATCTTTCAGGATGGAAGGTAAAAGAAGAACAAAATAGTACTGGAACCATTACAGTAAGTCATCCAAAAGAAGCAAAATTTATCAATATACAAGCTATCGAATTCCCAGAATCTGGTGGAAAAGGTACTTTCCTATTCTACCTATTAGGAGGAGTTCTAGTTCTTGTTTCTATTCTTCTTACCATTTTAAGAAGGAAGAAAAGAATGAAACAAACTATCTAAAAAAGGGGTTAAATACCCTTTTTTATTTTACAAAAAAGAAATTCCTTGTTATAATAAAAAACGGTTTGGAGGAATTCTATGGAAAAAGTATCCATTATCGTACCAATACACAATGTAGAAAACTATTTACAAGAATGTTTAGATAGTATCTGTCAACAAACCTATCCTAACTTTGAAGTTATCTTAGTAGAAAATGGTTCTGAGGATACATCCCTAGAAATTGCCAAGAAATATCTTGCTTATCCTAATGTTTCTTTAATAACAACTTCCGAGAAATTAGGACCTGGAGGTGCTAGAAACTGGGGAATGCAAAAAGCTACCGGAGATTACTTTGCTTTTATTGATGCCGATGATATTATTGCGTCTGAAATGGTAGAAACTTTAATGCACGCTATGAAAAAGACCAATACTAGAGTAGGAATGTGTAAAAGAAGAAACTTTTTAGGAAAATATCGAAAACAAAAAGATAATAGTTCTAAAAAAATACAAGTTATTAATTTTCAGGAGAAACCAGAAGCATTAGAAGAGATTTCTGGTCATTGTTGGAATAAGATTTATCACCGTAGTCTTTTTAAAAAACTTTCCTTTCCTTCTCATATTACCTTTGAAGATGCTCCCCTTACCTACCCTATTTTAGTAGAAGCAGGAAAGATGGTTTATGTAGATCAGGAACTATATTATTATCGTCGGAATTTTTCGGGAATTACCCTATCTAATAAATTAATTCCCCGAAGAGGAATTCTTGACTTATATATTTCTGCTACTATCTTAGAAGAAAATTATCAATTAGTAAAAAAGGATGCTCGTTTTAAATTTTCAATCCCTAGAATTGAACATTCTCTTCTTCTAATCTCGGCTTTAGATAGTGCTTTTTGGTTTTCGATTCCATGGAAAGAACATCGTCGTATTACGACCCTATTTCTTACTTTAGCAAACCAAAAATATGGATATGAAGAATATCGTGAAAATCCTCTCGTTTCTCAATTACAAAAAAGAACGCTTTATAAAGTGCGTTCTTTCCTATTAGATATCGTAAGAGAAAAGCATTTTGAAGAAGACTTAACAGAAGAAGAAATATTAACCGAATTAAATAATCGTTTAGATCAGATTGTATCAGAAAAAGAAAAGAAAAAGAAGTTAACTGGGCCAATGTCTAAGACCCATTCCTAACTTCTTTTTTTTCGAAATATCGATTTTAATAAATTCGTACCTAAAGCTTGTTCAAAAGTTTTCGTAACATAAGTAACACCAAAATAAGTGAGCGCTCCCACCAAAGCATATAGAAGGGTAATCAATAAACTTCCCATTCTTCCATATCCTGTCATTGGAAGTACTTGACGAAGTCCTAAAAGAACAAGTAACATAATCGCAATCGCGACTATAATAAAGAAGAAATGCTTGATGGTTTCACGGTAAGATATTTTTAAAGTTCTTTTGATATCTATTAGACAAATCAAGATGGTAATCGTATATCCTATCATAGTAGCTACTAAGTTTCCATAATACATCGTAAGTCCTAAATGATGAAATAATACCATAAAAGGAATATTTAAACTAGCATTAAATAAGAATCCTGTAAGTAACGCAATATACATCGTTTTATACCTACTTAAGGATTGAATAATAACAATTACATTCGTATAGAAACTAGCAAATACTGCAACAAAAATACTAACCATAAATACTTTCGGTCCAAAATAAGATTCTCCATAAAAAACCGTCCATACAGGTTTTGCTAAAAAGGATAATCCAACAGCCATAGGAATTGTAATAAAAAGAACAATGAGTAAAGATTTATTAATCTTTCTTTTTACTTCTTCTATATTTCCTTCTACATAATCACTTGTTAAACTAGGAAGAAGACTTACTACCATACCACTTGCTACCGCCATAATAATGACATTTAATTTTGGTCCTAATGTCGTTAATATATTCATAATTACGGAAGCATCATTTAAAGAGAAATTTCCTACATTCGTTAAAGTTTTAACGACCGTAAACATATCTACTAATTGAAAAGAAGTGCTAACTAATTCCATGACAATTAAAGGAATTGTATAATATATAATTTTCTTAAATAGATATTTGGTTGTAATTTTCTTTTCTTCCTTTTTTTCTTCTACCTCTACTTCATGTAAAGATTTCTTTTTTCGAGATAGATAGAAAAGCGCGAATATCGCACCTGCTGTCGCCCCAAAAACAGCTACTCCAACCGCAATTCCTAATCCGGTATGTAAGATATTCATACAAAGGTAAGAACCAATTAAAATGACAACAACACGGACAAATTGTTCTAACACTTGAGAGATAGAAGAGGCTTGGATATATTTCATTCCTTGTAGGTATCCACGAATCATACTAATTAATGTAACGAATAAAATCGCACTCGCAGAGACACGAATAACCAAGGCGATTTCACGAATTAAATACGCTCCATCCATGACATTTCCTAACGCAAAAAGTGAAATTCCTAAAGGATTGGAAATAGGTGTATAATCGTAGAAATTAATAATGTATTTGGCAAGGACGGGAGCAAACAAGATTAAGATAATTGTCGTTATAATAGAAGAGACAATCATAATCTTCCCTGCTAAATGATAAGCTTTTCTTTTGGTATATTCATATTCTAATGTATGATATTCACTTACCATTTTACTGATGGCAAGGGGTAATCCAATTGTTGATAGATTTAAAAAGATAGCGTATATATTATAAGCAGCTCCATAAATAACACTTCCTTTAGATCCAATAATCGAATAAAAAGGAATTACATAAAGAACTCCTAAAATCTTAGTAATAATGATGCATAAAGTAGCAATAAAGGCGCCACGAAGAAAATTATCTTTTTTCATGCCATCATCCTCCGATGGTTCAATTATACTATTAAAAGGAAAATAAAACAAGTTTCTTTCTTTTCTGGAAAAAGAAGCGTATACTTAAATTAGGGTGGTTTGGTTATGTATCAGATAAAAAGAATTTCAAGAAAAAAATATGAACAAATTTCAGGAATCTCAAGCCCTATCGAAAAGGATACTTTCTATTACGAAATTTATCAGAAAAAACAATCCGTAGCAGTCATGAAAATTCTGTTAAAAGAGACTTGTCTTTTGCTTTCTGATGGAATCATTCAAAAGAATCCTTCCGAAGAACTTTCTTGTTATCTTCAGGAACAACTAAAGCGATTAGCACGGGAAAAGAAGGTTACGAAAGTTCAAATTATGGAAAAGAAAAAAGAACCTAGGAAGAAACCTAAGAAAGAGCATATCGTATTAAAAAAAGAAAAATTACCAAAATTACCAAGTTATTTTGTATTAAAGGAAGTTACTTCTGAAAGAGAAAAAAAGAACTTTCAAGAATTTAGTAATCAAAAATTAAAATCCAAAGATCATCTCTTTACCCTTTCTCTAGATTTATATTTATATCTAGATATCTGTTTCGAAGAAGAGAAAGAATGGATTCAAAATTATATTCAAGAAATGGGAACTTTTCTTCTTCTTGAAGGAATCGTTATTTCTGAAGAAGAGGATATGGTTGCTTTAAAATGTCATGAAGAATATTCTTCTCTTTTCAAAGAAGAAAGAAAAAATGTTTTGCACTTATATGTTCAAAACAAATTAGCGGAATTAGGATATAAAAAACTATTTATTAAAGTTCCTTCCCAAGAGAAGATTTCGATTCTATCCAAAGAAGAAAATACTATTTCATCCCATTTTTTATTTCCATTACTACCAAAAAGAAGAGGATAATTATTCCTCTTCTTTTTCTTCTTCTTTATGAATTTCATCAATGAGTTCTTCACGATCCATCTTAGAATATCCACGAACATGCTTTTCTTTCGCAATTTCTTTTAATTCATCTAGAGATAAATCCTCTAGAGAAGCTTCTTTGAAGTCCTCGCTATGATCTACTTCAGTATCCTCATCTGGCATACATCCATGTTCTACAAGATACTCAATTTGCTCTTTCGTAATTGTCTCATACTCTAATAAAGTATTCGCTATTAAATCTAGTAAATCTCTATTTTCAGCAATGATTTTCTTGGTTTCTTCGTAGCATTCATTGATAATCTTTCTTTGTTCTTGATCGATTTCAAAAGCAACTTGACTAGAGAAGTTTCTACTCTTATTATAATCTCTTCCTAAGAAGACACTATCTTCTCTTTGTTCAAATTGTACTGGACCTAAATCACTCATACCATATTCCGTTACCATCGCACGAGCTATTTTCGTTGCTTTTTCAAAGTCATTATGAGCTCCTGTTGTTACTTCATTAAATACTAACTCTTCTGCAACACGACCTCCAAGAAGTCCACTAATTGTCTCTAATAACTCTTTTTTCGTTTCTAAGAAAGTTTCCTCTCTTGGTAACATTAAGTTATAGCCACCAGCCGTACCACGAGGAATAATCGTAATCTTTTGTACCTCATTAGCACCTTCTAGTTTAATACCAACAACAGCATGTCCGGCTTCGTGATAAGCAACTACCTTTTTCTCTTTTTCTGTATATTTCTTAGTTACTTTAGCAGGTCCCATCAATACACGGTCATGTGCTTCATCAATCTCTGCCATAGTAATCGCAGGTTTATTACGACGAACCGTAAGAAGCGCTGCTTCATTTAATAAGTTTTCTAGGTCTGCTCCAGAGAAACCAACAGTTCTCTTCGCAATATTTTCTAGTTTTACACCTTTTGCAAAAGTTTTACCTTTGGCATGAACTGCTAAAATCTCTTCCCTACCACGAACATCGGGTAAATTAACAGTTACCTGTCTATCAAATCTTCCTGGTCTTAATAAAGCTGGGTCAAGAACATCTGGACGGTTTGTAGCAGCAATCACGATGATTCCTTCGTTCTCACCAAATCCATCCATTTCAGTAAGTAATTGGTTCAAAGTTTGTTCTCTCTCATCATGTCCACCACCGAGTCCAGCACCACGTTGCCGACCTACAGCATCAATCTCATCAATAAAGATAAGACATGGCGCATTATGTTTTGCTTGTTTAAACATATCTCTTACACGAGAAGCACCAACTCCGACAAATAATTCTACGAAGTCAGAACCACTAATGTAGTAGAAAGGAACATTCGCTTCTCCAGCAACGGCTCTAGCAAGTAATGTCTTACCAGTTCCTGGAGGACCTACTAATAAAACTCCTTTTGGAATACGAGCTCCCATATTTTGGAATTTCTTAGGAGATTTTAAGAACTCAATAAGTTCTGCTACCTCCTCTTTCTCCTCCGTTAATCCAGCTACTTCATCAAAAGTAACTTTCTTACGATCATCATTAAGACGCGCTCTACTCTTTCCAAAGTCCATAGATTTATTAGCACTTCCCATTTGTCTGCTAACAAAGTATAGACCAATACCAACTAATAGAACAAGTGGTAAAACATTTACAAGAAGCGCTAAAAAGATACTAGATTGAGGATCTTTATCCGCAACAATATCATAATCATAATCAGAACTTCCTGCATAGATTTCTTTTATGGTAGCATCTGTAAGAGGCGCTCTTACATAGAAAGATTCATTTTCCTTATAATCTTTCATCGTACCAGTTAACTCATAAACTCCAGCATTCGTACTTGGAGTAATTACTACTTCTTCAATTTTTCCCTCTTCTACGGCTTGCATAAATTCACTATAAGATAGTGTATTTACTTTTGTATTTAATACATTGATAAAATACATCACGCCGACAATGACAAAGAATAAAAAAAGGTAAGATAATGTATTTCTTTTCACTGATTTTTTATTCATAAAAAACTCCCTTCTTTAAGTGTACTTAAGTATTATATCATACTTTCCATCTTTTTTTCTATCAAATTGTGTTTTTTTTAATCCTGGAAGCCAAACAATTCTTCCTTTCGCATCGGTAACGATAGGCCAAAGAAATCGACTCTCTAAAGCGACCTTTTCATCCGTAAAAATATCCCCTACTTTTTTATGACCTGACATGTTCTTAATCGTCATTTTATCTCCTTTTCTAGCATTTCGTACGGTAAGAGGTAAACTGACTTCATGAGAATCTAAATAAGTAACATCATTCCCACTTTCAGAAGAAGAGGAAAGAAACTCTATTCTATGTCCATTCGGAAGCATTAAACTTTCCGTAAGAGGATAAGAATAATCTTTCCAACAAGGTTCTAAAAGAAGTTTAGAGGAAGTTTTACGGAATCGTTTTCCTTTTGGAAAATCTAGAAGACTTCCTACTTTATTGGTCTCTAAAAACTGTTTTAAAATCTCTACATGCTTTCCCGTAATAGAGCCTAAATCTTGCTTATAAATAACATCTAAATATCTTCGTAAGACTTCTACTTTTAAAAATTCTTTTAGGGACAGCCATTTTTCCCAATCGAGAGTTTGCTTTTCTACTACTTTTTGATAACTCATTACAATATCTTCTTCCACATAGTTTAACAGACCTTCTAATTCTTGACTATACTCTAAAAATTTACGATGTACTTTCCCATTCTCCTTTTTTAATAGAGGAAGAATCTCTTTCCGATAACGATTTCTCTTATAATCTAATTGTTGATTACTAGCGTCTTCTGCATAAGGAATTTTATGCTCTTTCGCATATTCATAGATTTCTTCTTTCGATAGAAAAAGAAAAGGACGATAGATGGTATAAAATTCTCTTTGGCTCTCTAAAGAGATTCCTTTCGCACCTCGAAGAGTTGTTCCCCTCGTTAGCTTCATCAATACGGTCTCTACTAAATCATCTCCATGGTGCGCTAAAAAGAGGGTTTGAGAGTCATATTTCTTTAACATCTCTTCTAGAAACTGATATCTTTTTTCTCTTCCAATCATTTCTGTAAAAGGAACTTCATAGGAAAGTTTTGTCGTCTCAAAAAGAACTCCTAATTTTTGGCAATAATCCGATACTAAAGTTTGTTCCAAATCACTTTCTTTTCGTAAATTATGGTGGACATGACAAGCAACAATTTGAACCGAAGTATCCTTTAAGAAGTCACTCAAAACCGTTAGTAGAACCATCGAATCTACTCCTCCCGATACGCCTACTAAGATATAGTTTAAATCATCCTTTAATTTTTCTTCTAAAAAGTGATATACTTCTTCCATCAAACCACCACTCTCATTGTAATATAAAATTCCTTTTAATACAAGAAAAAGTAAGATACAAAATCTTACTTTTTACCGATATGCTGTATGTCGTTTAGTTCCCGAAGTAAATGTAATTGTCTTGCCTAACAATTTATGATTAGCAACTGTAATGATAATTTCATCACCTAAGTTATTTAATTTCTTTGCATTTCTAGCGGTAAATGGAGAATTAATAGAAGATACTTGGTTCGTAATATCAACTCCATTTTTATAGATCTTAATACCATAACCAACGAATTCTCCATCCCGATCTTTTACTTCCCGTTCTTGGAATGTATAATTATCTACTACTCGTAAAGTATAGGTTGCTGTTTTTCCATTTGAAGAAGTAGCGGTAATGGTTGTCTTACCTTCCCCACGAATCGTTACTACCCCGTTAACAACAACGGCTACATTAGGATTACTACTATTCCATTTAATACTTGTATCAGTAGCGTTATCTGGTTTTACGGTAGCTGTTAAAGTAATATTTCCATGTTCAGAAGTAACTTCATCTTCCTTACGATCTAATTCTACTTGTGTTACTAAAATCTTTTCATTCGTAACAATAACACGCACGGTAGAAGACTTACTACCATCCTCAGTAGAGGCTGTAATAGTTGTTGTACCGGCCGTTAATCCTTTAATATTTCCTTTACTATCAACAGTTGCTACATTATCATTCGCAGTTGTCCAAATGACTCTTTGGTTGGTAGCGTTACTAGGTTTTACTTTAGCAGATACTTTCATAGAAGTTCCTTTTACTAAACTGATTGTTGTATTACTTAAGGTAAGACCCGTTACTTTCACATCTTTGACAGTACCTGTCGTATCTAGAACCGGATCTTTTGGATCTACAACTTCGACAATAATCTTTTTCGTATTTTCATTAAACGCTCTATCCGTAGCTTTAATCTCTACTTCAAAAGTATTAAATTTACTAGTATCAATATGGTCTGGAGAAATAGTAATATCCCCACGAATCCCAGAGCCTGTCTCTACAACACTATATTTATTTTTAAAGGAGAAATCAGCGCCACGCGCAACATAAAGAACTTGATTTGCAACAATCTCGGGAGCATCTTTATCAATATTATCAATGCGATAAGAAATGGCTTCTGATTTTTTCTTATTCTTCGTCCGTAAAACAATCTCTAATGTTTGATTTTCGGTTACGACAAAACGATTATCTTTTTGCCAATGTTGTCCACCATCAAAAGAATATTTATCTATCTCAATATCTGGATTTTGATAATCTACCGTCACAGTAACATCCTGAGAAGTCCAGTAATCCGTATCTACACTAATATGTACTAAATTTTTATCCAACTTAATATAGTTTTCTTGATAATAGATATAAAAGAGAAAACTACCTGCTCCTAATATCAACAAAAAAAGAAAACCATATAGGATATTTTTATTCATAGCCATCACCCTATTTTTACTATGAACATAATATCATAGAAGTATGCGAAAGTCAATTGACATGCCTTGTTACCAATTGATTTTTCCCATCTGGTTTTCTTCTAAATAACGATTGATTTTACTAAATGGTTTACTCCCAAAGAAACCACGATTAGCTGATAATGGAGAAGGATGAACCGACTCAATAATCGGATGTCTTTTATTCGTAATTAATTCTTTCTTACTACGCGCAAAACTTCCCCATAAAACAAAAATAACTGGTTTTTCTCGTTCATTTAAAGATTGAATAATAAAGTCTGTAAATTGTTCCCAACCTTTATCTTTATGAGATAAGGGTTTATCTTTTTCAACTGTCATAATAGAATTTAAAAGAAGAACACCTTGTTTTGCCCAATCTGTTAAATCACTTTCTTCTCTTTTTACCCCAATATCATTTTCTAACTCTTTTAAGATATTTTGAAGAGAAGGAGGTTTTCGAATCCCATTATGAACCGAAAAAGATAATCCATGAGCTTCTCCTAATCCATGATAAGGATCTTGTCCTAAAATAACAACTTTTACTTCATCATAATCCGTAAACCGTAACGCATCAAAAATATTTTGATAAGGGGGAAAAACTTGTTTCGTGCGATATTCTTGCTTCACAAAAATACCTAATCTACGAAAGTAATCTTTCTTCATTTCCCCTGCTAAAACTTCATCCCACTTCTTATTAATCATTTTTTAGCCTGACATTCTAATGAAGTCTTCGTTCCACTACAAACAAATCCACGATACTCTACCTGATCAGCATAGATAAAACCATCTTCTTTTAAACACATAGTCCCACTCGTTGCTTCTCGACTAGATAATTCATTCGCATTGAAACAATTTGAAGTTTCTCCCATTAAAATTTGTTGCTCTACGACATCAAATAAACTCTGTACATAGACACGAGCTAAAGCAACATCACTCTCTTGAATATTGGAAATTGGATTACTAGGATTTGGCTTTTCTTCTTCCTTCTTGCCACATCCTACTAACAAAACACAAAGTACTAATAGCATTCCTAACTTTTTCATTATTTTCCTCCTAACGCTTTGGCAATTTCGATAAAAATTTCTACAGGCAGTGCCTCTGCCCTAACATTCAAATCAAGTCCATACCTTTTTAAAACATCCTCTATTACTGGTAATGGATAGTTCTTTAAATTATTTCGTAAATTCTTCCTTTTTTGAACAAAAGAATCTTTTACTAACTGAAAGAAAATCTCTGGATTTTGAAATGGTAGTTTCTCTTTCTTTCTTCGAAATTCAATGATGATGCTATCTACATTAGGTTTTGGAAGAAAGACATTTCGACTAACATCCATCAATTTCTCTACTTCAAAAAAACAATTCAAATAAATCGTAAGAGAATTATAATCCTTTGTTTTTGGTTTTGCTTTAAATCGATCTCCTACTTCTTTTTGAACCATAACCACCATCTTATCAACAGGTAAGTCATCTTCAATTACCTTCATAATAATAGGCGTCGTTATATAATAGGGAAGATTCGCTACTACATAAAGTTGTTGATAGGAATATTTTTGAATATCTTCTTTGACATTCGATACTAAAAAATCTTGGTATAGAATATCTACATTGTCACATTCTTTTAAGTTCTCTTCTAATAGAGGTTTTAAGGTAGTGTCAATTTCATAACACAATACTTGCTTTGCCTGAGAAGCTAACTTATAAGTAAGCGATCCTGCTCCAGGACCTATCTCTATGACTAAAGTATCTTTTTCAATCTTAGATTTATCCACAATGTTGTTGATAATATTTTCATCAATAATGAAATTTTGTCCAAACTTCTTTTTGAGATGGAATTCTTTATTATCCAACTGTTCTTGCATCTTTCTTGGCGAATATTCCATACAACCACCATCTTTATTATACCATAGTTTGAAAATAAAAAAAGAAAATCTCTCGTATTGAGAGGTTTTTCTTTATTCGTCTTCGGCCTGTTCTACAGGAATATTTTCCATCGGCATTACCATAGTATATGGTTTTGGTTTAGAACCTTTATCAGCAACATAATAGAGTAATACAACAACTCCACCAACGATAAAAGTAACTCCTACAAAGCGCATTATGTATTCGATTTCTGTCGTCAAATGACGACCAAAAGCACGTACATTATTTGCTCCATCAGCACCGGCATTTTGGATTCCTGTATAAGCATCCCCACCATATTTTTCTGTTTCTACATAAGTTCCAAAAGTTCCTTCAGAATCAATATTAGTTGCTACCGTAAAAGCATAAATTCCTAATCCAATACAGGCAATACTAATGACAACTAAAAAGTTATCTTTCAACCATTTCATACTTCTTCCTCCTTGTAGCAAGGATATCAAAAAATGAGAGAAAAAACAAGGACATAGTCCTTATTTTACGATGAATGTAACTTTATCATCTGAAAGTGCATATACTTGATACTCTAACTCTACTTCTTTGGTATCTTTTGGAACTTGGAAAAAGACATATCCGACAATTATTTGATGATGTAGAAATTAGTTTGACTCATAAAAAGTAGTCAAACTTTTTTTATAAAAAAAGATAGGACTACCAGCCCCATCTTTGTACACTAAATCTTGTCGTTTTACTACCTGTATGAGTTCCCTTAGAATCTCCTTCATGAACAAACGCTAAATCCATCCATATATATCCTTGTGCATATTGTTGTCTCATGGTTCCTCCTGTATCCATGACAACGGCATAGAATGGTTTAATTTTTCCATTATTAACAAGGATGATAGTACCACAAGGAAACCCTCCTAAATCTGCTGCTAAAATTCTAACTTTTCCATATTCAGAATCGTTATAATACATTCCATCTCTTGTTAAACTATGCGTTTTTCCATTTGGTTTTCGGCAAGCTACCGTTCCTGTTTTACTACATCCAGCACAGTCTGCACCATAAGTAGTTAATCGTCCAATATATTCTCCAGGACGAGCAGTTCCTACTTCCACTACTTGAGTTACAGGTTCTTTTAATACTTTGGTAACTCCATTTTCATAAGTATAACTTAATCCTTCTTCGCCCATTACTAAGATTTCCTTTTGCGCTAAACGAGATTTGGAAGAATTATATACATACCTTGTCTTATAAGGAAGAATCTCACTGACTACCGATACTGTCTTGGTATAACTGGTATTCGTTACTCCTGTCATCTTTTCTTGGTAATCCCCAATTCCTAAAAAGGAGATGAAAGAAATCACTAATACGGATAACCAATTACCAATTAATTTCAGTAAATAGATTTCCATAAGGTCACCTCATTACAACTTTAAATTCTATCATAAAGGAATATTCAAGTCAAATTGTCGTTTCGCATTTTCGCCTGTTTTTTCAATTACTTCTTCTTTAGATATCCCTTTTATTTCTGCTATTTTCGCCGCTACTATTTCTGTATTCTTTGGTTCATTTCTCTCTCCTCGATAAGGTTCTGGAGAAAGATAAGGACTATCCGTTTCCAGCAATAGATGAGATAAATCAATTCCCTCTACCACCTCTTTTAACTTTGTCCCATTCTTAAAGGTAACGACACCCCCGATTCCAAAGCATACATTCAATTCTAAAAAGCGTTTAGCCATCTCCAGACTAGAACTATAACAATGAAGAACATAGGAAATATTTGGATATTTCTTCATGAGTTCATAAGTATCTAAAATGGCATCTCGACTATGAACAACGACTGTCTTATGATACTTATCTGCTAATTGAAGTTGTTTCTCAAAAAGAAGTTTTTGTCTTTCTTTGGACTCTTGTTCATAGTGATAATCTAGCCCTACTTCCCCAATTCCGACAATCTTCGAATCTTGAATATGTTCTTCGATAAACTTTAAATCCTCTTCTTGATAAGAATCTACTTGTTCAGGATGAATTCCTAGAACACCAAAGACATGGTCATATTTTTGAACCAATTCTAATGTCTTTTCATTCGAAGTTTGACTACATCCAGCCGTAATCATATATCCTGGCATATGAGAAATAATTTCATCTGAGGTTTCATAGGCCTCATCATCTAAATGACAATGCGTATCTATTAACAAAAACATCACCCTTTCAACTTTACTCACGACCAAATATATAATAAAAGCCATAAGTAATAATGGTGAAAAAATATAAAATATCCGTTGTTTGATGATTTACTAAAAAACTACAAAATACTAAAAAAGCGATAAGGGATAGTATCCATAATACTTCCTTTACTACTAATTTCTCTTTTGTTGTCATAAATTTCTCCTTACACCACAAGTATACCATACTTCTCTTTATTTCCAAGTGTTATCTACTCGACAAAATTAGTCATTTTACATATCTTGACAAAAAAAAGAACTACTTTTGTAGTTCTTCTAAGAATTTTTCTTTATCAATACGAACAAATAAAGGTTCTGGATCATTTACTGCTTTACCACTTTCTAATCCTCCAAATACTTTCGTACTTTCAAAATCTGTTACCTCAGTATTTAATTGATGATAGATTTTCGTAGCTGTTTCTGGAAGGAAAGAATGAAGTAGAACAGCGCCAATACGAATAGACTCTAATAAATTATAGATAACCGTTTTTAAGCGTTCTGTATTTCCCTCTTTCGCTAATGTCCAAGGTGTTGTTTCATCAATATACTTATTACTTCTTCTAAAGATTTCAAAGACAGCATCTATCGCATCCGCTACCCGTAATCCTTCCATAGAATTCTCTGCTTTATAGATAGATTCTTTAATTACTTTCTTTAAATCGTCATCTACTTTATCTTCTGTTCCTACTTCTGGAACAATTCCTTCAAAATACTTTTTATCCATAGAAATAGTTCGGTTTACTAGATTTCCTAGAATATTGGCAAGGTCAGAATTATATCTTTCAATCATTAATTCATATGTTAAATTTCCATCATTAGCGAATGGAATTTCATGAAGAACATAATATCTAACAGCATCTACTCCAAAAAGATCCGCTAAATCATCCGCATAAATTGCATTTCCTCTACTTTTTCCAATCTTATCATTATTCGTAAGTAACCAAGGATGTCCAAATACTTGTTTTGGTAATTCGACATCTAAAGACCATAAGAAACAAGGCCAATAAATTGTATGGAAACGAATGATATCTTTTCCAATTAAATGAAGATCAGCAGGCCAATACCTTTTAAATTCTTCACTTGGATTATCTACATCATACCCAATATTTGTAATATAGTTCGTTAATGCATCTAACCATACATAAACAACATGTTTTGAATCAAAAGTAACTGGAATTCCCCAACTAAAAGAAGTTCTAGAAACACACAAATCTTGTAATCCTGGTTTAATAAAATTATTTAACATTTCATTTTTACGAGATTCTGGTTGAATAAAATCAGGATGAGATTCAATATATTCTACTAATCGGTCCTGATACTTAGATAATTTAAAGAAATATGCCTCTTCAGAAGCCATTTTTACTTCTCTACCACAGTCTGGACATTTTCCATCTACTAATTGAGATTCTGTCCAGAAAGATTCACAAGGCGTACAGTATAATCCTTTATATTCTCCTTTATAAATATCTCCCTTATCATACATTTTTTGGAATATTTTTTGAACTTGTTCTTCATGCTTCTTATCGGTAGTTCTAACAAAACGATCATAACTCGTATTCATTTTATCCCAAATTCTTTGAATTTCATGAGCTACTTTATCTACATATTCTTGAGGAGTAATGCCTGCTTCTTTCGCCTTTAACTCAATTTTTTCTCCATGTTCATCTGTTCCTGTTTGGAAATAAACATCATATCCTTGCGCTCTTTTAAAACGCGCTATGGCATCCGCTAAAATAATTTCATAAGTATTTCCAATATGTGGTTTTCCTGATGTATAAGCAATTGCTGTTGAAATATAATATTTTTCTTTCATCTTTTTTCCTCCTTATTCGTACTACCAATAGAACCGGTTCTAACAGTAGTTACTTCTTCTTCCTCATCGACAGTTAAAAATTTTACAAAAATTCCTTGAACAATACGATCTCCTTTATGAATGATAAAATCTTCTTTTCCTTCATTTTGAAGACTTACCATCGCATGTCCCTCATTTGTTTCATTATTATAAAAATCACTTTCAAAAATTCCTACTTGATTCGTCATTCGTACATTATATTTAAATCCAGTACTACTTCTTACCACCAACATCATCATTTCATCTTCATTCATTCTGATTTTTATCCCAGTTGGAATTTTTATGACTTCTCCTGGATGAATGATGCAATCGACAGGACTTTTAAAATCATATCCTGCACTATATTTGGTATGCCGTTTTGGTAATTCCAAAGAATCATACTCTTCCCGTGAGGAATTTATGTCCTTCTTCCATTGTTGAAAACTAATCTTCTCAAATTTTCTCATAGTTTCCTCCTATCTATAAAAAAAATCACACCCTAGATAAGGGCGTGATTACGCGGTACCACCTTAATTTATAAATTTCTTTATATCTCATTACCTTAACGCGGTATCATCGTTTTATACTTTCCTATAAAAAGCTCCAGACCCATTCGAAATAATTTCCATTTACTTGCTTTCACCTAACCAAGCTCTCTACTAAAATCGTCCTTATTTTTCTTTCCTTCATTGCCTTTTCAATGGACTCATTATAACATATCTTTTAACATTCTTCAAGATATTTCTTTAAAAATAAAGAGAGGAAGGAAAGAAGTTCCTGATATTTATTTTCTTGGGTAAATAAAAATATTTTAGCGATTTCCTTCTCCTCTCTTAGAATTGGAATTTCTAATCTCTCTGAAATATCTTTTTTCTCTTCTAACTTTGAAAGAGAAACTAATGTTGGATAACTCACAATCTTTTCTTCCTCTACCAAAATTCCTTCTACTCGATATTTTTCATAAATCGCATTTAATAAAATTTCCGATAAAAAACGAATATCTTCTACACTAGAATATTTCGTAATAGATAAACTATCTTCGTTTGCTCTTAGTTCTAATAAATCTCCCGTATGAAAATTTAAAATCCTACGAATATCTTTAGGAAGCACTAATCTCCCTAAATCATCTATCTTTCTAACAATCGCTGTCTTTGACATACAAACTCCCTTCTAAAAGATAGTTTGTTTGTTTTTTCAAATTTTTATACTACTCGTTTTGATAGTTTTTATTTTTTTGGTTTGATTTTTTTTCATTCTATGTTATAATCTAGTAATGCTTGAAAGGAGGAGATATCATGAAAGCAACTTTTGTCTTTGGTCATAAGAAACCAGATACTGATAGTGTTTGTAGTGCGATTGCCCTCTCCTACTTAAAAAATGCCTTAGGGGGAAATGCGATTCCTAGAATTTTAGGGGATATTAATAATGAAACAAAGTTTGTTTTAGATTATTTTCATGTCAAAGAACCAATGTATTTAAATGATGTAAAATTACAAATTAAAGATATTGAATACGGGAAAGATTTATATTGTGATAGACATGAATCTCTCTATCGTGCTATCTCCTATATGAGAAAATATCATCTTAGTTCTATTCCTGTTGTCAATCATAGAAAAAAGTTATTGGGACTCCTTTCTATGAAGGATATCATGGAAGAATTAATTAGTTGGGATTATGATGTAATTAAAACTTCTTATGATAACATTCTAGATACTCTTCAGGGAGAAGAGGTATTACGATTTGATGAAGAAATTGAAGGAAATGTCTTAGTGGCTTCTTATCGTAGTACTACTTTTATTAAAGATATTCCTCTAGATCAAAATTCTATTCTAATTGTTGGAGATAGACATAGTATTATTGAATATGCTGTCGAATCTGGTATCAAATTATTAGTTGTTACCGGAAATAATGAAATTAAAGAACATCATTTAGAGATTGCTAGAGAAAAAGGGGTCAATGTCATTAAAACAAAGTTAAGAACTTTTAATGTCGTTAAAGTAGTAGGAATGTGTAACTACGCAGAAACACTTATGTATAAAGAAAACATTGTTTCTTTCCAAGAAAAAGATTATGTGAAAGATTTTATGGAACAAGCAAATAAACTAAGATATAAAGTATATCCTGTATTAAACCCAATCAAAGAATGCTTAGGCGTTGTACAAGTAGAAGATGCTATTAATAAGCATCGAAAGAAAGTTATTTTAGTAGATCATAATGAGATGGAACAGAGTGTCGATGGTCTAGAAGAAGCAGAAATTATTGAGATTGTCGACCACCATAAAATTGGAACGATTGGTACTTCTCAACCGATTAATTTTCGAAATATGACTGTTGGTTGTACTTCTAGTATTATCTATTTATTATTTAAAGAAAATAAAATTACCATTCCTAAAGATATCGCTGGTTTAATGTTATCCGCTATTATCTCTGATACTTTATTATTCCGCTCTCCTACAACAACAGAACTAGATAAAGAAATTGCCTATAATCTTTCTGAGATTGCGAAAGTAAATATGGAAGAATATGCTTATGAGATGTTTAAAAAAGGTTCTAGTTTAAAAGGAAAAGAGATGGAAGAGATTCTATTTACAGATTTTAAAAACTTTTCTTTAGAAAATCATAAAATTGGAATTAGTCAAATCAATACTTTAGATATTGAAGAATTAGAACTTAAGAAAGAAGAATTTTTAAAAGTATTAGAAAATACAGTCAAAGAACAACACTATGAAATGATCCTATTATTCGCAACAGATATTATGAAAGAAGGATCTTATGTTTACTATAATGAAAAAAGTAAAGAAATTGTAGAAAATGCCTTTGGTATAGAAAATATTTATCAAGGTTATTTCCTTCCTTCTATTGTTTCTAGAAAGAAACAGATGATTCCTGCCATTGTTGAAGTTTATGAAAGCATATAAAAAAAGCATGAAAATGCTTTTTTTAGTGATGAATTAAATCCGCCTCTTTTAATACATTATAGATACAAGAATAACTTCTTTTTCCATAAAACTTACAGAACTTTCGAATACTTACATTTGATCTTCGATATAGGTCTATAATATATTTTTTCTCTTGTTCTGATATCGTATTAATTGGCTTTCTATTTTTATTTCCATGTTCTAAACGAATCTCGTTATTAAGAATTTCTTTTTTTAACTTTAAAATATATTTAGGGTGATAACCAGTGATAGTAGCAATTTCTTGGTACGATAAAAAACTCTCACCAGCTAGCTTCTTATTAATCAATTCAACTGCTTCTACCTTTCTATTCATATTCTCACCAACTATCTTATATTTTATCGAAATAAGTTATCTTTCTCTCCATAACATCTTCTTCTATGGCATCTCTTAATAATTTTCTTACTTTTGCAGGCTCTACTACATTTCTCAAGAAAATCTTTGTTCCTGCTCTATCGGTTGCTCCATGAGCATCGACTACAACAGAAATGGTTCCAATCTTTAATATACGTTGATATAAACTTTCTGTAGAATCTGGATCTTTTAACATATATAATTCTACGGTATTGGTTTTCTTTCTAAAAAAGCCAGTCGTTACTATCAACTCATCTTTTGTAATTTGATAAGTCGTAAAATTCATATGGATAGTAGTCAAAAATCTCTGCCAAAGTCCTGATGGTTTTCCCTCCCATAAAATTTCAAAATCGACATTCTTTGTACTATCTCCAGTCATAAATCCTCCATTATTACCTACATTATAGCATAAAAAACTTATAAAAATACATTTTTTAATTAAAAATCAAAATCAATCGGTTTATTTCTTTCTAAGTCTTCTTTACTATCTACTACTTTATACTCATCATTAATTGCTTTCGCTACTCTAAACCAACCATCTAATAGCATTTCTAATTCTCTTCGATTTGTAGGTTCTAAAATTTCTTCGCGAATTCCTTCTAACTCCAATATCAATTTAAAAATAAGAATATGTTTGGGAACTTTTTGTTTCCATTTTGCAAATAAGATTTCATCTGCTTTCTCTTTCGCATGATTCATAATCTTTTGATATTCCGCAACTCTATCTTTCTCGATTTGAAGAGAATAATAAAATTTACGGTAGGCCATTTCCATAATATTATCAACGGTCTCTTTCGGAGTTGTCTTTCTAAGTTCCCAGTTTAATATTTCATAATTCATGGCCATAATCACAAGTTGATTTTCGACCGGATCATAAACCACTCCTGCTTTATCAAAAAGAGGTTCTATTTCTCCACTACGAATACGAACAGATTCATAAATTAAAGCTGTCATAACTTGAGAATTAATTTCTTTCTTATTACTACTCGTAAACCAACTCATATTCTTCACCATATTCATTATAACAAAAAATGTCAAGGATATCAATTTATAAAGAAGCAAAAGTAACATTTTAATAAAAAAATTTAAATTTTATTTTTCTTCTCTATAAAAGGGAAGGCACTTTTTATAAATTCTTACCTTTTATCTATAAAATTATTGATATTTTAAGGTTTAAAAAGAAGATATCTCTTTCTTAAAAAAGAGGATTTCTTCACTTTACATTCCTTTTTGACATTGGAATACAAAAAAAGAGTGGTTCATCCACTCGATTATTTATTCTTTATTTTCTTTACATAAGATTCTACTTTTTTATACCAGTTTTTGTCTTCAGCATATTTTTTATTAATTTCTTTTGGAGTATCTAATCCTTTAGAAAAATAGTTTTTAGATAGATTGTCAATAAATCCTTTAATTCCTGCCTCTAATGTTTTAAAAGAACGGTAAGAACCACATCCTGATCCTTTTTGTCCTCCCACATTATTACATTTCTTAACTAATGTACTACAATTCCATGTACATCCTGTTTCATGCAACATAATTGCTGTTGCAATATAAGGATCTACTCCTTTTTCAAGAGAATAAGAAGCTATTAACTCTCCTTTTCCTGCGATTGTTCCCTTTAATGAACGATCTAACTTTTGCGCTAATTCCTCTAGTGTTAAACCGTCATAGACAACTTCTTCTACTTCTTCTTCCTCTACAATAATTTCTGGTTGTTGTGGCTCTGGTACTTTTTCTTCCATAACAAGGGTTGTTACTTCTGGTTCTTGTCCCTCAGCCCCATTTAAATCTAGCATTTCTACAGAATTCGCTTCCGATTTAGGATTTCTTGCTAAAGACTCTCTTATGATAACCCCTCCAACGATACAATCTATTACTGTTAAACCAACGAGTAATATCGTCTTCTGGCTTGCTTTCACGATTAAGTCACCTCATCTCATTCCTTTTTTGGGAAAGCGAGTTTATCGTAACATATTTTAAATAGGCTTGTCAAATTGATAAAAAAAAGAAAGAATTTTTCTATTCTTTCTAATAATAAGTAGCTCTTTTAGCAGCTTGTGCTTGTTCTTCTAAGAGGGTCATAATTTTTTTAATTTTTCGTAAGTTTTCTTCTATTTCATCTTCATATCGATGAATTTCTTTTTTCTCAAGCCACATTGCCGTATCTTCTAAAAGGGCTAGTAACCGACGGAACTTGGCATAAATTTCTTCTAAGTCTTCCATTCGTTTATTTCTTGCTTCGGCAACTTCAGAAAATTCATAGATACATCTTTTATATTTTGTTACAAATTGATTCTTTTCATCAGATCCATGAAGATAGAACTTCTGAGTTGTCGCAATCGCATCTTCTAATTCGCCATAAGTTCTTCTTACCTCTTCTTCTGGTAAGAGAGCCGTTACTTCTTGAAGACGAACCTTTAATTGACGAAGTTGATAGAATAAATCCTCTAAAACAGTAACTGGTTTTCGACGAGAATCAAACACTTCATGATAACGAGTAATTCCTAAATGATAATCATGTTGGAATTCTTCTACTAAATAAGTTTCTGTAGAAGATAATGTTTTTTCTTCTGGTTTTAATTCTTCTACCTCTTCTATCTTTTCTTCCGCTTCTTGCTTTTTTTCTTCTCCGATTGGATCTAAATAATCGGTAGCTAATGGTTTTTTAGGAGCTGGTGTACTTACCTTTTGGGTAGGTTGTTGAGATTTCATTCTCTCATACCGTTCATTCATAGCGGCTAGTCCTTTTAAAGTTAAATTAGGTTTTAAAGCAGGATAAAAGAGAGTCGCAAATCCTCCTTTACTAGCAGCTTCCTCCATCGCCTTTTTGAATGTTTCTAATTCTTCTTCGGTATGGCAGCAAGACGCTACCGAAAGAAGTCTTTTTAAAACTAAAGTTTCAGTCTGTTTATTTTTACAAATATCAGCAGCTGCTAAAGCCGTTAATAAAGAGCGTAGTTGAAGGGCTAAATTAGGATTAGGAGATTGGATTTCAATATCTAGATAAGCACTTTGAATTCCTTGCTTTCCAGGAAGAAGAGAAGAAACTCGATCTGGTAATTTTTTCTCTTTTTCTAAGGCAGCCATTCTTCTTTGAATTAAAAGTTGACCTCCTTGTTTTAATTGTGACCCTAAAGAACCAATTTGAGAGGCTTCTAAGATTACTTTTTCAAAAGCCTGTAACTCTTCTATTGTTTGACATGCACGAACTGTATTTCCTAATAAGGTAACAGTAGTCCTAAGATCTTCTGGTCTATGATTTATCTCTGCTAAATAAAGGCATGACAAAAAATTAGAGCAATTTATCCTTGCTTCTTCATTTTCAATAAGGAAACGAATTCCCATATATCGTTTTAACTTCTCATTTTGAGAAGAGGATACTCCCTTCGCCATCCTATCACTCCTATTTTTTTCATTATATCATAAAAAAAGAGAATTTACACTCTCTTTTAATAGGACTTTACAAGTCTTTCCACTTCTCATTGCTATTTTCGTTTCGTAGCCAAGATGGAAATATCAAATGTCTTCGCTATTTTTTCTAATGTTCTAATATTGTAGTTTGTCGTTCCTGCTTCATATTCTTGAATGGTTCTTTCACTTTTGCCAATCGTTTTTCCAAATTCTTTTTGAGTAAGTCCTGTCCATTCACGAATAATCTTAATGAAAGCACCTCGACCATATTCTTTTAAATCTACTTTCATCTTCAATGTTCCATTCCTCTTTTTTCTAACTAAAACTAACTATAGCGAAATTTTTTTCATTTCTTTCAAAACCCACAATATAGTCTCGTGTTGATTTTAAAATGGAACTATTTTTTATTTTTATACGATAATTTGTCAAATTAAGTGCAACAATTTAAATACTCATTAAATAATTCGTTTGGTGTTTTATAGTTTAGACATT
>CANQZC010000010.1 GCA_947628235.1 uncultured Bacilli bacterium | reverse complement strand
AGAATATCCTAGATTTTTCATTTTCTGTGAAAAAAAGACAAATAAGTAAAAATATTTACCTATTTGTCAACAGTCTGTAAGGATAAATATTTTATCCTTTTTTGTTGTAAGAAATTGGAAAAAATTATTTCTTTTTCTTAGTAAATGTGCTAAAATGGTTACAGTAAGATTGCCACGATAGGAGGGTAAATATGAGTTTTATAAAGAAGATTTTTGATAAAGAAGATGAAGACATTTTTAGTGGAGATGAAAATCAATACTACGAAATTAAAAATGTCGAAGAAATGGCCGAAGAAGGTGGCGCTAAAATGATTCTTTTAGAGCCAAGAGCGTTTTCTGAATCTCAACAAATTGCAGATCATTTAAAGAAGAGAAACACGGTTGTTGTCAATTTGAAAAGAGTAACGAGTGATCAAGCTAAGAGAATTGTTGACTTCTTAAGTGGAACCATTTATGCAATTGGTGGAGATTTACAAAAAATCGGTGGTGGAATTTTCCTTTGTACACCAAATAATATCAATGTTCAAGGAAAAATTAGTGATGATGCCGATGGAAAAGATATTCATGATAACGATGATATTAACATAGAATGGTAAAAAGTATTGAAATCTAAAACATCTTGTGTTAGAATAGAAATCACTTAGCGAGGTGTGTCTCATGAGTAAAGAAGTAGTACATACTATCTCTAGGGAATCTAAAGCGTCATCTAAGGAAGATTTAGATCGAGCAATTTTAGAAGCAGAAAACTTGATGGCAAGATTAAAAGCCAAAGAAAAAGAATTGCTTGAAAAAGATGCCAAGATGAATGAATTGCTTTTCAATTTAGAGAAAAGAGACAAAGAAAGTCGTAAGATTCTAGAGGAAGCTAAGAAAAATGCTGATCGTATTGTGAATGAATCTCTTCTAAGAGCAGAGAAGACTGAAATGGAAACTGCGATGTTGAGAAAACAATTAGAAATTTTAAAGAAGAGAATTAAAAATTCGATAGAAAGTCGATTAGAACGGATAGAAAAGACAGTAGATGAAGACGGTAGTAAAGAGGCGTTATAGAGAACTGATGGTTGGTGCAAATCAGGAACAGAATCTTACTATAGATCACTTCGGATGGGTTATTTTGAAATCAGTAAAAATAAACGAGTAACTTGCGTTAAAAGTTTGAGTGTATGAAAGTTCATAAACTAAGGTGGTACCACGGGATTCTTCTCGCCCTTAGATTATGAACTTTTTTTAGTAAGTAAGGGAGGAGATATTATGAAGAATTTTAAAGAATTAGATAAAAGACCAGTGAGTGAGGTAGAAAATTCCATTTCCGAATCTTGGAAGAGTATCAATGCTATGCATGATGCACAGGTAAAATTAAGAGAGAAGAATCCTACTTTTGTCTTTTATGATGGACCTGCTTTTGCGAATGGTTTTCCAGGACTTCACCATATGGTATCCAAAAACTTAAAGGATTCTGTGACGAAGTATCATGTTATGAATGGAAAAAAGGTCATTCGTAAAATTGGATGGGATACGCATGGACTTCCTATTGAGAATCATGTAGAAAAGAAATTAGGAATTTCTTCTAAGAAGGAAATTGAAACTTTAGGAGTCGATAAATTTAATCAAGAATGTCGTAAAAGTGTTCGTGAGAATGAATCTGCTTTTACGGATTTAACTAGAAAAATGGGACAATTCTTTGATGTTGAAAATCCATATTTAACATACAAAAATGAATATATTGAAACAGAGTGGTGGATTTTAAAAGAAATGTTTCAAAAGGATATGTTCTATGAAGGAACAAGAGTAGTTCCTTACTGTCCACATTGTGGTACGGGATTAGCAACTCATGAAGTAGCGCAAAACTATCAGACAGATACGGCGATTACGGTCATTGCTCCTTTTAAGAAAAAGGACGAAGATGTCTATTTCCTTGCTTGGACTACGACCCCTTGGACTTTAATTGCCAATGTAGCGCTTTGTGTTAATCCAAAGGAAGAGTATGCTTTAGTAGAATCTAAAGGAACGAAGTTTATTTTAGGAAAGAATCTTGTCACGCAAATTTTAGGAGAAGAAGCTAAAGTCTTAGAAACTTATACAGGAAAAGATTTAGAGTATCAAGAATATGAACAATTAATTCCTTCTTTTGATGTAGATAAGAAAGCATTCTTTGTTACTTGTGATGAATATGTTACGATGGAAGATGGTACTGGTATCGTACATATCGCACCTGCTTTTGGAGAAGATGATGCGAATGTTGGAAAGAACTATGATTTACCTTATTTAAATCCAGTTGGAAAAGATGGATGTTATGTAGGGGGATTATGGAATGGTAGATTTGTTCATGATGTTAATGAAGAAGTAGTAGACTACTTAAGAGAAAATGGAAAATTATTTAAAAAACAAAAGATTAGCCATGAATATCCACATTGTTGGCGTTGTGATACTCCACTAATTTATTACTCTATGCCAAGTTACTATATTCGCGTAAGTAAGATGACAAAGGATTTAGTAAAAGCAAATTCTAAAGTTCATTGGTATCCTTCTTATGTAGGGGAGAAGAGATTTGCAAATTGGCTTGCAAATGCGCGTGATTGGAATGTATCTCGTAGTCGTTATTGGGGTAGTCCAATTCCTTATTGGAAATGTGAATGTGGATATACGCATATGGTAGGATCTATCCAAGAATTAAAAGATATGGCAATAGAAAAGATTCCAAATGATTTAGATTTACATAAACCATATATTGATGGTGTTCATTTAAAATGTGAAAAGTGTGGGGGAGTCATGACTCGTATCCCAGATGTACTAGATTGTTGGTTTGACTCTGGTTCTATGCCGTTCGCTCAATACCATTATCCATTTGAAAATCAAGAATTATGGGAATCTCAATTTCCAGCAGACTTTATTTGTGAAGGAATTGACCAAACTCGTGGATGGTTCTATACTTTGATGGTTATTTCTACTTTTATCAAAGGATGTTCGCCATTTAAGAATGTATTAGTTAATGACTTATTATTGGATGCTGAAGGAAAGAAAATGAGTAAATCTCGTGGAAATATTGTCGAACCATTTACAACAATTAAAGAGTATGGTTCTGATACTGTTCGTTTTTACTTACTTTATGTATCTCCAGTATGGACTCCTTTAAAATTTGATTTTGCGGGATTAAAAGAAGTATATTCTAAATTCTTTAACCCTTTAAAAAATACCTATAGTTTCTTTGCTATGTATGCGAATATTGATGGTATTGATACAGAAAAATGTAAAGTACCATATAGTCAAAGAGAAGAGATTGATAAATGGTTATTATCTAAATATAATCAATTAGTACTAGATGTTCGTTCTTCTTTCGATGAATATGATTTGAACAAAGTTGTGCATTATTTAGCAAACTTTGTATCCGAAGATTTATCGAACTGGTATATTAGAAGAAATAGAAATCGTTTCTGGGGAAGTGAGTTAGATACTTCTAAGAAGAGTGTTTATATTACAACCTATGAAGTATTAGTAGGATTATCTAAGTTAATCGCGCCAATTACTCCTTTTGTAGCAGAAGAGTTATACCGCGATTTAACGGGAGAAGAATCTGTCCATTTAACAGATTATCCAAAATGTAATAAGAAAATGATTGATAAACATATTGAAATGAGAATGGATTTAGTTCGCAATCTAATTTCTGTTGGACGATATGTTCGTGAAGAGACAAAAATTAAAGTTCGTCAACCTTTAAGTATGGCTTTAATTGATGGTAAGAATAGGGAACTAATTGCCGATTTAGTACCCCTTATTTCTGAAGAACTCAATATTAAAGAAGTTTCTTTCGTAGATGATTTAAATGATTATATGAATATTTCTTTAAAACCAAATTTTAAAGTAGTTGGAAAAGTGTTCGGACCTCTCATGAAAGAATTCCAAGAGAAACTAGAGAAATTAAGTGTCGAAGATATCAATAAACTTCAAAATGAGGAAACCATTTCCATGACATTAGGTGGCGAAGAAAAAGAAATTACCAAAGAGATGGTAGATATTCGTATCTCTTCAAAAGAAGGATTCGATGTTGGAATGGAAAATAATAATTTTATGATTATTGATACGACCTTGACAGAGGATTTAATTATGGAAGGAAATGCGCGTGAAATTGTTTCTAAAATTCAACAATTACGGAAAAATAGTGACTTCCATGTTACAGATAGAATCCATTTAACTTATCATGGAGATAGTGACATTCAAAAGTGTATGGATCAATTTAAAGAGTTTATTCAAAGTGAAACCCTTGCTTTAGATATTACAGAAAGTAAGGCTGCGAAAGAAGAAACAGATATTAATGGACATACGACATTCTTTACAATAGAGAAGGTAAAATAGGAAGTCATCTTCCTATTTTTCTAACAACGAGAAAGGAGGATTTAAATGACTTTACAAAGTAGTAGATACAAAGTGCATCGTACTTTACCACTTCCTATCGAAAATGGTTCTTTATATCTGATTGAAAATGATTTAAAACCTATTCGTGAAGAGCTAGAAGTATTTTTAGATGGCATGTCTTATATGAAGAGTCTAACCTTTTCTAAAAAAGTATTATTTTCTCATGAAATTCAAGCAAATAATGATATTGAAGGATATCAAGACGATGTTTCTTTAGTCAATTATGTGATTGAACAACCTTTTATGATGAGTGATGAACTAAGAAAAAAGAGAATTTTAAATCTCTATAAAGGATATCGCTATATTTTAGAAGGAAAAGAATTAACGGAAGAGAATTTAAAAGAACTTTATCAAATTTTATCAGAAGGATTATTGGGTTCTGAAGATCGTAAAAATATGGGAGAAAAATATCGCAAAGCCCCAGTTTATATCTTCTATTCTTCCTATATGGATAAAGAACCAGATCAAGGGGTAGATGCTTCGGAAGTAGAAGAAAAAATGCAACGACTTTTTGCTTATTTACAAGAAGAGTCAAAACGACAAAGCATGGTAGATAATTATTTAGTTTCACAGATTGCGCATTTTTACTTCCTTTATATTCATCCTTATTTTGATATTAATGGAAGAACTTCTAGAACAACGGCTATGTGGTATTTGCTTAATCAAGAGGCTTATCCATTTATCATCTTTAATCGTGGTATTCAATTAGCGAAACAAGAATACTACCGAGTTATTCGGGATGTTCGAAAATTTAAAAATGTTACTTTCTTCCTTAACTACATGATGATTACAGTAAAAAAAGAACTAGAAAAAGAACATATTATGGAACTCATTTCACAAAGTTGTCCACATCATTTAACTTCTTTAGATTACCAAACAATGCAGTATATGTTATCGATGAATGGGCAAATGACATACTATGATTTTGCCACTTTCTACAATAGTCAAAATGAAAAGAAAAAGAGAAAAGAAATTGTAGATACGATGATTGAACCATTACTAGAGAAAGAAATTCTTCTTCCAGGAAGAAAAATTGAGAGAAATGGAAATAGTTTCTTTACTTTTAATCCTTCTATGTATGAGATTGATCCAGCGAAGGTAAAACGAATTTCTATTGCTAAAAAAGAGGGGTAACCCTCTTTTTAATTGTTCTTATTTTTAATATATTCGCGTAGCATTTTGGTAAGCGCTCTTTTTTCAATTCTAGAGACATAACTTCGAGAGATATGGTAGAACTTTGCGATTTCTTTTTGCGTTAATTTTTCTTGATGATTTAATCCATACCGTTTCTCAATAATCTCTTTTTCACGGTCAGATAAAACATGAAAATATTCATCTAATTTTTTAATATTATCCTGAGTATGAATATCTAGTGCAAAATCAGGACTAGGGGCCTTTAAAATATCCAAAAGGGTAATTTCATTTCCTTCTTTATCAAAACCAACCGCCTCATTGATACTAATATTCTTGCTATTGCGTTTATTGGAACGATAATACATTAAAATTTCGTTTTCAATACAACGAGCTACATAAGTGGTTAGTCTTGTTTTATGATTTTCAGAATAACTATCGATTCCTTTAATGAGACCAATCGTTCCAATACTGATTAAATCATCTTCATCATCTTTTCTATGTTCATATTTCTTAACGATATGAGCAACTAAACGAAGATTATGTTCGATTAACTGGTCTCTAGCTTGTTTATTTCCTTTTCTAGCCTCTTCTAAATAGGCATCTTCCTCTTCTTTGGTTAATGGGTCGGGGAAGATATGATTAGAGTAGGCTGCACAAAAAAGATTGAAATCACGGAAAAGCCATTTAAAAAATTTAAACATATATCACACACCTATTAAAATATATGACAAAAGTGTGAAAACTATCTTTCTAATTAAAAAGTTTTGTGTTATAATGTGTGTAAGGTAGGCGATAGCGTGAAACTAGGAAAGTTTAAATTTGAAAAATTAAATATGAAATTAGTTGTGGCAATTGGTGTTTCTATTATTGTTATTTTAACGGTTCTCTTCATTATTTTTAGAACGAATTTGATTGTAAATCACAAAAAGAATAATGATACAAATAGTTCAACTACATCTAATACTGCAAGTAACACGGATTCTAATACGAATGAAGACCCAAGCAATACGGATACAGATTCTAATACAAATACCAATACTTCAAGTAATACGAACTATGAAGACCCAGATGAACCTAAGGAGGAACAAACTGTTTCTGAGGAAGCAAAGAATAGAACAAAGCCAAGCGAAAAGTTAAATTTAAAAGAGAAAAAATACATTATCGAGGAGAATCTAGATAAAATCGTCGAGGCAGATAAGAAAAATTTGGCAAAGGAATGTTCAACTAAAGATAGTTGTGTGGCATATGCAGAAAATAATCTAGTCTATGGAAAAGATGAAAAAGTTGGTTATACTGTTGGAAACTGTTCTGGAAAAATCTTTATTAATTATGACAAGAAGAAAGATGATTTTACATATGATTTAGATGCTGTAAAATGTAAATAAAGTGTTTCTAATGAAACACTTTATTTTTTTTGTAAAAAAAGAATGTTTGCACATTCTATTGATTTACTAAACGATATAAATTGAAGGAAGGACGATTACAGAAACGAAATTTAATCGTCGAAGTTCCTATCCCGCTAGAAATATAAAGTTTACTTTTTCCTAAATCATAGTAGTTATCATAGTATTTCTTTGCGTGAGGAGGAAGAATTACAGCTCCTAAGAAAGGAAATCTCACTTGCCCATTATGAGAATGACCAGCAAGAATTAATTGAAATTTGGAAGCATCAAAGTCTTCAATATAATCTGGTTCATGCAAAATTAAGATATTATAAGGACTACTTGTCTCTTCTATCTTTAAAAGGGCATCTTCTACTTTGGAAGAGAAATCCCCAGAACCTTTTTGACCAGTAGAAACACCAGCAATTAAGATACTATCCATTCCTTCCTTATAGAGAATTTGGTAGGTATCATCTAAGTTTGTAAAGCCGATATTAGAAATGACTGTATTATATTCATCCCTTGTAAAATCATGGTTTCCCATAATAATATATTTTCCTAAAGAAGCTTCTAGTTTCGATAATTCTTTTTCGAGAGAGGTTAAATCTTCTTCGGAATAGGTCATATCTCTATCTAGTAAGTCTCCTGTAATGACAATAATATCTGGTTCTGTTTCATTGACTCTTTGGACTATTTTTTTTATCTCTTTGATATGGGTTGTCTGTCCATAATGAATATCAGATAGATGAGCAATTTTCAGTCCATAGAAAGCTTCTGGTAAGTTTTCATCTTTTACTAAGTATTCTTTGATGACTAGTCCAGAAGTAGCAATAAAACGACTATAGAGTAAAAGAATTAGGATGGTAAGGATGAACGCTACCAATAATTTAATCCAAAGTCTAAATTTTCTTTTTGGCTTTTTTGTCTCCATAGTATCACCATTTTCATTTTAGCACATATCCTGTGGAAATACAATTGTAGAAGGACTATACAAAGTATCGATTTTGTGTTAGAATTGTCATGAAAGGTAGGAACTTATGAAGAAGGTTTTATGGATATTGTTAGGTTGTTGTGTTCTTTGTGGATGTTCTAAAAAAGAACAAAAAGTAGAATGTCCTAATGGAAAAATCAATGAAGATGGTTTTTGTGTAGTAATTGAGACAAGTAATCCAAGAAAGGTATGTGAAGAAGGATATACTCTTCAAGAAGGAGAGTTTTGTACAAAAGTAGAAACCATAAGCGCTACTTCTACCTTAACTTGTCCAAAAGGATTTGTTCAGGTAGGAAGTTCTTGCTATAGTGGTACTTCTTCCAAAGCGATTCTTTCTTACCGTTGTCCAGCAACACAAAGAGAATATAATAAATATATTGAAAAAACACCTACAAGCGGATTTATGAGTGCAAAATTAAGTGGTAGTAAGTGTATTTATACATTCTGTGAAAAGTATATCGATGGTAGATGTGTAGATACTGTAAAATGGACAAAGAAAGCCATTTCTGAACCAGGATGTAAAGAGGGGACCTATAAAGTAGGAGATGTCTGCCGTAAAAAAGTAACTGGTTCTATCAGTTATAGTTGTCCACAAGATTATGAACAAATCAATACTAAACAATGTCGTGGAGTATCTAAAATAGACGCTACTATTGTCTGTGATAGTGGAGCTTATAACGAAGAAACAAAAATGTGTGAGAAAGTATTTGAAAGCAAGTAGGGTTCATATCAGTTCTACTTGTTTTTTTTATCCTTCTAAGATATAATGAATAAAGAGTAGGTGGTAAAGATATGAAGAAAAAATTAAATGAAAAAGGATTTGCAATCTCTGCCATTTTATATACGATGTTAGTATTAACGGTACTACTTATGTTTTTAGCGCTTCGTATTTTATCAGCCAGAAGAGCTTCTTTAAATCAAACAAGTTCTCAAGTAATTGGTGATTTAGCAAATAAAGAATATGACCCTAATCTAGGATTTACAGGAGGAAGTAGGCATCTTTATGATGCGATTACCTATTCCGCTGTAACAGATGATATCAATAGTAAGTATGTAAAACGAACTCCTGCCGGAATAGACTTTACTTCTCGGGCAAAAGGCGATAATAATAATGGACAAGGAGTCTATCTAGATCATACCACCAAAGATCAAGAATATCCTATCTATTATTACCGTGGACCAGTAGAAAATAATCATGTCTTATTTGCCAATTATTGTTGGCGTATTGTAAGAACAACCGAAACGGGAGGAATTAAATTACTCTATGATGGTGTTCCTAACAACGGTTCTTGTAACAATACTGGAAAAGATGTTTTAACGGAAACAGGAATTTATTGGAATACGAAAGGATCCGGAAGTCATACTCATCCTGCTTTAGCGCAAATGGGATATATGTATGATAGTAATTCTGTCCTTGTCTATGATGATAAAACAATTAATACTAATAGATTAGATTGGAAGTATGGAACTGATGTCACTTATCAAAATGGGAAGTATACTTTAGTAGATCCACAATCTGGTAGTAGTGTAGATGATGTACTTAATAAGGTAGCGCCTACTCATCACTATACCTGTCTTTCTAACAGTGCTTCTTGTGATACAGTAAATTATATTTATTATATTGGTAGTTCAGATATTTATTTTGTCCCTTTAAGTGGAGGAAAAAATATTGAGAAGGCTGTAGAAGATATTTTAACTCCGAAGAATTATGATACTTCTTCAACAATCAAAGAAACATTAGATAAATGGTATAAAGAACATTTAATTACTCATGCTAGTCAATTAGAAGATACCGTATGGTGTAATGACTTAAGGGTTGCTTCTTATGGAAGTTGGTCGAAGAGTGGAGAGCCTTCTAAAGATGCCTATAGTAATGGTTTAGAAAGTCATGAATTACGACTTCAAAATTATACACGGTTAAAAGATGGAAAACCAAGTCTATCTTGCCCTAAAACCTATGCTTATACAGTGCAAGATACAAAGAATGGAAATGGAAAACTTACTTATCCAATTGGCCTTCCTACGATTGATGAATTAATCTATGCAGGTGCTACAGGAAGTAATAGTAGTAACAGAGACTATTATTTATATACAGGTTCTTATTATTGGACGATGAGTCCTCAACTTTTTAAAGGTACTTACTATATTTATTTGTATGCGATTAGTGGTAGTGATGGAAATGTTACGACGAAAAATTCGTATAGTAGTAGTACTCCTGAAATAGGTCTTCGCCCAATGATATCTTTACAACATGATATTGAATATCAAAGTGGAAATGGAACGGCTAATAAACCTTATAGAGTAGAGTAGGTGAAAATATGAATATTAGAAGAGATGAAAGGGGATTTGCAATCTCTGCCATTTTATATACGATGTTAGTATTGACAGTATTACTTATGTTTTTAGCGCTTTCTGTCATGTCTGCTAGAAGAGCTACTTTAAATAAAACAAGTTCGAAAGTAATTTCTTCTTTAGCAGAAAAAGAGTATGATCCTAATCTAGGTTTTACAGGAGGAAGTAGATTATTATTTGATGCGATTGCTTATCAATCTGTTATTGATAATATCAATAGTAAATATGTCGATAGAGATCCTGCTGGAGTAGATTTTACTTCTCGTGCAAAAGGCGATAATAAGAATGGACAAGGGGTCTATATGGACCACACTACAGAAAAGAGTACCTATCCTATTTACTACTATCGTGGACCAATCGATAATAACCATGTCTTATTTGCGAATTATTGTTGGCGTATTGTAAGAACAACCGAAACGGGAGGAATTAAATTACTTTATGATGGTGTTCCAAAAAACGGTTCTTGTAATAATACTGGAAAAGATGTTTTAACAGAGACAAGTATTTATTGGAACATAAAAGGATCTGGTGATCATACTCATCCTCATTTAGCGCAAATGGGATATATGTATGATAGTGATTCTCTTCTTGTTTATGATGATAAAGGAATTAGGGATGATAGATTAGATTGGAAATATGGAACCGATGTTACTTATGAAAATGGAAAGTATACTTTAGTAGATCCACAATCTGGTAGTAGCGTAGATGATGTACTTAATAATGTAGCGCCTACTCACCATTATACTTGTCGTTCTAGTGATATATCTTGTGCAGAAGTAGATTATATCTATTATATTGGTAGTTCAGATATTTATTTTGTCCCTCTAAAGGATGGCAAAAATATCGAAGAAACCGTCAAAAAAATATTAACGCCAACAAAGTATGATGCCTCATCTACTATTAAAGATACCTTAGATAAGTGGTATGAAGCTCATTTAACTTCTTATACCAATAAATTAGAAGATACGGTATGGTGTAACGACTTAACGGTTGCTTCTTATGGAAGTTGGTCTAAAGATGGGGACCCTTCTAAGAATGCTTATAGTGAAGGGTCAAGTAAGCATGAATTACGTCTTCAAAATAATACTCGCTTTGAAGAGGGAAAACCAAGTTTATCTTGCCCTAAAGTTTATGCCTATACGGTAAATGATACTACGCGAGGAAATGGAAAACTTACTTATCCAATTGGTCTTCCTACCGTTGATGAATTAATCTATGCAGGCGCTACAAAGAGTGGAAGTAATGAAGACTACTATCTATCTACGGGTTCTTATTATTGGACGATGAGTCCGCAACTCTTTAAAGGTGCTTACTACATTTATCTATTTACTATTAGTGGTAGTGATGGAAATATCACAACGAAAAACTCATATAGTAGTAGTACTTCCGAGATAGGATTACGTCCTATGATCTCCTTAAAACATGACACCGAGTATGAAGGTGGAAACGGAACTGCAGATAGGCCTTATATTGTAAAATAGACCTTGCAATTTCCAAAAAAATCATTTATAATATTGCTTGTAAATTTGAGGAACAAGAGGAGTATTTGAAGAATACTTTGTAGAGAGGAAAAGTCATCGGCTGAAAGCTTTTCTAAAGGATATTCAAAGAAGGTAGCTTGGGAGAAGGATATCTGAAAAGAGTAAGATATTTCGTTAGCAGCGTTAATGCTTTAAGGTAATCGAAAGATTATGAATAAAGGTGGTACCACGACTATTCGTCCTTTTTGGCGATAGTCGTGTTTTTTTATAGGGGGAGAGTAAGATGGAAAATTTTCGTGTTCTAAAAGAAAAATATTTAATTTATACACCATCTAGAGAGTTATTGCTTTTAGAGTCTAATTATGGAAAGAGACCAGAAGTTTTTGTTCCTTACTTGATGAGGGAAGGAATAGATGTCAATGACTTTACCTATTTAGAACCTGTGTTAGAAGAATTGATACAAGACGAAAAGAAATTTCCTCTCATTACGAGAGAGGTACGGCATCCAAGACTAGATGGTAGTTCTGGAAAATTAAAAAAGGCAGAATGGCTTCAAATCCGTGCGTATTTTGCTTATCTAGCTGATTTTACAAGAAGAGAAGAAGATAGAATTCGTGCGGCTGCTTCCAAAGAACATCTTCAAATGTATTATCGTTCTTTTGATGAACTAAAAGAACTAGCTTCGGAAAGACGAGTACGAATGGATTATACCTTACTTTCCGCGATGGATAAATTAGAAGAAAAAGTATTAGTAAAAGAAAAGGAGTGAGAAAATGTTAGAGACAAAATATAATCATAAAAAAGTAGAAGAAGGAAAATATGAGGAATGGAAAAAGAAGGGATACTTTGAAAGTGGAGATCTTTCTTTAAAACCTTATTGTATTGTGATTCCTCCTCCTAATGTTACGGGAAAACTTCATTTAGGACATGCTTGGGATACGACATTACAAGATATTATTATCCGTTATAAAAGAATGGATGGATATGATACCTTATGGCTTCCTGGAATGGATCATGCAGCGATTGCAACGGAGGCAAAAGTAGTTCAAAAGTTAAAATCGCAAGGAATTGATAAGTATGAACTTGGTAGAGAAGGATTCTTAAAAGCTTGTTGGGATTGGACTCATGAATATTCTGAAAATATTCGTAAACAATGGGCTAAACTAGGACTCAGTCTAGATTACCGTAAAGAAGCATTCACTTTAGATGAAAATTTAACAAGAGCTGTAAAGACTGTTTTTGTTCGTCTTTATGAAGAAGGATTAATCTATCGTGGGGAGAGAATTATTAACTGGGATCCTGTTGCCAAAACAGCGCTTTCAAATGAGGAGGTTATCTATAAAGAGGATGAAGGAGCCTTCTATCATTTAAAGTATTTTATAGAGGGTAGTGAAGAATATCTAGATGTTGCAACCACTCGTCCGGAGACGATGTTTGGTGATACGGCAGTTGCCGTTAATCCTAAAGATGAACGGTATAAGCACCTCATTGGAAAGAATGTTATTTTACCAGTTGTCAATAAACTAATTCCTATCGTTGGAGATGAACATGCTGACCCTGAATTTGGAACCGGTGTCGTTAAGATTACACCTGCTCATGATCCTAATGACTTTGAAGTAGGAAATAGACACAATCTAGAGAGAATTGTCGTTATGAATGAAGACGCTACGATGAATGAAAATGCTGGTCAGTATCAAGGAATGACGAGAGAAGAATGTAGAGAAGCGCTTGTAAAGGACTTAAAAAAACAAGGAATTTTAATTTCGATTGAGCCAATGGTACATAGTGTTGGTCATAGTGAAAGAACAGATGCCGTAGTAGAACCTTATCTATCAAAACAATGGTTTGTAAAGATGAGACCATTAGCGGATAGAGTTTTAGAGAATCAAAAGAAGAAATCTAGTAAAGTAAATTTTGTCCCACCACATTATGAAAAGACGATGAATCACTGGATGGAAATTACTTATGATTGGTGTATTTCTAGACAACTTTGGTGGGGACATCGTATTCCTGCTTGGTATAAAGGGGAAGAAGTATATGTAGGAATGAAACCTCCAAAAGGAGAAGGATGGGTTCAAGATAACGATGTACTAGATACTTGGTTTAGTAGTGCATTATGGCCTTTTGCGACTTTAGGATGGCCAGAAGAAACTCCTGATTATCAAAGATATTATCCAAATAACTGTTTAGTAACTGGATATGATATTATTCCTTTCTGGGTAAACAGAATGACTTTCCAAGGCTTAAAATTTACGAATCAAAGACCTTTCCAAGATTGCTTAATTCATGGACTTATTCGTGATAAAGAGGGAAGAAAGATGAGTAAATCTTTAGGAAATGGTGTTGATCCTATGGATGTCATTGAAGAATATGGATGTGATGCTCTCCGTTTCTTCTTAACAACGAATTCTGCTCCTGGAGCAGACTTACGATACGATGAAGAAAAAGTAAAATCTACTTGGAACTTCATCAATAAACTATGGAATGCTTCTCGTTTTGTTCTTATGAATTTAGAAGGATTTACAGAAAAAGAATACACTCTCAAAAATTTATCTTTGGCAGATAAATGGATTCTTACAAAGTTAGAAAATACCATTTTAGAAGTTCGTAAAAATATGGATACTTATGATTTCCACAATGTTGGAAATACACTATATAGTTTTATTTGGAATGATTTCTGTGATTGGTATATTGAACTTTCTAAGAAGGATATGTCAAATACCAATAAGAGTGTTCTTCTTAAAGTATTAACGGATATTGTTAAGATGTTACACCCATCTATGCCTTATGTAACAGAAGAAATTTATCAGATGTTACCAATCAAAGAAAAAGAATCTATTATGATTAGTTCTTATCCAAAAGTAGAGAAGAAATACATCTTTGAAGAGGAAAAAGAAACTTTAGATAAGGTATTAGAAGATATCGTTCAAATTCGTAATATGAAAGCTACGAACCATATTACCAAACAAGCGAAAGTAAGTTATCAAGTAGATTCTTCTTTAGAGGAAATCTATACTTCTCAGTTAAAGATTACCAAAGAGAATCTCTTCCATGGGGAAACTCTTTCTCTCACCCAAAATTATAAATCTAAATTTATTGATATTACTTATTATGATGAGGGAGTCAAAGAAGACGATGGTAGAAAAATGGAAGAGATAAAGAAACTAGAAGAATCTATTCAACGAAGAGAAAATCTTTTAAAGAATGAAAACTATGTTCAAAAAGCTCCTCAAAATATTGTAGAGATGGACCGTAAAAAATTAGCGGAAGAAAAAGAGCGTTTAGAAATTTTAAAGAATTCTTAATCAAAAACTGTAATGATTTCATTACAGTTTTTACATTCTTTTGACAACCTCTTTGAAGAATCTTTGCCTTTCCTAAAAAACTAAGGTATAATGAAAGTAGAAAAATCATAGGAGGGAATATGAAAGATTATGGTTATGTAGAAATTGAAGAACAAAGAAATGCGATAGAAAAAGAGATGTCTTCTTTGTTATCTAGAGTCTATAAAACAATGCATGGAGATATGGGACTTACTAGAGAAGTACTAGGTTATGTAGAAGATACGATGGAAAGATTAAAGACATTAATCGCATCACCTTCTAAACAGGAAATCTTAGGAGGAGAATTCAATAAAGATCGAATTTATGTCGGTTCAGAGATTGGAAAAGAAAAGACTTCTGTTCCTCTTTACTTTGAGTTAGACCTTTTAATGGATGTTTTGGAAAAAAGATATATGCCAAAATTTACGGATAAGGGTCCAATGATTCACATGCTACAAGAATTAGGAAAATTAAGAGATGAAGCTGCTGCCTTGAAGTTTTCTTCTCAATTTCAACCACAAGAAAAATTAAGTGAGGCAGCGATGGATGATATTATAGCGGCAACAGGAAACTTTGAGATTGAAAAACAAACCAAAGCGGGGGTTCACTTCCTTGGAATTGATCCTATCTATATGCATGATCATGTTACTTATCGAAATGGAGATTATATTTCTGAAGGAATGAGCTCTGGTTCTTTAGGAAAGAAACCACTTTATGAAAAAGATGAGAAAGCTTTAGCGGAAGCGCAATCTCAATATGTAGATGATTTACTTTCTGTTGTAGGAAAGTACTTTGTAAGAGATTGGGACTTTATCAATGGAAAGGGGAAATTCTTAGATAAGTTGGTAAGTTATGATGTCGATGATAGAATCATGGAACGGTTAAGAAGAATTTATGAACTACAAGAAAGATATCATAATTTAGCGGTCGTATCTGAAAAAGCAACTGCTATCTTAGAGGAGATTGTCGCTATTGAAGACGAACTTTCTAAAGAAAGACAAGCTACCGAAAAACACCAAAAAGCCATTGACCAAGCCAGAGCGCGTTATCAAGCAAAGAGTTCTTTCTGGAAGTTCTTCCATCGTAAAATGAACCCTGATAAACTTCAAATGGAGAGTATGACAACAGAAGAAATAGATGATCTATATCAAGGAAGGAAACGGTAATATGGAAGAAGTAAATCAAGCCTTTAATGAATATATGGAAGCTTATAAAAAACTAAATATTCCTGAGAAAAGAGAAGAAATTATTAATTCTACTAAAGAATTAATTGCTGTCTTTGAACAATTAGCGGACCAGGAACAAATCCCTTTAAAATTTTTAAGAAGTAGAGAGATTAATGATTTAGATGGAGAACATACTTCGGAAGATGATTTCTTAGAAGCAGAATTGGTATACTTAGAAGTTGCTAAAAACATTATTGGACAATATTTAGATCAAAAGATATAAAGAAATTTTTAGGAATTTCTTTTTTTCTTTGGTATAATGGAAATAGGTGAGAACATGATAGAAAAAAGAATAGATGAGTTAATTAAAATATTGAATAAAGCAAGTTATGATTATCATACCTTAGATGCTCCTACGATAACGGATCAAGAGTATGATGATTATTATGCAGAATTAGTGAAATTGGAAACGGAACATCCAGAACTTGTTCGAGAGGATTCTCTAACTGTCAGAGTCGGTTCGACAGTCATAGATGGATTTCAAAAAGTAACTCATGAAGTTCCTATGATGTCTTTAGATGATATTTTTAATGAAGAAGAAATTCGTGAGTTTGATAATCGCGTAAGGAAGGTTATCCCACATCCTACCTATATTTGTGAGTTAAAGATTGATGGATTATCTGTTTCTCTTCTCTATGAAAAGGGAAAACTAGTTCGGGGGGCAACAAGAGGCGATGGTGTTACAGGAGAAGATATCACTCATAATGTAAAAACGATTAAGAGTGTTCCCTTATCTCTTCCTCAAGATATTGATATTGAAGTACGGGGCGAAATCTATATGCCTAAATCTTCTTTTGAAACACTAAATGAAGAAAGAAGAAAAAAAGGCGAAAAAGAGTTTGCTAACCCTAGAAATGCAGCGGCTGGATCTGTTCGTCAGTTAGATTCTAAGATTGCTGCTAGCCGTAATCTAAATACCTTCATGTATCATTTACCAAAAGCAGGAGATTATGATATTCATAGCCAAGAAGATGCTTTAAACTATATGAAGGAATTAACATTTACCGTGAATCCCAATATCAAACATGCTAAAAATGTAGAAGAAGTAGTAGAATATATCTCTTATTGGCAAGAACATCGTCCAGAACTTCCTTATGAGATTGATGGTGTTGTTATTAAAGTCAATAACCTAGATGATCAAAGAAAATTAGGGTTCACAGCGCGTGTTCCAAAATGGGGAATTGCTTATAAATTTCCTGCAGAAGAAGTTTTAACACAACTAAAGAATATTGAATTTTGTGTAGGAAGAACTGGAAAAGTAACCCCAAGAGCAGATCTTACACCAGTTCATTTAGCAGGTTCTATCATCAGTAGTGTTACTCTTCATAATGAGGATTATGTCAAAGAAAAGGAAATTATGATAGGGGATATTATTTCTATCCATAAAGCTGGAGATGTTATTCCTGAAGTCGTAGAAGTCAAGAAAGAAAGACGAACAGGAGAAGAAATTCCGTTTCAAATGGCGACACATTGTCCAATTTGTGGGACAGAATTAGTTCGGAAAGAAAGCGAAGCTGCTTGGTTTTGTCTAAACCCAAACTGTGATGCTAGAAAGATTGAAGGATTAATTCATTTTGCCTCACGAGATGCGATGAATTTAGATGGATTTGGAGATAGTATTGTCGAAGATTTTTACAATATGGGGTATTTACACACGGCAGATGATTACTATACACTCTATGAACACAAAGAAGATTTACAGTGTTTAGAAGGATTTGGGGAAAAGAGTATTCAAAACCTTTTAGATGCCGTCCAAAATAGTAAAAATAATTCTTTAGAAAGACTTCTTTTTGGACTAGGAATTCGTCATGTAGGAAAGAAGACTGCTACTATTTTAGCGCAACATTTTGAGACGATGGAAAAACTTCAAACTGCTTCTTTTGAAGAATTACGAGAAGTAGAAGATATCGGGGAGATTATTGCGGAAGAAATCGTTTCTTATTTTGCTTCCTCAAAGAATCAGGAATGTCTTCAAAAACTAAAAGAATATGGAGTTAACTTTACCTATATTGGAAAAGAAAAAAGCCTTAGTGCAGACTTTGAAAATAAGACTTTTGTATTGACAGGAACGCTTTCTATACCACGCGAAGAAGCCAAAGAAAAAATTGAACTTCGCGGAGGAAAAGTAACGGGAAGTGTGACAAAGAAAACGGATGCTGTTATCGTAGGAGAAAATCCTGGAAGTAAATTTACAAAAGCCCAAGAATTAGGAATTCCTACTTGGACGGAAGAAGAATTCTTAAGTAAGGTAAATGACAAATCTTAGGAGAACATTTTTCTTTTTACAAAAAACATGATATAATGTGTGTAAACTATCCGAGAGGTGAAAAGATGAACGAATGGAATGGATTCGAAGGCGAGACATGGAAAAAGAAAATCAATGTCGAAGACTTTATTATCAATAATTACCAAGAGTATTGTGAAACGGAAAAGTTTTTAGTACGAAGTTCTAAAAAGACAGTAAAATTGTGGAGTAGATGTCAAAAACTATTAGAAAAAGAAGCAGTTACGAAAGTGTTAGACATTGACACGGAAGAAATTGCCGGAATAGATAATTTTGATCCTGGCTATATCGATAAGAAAAACGAAGTTATTTTTGGACTACAAACAGATGAACCCTTAAAAAGAATGATGAATCCACAAGGAGGCATTGCGGCTATGAAAGATGCCGTTCATTCTTATGGATATCAAATGAATAAAGAAATAGAAGAGAAATATCAAGAATATCATAAGACCTATCAAGAAGGAATCTTAGATGCTTATTCGGATGAAATTTTAAAATATCGTCATCAAAAAGTATTAGCGTCTCTTCCAGAAGAATATGGAAGAGGAAAAGTGTTAGGAGATTATCGCCGTCTTGCGCTTTATGGAGCTGACTACTTAATTACGCGAAAGAAAAAAGATTTACAAAAATTAACAAAGCCTATGAACTTTGCGATGATTCGTACGAGAGAAGAGGTACAAGAACAAATCAAGGCTTTAGAAGATATCAAATGGATGGCATCACGCTATGGAATTGATATTTCTAAACCAGCAGCGAATGCCAAAGAAGCTTTTCAATGGGTATACTTTGCTTATCTAGCAACGGTAAAACAAAATAATGGCGCTATTAATTCTTTTGGAAGAACTGCTACTTTCTTAGATATCTATATTGAAAGAGATATCAGGAATGGTCTTCTAACAGAAGAAGGAGCCCAAGAATTAGTAGATCAATTAGTGGTTAAGTTACGCTTAGTTCGTCATTTGAGAAAAAATGATCATCGAGAAATTTTAATTGGCGACCCTACATGGATTACGGAGGCAATTGGAGGAATGTGTGATGATAAGAAATCTTTTGTCACCAAAACCTCTTATCGATTCTTAAATACATTAAAGAATCTAGATTCTTCTCCGGAACCTAATTTTGTGATTCTCTGGTCTTCTAAATTACCAGAACCATTCCAGAAGTATGTCGGTAAATTAGCGATTGATACGCATGTGATTCAATTTGTCAATGATGATTTAATTCGTCCTATCTATGGTAGAGATTATGCCATTGTAGGATGCTCTTCTCCGGTAAAATTAGGAAGTCAAATGATTTATTATGGAGCAAGTATTAATCTACCAAAAGCACTTCTTTATGCCCTTCATGGTGGAAAAGATGAAGTAACGAAAGAATTGATGGTAGAGGGAATTGAAGAGATTACAGGCGAAAAACTAGAGTATCAAAAAGTAGTTCAAGACTTTGTAAAGATTATGAATAAGTTTATTAAAGTTTATGTTGATGCCTTAAGTATTGTGCATTATATGCATGATAAATATGGATATGAATCAGCTCCTATGGCATTTTTAGATACCGTAGTAGAAAGAAAGATGTCTTTTGGTATAACTGGTCTAGCTACGGTAGCGGATTCCTTATCGGCTATTCGTTATGGTGGTGTCAAAGTGATTCGTGATGAAGAAGGATTCATTACTGGATACCAAATAGAAAAAGAATTTCCACGATATGGAAATAAGGAACCAAAAGTAGATAAATTAGCGTCTGATATTATGAAGTTATTTATGAAAAGTTTAAGTGGAGAACATCTTTATCGTAATGCCAATGCGAGAGTTTCTCTTCAAACGATTGCAGATCATGTCTTCTATGGACAAGCAACAGGCGCTACACCAGATGGAAGAAAGGCCTTTGAGCCATTCTCTCCAGGAGCCTGTCCTTCGAACGGGATGGATATTTCTGGAGCCAAAGCCTCTTTAGAAAGTGTTTCTGAAATTCCTTATAAAGTGATTTGTGAAGATGGAATTACGAACAATTTCTCTATTTCTCCTAATGCGTTAGGGGAAAAGGAAGGAGAGAGAGTTCAAAATATTATTAGTCTGGTAACAGAGTATTTTAAAAAGGGTGGGGAACACTTAAATATCAATGTTGTTTCGAAGAATCAATTATTGAATGCTTTTAAGAATCCTGAGAAGTATCCAAAGTTGATTGTTCGTTATGCGGAATGTGGAGTTCGCTTTCAACAACTAACGAAAAATCAACAAGAAGAACTAATTAGTCGAACATTTCATGAAGATTTATAAAAAGATAATATTTATTATCTTTTTTTTGGACAGTTTATGGTATAATGTCATTAGATAAAAAATAGAGTATGCACAAGAGTGTGCATAAGTTTTTAGGAAGGTGAATCTATGAAAAAAATAATCACAGTTGATGGAAATGAAGCATGTAGTTATACTTCATATATGTTTACGGAAGTAGCAGGGATTTATCCAATTACTCCTTCTAGTCCTATGGCAGAACATACTGATGAATGGAGTAAAGACCGCATCAATCTATTTGGCGATTCTGTCAAAGTAGTAGAGATGCAAAGTGAAGCAGGAGCAGCAGGATTTATTCATGGGTCTTTAAAAGCAGGTTGCTTAACAACGACTTATACAGCTTCGCAAGGACTCTTACTGATGATTCCAAATATGTATAAAATTGCGGGAGAGATGTTACCACTTGTTATGCATGTAGCTGCTAGAAGTTTATCTACCCATGCTTTATCTATCTTTGGCGATCATCAAGATATCTATGCTTGTCGTGCGACTGGATTTGCGATGTTAGCGTCTTCTTCTGTGCAAGATGCTGCGTATTTAAGTGCGGTAGCGCATCTTTCTGCTATCCAAGGAAGTATTCCTTTTATGCACTTCTTTGATGGGTTTAGAACTAGTCATGAAATTCAAAAAATCGAAGTATTACAGGCCGCTGATTATGCTGATTTAATTGATCAAGAAGCGTTACAAAGATTCCGTGATCGTGCTCTTAATCCATTAAAACCAGCCATTTATGGTACGGCTGAAAATGATGATATCTATTTCCAAGCAACAGAAGCTAGAAACTCTAAATATAATGAACTTCCTGAAATTGTTGCGAACTATATGGAAAAAATTAATGAAAAAGCAGGAACTCACTACTTCCCATTTAATTACTATGGAAGTCCACAAGCGAAGAGAGTCATTGTGGCGATGGGATCTGTTTGTGAGACCATTAAAGAGACCATTGATGCGATGGGAGAAGATGTTGGTTTAGTAGAAGTTCATCTCTATCGTCCATTTAGTTTAAAATATTTCTTAAAAGCAGTTCCTAAGACGGTCGAAGCAGTAGCAGTATTAGATCGTACGAAAGAAGCTGGAAGTCATGGCGAACCTCTTTACTTAGATGTTTCTGATATTCTTACAAAACGAGGAGTTAAAGTAGTTGGAGGAAGATATGGACTTTCTAGTAAAAATACCACTCCAGATCAAATTCATGCTGTCTTTGAAATGCTAAAAGAACCAAGACATAATTTTACGATTGGTATTGTCGATGATGTTACGAACCTTAGTCTTCCTAGTTTACCAATTACAACGATTCCAAAAGAAGAATGGTTACTTTATGGATATGGTAGTGATGGAATGGTTAGTGCTTCTAAATCTATCATTAAGATTATTGGGGAAAATACCGAAGACTATGTTCAAGGATATTTCCAATACGATTCTAAGAAAAGTGGAGGAGTAACCGCTAGTCATCTTCGTTTTAGTGAAAATAAAATTCGTTCTACTTACTATGTAGAAGAACCTAGCCTATTAGTTATTACCAAAGATAGTTATTTAAAAGATTTTGACTTTGTATCTGGTTTAAAAGATCAAGCCAAAGTCATTATCAATAGTAGTAAAAGTGATAGTGAGATCCTAGCTTCTATGAAACCATCTTTCTATAATAAATTAATCGATGCGAATGCGAAAGTATATGTTATCAATGCGTATGCTTTAGCGGAAAAAGTAGGACTTAAAAATAAGATTAGTACGATTATGGAAAGCGCTATTTTCTCTCTTACGGATGTTGTAAAGTATGAAGATGCTTTAACTTGTATGGAGAAAATTATTGAGAGTAAATTTGCGAAGAAAGGCGCAGAAATTGTAGAAGCCAATAAGAGTGCTATCTATGGCGTAGCGAATAATCTTCGTAAATTAGAAATAGATTCAACGAAGAAAGAAGAAAGAGAAGAGAAAGAAGATTTCTTCATGATGATGCATCATCGAAAAGGAGATTCTTTAAAGACTTCTGATTTTATGAATCGCTTAGATGGTCGTTTTGAATGTGGTACAGCAGGATTAGAAAAACGCTATACGAGTGAACTTACTCCAGATTGGATTAGTATCAATTGTACAAACTGTAATCAATGTTCTTTTGTCTGTCCACATGGTGTCATTCGTCCTTTCTTACTCAGTGAAGAAGAGTATCAAAATGCTCCTCAGAATATTCAAGAAAGAGCTACGAAGGCGATTGGATTAGAAAATTATTACTTCATTCTTAGTGCTTCTGTTGCTGATTGTACAGGATGCGGTCTATGTGCGAAAGTTTGTCCTGGTATGAAGGGAGAAAAAGCCCTTGTCATGGATAAATTAGATCGCAAAGAACAAGAAGTATTCGATTATCTATCTACGCATATTCAAGAGAAAGATGTTGTTAATCCATATACGGTAAAAGGTAGTCAATTTAAGGAACCTAAATTTGCTTTTAGTGGAGCTTGTCAGGGATGTGGAGAAACTGCTTATATCAAGTTACTTACGCAATTATTTGGAGATCATTTAATTATTAGTAACGCTACAGGATGTTCTTCTATCTATGGAGCAAGTGCTCCTTCTATGCCATATACTCTTCCTTGGGCTAGTAGTCTATTTGAAGATAATGCTGAGTATGGCTTTGGTATGTTAGTAGCAAGTAATACGATTCGTGCTAGAATTGCTTCTATCATGACTAAATCAATGGATAATGAAAATAGTGAACTCTTTAGAAAATGGTTAGAAAATCCAAATTCTTATGAAGTAACAAAAGAGGTTTATGATAATTTAACAGAAGATATTCCAGACGAATTAAAAGAGTTAAAAGATTATATTGTAGCGCGTAGTATTTGGTGTATTGGAGGAGATGGATGGGCTTACGATATCGGATTTAGTGGTATCGATCATGTTCTTGCTTCTTCTGAAAATATCAAGATTTTAGTTTTGGATAGTCAGGTTTATTCCAATACGGGAGGACAATCTTCCAAAGCTTCTCCAAAAGGTGCTATTGCTTCTTTTGCCGCTTTTGGAAAAAAGACCGCTCAAAAAGATTTAGCTCGTATTGCTATGAGTTATCCAAATGTTTATGTAGCGCAAGTATCCATCGGTTCTAATCCACAACAAGTAATTAAAGCCTTTAAAGAAGCTAATGAATATCCAGGACCTGCTATTATTATTGCTTATACACCTTGTATTTCTCATGGTATTAAAGGTGGTATGGAAAATAGTGTAGAGATGGAGAAATTAGCGACTGCTTGTGGATTCTTCCCAACTTTCCGTTATCATCCAGAGAATGGATTTACGCTAGATAGTAAGAAAGTAGACTTTGATCTATATGAAGAATTCTTAAATAATCAAACTCGTTTTGCGATGTTAAAAGTCATCAATCCAGAGAAAGCAGGAGAATTATTAGAAGCCAATAAAGATGATAGTATTCGTACATTTAACTACTATGAATCTTTAGAAACGAGTGCCAAAGAATAGGAGATTTTTCTCCTTTTTTTGTGATAGAAAGAAAAAAACATGGGATTTTGATGAAATATGTGAATAAAATTTCCTTTTTTTCTCACTTTTTGATATAATGTTTAGTAGGTGTAGATATGAAGAATATATATGGTATAACAAAAGAAGAATTAGAAGAATATTTTCTTTCTATCGGGGAAGGAAAATTTAAAGCTACACAAGTATTTGAGTGGTTATATAAAAAAAGAGTGACTTCTTTTTCAGAAATGACGAATGTTGGAAAGAAAGTCATGGAACAATTAACCTTAGATTTTTCTTTTGAACCTCTTCATCTTCTTACCAAAACAGAAGATATTGATGTTTCTAAATATCTTTTTGAATTAGAAGATAAGAACCGTATAGAAGCGGTTTTAATGAATCATGATTATGGAAATAGTTTATGTATTTCTACACAAGTAGGATGTAATATGGGATGTCATTTCTGTGAGAGTGGAAGATTAAAAAAAGTAAGAAATTTAAATGCTGGTGAGATGGTAAGACAAATTCTAGCTGTTGAAGAAAGCCAAAAGGTACGAATTTCTCATATCGTTTTAATGGGAATTGGGGAACCTTTCGATAATTACGAAGAAGTGATTCGTTTTATTGATATTGTAAATACTCCGAAAGGACTCGATATTGGAAGTCGTCACATTACGGTCTCTACTAGTGGCATTGTTCCTAAAATTAAAGAGTTTGCGCTTTATCCAAAACAAGTGAATTTAGCCATTTCTCTTCATGCACCTAATAATGAAATTCGAAATCAAATTATGGATATTAATAAAGCATATCCAATTGAAAAGTTAATGGAAGCGGTTCGCTTTTATCTCGAGAATTCTAATCGTCGTGTGACTTTTGAGTATATCCTTTTAAAAGGAGTGAATGATTCTCTTGCTTGTGCGAAAGAATTAAGTTCTTTAGTTCGAGGAATGAATTGTTATATCAATTTAATTCCTTATAATGAAACTAGTCATATCGAATATAAAAAGAGTGACAAAAATACCATTTTAGCGTTTTATGATGAATTAAAGAAAAATGGAACGAGTGTCACAATTCGAAGAGAATTTGGAAGTAAAGTAAGTGCTGCTTGTGGACAACTAAGAGCCAGTTACAAGGAGGAATAGTATGAAATATGGGTATTTAACAGATCCTGGAATGGTCAGAGAAAGAAATGAAGATAGTGTCGTTATCGTCGAGAATGAAGCAGGAGAAATCCTTCTTTGTGTTGCCGATGGTATGGGAGGACATAAAGATGGGGAAGTAGCGTCTAACATTGCCATTACCCATATTGGAAAAAGATTTCGCTCTATCAGTAGCGTTGGAAATAAAGAAGATGCGATTAACTGGATGCAAAGTACAGTAAGTGAAGCGAATGTAGAAATTTTTAAATATGTAAAAGATCATCCAGAAAGTGAAGGAATGGGGACGACCGTTGTTATCGCGATATTAACGCCTTCTTTCTTGCTTTTTGGAAATATTGGAGATTCTTCTGGATATGTTGTAAAAAATCATAAACTACATAAAATAACGGTAGACCATACTCTCGTTAATCTCCTAGTAAAAAGTGGAGAATTGACGGAAGAAGAGGCCAAAGACCATCCACGAAAGAATGTCTTAATGAAAGCGTTAGGAGCCAATACTAATGTCGAGATGGATATTTTTAATGTAGAACTTGGTGTGGATGGAATCATGCTATGTAGTGATGGACTTACAAATATGCTAGATGATGAACAAATTATGAAAGTATTAGATGGGGAAGGAACAATTGAGAATAAATTAAAGAAATTGGTATTTAAATGCAACAATCGTGGTGGAAGTGATAATATCTCGATTGCGTATTTAAACAAGGAGGAAGGCTAGTATGATTATAAAAAGCCAAAAAATAGATGGTAGATATCAAATCATCCGTACAATTGGCGAAGGTGGAATGGCAAATGTATATCTTGCTTATGATACCATTTTAGACCGTGAAGTAGCTGTGAAAGTATTGCGTGGAGATCTAGCGAGTGATGAAAAATTTGTCAAAAGATTTCAACGCGAAGCTAAAGCAGCGAGTTCTTTAAATCATCCAAATATCGTAGAGATGTATGATGTAGGAGAAGATAATGGAAACTATTTCATTGTGATGGAATATATTGATGGAAAGACATTGAAGAGTTTAATTAAGAAACGCGGAGGACTTTCTTTATCTGAAACAGTAGATATTATGATGCAGTTAACAAGTGCGATTGCTTGTGCACATGATAGTTATATTATTCATCGAGATATCAAACCTCAAAATGTTTTAATTCTAGAAGATGGAAGAGTTAAGATTACTGATTTTGGAATTGCTATTGCGATGAATAGTGCGGAATTAACACAGACTAATAGTGTCATGGGTTCTGTTCATTATTTACCTCCAGAACAGGCGAATGGTTCGGGAGCAACGATTAAAAGCGATATTTATTCTTTGGGAATTTTGATGTATGAGTGTCTTACTGGTAAACTTCCTTTTAAGGGAGATAATGCTGTTGAGATTGCTATTAAACAAATGAAGGAAAAAATTCCAAGTTTATGTGCTCAAAACAGTTCTATTCCACAAAGTATTGAAAATATTGTTTTGAAAGCTTGTGCTAAGAATCCAAAAAATCGTTATGATTCCGTATCTGATATGCATAATGATTTGAAGACAGCGCTTACGGAAGAAAGAAAAAATGAAAAAAGATGGGTATATAAATATTCTGAAAATGATTTAGAAGAAACCAAGGCAGTCCCTAATTTAGAAAAAGTAAAAGAAACTAGGGAAGAGAGAAATGAGGACATTGAAGAAGAAGTGAAAGCAAAGAAGAAAGAGAAAAAAGAAGGCAGAATTATTAAGGGAATCGTCATTGCAGCAATTGTTACTTGTATTATTACCTTTGTTACGGTTCTTTTAGTTGCCTTACATATTTTAGATGAAAATAAGAAAGAATCTGTAGAACTTCCTTCTATCGCTGGTAAAAGTGAAGCTGTTGTAACGGAAAAACTAGAGAGTCTAGGACTTAAAGTATCGCGAGTAGAAGAACCTAGCGATGATGTAGGAGAAGGATTCGTTATTGATTATGAAACAAAGAAGAATGGTAGTAAGGTAAAAAGAGGAACCACGGTAACTATCGTCGTATCTTCTGGACTTACTGGAATTATTCTAGAGGATTATACAGGACAAAATGTTACTGTCGTTCAAAAAGAATTAGAGTCTAAAGGAATTCAAGTAGTAGCGACTGCTAAGAAAGTATCCGTAGAACAAGATGCTTATAAAGATGCTTTTGAAGGAATGGTTATTGGTCAAAGTAAAGATCCAAATACGCGAATTAAAGAGGGTGGCGTTATCGAATTAACTTGGGCTACACTCATTATCATTTATCCAGATTTCTTAGATGGTACTTATACGAAAAAGAAAATTCAACAATTCTGTGATGATAATAAAATTACTTGTGAATTTGAAGAAAGATACAATTCAGGACAAAAAGCAGGAACTATTTTAGCGCAAGGAAGACAACCTGGAGGAGAAGTAAAAGAAGGCGTTATTTTAACAATTACGATTGCTGCTGATAATCCTAAGACAGCTGAAACAAATACCAATACGAATACCAATACAACGACGGATCAAAATGGCTAAAAAGGGAAGAATTGTCAAACAATTAAGTAATGATTACTCTGTAGAAGTAGAAGGGGAAATCTTCCTTTGTAAACCACGAGGAAAATTCCGTCAATTAGGACTTACTCCTCTCGTTGGAGATTTCGTTACGATTGATGAAAAGAATTGTTACTTATTAGAAATAGAACCAAGACGGAATGAACTCATTCGTCCTAGTATTGCGAATATTGATCAAGCCGTTATTGTAACGAGTGTTGAAGTACCTGCCTTTTCTTCTAATCTACTAGATAAATTACTGGTTATGATAGAGTATAATCAAGTAAAACCGATTCTTTGTTTTACCAAGTTAGATTTAGTAGACGAGGAAAAAAGAGAAGAAATTAAAAAGATTATGGATTATTACCGAGGAATTGGATATGCTGTCTATGAAAATAAAGATCCAAAGTTGCGTGATATTTTCGCTCATAAAGTGACTGTTTTTGCAGGACAATCAGGAGCTGGAAAAAGTACTCTTTTAAATCTGTTAGATGAGAATTTAAATTTAGAAACACAAGAAGTATCTTATGCGTTAGGGCGTGGAAAACATACGACTAGATATGTAGAGTTTCTTCCTGTCCTAGGCGGTTTAATTGCCGATACACCAGGATTTAGTGCTTTAGATTTTAAAGAATATCCGAAAGAAGCAATTCGTGATGGATTCTTAGAATTTGAAGATTGTAAAGAACTTTGTGAATATCGGGATTGTATGCATTTAAAAGAAGAAAATTGTGAAGTTAAAAGAAGAGTTGCTTCAGGACAGATTTTAAAATCTCGTTATGAAAATTATGTTAGTTTTATGGAACAAAAGTAGAGAAATCTACTTTTGTTTGCTTTTTTAAGGAGAGTTCGGTATACTTAATAATAGAGATGATGCTATGGAATCACTACAAATTAGTTATCCAGAAAAACCGTTTCATCGTCCTCTTCTAAAGATTTCCAAAGAATTTTTAGAAGAGTTAGAGAAGGGAACTTCTTCTCCCTCTTTTTTAGATAGAATTCGAAGAATAAAAAGAGAACAGGAAAATGAAACGGCATATTCTATTCCGTTAGGAGATTTTTACGACTTATTTTCTTATTTCTTTCGTACTTCGGATAGATCTTTAGATAATGGAATGTTATCGCAAGAGACGATTCCTTCTTTTCCGAAAGAAGCTTTTCTACAAGCCAAAGAAGAATATTTAAATTGGTGTGAAAAAATAGACTTTGAAGATTTAACACTAGAAGATTATCTAAAGGAAGAGACTTTACAGTCGATAGAGCATTTTATAAAAACGGCATTGCAAGTTCAAAAGACAAGTGAGGCATTATATCGCTTTCGTGATATCTTAATAGTATTAGAAAGAGCCTTTGATAGTTTTGAATATTTTCCTTCTAAACCAGATCTTACTCCCTATCAAGAGAGAGTAGTTACCTGTCAGAAAAAGGGAGATTTAGAAGGGTTAATTCAAATTGCTAGAGAATTACAGAAGATAATCGTTCAACACTGGTCTACCTTTACGACAGATATCTCTCAGTTTGAACCGGGAAAGCCATTTCGTTTTCTAGGACATAGTACTTCTACTGTACATTTCCAAGGAGATTTTGAAACAAAGTATGTATCTACTTCCTTATTTACAGAAGAATTGACAGATACTTATCGCAGTGGGTTTGGATTTTTAGTCGAACCTAGTCATATCGTTGGGGCATCTAGCCGAGATATGTATGTTAAAAATGGGGCAGAAACAAGAGAAGAACTAGGAATGGTTACTACCGAGATGCCGTTAGATGGCCCAGAAAAAATTATTGCGGAATGTAAAAAGCAAAAAGAAGAAAATCGTATCAATCACTCTTCAGAAAAAGTCTATAGTGAAGTGGTAGTGGAGGGATTTCATCCGATTGCGATTTTCTGTTTTACGAATGGTAGTAAAGAATGGAACTACTGTTACCGGCAAGCGCAAGAATTAAAAAAACAGTTTCCTCATCTACCTATTGTAGAAATCGATTTAACACGATATCATCAACAGGATTGGGAAAAAGACTGTCAAGATTTAGTAACAGCTATCGAAGCAGCAGTTCATGGCGAGGAAAGAGAACAAAATATCGAATTCTGTCGAAAACTAACGCGTTTTTGGCAAGAATTTCAAAACATGAAAAAAAGACCAGACTACACCAAAGAAGAAATTTTAGAGAGTTATGAAAAAAATAAAAAATTAATTGTATCTCATATTCCTATTGAGGAACTTTTAAAAGAATATAATCAAGAGACGATAAAGTATGTTTTAAATCATAATTTCCATTATGATATTGCGACTCTTTTAACGAAAAAGAAGACCATGCGCGAAATAGAAGACCTTTATTTTCAACTTTCAAAAGGAAATGATAAGAATACCCTTAATCTATTAATTCCGGGATTAGGAACTTTTATGGAACTATATCCTGTTCTTTCTTGGACGGAAGAACTTTTTACAAAGATGAATGAGAAACCTTTTTCCTCTATGGAAGAAATGGTACAATTTCTCTATCAACAGCTAGATATTCAAAAAAAGAGAACCGAAAGTGAATTAGAAGAGGCTCAAGCATCTTCTGAGTTAGCTAGAAAAGAGTATGAAGAAAAAACTTTATCTTTAAAAAGAAGAAAAGAAGATGCTGCTTTAGTAGATCAAGAATATTATTATCGAATGGCTTCTTCAGAGATAGAAGAATATGAGGAAGAACAGGGAAAACTAGAAATAAAACAAGAAGAAGAAACTAGTCAAATTACTTCTTTAAGAGAGAAAAAAACTTTCAAAGAACAAGAAAAAAGAGAATTAGAAAAAAGAAAGTTATTCCATCGTTCGAAAATTCGTCAACTAGAAATGGAAATTACGGCATTAGAAGGTGAGGTTCTCTTCCATCAAGAAAACCTAGAAAGAATAGTAGAGAGAATCTCTTCTACCCATCAGCACTTATCACAATGTTATCAAGATTTTCAAACGCATGTAGGAGTTTCCTTCTCTTCTTTTTTAACCGAGGTAGAATCCGCTAAAAAAAGATTAGCAGGAGTAGATATTTTTACGGAAGAAATGCGTCTTCCACAGTATCAAGAAAGAGCGCAAAGGCTTGCTACGAAGGTACAAGAATTACAAGCAAAAATAGGAAATTTTGTCAAGATAGGAGGAATGACAGATGATATCAGTGTCCATATTGAACATCGTACAAGATAAAGAAAAAGTAAAGGAGATAGATTCTTTAAAACCAGATTATATCCATTTAGATGTTATGGATGGAAGATTTGTTCCAGAGACAACTTCGATGAAGACTTTATCGGAGTATCAATCTTCGATTGATTTACATCTCATGGTAAAAGATATAGATTCTTATTTAGAAGAATATCAAGGTTATCATCCTAAGTATATTACTTTTCATTTAGAAGCAGCGGATGATCCTATTCGATATATCGAAAAAATTCATGGAATGGGAAGTAAAGTAGGAATTTCGATTAAACCAAATACACCGGTTTCTGCTTTAGTGCCTTACCTAGAGAGAGTCGACTTAGTACTCGTCATGAGTGTTGAACCAGGGTATGGAGGACAAGCCTTTCTTCCTGATTCAGAAGGGAAGGTAGAAGAACTTTATACCATTCGTGAAGAAATGGGATATGACTATGTTATTGAGGTAGATGGAGGTATCAATATCGATACTTTACCATTTGTCAAAAAAGCGGATATTTTCGTAGTTGGAAGTTACATTACCAAGAGTGAAAATATGCAAGAAAAACTAGAATCTATCAAGGAAATACTTGCCTAAATAAGGTTTTTAGGATATACTAGTAATGTTTAAAGAAAACGGAGGATAGTATGGCAAAGAAAGAAACAAAAACAGAAACAAAAGTTGAGACAAAAAACGAGAAAAAAATCGTTATTAAAGTAGAAGGAAAAGAATGGGAAGCTCTTGTTGATGAAGCGTTTAAGAAAGCAAATAAGAAAGCAAAAATCGATGGGTTCCGTCCAGGAAAAGCTCCTAAAGAAATTTATGTAAAACACTATGGAATGGAATCTTTATATTATGAAGCATCTAATAATGCTGTAGAAAAAGCATACGATAAGATGCTAGAAGAAAATAGTGATTTACAGATAGTAGCGCAACCAGTCGTAGATATTACGAATATTGGGGCAGAGGGAATCGAATTTGAATTTACTCTTACTTTAAAGCCAGAAGTAACTCTAGGAAAATATACTGGATTAAAGGCTAAGAAAGAAAAAGTAACAGTTACCAAAGAAGAGATTGAACATTCTATTCAACATATGCAAGAACATTATAAAGAAAATGTTATCAAAGAAGGAAAAATTGAAAATGGAGATGTTGCTGTTATCGACTTTGAAGGATTCAAAGATGGGGTAGCATTTGAAGGTGGAAAAGGAGAAAATTATTCTCTAGAAATTGGAAGTAATACCTTTATTCCTGGCTTTGAAGAACAATTAGTAGGAATGAGTGCGGGAGAAGAAAAAGAAATTCATGTTACTTTCCCAGAAGAGTATCATTCTGAAGAATTAAAAGGACAAGCAGTTATCTTTAAAGTAAAAGTAAATGAAGTAAAAGAAGTTCATATTCCAGAATTAGATAAAGATTTCTTTGATGATTTAGGAATGGAAGGAATCGATTCTAAAGAATCTTTAGAAAAACAAGTAAAAGAGAATATTAAAACTCAAAAAGAAAAAGAAGCAGAAGATAAATGGATTAACGATTTATTAGAAGAAGCAGCTTCTACCATGAAAGTAGATATTCCAAATGCCATGATTGAAGAAGAAGTTTCTAGAATGGTTCAAGAATATTCTCAAAATATTCAAATGCAAGGAATTACTTTAGAGCAATTCTATCAATTTACTGGACTTACGGAAGAAAAATTAAGAGAAGAATATAAAGACCAAGCAACGAAAAGAGTTACTTATCGTCTTATGATTGATGCGATTATTGCGAAAGAAAAGATTGATGTAACTGATAAAGAATTAGATGAAGAAGTTACAAAGATTACTTCTAAATATCAAATGAGTAAAGAAGATTTCTTTAAAAACTTTGGAGAAGATGCTGTTCGTTACGACTTAAAAGTAAGAAAGGTATTTGACTTATTAAAAGGAGAAAAATAGTTCTCCTTTTTTGTTGACGAAAATACTATTTTGTAGTATATTTATATCATAGGATACTACGACAAGTAGATAGAAAAAGAAGTCCAAAAAGGAGGAGATATGAAGAAGTTTTTATCACTTTTACTAGTTACAACTTTGCTTGTAACAGCGATATTACCAATTGCTATGGCAGATGAAACAACTACCCATACAATTACGATTACCGGTTCTACATCTGGGCATACTTATGAAGCTTATCAAATCTTTAAAGGTAATGCCGATAATGAGGACGAATTAGGAAATATTGAATGGGGCGATGGTGTAAATGGAGAAGAATTACTAAAAAAATTAAAAGAATCAGAACTCCAAGTAACAAAAAAAGATGGAGGAACTAAGGATAGTCTTAAAAATATCTTTGGTTCTGCTAATAAAGCCGATGATGTTGCTAAAATCCTAGATTCTTATGCAGATGATTCAGAGATGGCAAAAGCCTTTGCTGAAGTGGTAAGTACAGCCTTAAAAAGCGATAATGGAAGTAAAAAAACATCTACATACTCTAGTGGTAGTCATACGATAAGCAATGTAACTCCTGGTTATTACTTCATTCAAGATAGTGTTACTGTTCCAAAAGGAGAAGCAAAAACTAGATACTTATTAAAAGTAATTGGAAAAGATGAAACCATTAAAGTAAAGGGAGATGCTCCAACCTTAGAAAAAACAGTATTAAAAGATAATGACATTTTTACGGATGTAGCAGATTATGAAATTGGAGATATTATTCCATTCCACTTAGAGGGAACATTACCAACAAATTATGATGATTATAAAACTTATAAATATAAATTTACCGATACACTTTCTTCTGGATTAACTTTTGTAGATGGTGGTAATCATGCGGTAAAAGTAGAATATGTATCAAAAGATAATCAAAAAACAGATATTACTTCTAGTTTTAAAGTAGAGAAGATTGGACCAGAACCAATTCAACAAATTACCATAACTTGTGATGATTTAAAAAGTGTTACCCAAGTACAAGCTGGAGGAACTATTTTAGTTACTTATTATGCTCAGTTAAATGAAGATGCTGCTATTGGAAATGCTACTTCAGGAGCAGAAGGAAATACAAACACAGCTTCTTTAGAGTTTTCGAATAACCCAAATGCTTCTGGTTCTGGAGAAACTACAACGACAGAAGATACTCCAAACACAGATATTGCTGTATTTACTTTCCAATTAGATATTACAAAGCAAGATTCTAGGACAAACTCTCCTTTAACTGGTGTTGGATTTAAAATCTATAAAATGTCTGGTGGCGCTAAAAAGTGGGCTCAATTTAATGAAGATGGCGTTTTAACAGGATGGACAGATAACGAAGAAGATGGTACGGAAAGAAAGACAGATGCTCAAGGAAAACTATCTTTTGTAGGACTTGCTGCAGATACTTATTATTTAAAAGAAACTACTGTTTTAGACGGGTATAATAGTATTGAAGATGCCAAATTAGAAATTGAAGTTGTATATGATGAAGAAGAGAAAAAAGTAAGTAAATTATCTTTAAAAGTAAATGATCAAGAATCACAAGAAGGAAATATTCTAACGGGTATTGTAAGTACTACGGTTTCTAATAGAAAAGGTAGTAGATTACCTTCTACTGGTGGAATGGGAACCGTTATGATTTACACTTTAGGAGTTGTTTTAGTAAGTTGTTCTTTACTTCTTCTCTATTCAAAAAAACAGAAAGAAAAAAAATAAAGATTTAGGAATGATTTCCTAAATCTTTTTTAATAGAAAATTCTTTTTTTATTTTCATTAGCGATATTTAATAGAATTCCTAACATCAACATATAACTTAATAAACTAGATCCCCCATAACTAATAAAGGGGAGGGTAATTCCCGTAATTGGTAATACGCCAAAAGTCATTCCTATATTTTGAAATTGTTGATAGATTAGCATGGCAACAATTCCACTTATGATATATTTTGCTTCTAGATTTTTACTTTGAAAAGCTAGAGTGATAAGACGAATATCAAAATAGATTAATAATAAGAAAAGACCAATCGAACCAACAAAGCCGAAGTTAGAAGAGAAAACGGCAAAGATAAAGTCTGTTTGTGGTTCTGGAAAGTAAAGAGGGGTATGATTAAAACCATAGCCAAAAAGTCCTCCAGAACCGATAGCGGTCATTCCTTTTTCTAGTTGATAACCACTTCGACTAGACCAATCTAGTAATCTATCAATACGGAGAAAGAAACTAGTTCCAAAAATATCAATAAAAAGTTCTTGATGGAAGAAATAAAAATCTAAGATAGCGGCTAAAATCACTCCACAAATAGAAAATAAAATAACAAACCATCGATATCGTATTCCGGATGTAAAAAGCATAATGAAAGTAATTAGTAAATAGATAAGAACGACTCCTGTATCTGGTTCTAAAAAGGTTAAAATAGAAGGAATCGCAACGACTAGAAGAACTCTTAAGAGAAATAGAAATTCTTCTAGTAAAGTAGGGGATGGATATCTCTTTTGAAAATTACCAATCATTCTACTGAGTGTTAAAATTAAAACGATTTTCATAAATTCACTCGGTTGAAAAACGCCAATATGAGGAATGACAAACCAACATTTTGCGTTATTGATGGGTTCTCCAAAAAAAAGGAGAAGGACTAGTAATAAGTTACATCCAATATATAAATACCAACTATATTTTAAAATGGTTTTGTTACCTAGAAGAAGAATTCCTATCGTAGCAAAACTACCTACTAGATACCATATACTTTGTTTTAATGCATAGTTTCCTTCTTCTAATAGTAAAGACTCCGCACTATAGATTGTAGCGATACTGATGACTGCAAAAAGAAGAACAGGAAACACAATAGAAATATCAACATGCATCCTTTTTCGTAAGTTCATAATTTCACCTTCTTACTATCTTACACTAATTAATTTGAATATACAATGAAAAAGTTTTGCTTTTTGTCGAAAATAGAGGGTAGATTTAAGTGTTTCTTTTTTTTGCTATTTATAGTATAATGTTGACAGGTGATGATATGGAATCTTATATTTGGCAATATTTAATTCTTATATTTATATTAGTTGTAATTGCGATTGCCATTGTAAAATCCAAGAAAAAAGATTTTAAATTGGAAGCAAATCGTCTAGTAGAATTACTTGGTGGGAAAGATAATATTGAAAGTTTTGAATCTAATAAATCTAGATTTATTGTGAATTTAAAGGATGTTTCGAAAGCGAACAAAGAAGGCATTCAAAAAATGGGAGCGCAAGGAATCGTTGAAATTGATAACCAATTAAAGATTATTCTAGGAGATGGCGCGAAACAAATTACTAAATATATTAATGAATTAAAGTGATTTTTCACTTTTTTTTTGCATTTTTCGACAAAATCTGACAAATTTAGATGATATAGTAAAGACGGTGATGATATGAATCTATTCTCAATGATTTTATTAAATTTTCTTTTTCTTTCTTATCCATTAGGCTTTTATATTATCTATATTATAGAAAATAAGAATATAGGGAAAAGAGAAAAAGAAATGCTCTTTGACTTTGCTCTATTAACTTCTACCTTTTTGATTTTTCATTTTCAAGAATCTTTTGTAGCTTTTTTACTTCCCTCTTTCCTAAGTGTTTTACTTTTTTTAGCCATTTATCAAAACCGTTTTTTAGTAATTTTTCTGTTAGAACTTTTTCTTTTTTCGTTCTTAGAAACTAGTCATTTTCTTTGGGGACTTCTTTTCTTTTCCATTTTGAATCTTCTTTGGATTCAGAAAAAAGAAAAGCAAATTTCTTTCTTAGTATTTTCTTTTGGATTATTTCATTTTCTTTGGCAATGCCTTTTAGAATCACAAAATCTTTTCCTTTCTTTTCTTTTGACTTTCCTTTTTAGCAATGTTTTCTATTTTCTAATCTTATTATGGATAGAAGGAGAAAAGATTATGAAGAATCATGCGGACTTTAAAGAGCTTCAAAAAGAACAACAAATTCGTCTTTCGCTTTTTAAAATTACGCATGAGATTAAGAATCCTGTAGCGGTTTGTAAAGCTTATTTAGATATGTTTGATGTCACTAATCTAGAACACGCTAAAAAGTATGTTCCGATTCTTAGAAATGAAATAGAAAGATTACTATTATTACTACAAGATTTCTTATTAGTAAATAAAGCAAATCTAAATTATGAAATTATGGATGTTAGTATGTTATTAGAAGAAGTAACGAAAGAGATATCTCCTTATATGAAAGAAAAGCAAGTTTCTTTTCATACCGATATTTTAGAAGATGAACTATTTATCAATGGAGATTATTTACGATTAAGTCAAGTTCTGATTAATCTATTAAAAAATAGTATTGAGGCAAAATCAAAAGAGATTCATCTTTGGACGAATCTTACGAATCAGTCTTTAGAAGTTTATATTGAAGATAATGGGGAAGGGATGAAGGAGGAAGTAATGAAACGGATGATGGAACCTTTTTATACGACAAAAAGGAAAGGAACTGGATTAGGTGTTTCTCTTTCTAATGAGATTGTTTTAGCGCATCAAGGAAAGTTAGAATACCGTTCAAAAGTAGGGGTAGGAACGCGTGTGAAGATTACATTACCGCTTTATCTTTGGTAGAATTTTTTTTCTGTTTGTGATAAAATATTCTTTGGTGATGATATGAAACCTTTTGTACTTTGTATTATGGATGGAGTAGGAGAAAGAGAAGAGACTCATGGTAATGCGGTGAAAGCTGCTCGTACTCCCAATTTAGATCGATTAAAAGAAAAATATGGATATACAACACTAGAAGCGAGTGGTGTTCAAGTAGGACTTCCAAAAGGACAGATGGGTAATAGTGAAGTAGGACATATGAATATTGGAGCTGGTAGATTAATCTATCAACCTTTAGAATTAATTAATCATGCCATTGAAGAAGGAACTTTCTTTCAAAATGAAGAAATTTTAAAAGTGATGAATCATGTTAAAGAAAATCATTCTAAACTACACTTCATGGGACTTCTTAGTGATGGGGGAGTTCACTCTACTATCTATCATTTATTAGCGTTATTAGATATGTGTAAACAACAACACGTGGAAAGAATTTATTTACACCTTTGTACAGACGGTAGGGATGTAGATCCAAAAAGCGCTTATACTTATATTTCACAAGTAGAAGAAAAATTGAAGGAGACTGGTGGTTCTATTGCTACGATTGGTGGTCGTTATTATACGATGGATAGAGATAATAACTATGACCGTCTCAAAAAAGGGTATGATGTGATTGTCAATGGCGTAGGACCTACTCATTCTTCTATTTCTCAATTTATTGAAGAAAGTTATGAGCAAGGAATTACGGATGAATTTTTAGTTCCTACAATCTTTGATAAAGAGGGAATGTTAGAAGAAAATGATGGCTTTATTACCTTTAACTTTCGAAAAGATCGTCTACGGGAACTTTTCACAGCGCTTACGAATCCCGAATTTCAAGACATGGAAGTGAAGAGATTTACCAATGTAAAAGTATTAACGATGTTACCAGTCGTAGAATCTGTCAAAGCACCTCATGCCTTTGATGACCCAGATCCTAAAAATATTTTAGGGGAGTATTTAGTATCCCAAGGACTTAGTCAATTACGAATTGCCGAAACAGAGAAATATGCACATGTTACCTTCTTCTTTGATGGAGGAAAAGAAGTAGATTATCCAAAGGAAAAGAAGATTTTAATTCCATCTCCTAAAGTAGCTACTTATGATTTGAAGCCAGAGATGAGTGCTTATATCGTAACAGAAGAATTATTAAAAGAACTTTCTAATTTTGATGTAGTTATCATTAACTATGCAAATGGAGATATGGTAGGACATACTGGTGTGATGGATGCTGCTGTAAAGGCGGTAGAAGTAGTTGATGAATGTATTGGAAAAGTATATGAGAAAGTAATGTCTTTGGGAGGAGCCATGATAATTACTGCTGATCATGGAAATTGTGATACGATGTTAGATGAAAATGATCATGTAGTAACAAGTCATTCTACTAGTGTAGTACCATTTATTGTAACGATTGAAAATAAGAGGTTTAAGAGTGGAAAATTAGGAGATATTGCTCCTACGATGTTAGATTTACTAGGACTACCAGTTCCGGAAGAAATGACTGGAGAAGTTCTTACTCTTGTATAGTATGAATAAAGGAATAACAGAGGCATTCGAGAAATATCTACAGTTGATTTCTGATTACCCTGTTTTTCTTTTTCTATTTTTAGCAATGCTCGTATTTGGCTTCCTTTTATGGATAAATCGAAATACGAAAGTAACATACTATCTAACCTTTTCCGCTCTTCTTCTATATCTTGTTGTGATTGCTTTTACAAGAAGATTAGAACTTTTTCAAAATATCACGACATTCTTTCATGGAAACTTCTATCAAAATATGTATTTTTATTATTGGAATATGGCTATAGTAGGATATTTCTTACACGCGAATATCTCTTCTAGACGAGTAGCAGATCCTAAAAAGGGTATCTCTATCCTTTTCTTTATTGTTCTTGCTACCAATGCGATTTATCAACTTTATTTAAGTCAAGTAGTTCATCAAAATGCCATTCTGATTCTTGGAAATACCTATCCTTTGATTCTATTTGGAAATCTTCTTGCGTTTCTTTATTATCTATATTTAATCATCTATTTCTTTGTCTTTTATAAGAAGGTAAAAAAGCATCGCTTTGACAAAAACTAAGGAACATGTTATAATTGTCAAAGTCTTTTAAAAAGGAGTGAATTGTTTGAAAATTACTAGCGTGAACTTGGTTGTCAGCGCAGTTAGAAGGAGTCAATATCCTACCGATGAGAAACCAGAATATTTATTAGTAGGTCGCTCTAATGTAGGAAAGAGTAGTTTTATCAATACCTTAATTAATCGAAAAAATTATGCGAGAACATCGGCAACGCCAGGAAAAACACAAACGATTAATTTTTACTTAGTGAATGATGAATTCTATTTGGTTGATGCACCAGGGTATGGGTTTGCCGCTTTGAGTAAGCAAAAACAAAGAAAATTTGGACTCATGATGGAAGATTATTTACAAAATAGACCAAATTTAAAACAAGTATTTATGTTAATTGACTTTCGTCATAAACCTACAAACGACGATCTTATGATGTATAACTTTTTAAAGCATTATAAAATTCCTGTTACAGTAGTTGCTACCAAGACAGATAAAGTAGGAATTACGATGCATCAAAAACAGAGAACAGCCATTTTAGATGATTTAGATGTCGTAGTAGGGGATGATTTCATTATGTTTTCTAATGTTACAAAATTAGGAAAAAGTGAAATTTATCAAAAGATAGAGAGAACGATGTAGTTCCCATCTATCTTTTTTTTCATAAAATATCATGGGTGATATGGTGAAAATAGAAGATAGAGGAGGAGAACTTCTTCTTTCTTTACGGAAAGAGGAATTAGAACCATTTTGTTTTGAAGATTTAGAGACGATAGAAGATTCTTTTCGTACATTATTTATACGATTAGAAGAATACTATCATATCTCGATAGAAGGATTCTATTTGATTCATGTGTATTTTGATGAGGAAGTAGGAATGGTTTTAAAACTAGAAAAAGAAGATTTAGAGTATTATCCTTTTCATCAAGTAGAAATGAGAATTGTCAAGGAAGATGTCAAGTTTTTATACCAAGTCGAAGATGTTACAGACCTTTTTGGCAAAGAAGTAGAAATCTATTTTTATCACAACCAATTCTATGTTCGTGGAAAAGGAGAGAAGATAGAATATTTTCTTTCAGAAATGGGAAAATTAGTATATGAAGATACGGATTTGATTATGAAAAATGGAATTTTATTACAGGAAGTGTAAAGAAAAGAAAGATTTTCTTTATTTTTTACCAAAAGAAGGAAAAAATTTGATATAATACTTTTGAATATAAGAATGGAGAGAGGGATATGACAGGAAGAAAATCAATATTATTATTAATGAATGGATTTGGAATGGAAGTTCCTAAGAGTTTTAATGTATATACGGCAGCGCTTATGCCTTCTTTAGCGAAATTATCAAATTATTATCCCTTTACCTCTCTTTTTGCGAGTGGGACAGAGGTAGGATTAAATAAAGGACAATTATCTAGTTTTCGGGCTGGATATTTAGCGTTTAGTTCTAACGGAAATCCAAATAAAAAATCGAATGCTGTACAAGCGCAGATTGATGATGGGACCTTCTTTCAGAATCCCGTCATTGCTGCATCTATTACTCATGCCATTCAAAATCAATCGAGAATGCATATTCTATTTAGTATTGGAGAGAGAACAGAAGATGCTCAATTAGAACAATTAAAGTATTTTGCGCAATTATGTGCGAAAAATGGAGTCAAAGAAATTCTTCTTCATGTTTTCTTAGGAGATAATAGTGTCAAGGGAATGAAAGTATCTAATCTATGGATTAAGAATTTAAAATACCATGTAATGAACTTTGTTCCTGAGATGAGAATTGTATCAATCGCTGGTAGAAAATATTTAACAGATGCTCCTAAAGATGAAAAGATAGCTTACTATCGTATGATTGTTAGTGGTGTAGGAGAAGTATGGGCTAACTATGAAGAAACCATTGACAAGAAGTATCAGGGTAAAGAAGATGATGATACGATGGGTGGTTTCTTAGCTGTTCGGGAAAATGTCTTAAGAGCAAATGATAGTGTAATGAACTTTAACTATGATAATGCGGTAGGTGCAGAATACTTAGATATTATTCAAAACCCAGCAGAATTCTTCCCAGCAGGAGGAAAAATTCCCCTAAATGTAGCTACCAATTCCTTATTTGCTATTTCCGATAATGCGAATGTACCATACGCTTTTGAATCAGAATTACCACAACACTTCTTCTTTGAGAATATTCCAGATGATAAAAAGATTTTAATTTTAGCGGATAAAGATAGAATCTCTTATATCAGTAAGAGTTTAAATGGATTTAGAGATCAATTTAAAGCCAATATTCAAATTTGGCCAATCGAAGATAAAGCCAAAAGATTTGAACTACTTAGTCAATATTTAAGTGCTTATATCAATCAAGATGTCTATGATTTAATCATCGCAGATTGTGATGTATTTAATGAACAAGTAGATCAAAAGACAGTAGAACAGTTAAGAAAGAATATGGCAGCAGCCGATACGGTTTTAAATGTTGCTTATACGAAGGGAATTGAAAAAGGATATACACTTTACTGTACTTCCTTCTATGGAATTAAAACAAAGTTATTCTTAACTTCTACTTATGAAGATATTGACTTTTCCCAAAAGACTCCATTTATGGTAGCTGGACAAGATATTAATCGAACGAATACTACTTTAAAGATTGATGGAAACTTTACTGAGGTAGCGCAAGTACTTCAAAGAAATTTAGGAGTCGAAGTAGATGCTCCTTTAGTAGGTGGCAAAACGACTCAAAAGAAGAAGAAAAAAATGGGCTTATTAATAGTTGTTATCCTTGCTATTTTTGCTATTTTTGCTGCTTATGTATTCCTCTATACAGCAGGAATTATTTAAAAAAGAAAAGAAGAGATTTCTCTTCTTTTTATATGTGAAAATATTCATCAAAGGCATCATAACTTGCTCGTGCTAATTGAGTATCGGAAGTTCCAAAACCAATACTTTCTATAGATTCTCGAATGAAAGTAGGAAGTGAACCAACAACTGCATCTTTTAGTTTGATATCTTTATGTTGATCAATATAGTTTAATACATCCTTTACTTTGACATCTACTCTTTGATCATCAATTAAGAAATGTAAGGTGGCATTCGCACCATTCGTCAAAGCAGTTACACAAGCTCCTACGATGAAAGATTCTAATGCATCTTCCGTAAGACTATTCCAATCTATGACTTCTCCTAGCGTAGCGCAGCGAATTCCGGCATCTACCCAAGTCGCTGTAAACTTCTGAGCACCTCCCGCTAAAATATTGTGAACGGTAAATCCGGAAGTTTTACTTAATCCAGGAATTTTTCCTAAAAAGTAAGTTAAAGTAGCAGAAGAAAAACTACTAAGTCCTGCATAAAGAACAGATTCTACTGTACTATGTCCTTGCATTAAAGCTTTGTTTTTAGAGTTTCCAAAGTTAGATAATCCTAATAATGTCGTACCAGTAATTTTACCAGCAGCAGGAGTAGCAATTACAGAGACAACAGAAGAAACAACTAAAGAAGGAGTCATGGTACCCATCGCTGATCCAGTATCGTAAATGATACTCAAACATCCCTGATCCGCTAATTGTCTTAAGATTTCTGCTTGTTCATATTGATTCGTCGTCATGACATCATCTTGGACAAAGATATTATTTAATCCATCCATGAAGTTATCAATGCCATCACCAAACCCTTTTCCAAAGGTTTGTAAAAGATTTTGTTGGTTAATCTTTCCGTTTCTATCCGAAATACTTCGAATAAAGGCTTCCGCATCTTCCATACCTTTCGCACGGTTGACACTATCTAATACATCTTTATAGTATTGAATTGCTGCTTCCTTTCCTTTGTTATAAAAAAGATAAGTATACATGAGATATTGATCTTCTGATAGATAGTCTCTTTCTTTTAATGTTGTGGGAACATTTATTTGGTGAGTTTTCATATAATTTTGATATTCTTCTGTCTGCGCTAAAGCAAGATAAGGAAGTTCTTTCTTCTGTTGAAGAGTTTGATATCGTTGTGTCTTTAGTAATGCTAAATCTTGTTCATAAGAAGTTAAGGTATCTACAAACTCCTTATAGGTTTGAAATTCTCCTTTTGTTTCTTCTCATGTGAATTCATCTAGATTATCTTGAAAGCGTTGATACTTTGGAAAAACTTTTTTTCCTTCCTCTGTTTTTTCTAAGTATAATTGCCGTTGTTCGTCATAAGTTAAGTTCAGCCAAGTTTCTTTGGAAACACCAAATGTTTCTTCTACACCGGTTCCATATTGGTAGGTGGCGAGGGATTGAGAGATTCCAATTTCGGTAGCGCGAATAGAATTTTCAGTACTGGCGCCTTCTTTTAAAACATCATCTCCCATTTTCTTTAAACGCTTGATTTCGTCTTCTGTTTTAGCGATAGCGTCGTCATAAATCGCTAACATTTCCTCTGCTTCTTGTAATTGTTTTTGATAAAAATCATCTAAAGAGAATGGCTCTTCATAGGTTTCTACAATCTCATAGTTATTAGAAGAAGGAGGGGTAGAAAGGGAATCACCATTCCCACCTCCATCTGTTATATGAACTGTCTGTCTATCGAAAGAATGATTCATGGATACTAACATATCATCACCTACTATCTACTATCTTTATTATACCATTTTTTGAATAAACCAAATATGGGAAAAGAAAAAATTTCTTTTCTTTCATATTTCTTCTTGTTTTTCATATAGTTAAATGAAAGAAAGTAGGGAATATATGGAAAAAATGGATATTATCAAAAGTATTACTACCAGAACAGGGGGAGAATTGTATTTAGGAGTAGTGGGCGCTGTTAGAACTGGAAAAAGTACCTTTATAAAAAAATTTATCGAGAACTTAGTGGTTCCTAATATTGAAGATGAGTATGAAAAGAAAAGATGTTTAGATGAAATTCCTCAATCTGCTCAAGGGAAAGCCATTATGACAACGGAACCTAAGTTTGTTCCAAGTACGGCGGCCAATATTAAAATAGATGATTTTACAACGAATGTAAGATTGATAGATTGTGTTGGATATGTGATTGAAGGAGCCAAAGGATATGAGGATGAAAATGGTCCAAGAATGGTGAGAACGCCTTGGTATGAAGATGAGATTCCGTTTGTGGAAGCAGCAGAAATTGGAACCGAAAAAGTAATTCGAGATCATTCTAGTATTGGGATAGTTGTTACTACTGATGCATCTTTTGGAGAAATTCCAAGAAGTAGTTATTTAGAAGCCGAAGAACGAGTTATTGGAGAATTAAAGAGTATTGGAAAGCCATTCATTGTTCTTTTAAATAGTGCTCATCCAATGTTACCAGATACCGAGTCTTTAGCGCGTAATTTACATGAGACATATGAAGTACCAGTACTTCCTGTCAATATTGAAAATATTAATGAAAAAGATGTTTATCAAATCTTAAAAGAAGCTCTTTATGAATTCCCTGTATTAGAAGTAGAAGTAAATATGCCAGATTGGATTGCCTGCCTAGATTCTTCTCACTGGTTAAAAAAACTATATATGGAAAAAATAAGAGAATGTGTAACGGAAGTAGATAAGTTAAGAGATATCGATACAATTATGAAGAATTTTGAATCTTGTGAGGAAGTGACAAAGTGCTATATCTCTAAGGTAGATACCTCTACTGGGGTAGTAACTATTACCTTATTAGCGAAAGAAGGTCTTTATCAAGAAGTATTAAAAGAAATTGTAGGAAAAGAAGTATCTACTAGAGCGGATATCATCTCTCTTTTTCAGGAATTTCAAGAAGCTAAGACAGAATATGACCATATTAAATCTGCTTTAGCGATGGTAAAGAAAACTGGTTATGGAGTAGCTAACCCAACTCTTCAAGATATGAAATTAGAAACCCCCGAAATTATTAAACAGGGAAGTCGATATGGAATTAAATTAAAGGCAGTCGCACCTTCTATTCATATGATTCGGGTGGATGTAGAGTCTACTTTTGAACCAATTATTGGTTCCGAGGTTCAAAGTAAAGAATTAATTGATTATTTAATGAAAGATCAAGAGAATATATGGAAGAGTGAAATCTTTGGAAGAAGTTTAGATGTGATTGTAAAAGAAGGTATTCAAGCAAAGATTTCTCTTCTTCCGGAAGGCGCTAGGTATAAATTACAACAGACTCTTTGTAAATTGGTAAATAAAGGTTCTGGAAATTTATTTACTTTAGTTTTATAAAAATTTAGGAGAAATCCTAAATTTTTTTTGAAAATACAAAATTTGTTATTTGGTAAGAAAAAGTTTGTTAGGA
>CANQZC010000009.1 GCA_947628235.1 uncultured Bacilli bacterium | reverse complement strand
ATATCTAGTCCAATATTATATTCTTTCATCTTGACAAACCTCCTTCAAATATGATACATTTATGGTGTCTTGATACCATTCAAGATGTTATAGAGAGTTAAAATAAAGGTTTTCCTTTAATACTCTTATGAGAACAGTCGCTTAGGCGACTTTTTTATGGTTCATTAACCACTACAATCATTTTATCATAAAAGAAAAGGAAAAAATACATTTTCCTTCGTTTCCTTTTTAAAAAATTCTTGATTCTAAGTTTTCATAAATTACATAACCAATTTCTTAGTATATTATAAAGTGGTATATCAGGTTTGACATTAGTGATTGATTGTGTTATATTGTCTATAGAAATGGCTGAATTAATGCGGTTTCATTTTTATTCAATGTACCGTTTTCAGTCATTTTTTATTTGTGAGACTAAAATAAGCTTTCATTTTAGACTAGTGTTAACGCACTAATTTTTATTTGACTTTTTACATAATAGTTTCGTTGAACTTTTTAAAGTAAAATGTTATAATGTTTATGGAGAAAGTTTTAAAACTCTCTTCCAATAATTATTAGTTTCCTTTTTATAAAGGGATAACCTAGTTTGTGCAATTCGTAGACATCTTCAATTGTTAAGCTGCGAATTGCTTTTTTATTGCATATAAAAAACTTATTTTTAAAATAAGTTTTTTAATACTCTCCAGAATAGAGAAATTCTTTGAATTGATATCCGCCAGCTTCATAATCAAAAGAATAATAACTAGATTCACTTCCTAATACATAAGATGTTTGTCTAGTAAAGTGAGCTTGTTGTTCTACTAATGGTTCATTAGAATCATAGATTCCCATAATATATTCTTCTAAATCATTAGATTTATATACTTTTGTAGCTAACACGGAATGGCTACCAAAAGCACATTCAATAGTGATTAAAGCAGGAGATCCAGTCTTTAATTCAGAAATCGTCTTTTTTACCTGCTTTTCAAAGTCATAGAAACCATTTTTTTGGTTTGTGATTTCTATTTTTTCTTTCAAAGCGTCTACAAAATGGCGTTTTTGAATTCGAAAATAACGATTGATTAATTGTAATACTTGATAATCATCATAATATTTATCATCTACTTTAGCATCGAATAAATTAATATCTCCTGTAGATTGATATTTGGTATATGTTCCTTTTTCCCCATTAACTTCTATTTCTACTGGTTGAGATACTTTTTTAACATATAGAGTATATCCCATTAAAGAAGCCGCATTTGCATATTCTTCTTTAATATAAGGAATACCATCTACTACCCTATCTCGATAATCTTCTGGTAAATCTGATTGTAAAAGCATAGAATAATAAGGGTCTAAAGTAATATTTGCTACCTGTCCTTTCATTAATCTAGTTTTATTAAGATCTGTAAGAGTATATGCTACTAAAGCATTATCATCTCCTAGAGGGAATGTTCCTGCTTCTGCTTCCGCAGAATTTGGAAGTTTATTTAAATAGATTAATTTTGTAAGATAAGAAAATCCATAACAGTTTCCATATGGAGTATCTTGACTTCCAAAGTTAGCAAAAGAGAAACCATCTTTAGAAACATCAAATCCACTATCTGCTACTAAAGTTACTTCTTTATCATCAATGGTTGTTGTCGTTTGGTTCTGAATACTATTTTCAATCAAATGAATTAAAGATTCTAGCATAGAAGCATCACTAGCATAGAAATAAGCTCCATTCGTATTCTTCGCAATTTCTTCTAGATAATCACTATTTACTCCTTGCCCTAATCCGACCGTAATAATACGAATTCCTTTACTAAGATAATTGTTATAATTCGACTTATAAAGTGGAAAAGTAAAGAATCCTGTATCTTGTCCATCCGTTAGGACAATTAGATATTTTATTCCAGGAGCGTTCATATCAAATTTAGAAACATAGTTACGAATCGCTCCTGACATATCGGTTCCCGTAAAGTTTTGGCAATTTGTTTTTAATGACTCCATGCCATTTAAAATAGTATCTTTTTCTTTAGAATTAGAGACGATATCACAAAAATCTGAAGTAAAAGCATAAACAGAATATTCATATTTTTCTGTTCCTAATCTTTCTACTAGAGTTTTCATTAAAGAAATTCTTTTAAATTCAATGTCATTTCCATAATTTGAATCATCTTCAGAGATTTCTTGATCCATCTTTTCAGATACATAATCTTTTGTATACATAGAACCAGAGTTATCAATGAGAATCATAATTTGATTTTTATATTCGCCTGTAGGAACATTATTTTTATTTCCTAAAAAGTAACAGAAATTAAAATCTGCATCAGCATAGAAATATTCCTCATTCATTTCTGTTTCCTTTTCCTTTAAAACATTTTCTTTGGGGTCATATTCATAGATAGCAAATGTATCTAAATCTCTTCCATCTCTTTCAAAGTAAATGGTTAATTTCTCTGGTTCTTCTTTATTAGAAGTAACTAAGGATAATACCTCACTACGAACAAAAGTGTAATCATATCCTACATTTAATTTGGTAGTATCTAGAAAAGTATTCGCAATATTTCCTTTTCCTGTTACTTCTACATAGTTCTTTTTATTTTTGGAATTATCTTGTAAGACAGTAAAAGTTCTATTCTCATAATAATTATCTTCTTTTTTAGGATCTAGACCCATAATCAGTTCTACATTATCGTATAGGCCATCTCCATCAGTATCATTGGTATAGGTAGAAAGACCTAATTCTTTCTCTTTTTGATTAGGAATACCATCTCCATCATAATCTGTTTCATCCGCATTCACATATTCTGTATTATCTTGAAGTAAGATTCCTTCTTTCGAAACGGTAAACTCATAAGTCTTGGTAGCTTTTCCATTCGTAATCGTTAAGGTATTCTTGCCCGTTGTAGCAGGAATCATGGCTGGACTTTTTCCTTGATAGAAATCATACCCATTAATATTCCATACAGTTTTGTTGGTTCTAACAAATAAACTGCCGCGTACTTCATATTTTTGTCCAATAAATTCTTCTCCAGTATATTCCTCTTTCATATTTTGAAGAGAAATTCGCGGAAAGAAAAATTCCCATAAGAAATATGCTGTTAAAATTGCGATAGCGCATACTATCACCAGAATAACTACTAATTTCTTTTTATCTTTTTTAGGCTTTTCTCTTGTTTCATTTTCATAATTACAATAAGGGCAATGGGTTACATCCCCAATCTCTTTATGACAATTATTACATATCATATCATCACTCCTACTTTATTCATTATACAAGAAAAAAAGAAATATTTCTATTCCTTTTTATAAATACCAAAGTTTTTCGCCATATTTTCTTACTTCTTTTATAATTCCTCCGCCTAAGCATTCTTCTTTATCATAGAAAACACAAGCTTGTCCCGGTGTAACAGCTTTGACTCCTTGTGGATATCTTACTAAAATATTACCATTCTCTAGATACTCTAAAGAAACATCATTATCTGGTTGACGATAACGGAATTTTGCGGTACAGTGATCTGGTCTTTTTTCTGTATTGAAATTAATCGTATCAATAACACAAGAATCACTGATTAAGTAATCGGTATTTCCGTAAGAAATATAAAGAATATTCTTCTTTAAATCTTTTCCTACCACAAACATTCTTTCTTTGGAACCACCAATATTGAGTCCTCTTCTTTGACCAATCGTATAGTACATTAGTCCAATATGTTTTCCAATCACTTCTTTGGTGTCTATTTCAACGACATCACCAGGCATATTTGGTAAATAATTCTCTAAGAACTTCGTAAAGTTTCTTTCGCCAATAAAACAGATTCCGGTCGAATCTTTTTTCTCTGCTGTAATTAATCCATATTCTTTCGCAATTCTTCGAACTTCTGATTTTTCTAGTTCACCAATTGGGAAGAGGACATTTTCTAATTGCTTTCTAGACACTTGAGAGAGAAAATAAGTTTGATCTTTATTCTCATCGACAGCTCGTAATAACTGTCCATGTCTCATTCTTGCATAATGTCCTGTCGCAATATAATCTGCTCCTAATTTTTCCGCCTCTTTGACAAACATATCAAACTTAATATATTTATTGCACATAATGTCAGGATTAGGGGTTCTTCCGTTTTCTAATTCTTTTAAAAAGTAAGTGAAGACATAGTCCCAATATTCTTTTACAAAGTCAATTCTTTTAAGAGGAATATCGAGTTTTTCACAAACTTTTAAGGCATCATTATAATCTTGTTCTTGAGGACAGATAGGTCCCCCTAAATCTGGATTTCCAAGATAATCTCCATTAATACTAGTATCCCAGTTTCTCATAAATAGTCCAACTACTTCATAACCTTGTTGTTTTAAGAGAATCGCTGCGACACTACTATCGACTCCTCCACTCATTCCGATTACTACTTTTTTCATATCCTCACCGACCAACTTTATTATAGCATATTTACTACAATTTTCAATAAGTAAGGAGTTAGAAAAGTCTCGAATAAAGTAAGGAAACTAACGATCAGTAAAGATAGTATTAAAACTAAAAGATAACGATTCATAATGAGTTTAAAATCTAAATTTTTTCTTTTAATAATGGACTGCATCAAAAGAATAGATACCTTTAGGGCGTAACATCCTAAATAAAGATAGATTAAAAGATAAATTATCTGATGAGGAAAATGATATAGAAATCCTAAAATCGTTCCCTTCCATCCATAGTTAGCAATAAAACTAGAAATAGAAAAACTAATCGTAAAAGATTTATAAAATAGAATAAAGATAACGATAGGAAGACCAACAACAGAGAATCCTAATAACCAGATAACTAGGATAAAGAAGAGATTAATTAGTAAATTAGAAGTTAAAAAAGAAAGATAATTACTAGGTTCTATATTCTCTAGGAAACTCACTAAAGTATCTTGTACTAAAGTTTTATCAGTACTACTTAATACGGTCATAAATAAAGCTCCGGTAATCATACCAATAAAACTTACTAAGAAAAGGAATAGTACGGCTTTTTTATCTACGGAAAATAGTTTGTCCAATGCTTTTTTCATTCTCTCACCTACTACACTCTATGTAGTAGAAAGAAAGGATATTCCTTTTTTTAAAAATATGTTATAATATGGTACAGGAGATGAGTTATGAAATCAGTATTAAAAAAAGCAGGTATTATTGTACTAATCGTCGCTATGATTGGTCTATTTGTCATTCTCCCAGCTATGACGGCGGGAATGTAATAAAAAAATAATCCTTGGATTATTTTTTCTTTTTCGTTTCTTTTTCTACTTTAGAAACTTTGGTTTCTTTTTTATTGCCTACAAGAGCATCTCTGATCTCTTCTAAAAGAAGAACTTCGTCACTCTTCTTAGGTGCTTCCTCTTTCTTTTCTGCTTCTTTATTTCCTAAGATACGGTTTACGGCTTTTACCATTAAGAAAATACAGAAAGCAATAATTAAGAAATCAAGAACACTTTGAAGAAATGCTCCATAGTTAATCGTTGCATCTTTGATTTTAATAGTTAATCCTTGAGAGAAATCAATTCCACCAGTAACTACTCCAATGATAGGCATTAAGATATTGTTTACTAAAGAAGTAACAATAGAACTAAATGCACCTCCAACGATAACCCCGACTGCTAAGTCCATTACATTTCCACGGGCAATGAATTTCTTAAATTCTTTTAACATACTTCCACCTCGCGGTTTATTATAACAAAAAAAGGCATATAAAAAAAGAGTTTTTTGATTATTCGCTCTTTTCTTTTTGATTTTTTTCTGCTTTTCTTTTATCACGGCATGCTTTACAACGAACTGGTTGATGATCAAATCCTTTTTCAGCGTAGAACTCTTGTTCTCCCACTGTAAATAAGAATTCTTCGCCACAGTCTTTGCAAACAATTTTGATGTCTTCTTTTTCCATGGTACCTCCTCTATTTGATTAAATAAAAAATCATTCTGCTGAGGAAGTATTCTTTATTAATCGAACACATTATAGCATAAAAATAGAACTGAGTCAACGATTATAATCTTCGTAAATAGAATTCATAATCATCACACATTTTTTCTAGATATTCCCTTTTTCGGATATTTTCTAAATATTCTTTAGGAATATTTGTATATCCATAAAAGATTCCTGCTAAGGCACCTGCTATCGCTCCAATGGAATTTGTATCTCCGCCAATATTCGTAGTCGCAATCACACATTCTTTAAATGTACTAGATTGTAAGAAACACCATAAAGCAGCTTCTAGAGAATCGACAATATAACCAGTCGTTCGAATATCATCAATCGATAACTTCATAAAATCCGCATAAAGAACTCTTTGATAAACCTCTAAAGTCTCTACTTGAAACATACTATAATCTAGAGAACGAACTTGCGCTAAAGCCGAAAACTTATTGTTTCCTCGTAACAAATTCATCACATAACGGACATAGATATAACATCCACAAATAGATACTTCATGGGCATGAGTAATGGAAGATGTTCTTTTGACAATCTCCACAATCTTCTTTTCAGGAAGACGATGAACAAGACAGTAATAAGCAATCGGTAAAATTCTAGCAAGAGAACCATTCCCATTATCACGAATTCCAGAAAGACCACACTCGTAAGGTTCTTCTAAGTGTTGAGTATATCGTACCAATGCTTTTAAAGTTGTCTTGCCAATTCCAAAAGATTCATTGATAGAACAAAATTGATTCGCTGTAAACCATCTTACAAAGTTATCGGCCATCGCCGTATAATTGATACCGCTTTTCGTAATGGCATCCATCGTCGCTAAGGTAAGAGAAGTATCGGCACTCCAAGCTCCTTTCGGAATTCCATCGCGAATGCGTGGCATCATCTTCAGTACGGGTTTTTCTAGGAGATCTTCTCTTTTATTATACTCAGTAGGAATTCCAAAGGCATCCCCGATAGCTAGACCAAATATTCCATCCTTTACATGATACATACTATCACCATTTTCTCTATTCTATAGTTATTATAGCAAAAACCAAATTGCTTTTTCAAGAGCAAAAGAAAGAGAGTATAAAACTCTCTAATTTTCTGCTTCCTCTAACATATTGGTAATTAGTATCCCGTATCCTCGCTTTGGATCATTTACTACTACATGTGTTACTGCCCCAACAATATATTCTCCCTGAATAATTGGTGAACCACTCATTCCTTGGACAATTCCACCCGTTTCTTCTAAGAGTTTAGAATCGGTTACTTCAAAAATAATATTCTTTGTATGGTCTTTCGTATCTCTCACTTTTAAAATTTGAATATCGTAATCTTCAATCTTAGTTCCTTCTAAAACAGTTCTAATTTTGGCAGGTCCTACTTGAATATCCTCTTTCGTAGCGACTTTATATAGTTCTGCCTCGGCAAGAGCTTGATTTACTGTACCAAAAATTCCCTTCGTAGTATTCTCTAAAATCGTTCCTATCGTATGAGTTGTCTCTAAGGTAGCATTCTTTTCTCCAGGCGTACCATCTCTGCTTTTGGTAATACTATGAATCGAAGATGGAAAAATTGTTCCTCCTTTCGAAAGAACTAACTCTCCGCGGTAAGAATCGACAATTTCATGACCTAACGCACCAAAAATTTTGGTATTAGGGTCAATAAAAGTAAGAGTTCCAATCCCAGTAATCTTATCTTTTAAATAAAGACCTGTTTTATGATTTTTTAAAGTAAGAGTGGTACTTTTGGAAACGCCTTCTCTCTCGTAGCCTAACTGAATAGTATCTTTCCTATTCGAAGAAAGAATTTGTTCCAACTCTTCGATAGAAGATATCTTCTTTCCTTCTACCGTAAGAAGAATATCTCCTACTTCTAATCCCGCTTCCTTAGCAGGATTGACTCCTTCTATTTCATATGTACCAATAACTAAGATATTTTCCATTTCTAACCGAATACCAATATTTTTACCAGATGCGATAATGTAATCTGAGTAAGCATAAATATTCCAAGGAATCATCATAAGAAGCAGAAACCATAGAAGATTTTTGATTCTTTTCATAAAATACTCCTAACAGGCTACAATATTAATATGTATAAAAGAAATTCTTCTATACAAAAGAAAAAAGAATGTTTCCATTCTTTTTATCTTGCTTGACGTTTTACTAATTTTGCATGGACAACAATACGATCTCCTTTATAGTTTAAACAAGTTGATAAGGTAAGGATATTATCGTCTGTTGTTACCTCTACGCCAAAGTCATAAATACTTCTTTTTAAAATTGTATTTAAGAATTTTTGATAAGAAGCATCATTTTCAAAGTTATGAGTTAAATAGTAAGATTCTGCTTTAATCGTATAGATAGATACAATTTGCCATAAAGTATTCTCTGTTGGCGTAGACATCTTAATAATTTGATTATCTTTATTCGTATACCAACTTTTCTTTAATACTTTCTCTAAACTACCAAACATGACATCATCCACTCTACCATGTCCGTAGATAACCGTATTCTTTTTAAAGTTAGTAAGATCAGAACGATAATCAGCAAAAATCCATCCTGCATTATTTTTAGTTTTATCAAAAGCATGATTTAAATAGTATTCATTATCTTTTGTTTGAACGAATGGATAGTTAATATTGGTATTGTTGACATAAATCCATCCAACCGTATCTTTATTCTTTTTCTTTAACTTAGTAAAGTCAGCAGATACCATTGATACTTTTTGATAGTCATAGTAGTCTTTGGCATATTTTTTCTTCGTCGAAGTAGTTTTGTTGGTATTACTGTTTTTATTGGTATTACTATTGGTATTTGTGTTACTATTTGTATTCGTGTTTGTATTCGTATTGGTATTTTCGGTAGGTTTTTCTACCACTTCTACAATGGCAGCATCTTCTAGTAACTCTTCTTTTAATTCGTTACTTTTAACCCCTTCTTTTTGCCAAGCAGAATATACATTATAACATCCCATAAAACTAATTGCGGAAAGAACTACTAATACCATATATGCGAATTTTTGAAATGGGAAATGAGTTCTTTCTTTTGGTGTAACTTTCTTTTCCTCTAAAGCAAGTAAATCTTGCATACTACGATATTCGATTGTTTTTAATTTACTATGAATATAATTTTCGAAATATCCTTTCGAGAAAGTTTGATATGCTTCTTTCGAAAAGAATGGTAGATATTCATCATAAATGGCATAGAAAATAGTTTTCCCTTTTTCTAAAGATTCCCCTTGATTAATAATAGCCATATAGGCATCTAATAAATTCTTTAAGTTTCGATAACCAATCGTTTGATATTGGGGTAAGATTGTCATTAAAGTGTCTAAAGAAAGATCGGTTTCTCTTCCATTTACAACTTTATGTTTAAAGTAAGAATACTTCCCATTTCCTTTGGCGATGGAATAACATTCTGTCGCTAAAACAATGGTAGAAACTACTTCATAATTTTCACCACGATAGAAAAATGTTCTGTTCTTCATAAAAAATCCCCCCTTTTCTTACAAATTATTAGTTATTATACCACATTTTCTTGTTCTTATCAAATTTGAAAAAAGAATACCATTTGGTATTCTTTTCTAGTTTTGTTTACTTAATTTGTACATACCAAATCCAAATGTTAGGATAGATAGAGCAAATCCAGCAAAGATAAGTGTCATATTCATATCGGCAGTTACTGGAACTGTTGAGTTAAATACTACCACTTCTACAGTAGCTTTTGTATTTTCTGGAATCGTGATATTTACGATTTCATCACTTAATCCATATCCTTTTGGTGATTTTGTTTCTACAATGACATAGTTACCAGCAGGAAGTTTATCAATAACATGTTCTTTTGTAGTAGATACCCAAGTCTCTACAACTTCTCCTTTAGAATTTTTAAGAACTAAAGTAGCTCCAGCAAGTGCTTTATTCGTAGCAGCATCTTTCTTAGTTACTTTAACAGTTCCCCAACAATCCTCAATTTGAGGCGCTGGTACTTCTTTATTATGAAGAGTGATTGTTCTGTTATTTTGAGTAGTACTTGATACAGTAAAGTGAATTTCTGTAGCATCTAATTCGTATCCGAAAGGCGCTACGGTTTCACCGATTGTGTAAACTCCTTCTTCTAGAGTAACATCATGTGGAGTTTTGGTAGTTGTCCATGAAGTAACAACTTCTCCCTTAGAATTCTTAATAACTAAGGTAGCTCCCTCTAATTCTTTTTCTGTTACACTGTCCTTTAAACTAAAATGAATTGTGTTTGTCACTGGTTGCGCTGGAGTCGTATCTGCAACAACTCCTGTCATAGATGTTAAAAATACACAAATGGATAATAATAAAACTCCTAATTTCTTTTTCATATATTTTCCCCCCTTGAATGCGCTCTATAATAGCATAGTTTTTTTAGTTTGTCAAATCCTAATTTCAAAATTTAAAAAAAACAAAATTAATTGTCTTTCTTTTTTGTTTTTTCCTTTTCGATTAAGGACTCATAATATTCCTTATTCATAACATTGATATCGACATAAGGATTCTCTGTAATTCCATAATCTTTCGCGTTTCCATACTGCGTAAATTGAAAAGCCATCACTGGTTCTTCTAGCGATTCACTAAATTGTAAAGAGTCTAAAGTCATCGGTGTATTATACTTTGTTCCTCCACAAGCCCATACTGTATATTTCGCTAAAATATCTGAGGATAAGGAAGAAACATAATTCTTATGAATATAAATTCCCGCTTCATATCCTGCTTTTTCGATAGCCTCTAAAAAGGTACGAATGACATCATTCATTTCTTTTCGTTCTTGTTCAGTTCCCCTCGCTAATCGATCTAGTCGATTATCTTTAGAATCCCTTTCTTCTTGCTCAAAATCTAAATAAATTGGTAATTCTATGGTATCTTCATCCGTTAATTGGTCTAATACAAGTTTTGCTTCTACTAAGGCCTCTTCTTTGGTATTCGCTTTGGAATAGAAGTAGAGTCCTTTTGGAATTCTATAACGACTACATCCCTCTAAATTTTCTCGAAAAGAAGTATCAATCCGATTTTTATATCCTACCCGGATAAGTGCAAAAGAAATCGGCTTCGTAGCAACTTTTTTCCAATCAATTTTTCCCTGATAACTAGAAACATCAATTCCAAGTACATATTTTTCCCAATCGATATCACTACTTTCTTCGATAGTCTCTACTTCTTCATAATGATTAGGAATACGAAGAATTTGATTAGGATAGATTTTATCCGCATCTAATATTCCGTTATAAATACAAAGATCATCGACAGATATTCTGTATTGTGAAGCGATTTTTTCCAAGTATTCGCCTGGTTGAACAACATGAATCGCATCTTCCAGAAAAGATGCTTCATCACTAGAATATTCATAATCATAATCAAAAGCACAAGCAAGATCATCTAAAAATAACATGGCATAACGATCCGCATCAATTTCTATATCTTCCTCTTCACATCGTAAAATTGTTGGATAAAAGAAACTTTCTAGTCTTTTTAAATTTCTAGTTGTTCCTAAAATACTTCCATAAATAGAGTTAGCATTTGCTTTTTCTAAGAAAGCAGTAACGAATAAGTTTACTTCCTCCGTAGTATTACAAGATAGTAATGAATCGATATCTAAAATTACTCCTCCAGCAATCGAATACTCTTGGATAATCTCTTTCGCATAATCTAATTCTAGATAAATTTCTCCTAATGATTTCGCATAAGAAGTAATTAAAATACTAATAGGAAGAGTACCATCTTCTAATAATTCTTTCTCTTCTTTGGTTAATCCATCTTGATAACTTCCTACTTCGACGATAGTAAAGTCACTATTTTTACCGTCTTGATTGAGTTTTCCATATTTGGCATTTTTAGGAAGTTCTGTTACAATCTTCGCAAATTTTCTTTCTTGTCTTTTCGTTTCATCTCCGCAAGCAGTAAGTCCGATAGACAATGTCGATGTAATCATGAGCGCTAAAGTCCTAGAACTGAGTCCTCGAAATTCCTCACTTACTCTCAAATTTTTCAATATATCTCTCCTTTTTTGACAGGATATACTAGCACCCTCTTTTTAAAATGTCAAGAAAAAAGAAGGGAATCCTTCTTTCTACATACTACTTTGAACAATTAAACTCTCTCGCTTTAATTTATCTCTTAATGGATTAGAAGTATCCATATATTTTTTTACTTCCGCATCCGTTAGATGAAAATAACTTTGTACTTGCGATATCATATTATTCGTTCGATTCTTAATAAAGCGCTCAATCGCATCACAAGAAGATTCAAAAGTATCGTAAGAAAATCCCCATCTTTCTTGATTTCTTTTCATCTCTGGTTGTACTAATTTATAAAGGGATTTATATTTCGCTAAAACTTTTTCTTTGGTAAAGACATACTTCATATCATAGAAGAAAACTTCTAAGAAATGTTTTTTAAAAAGATCACTTTTCATCAATCCTCGAATGAGACTATTATCTACTTTAAAATATCCCGTTCCAGCAGGATTTAATAACCATGGAAGGAAATAGACAGGAGTCGTTCGAAATCCATAATCTAAGTCATAGAAAATCATTCGTATCTTTCCTGAAGCTACTGAAGGATGACTAAAGAATCTCGTATTTCGAACATCAATATTATTCATATAGAACTGACTCACCAAGAAATCGATATAATTATCCATATCTAACATCTTTTCTACTTCATGATAATACTTTGCATTCGATAAGTCATGACTACGAACATAATTCATCAATTTTTGAAAGTCTGCTCTAGAACCCTCCTCTAATTCATTTTCAATTTTAACAATATTAGTCTTTCCTTGCTCTACATTGTAGTGTTGCGCAATAAAACGGTCATCTACCTTCTCCCGAAGATAATAAATTCCCCAATATTTTCCATTGATATAAAGAATCACTGGACGAAAGGCTTGAACATCAATCGTTCCTAATTCTTCAATGACGGAAGAAGCTAGTTCATCCCGAATCATGGATCCTTCCATATCTTGCGAACCACTTCTTAAAACAAGAGTGTTATAGTTAACGATTTCACGATTATCAAATACCCGGTAGGAAAGATTTCCTTCTCCATACTGAGAAGAGAATTTTAATGCATAACTCTTTTTTGGAAGTTCCCTACTCTGCCCTCCAAAAAGTTTTAATCCACAATCGATGGAAAAAGAACCGTCTTCTTCATAGAATTCTGCATGAGCTTTATACTCTAAAGAACGAGATTGATAGTGTTGATTTAAAGTATTAAAAGAAGAATTAGGAAGACTTAAAGAAACGACTGGAAGGGTATGATTTTCATGGAGGATATAACTTCCTGTAGCCACTTCACTAGATGCCATCGAACTACCATAAGCAATCGCTCTTACCACAGTAGTTTTGGTAATCGTAATTGGTTTCGTATATTTTTTAGAATTTTTATTTGGAACAGAACCATCTAAAGTATAGTAGATAGTTCCATTAGAACTGAGAGATAAAGTTACTTTTGTTAGATCGTTATATACGCCAGGCGCTAAAGAGAAAGTTGGTGTAAGAGTAACATCGATATTCCCACTACCATTCTTTTTATTAGGCGTTGGCGTAGAGAAATAGTAGTGTCCATAACTACTTCCCCATCCATAACTCATTCCTACTTTTAGCTCTGGTATGAACATGGAATCGATAAGGGTATCTCCTTGATATAGATAAAGGCTCTCCCCTTCTGATAATTTAAAATTCGTATGGGTATATTTCTTTTTCTTGGGATTTTCATTGGATGCTAGAAGAACCATGGTAGCGCCTGCTTTTAAAGTTTTATTAGGAAGCGCAAAGCGATCTTTATCTTTTACATTGGTTGCTAAATAGTACCCTTTTAAAGAAATATCCTTCTTCGTTGGATTTTTAATTTCAATCCAATCATAATACTTTCCGTTTTGTTCTTTTAGATATTTGTCATTAGAAGTCATCACTTCATTAATGATTAAAGAAGATTCTATTTTTTCGCTTTTAGCGTAACTTTTTCTTCCGGATATAGTATTATCAAATCCTGGGGTAATAGAAGTCGTCTCTACCCATTCTTCCCCATCCCAAGAAAAGGCATATCCTTCCTTCGTCACTTCATAAGATACCGTATCTATGACTTGATTTTTCGTGGATAGATAGATGGTACCAGATTTCTTATTTAATTCGAAAGGAGCATGATTCTCTAATGATAACTTCGTAGGATAAAGAAGATAGTGCTCCTTTGGTTCTAATTCTATCTCGGGAAGAGCGTAAAAATAAGGCTTCTTACTATCAACAGAAAGATAGTAATCTTTTAAAGAAACTTTTTCTGAAGAGACATTCGTAATTTCAATATATTCATATAAGGAAGAACCTTGCCGATAAATGCCTTTATTTTGAGGAAGAAATTCTGTAATTTTTAAAGGTGAAGAAATACTCATTCTACTTTTTAAGTATTTCATTCTTCCGACGATACTATTTTCTTCTAGAGGAGTAATCGAAGAAGTTTCAACATAGGCATCTCCTTCATACGCTAAAGTATAGTTTTCTTTTGTTTTTCCAAAAGAGATAGAACTGACAACTTCCCCTTCTGGATTTTTTAAGGTAAGTTCATCGCCTGCTTTATTTAATGCGAAAGATAGATAATTTGATCCTGAAGATTGTTCTCCTGTTAAATAAAGAAGTAAATAGCCTTTCGCAGGAATCACTAAATCTTTTAATTCGACGGCATTATTAGGATTATTATCTACTAATGTATATCCATCTAGAGAAACATCGAAGTCTTCTTCATTTGCTAATTCTACCCAATCATAAGCATTTCCATTAGAATCTAAATAAGCTCCTTGATTGGAAACCATCACTTCATTAATACGAAGATGAAGAGGTTCTACTTTCTTAGAAACTGTAGTGGAAAAACGATTGAAAGCGCAAAAAAGAAGTAGTCCCATCGCAAAGACTAGTACTATCCAACCAGTTGTTTCTACTTTCTCTTCTTCAAAAAACTTCATCCTATTTCTCCTTACTCTTTGCCTATTATATCATAATCCATACAAATCGTAAATGAAAAAACAGAAGAACTCTTCTGTTAATCAATACTTACTAAATGAATACTTTCTACTTCTTTCTTTTCTTTTAATTTCGTCAATTCAGAAGCATAATCACGAGATGCCACTTCAAAAGTAAATTCTACTTTATCTCCTTTATAAGATTCGGTCTTTAAAATACATTTTTTCTTTTTTCCTGCTACTTTTCTAATTTCTTCCGCAAAATCTTCATCGGCTTTAATCACAAGAAGATATTTTTGGGTAGGATGAAAAGCTGTCATATAACATACGATATAGAAAATTCCTAACATTAAAGTCGCAATAATCGTAATTAAATATAGTCCTGCTCCAGACATAATTCCTGCGGTAATCGCCCAAAACATAAAGATTGTATCGACTGGATCTTTGACAGCGGTTCTAAAACGAACAATAGATAATGCTCCGACCATACCTAAAGAAAGAGCTAAATTGGAATTGATAGTACGAATGACTAAAGATGTTACCATCGCTAATAAAACGATAGATAAAATAAATGATTTCGTATAAGAGACACCCGTATAGGTTTTCTTATATACAAAACAAATAATAAGGGCTGCTACAAAAGCAACGAATAAGGAGAAGAAAATATCTCCTGTCGAAAGTGAACTCGTAAATTCTTCTACGACACTTTTCTTAATCATATCTAAAAAGCTCATGTTATACCTCCTTCTTTTCTCTACATAAAGCAAATTTAGAAACCGCCTGACGAATCATCGGTATACTCCTAAGAACACTCGCAATGTGACTTGGAATAGCGTTATTAAACTTTACTTCCAAAACTACTTCTCCCGGTTCTAAAACAGGAGAGGCATCTAAATCTTCACAGAATAGATTATCATTAAACTTTCCCGAACAAATCATAGAATCAAAAGTAATTCTAGTATCCTCAATAGGATAAGTATAGGCTAATCTTTTATAATCTACAATGACACTAGGACGAATTTGTTGTAATCTTCTCTTCATAGCAAATTCACTTAGTAAGCTTCCTTTTTGAAGATCAATATTATCAAAATTTCCAGCGAGAAAATCTAGACATTCTTCTTTACTTATTTTTTCTTGCTTTTTATAAGTTAAATCCCGATTCTTCTCTTTTCGTTCTAACCGAATAAAAGAATCATCTAAATTATAGATACGAATCCGATACTTCTCTCTTTTTTCGACACCATCTACTTTTTCATAATAAGCGGTATCATAGACATCATCAAAATAGAGACTTCGAATGAAATAAGTATGATCTTGATTGACAGAATTCGTATCGATTTCCATCAGAAAAGCAAGACGATCTTTTAAAATTTCTGCCTGTTTTTCACTTAAGAGGAACTTAAGTTCATGGCGATATTGTTTCTTATCCAAAGTATTTTTTCACTTCCTCACTAGATAAATGGAAATAACTCTTCACATGATCAATAACATACTTTCTTCTCTTTGTAAGATATGTTTTTAATTCTTTACAGTTATCTTCCCATTCTTGATAGGTCATTCCCCATCGTTTTTGATTTCTTTTCATCTCTGGTTTTAAGAGATTCACTAGTTCATTATATTGATTGATGACATTTTTATCTGTCCATACATTCTTTAAATTCCAAGATAATCGTTCTAAGAATCGTTTCTTAAACGAAGAATTGGTTAGAAGAGCTCGAAGAAGTGTATTGTTATAGTGATATTCTCCTAATCCCGAAGCAGATGTCATCCACTGCATATAATTCCAATTATAAAAATATAAGGCATAATCAAAGTCATAGAAAATCATTCGTATTTTTCCATCCGCTATCTTAGGATGATTGAAAAAACGAGTATTGACAATATCGTTATTCGCAACAAATAACTCACCGACCCAAAAATCAATAAAATTATCAATGTCTAACTTAGAACTTACATATTCATAATTTGCAGAATTGGATAGATTATGAGTAGCAGCATAATTGACTAAATCACGATAGTCTTTAGAACTACCTACCGTAACATTATTATCAATTCGAACAATATTTGAACCTTCTTCTTCGACATTATAGTGATGTTTTAAAAACTCTTCATCTACTTTTTCTCGTAAGAAGTAAACACCCCAATACTCTCCATTCACATAAAGAATAACGGCTTTATAGGCTTGGACATCTACTGTTCCATATTTATCCATGATCGAAGTGGCAAGTTCATCTCGAATCATCGAACCCACACTATCTTGTGAACCACTTCGTACTACTAAAGTATTATAAGATACTGCTTCTCGATTGTCAAAGACTTTATACTCTAAATTAGCAGGTCCATACTTCGTCGAAAACTTTAATGCATAACTTTTCTTAGAAATATATCTCGTTTGCCCACCAAAAAGTTTTAACCCACAATCGACAGAAAACGATTTTTCTTTTTCATAAAGTTCTGCATGCGCTGCTACCGTAAGCGTAGTGCTATCAGGATGACGGTTTAAATTATCAAAAGAAGAAGCCGGTAAACTGATAGAAAGAACAGGTAAAGTATGATTCTCATTCAAAATATAGGTCCCTGTTACGACAGAACTGGCTTTTTTTTTACTCTCGTAAGAAATGGCTTTTACAACCGTTGTTTTAGTTAAAAGAATAGGACTATTATATACCTTAGAATTTTGATTTGGAGTTGACCCATCTAAAGTATAATATATAGTCCCTGAACCTTCTAAGGCAAGTTCTACTTGCTTCGTATCATTATAAACTCCCGGTGAAACAGAGAAGGTAGGTTCATAAGCAATTTCTAAAATATCACTAGAACCATTCTCTTTTTCTGGCGTAGGCTTTTTATAATAGTAGAATCCATTCTTACTACTTCTTCCCATACTATAACCAATTGGAATATTTGAAACAAACATGGAATCTACTAAGTTTCCTTTTTTATAGAGATATAAACTTTCTGCGGGAGAAATTTTAAAATTCGTGTGTTGATATTTAGAATTACTAAGAGAAGTATCTCCAGATGCCATCAAGACATAATATTCTTTACTCTTTAACTCTACTTTAGGTAAAGGATACATCTCTTTGGTATCTTCATTCGTCGTAATCGTATAGTCACTTAAGTTAATCGTATGATCGGTATTGTTATAAAGTTCTATCCAATCGTAATATTCTCCCCCATTTTGCATTAAATATTTATGGTTAGAACTCATGACTTCACTAATGATTAATTCTTCTGGATTCTTTCTCTTTTCCGTTGAAAATTTCTTCATACCATCTGCCGTATTAGGATATCCAGGGGTAATATTACTAGCTTCTTTAAAAACGCCATTAGAATCTTTGATATAGGCAAATCCTGAAGTAACATCTCGATATTCTACTTCCTCAACGACTTTATCTTTCTTGGAAAGAAGAATCACTCCTGATTTATTCTTTAAACTAAAATCTGCATGATTGCCACGATTTAAAGAAGAAGCATAGATGAGATAAGTCTCACCCTTTTTCAAAGTAACATCTTCTAAACGATAATAGAAAGGACGATTAGAATCATTAGAAATATAGTAATCTTTTAACGAGATATCTTTCTCTCCTTGATTCTGTAATTCAATATAACTATAGAAATTTCCATCAAAAGCAATATTTCCTTTGTTATTAGGTAAGAATTCCGTAATTACTAAATTATCTTTTTCCTGTGCTTTTCGATTTTCTAGATAAGTCTTTCTCCCCTCTTCGGTATTATCAAATCCTGGGGTAAACTCTGAGGTCTCTATCCATTTTCCATCTTGATTTCTAGCCATGACAGTATTCTTCGTTAAAGATTCTGTTTTGACACTATCGACAACTTTTCCATTCTTCCGTTTTAAAGTAATGGTTTCTCCCCCTGCTTTATTTAAAGCAAAGTTCGCATATAATCCTTCCTCCGTCGTTCCAGATAAGTAAACAATTAAATAACTTTTTTTCGGAATCGTCACATTTGGAAAAATCCATTTTGTATTTCCTGATTCTTCATCACTCAACCCATAACCGGATAAATCAATATCATTTTCCGTTCCATTATAAAGTTCAATCCAGTCATAGGTATTTCCATTCGAATCAGCATACGCTCCTTTATTCGAAGTCATAATCTCATTAATTACTAACTTATGATAGTTGACACTACCACTTCCTAATCCTTCTAAGGGCTTTTCTTTTGGAGAGATGATATGGTCTAATCCCACTAAAAGAAGGATAGCTATCAGCATTCCTAAAAGACCTACGATGTTATTTTGAAACTTTTTTCTATCCAATCTCTTCACTTTCTCTCCTACTTCCTATCAATATGATATCACATAAAAAGTTATTCGTAAAGAAATTTGATTGTCTAAATAGACAAATTTTGATATAATGAAAAAGGCTATAAAGAAACAAGGAGAAGTTTATGAAAGAAAAAAAGCAGGTTAAAAAAAGAAGACTAAAACCACAAGTTATCTTTAATTTATTGAGTATCCTTTTTTGTTTTAGTGTGGGAGGATACTATCTAGGTAGATTAATTTATTATAAAATGGAAAGTGAAAAACCTATCATTTTAAAAGAAGATTTAAAAAGTCGGGTTCTAGAACAGAACGATACCTATGAATTACGAAGTACCTTAGTAGAGACAAATGGTGTCTATCGATTTGTCGGAGATGTCGATAATAACTATGTTCGATATCAAGGATATGTTTGGAGAATTGTTCGTATCAATGAAGATGGTAGTATCACGATGGTAACAGAAGATACTTTACTTACCCTTCCTTATGGAAATTCTCTTTCTCAATATATCTTACGATGGTTGAATACAAAAGAAGAAGAAACAGCAACTGGTATTTTTGAAAGTGGCTTAGAAGAGGCAGAGAAACTTCTTCCTACGACGATGTGTGTCAATCAAGTGTCTACTTTAGAGGCTTCTGGATGCTTTGAGACTGATCAACAATACAAAATTGGTATCCTTAGTCTTCATGACTACTTAGAAGCAAATGCGAATGAAAGTTATCTAAATAATGAAACAGAATTCTGGACATCTAATCGATATGATGAAGATTCAGCATGGTTTGTGGCAGCAGATGGAACTGTCGGTAAAGATGACTTCAAAAATAAGCATGGTATTCGCCCCGTTATTACCATTTCTGGAGATAGTAAAATCATAGATGGAATTGGTACTTCAGAAAGTCCTTACCTTCTATCTGATTATCAAAAGACGACTTTACAAGATATCTATGTTGGTTCTTATATTCAATTTCAAAACGGATTATGGAAAGTCGTTTCCAAAGAAAGTGGAAAAATTAAAATTGTAAGTGAAAATTGTATTCAAGATAAAAATGGGGAATGTATTTTAAAGAACTTCTCAGAATACTCTAACAGTATGTCGCTTAGTCGAAAAGAATTACTCTATTATTTAAATAATACTTATTATAATAGTTTAGAACAGAAAGAATATGTAGTAAGTGGTAACTTCTATACAGGAACCTATTCTCTTAGTACCAATGATTATCGAAGTGCATTTGCGAAAACAACTTCTTTAAAAGTAGGAATGTTATCGATTGGAGAACCTTTCGCTTATGAACTAGAAAATACATTCTTACTCAATACAAGTTCTGGAAATGATATGAGCATCTATTCCGTTAGTAGTAATCATACCGTTTATGAAAATATGGTTACTGAAAAATTAAATATTCGCCCTGCCCTTTACTTAAAATCTAATATTACCATTACATCTGGTGATGGCGATTATCTAAATCCTTATATTTTAGGAGGTATCGAAGCATGAGTACCAAAAAAAAGAAAAAAGATGAAAAACCTATTGAAGAAAAGAAAGAATCTACTTCTAAGATAGAAGAAAAAGAAAAGAAAGAAAAAAAGAAAAAGAAAAAAAGAAAACTTTCTATCTTCACGATCATTTGTGCTTTCTTTGATCTATGCGTTATTGCCTTTTTCTTCGTTGTCTATGGACCTGTTCCTTCTTTCAAGAACTGGTTTATAACGACTGCTTTAGCGACCGGTAGACATCAATATTTTGCGAATGTTCTCTATTCCGAAAGAGAGATTGAAGAAATCTTAAAGCAGAATACTGTCATTGAAGCAGATAATGAATCGAACTTAGACGATATCGTATTTACCGATAATAGAACAGATACTTATGATTCTATCTACGAAGAACAAATTTTAAAAAGAGAGGAAGGAAACGACTTATATAAAGTGATTGAAATTGATGAGAAAGATTATAATGGATACTTAGTTGCCATCTATGACCCTTCTAGAATCACACTGGTTTCCGCAAAATATGGAGGACAATACTTAGTCAATATCGCAAAAGATAACAAAGCCAAAGTAGCCATTAATGCAAGTGGTTTTGGAATTGGGAATGGAATTCCTACCGGAACCGTTATTAAAAACGGAAAAGTAGCTTCCGTCGGAGGAAGAAACCGTCATGGTGGTGGACTCATTGGTTTTACCAAAGATAATAAATTGATGTTAACAACCAAAAGTGCGAAAGAAGCTATTAAAGATGGTATGAAAAACGCTGTTACTTTTGGACCTTTCTTAATTGTCAATGGAAAATCTGCCAAAGTAACAGGAAATGGTGGTTGGGGATATGCTAACCGTACCGCTATTGCTCAAAGAAAAGATGGAATTGTTCTTTTCCTAGTCATTGATGGCCGTGGAGCGAATGGTAGTGATGGAATTTCTATCGCGCAAATGATTAAACTTCTAGAAAAATATAAAGCTTATAATGCCGCTAATCTAGATGGTGGAGGTTCTTCTACCTTAGTTATCAATAATAAATTAATTAATAATCCAAGAGGATATTCTTATACTGGAGCAAGAAAGATTCCAAATGCTTGGATGGTAAAATAAGACGAGTAATCGTCTTATTTTTTTACAAAAAAAAGAGGAATTATTCCCCTTCCTCATAATTAAAATCTTCTAAAGTTCCATCTTCTTTCACAATCTTATTTACTTGTTCTTCAATAGATTTTAATTTATCATCACATTCTGAAACTAATTTCATGGCTCTGGTATACTTTTCAATAGAAGTATCTAAATCCGTTTCGCCACTTTCTAACTCTTCAATGATACCTTCTAATTCTTTCATTTTCGTTTCAAATTTTTCTTCTTTTTCTTTTGCCATTTTACTTTTCCTCCAATCCCATGATTTTGGCATCTACTTTTCCTTCATAGAGACGAACTTGAATGGATTCTCCCACTTGTAACTCTTTCACACTACGAATGACTTTTTCTTCTTGATAGGTAACAGCATATCCACGCTTTAAGATTCCTAAAGGATTTACTAATTCTAACTTTTGAATCGTATGCATAAAAGTCTTCTTTTCCTGTTCTATCTTGAGGAGAATCGCTCTCGATAGTTTTTTCTTATCTTGTTCTAATAACTCTTTCTTAGATTCATAAAGAACATTTGGATTTTTTAAAAGGAAATGATTTCGATACTCTTGTAATCTTTTTTGATAATTTTCTAAATACCGTTTCATTGTCTCTTGTAAATTGTTTGTAAGAAGATCTAATGCTTGTCTCTTATTATCAAAAAGAATCATTGGACTTTTTACAACAAAAGAATTCTTATAGGACTCTAAAACTAGTTTTTGATACCGAATCTTTTTTAAAATAGATTCTTTTAAACGAATATTTAATTGGTTTAAATACTTCTCTAAATCAATGACATTAGGAACGGCAATTTCAGCGGCACCGGTTGGTGTAGGCGCTCTTAAATCAGCTACAAAATCGGCAATCGTAAAATCAATCTCATGGCCTACCGCACTAATAACGGGGATTTCACAATCATAAATAGCACGCGCTACCATCTCTTCATTAAAGGCCCATAAATCTTCAATGGAACCTCCCCCTCGCCCTACAATTAAAACATCTAAATCATAACTAGAGGCTCTTTTAATATTTCTAACAATATCTGGTGCGGCATATTCTCCCTGTACTAAACTAGGAAATAGAATTGTTTCACAAAGAGGATATCTTCTTTTTATCGTAGATAGGATATCTTTGATAGCTGCCCCGGTAGGCGCAGTTACAATTCCAATTCTCGTTGGATATTTAGGAATTGGTTTTTTATGTTGAGGATCAAAAAGACCTTCCTTCGCTAAATCCTGTTTTAACTTTTCAAAAGCGATATATAAATTTCCAATTCCATCTTCTTGCATCTCTTCTACATAGATTTGATAACTACCAGTCGCTTCATAAACACTAATTCTTCCAACGACTAATACCTTGGTTCCATCCATCGGAGTAAATTTTAACTTGGAAGCATTCCTACTAAACATAATCGCATTAATCTTACTATTTTCATCTTTTAAAGAGAAATAGAGGTGTCCTGTCGAATGTCCTTTAAAGTTAGAGATTTCCCCTTTTAAAAAGACTGTACGCAAATGCTCATTACGATCAAATTGATCTTTTAAATATCGATTAATGGCAGTAACGGTTAAATACTTAGAACTATTCGGATTCATGATCTACCTTATTATGATATACTTTGTCTAATACGCCATTAATCATTTTACGAACATCATCATCACTATAGTCCTTAGCAAGTTCTACCGCCTCATTGATCGCTACTACTTCTGGAGTATCGGTATAGAGTAGTTCATAAATACCTAGTCGTAAAATTGCTTGATCGGTATATCCTAATCGATCAATGGTCCATTTATTTAAATAACGGTTCGCTAATGCATCTAAATCGGTTTGATTCGTCAATACCCCATAAACAGAATTCTTTACAAACTCATTATCGATTTCTAATGTACTATGAATGACTTCTTCTACTTCGTAGGGAATCTTATTACTTTGATAAACTGCTATCTGATAAAGAATTGTCATAATCTTCTTACGAAGTTCACTTCTTGTTAACTGTTCCATTCCCATCACCTAACACTATTTTAGCATAAGATGACACAAATGAGAACAGAAGAAACAAAAAAAATAAAAGCATTTGCTTTTATTTTAAGATAGAATTTAAGTTACTGCGAAGGGATTCTAATTCAATATACTTCTTAGAACGAATAGAGGTATATTTCTTAAGGGTTAATAATAATTTTGCTATTGTAAGCGCAAACGCAATCAATACTAAAATAACACCTAATAGAGTCTGGTCTGTCGCTACTAAATAAAGACCTAGTCCTAATAATAAAGTAGATATACAAATCGTTACTAAGATAGCAATATTATTTTGATAATCACTTTCCATACTAGATACTTTTGTCTTTAAATATTCAATTTGTTCTTCTTTGGACATTTTTAAATTATCCATAGCGTCCACTACATTATTATAGATAATTTCATTTTTATTTTTTTCTTCTCCACTAATTGCTATATTCAAAATTTCTCTCTCCATGCTAACCTCCCTAAATATGATATCTATTGTACCATAAAATGGAGGATTTTCAACTTATTTTTCTATATTTTCGATAGATTGTTCTGCCTTCCCATGCGCAATCATTACCAAAATACCAATTTCTAGATAGAAACCAAGGACTACCAAAGCAATCCATCCAAGAAAAGGAATAATCAAACATAACAGCCAAATAAATGGAGATAAATAAATCTCTTTTCCTGGTAATTCTAATTTCGCTGCTACTTGAATGGTCATATCAATGGTAAATACAATACCCATAATAAAGAAAGGAACAAACAACATACAAAAGGCAATCAACCAGTTTTTCGAATTCGCATACCATGCATCTTCCTCAAATAGATCCAATGAAAAAGCTAAAAAGACAGCTGCCATTCCACCCGAAAAAAGAAATAGAATAAGCCAAAGCCACCAATATTTTCTTTTGAATACTTCCATATCATTCACCAATATCATTATATCATATTTTAATTCGTAACAAAAGTAGATATTGTTCCAAAGACTTTGATAACTCCCTTTTTGATAAAAGTACTGATTCCATTCGATAACTGAAACCCGGCTTTGGAAAACCCATTTTGATAATCTTTTGATGTATTTTCTAGATAATCTTTCACATCTACCTCTAATCCGGCTTTGACATCTTCTTCAAATTGGCGAATTTGTTCTTCCGTTAAAGCCATCTTCTCATGATTTTGATATTCATAGTATCCTGTCATCGAAGAAAAATAAAGAGTTAAAAAGGTAACAAAGAAGAAAAGAAACAAGAAACGAAAGACTCTATACTTCTTTTCCATTTAAATATTCTCCTATTAATGGGGCAAGAATCTCAATTGTATTCTTTACTTCTTCATAGGTATTCTTATTTCCCCCTAGTTCTAATAATATCATCCGAGAATTTAAATCTTGATTGTAGATACCATTTACCTTAGGACCACTCTGTAATAAAATACCTCTCGTTAAAGTAGGATATTTCTTTTTAATCATATCATTTAATTTCGTTGCAATCGAAAGATTCTTCTCATACTGCTTATTTTCTTTGCCAATGACAAACAATATTTTCGCATAAGATTTGCCATTGATAACTACGGTAGATGCGCCTTTACTAATCGCATCTCTATGTAAATCGACAATTAAATCATAGTTCGTTTTTCCCATCTCCTCTTTAATAAAATAACGACTAGCAACATAACTTTGATAATATTCATAATTATTCGTTTTAACAAACTCCTGAATATCCCCTTTTTCAACGGTTACTTGAACTTTTTCTTGCCCTAACTTCTCCTCTAGATAAAGAGCCGCATCGACAACTGTTTTCTTTCCTTCATAAGCTTCCTTATTATGTGTACTATATAGATATACTTGTTTTAAAATAGGTTCCTCTACAGTTTCCTCTTCTTTCATCACCGGAAGTTCCGAAAGTGGAAGTTTTTTATTTCCTTTCGAATAATTTAATAGATATAATGGATTATTAATGGTATTTTCCTTTGTCTTCCTCAAGAAAGCTTCCCCTAAAAGTTCTATCTTTAAAAAGGAAGTGGGAGGAATATCCACTAAAGTATAAATACAAAGTTTTAGAAGAAAAAAAGTAAATAGAAAAAGAAGAAAATATTCTAGTAACCACTTCTTTCTTAACTTTTTCTTAGAACAAAATCTTTTTGCCATATCTCCTCCTATCTTACCTCTACTTATTTATAATCCATAAGAAGGGAAAAATATGTCAAAATAAAAAAGAAATGATTTTTTTCATTTCTCTTCTTCTATTTTTTCAATTAATTCTTTAATACTTTGAATCGTTCCTTGCGATACTCTTTTCAAATCACTCGAACTATCTTCAAAAGTATATCCATGGTAAGCTTCTAACATTTGAAAATCATTCATACCATCCCCAATCGTATAAATACTATCTTTAGGGAAATGGTAAACTCTCGATAGATAATCGATGGCATTCTTTTTAGAGACTTGTTTATCAAATAGATTGATCCAGTTTGTACTCATATATCCATTGACATCGGGATATTTTCGAAGAATAGAATCTAGGGTTACCAGAGCCTTTTCTCGATCGTATGGTCTTGCGATAATCCCATTCGCACATTTAGAAGTATCAGTCACATATCCGTGACTCGTATCAATAAAAGTCTCTATCATATTTTCATCATCTACCAAAGAATAGTAGATAGGACGAACTAAATCTTGACGAATATCTTTTCGAAAGACAACATTGAAGTACCGATCAAAGATAACTGCGCCGTCATTACAGATATAATATTCACAGTCTAAATCTATCATACTTAAATCTTCCGCTAAATAATTCATCGCTCTTCCTGTTGCGATAATAAAAAGATTTCCTTTCGCTACAAAGTCATGAATGGCTTTTAAATTCTCCTCTAAATCTTTTCCAAATAAAGTGCCATCAAAGTCACTAACAATGATTTTCATAACTCACCCTCTAACTAATTAAGGCAGCAGATATCATATCTCCTAAATTGTGAAATGAATCTACTATCACATACCATCTAGATAATAACCAAGAACCCCTACTGTCCTTATTATCTACTATAATTAAAAAGCTATCCCCTTCTGTTTCTACTTTCGTCTTCGCATGATATCTATGAAAACGACGCGCTAAAACATTCGGGTCAATATATTTTGATTCTCCATAAAGATAGGTTTTTCCTCGATTGATAACAACACTATCATAAAGGAAATATTTAAAGTAATCATAAATTTCCGAAATATCACAAACTAAGTAATCAATACTTTTCTTTTTAAAAGCCTTTCTTAGTTTCTTCATATTTACTTTTCTTCCATCTTCTCTAAGTCCTTTTTTTCGTTTTCTAGAAAAAATAGACCGCGAAGGATTTCTTTGAATGGTAAAGACAGAAATACTTTTCATATGCGATAATTGATTTAAAAAAGAAAGGTCAGAAACACCAATACAAAGAACATTTCCCTTAAAATTTTTTGCTAACTCTTTGATATTCTGCATTTCTTCACCTACTTATTATTTGATTTACGACATAACTCGCACATAAGAATCCTGCACTTCCAGGAACAAAGACATTAGAAGGTATCGTCTTCTCTTCTGAAATTTTTTTCTCCTCAGTACTAGCAACAACCATCACTTTGCCAGAAAGACGACTATCTTTGACTAGTTTCCGTAATCGGCGCGCTAAAGGGTCATAACTCGTGTTCTTTAGTTCCATAATAGAAAGTTTAGAAGGATCTAACTTGTTTCCCATTCCCATCGAAGAAATGAAAGGTATCTTTCTTTCTAAACACTCTTTGATAATTGCGAATTTAGTAGGAAGGGTATCACAAGCATCTACTACAAAATCGACATTCTCTAAATACTCAGGAAGCGTTGTAGCAGTGACAAATTCTAAAGAAACTTGAACGACAGTAGAAAGTCCCATCGCCTCAATTCTTTCTTTTAATACCTCTACTTTATATCTTCCAAGCGTTGTTGTAAGCGCTACTATCTGACGATTCATATTCGATTCTTCTACTTTATCAGGATCCACTAAAAGTAGTTTTCCTATCCCACTTCTAGCAAGAGCTTCTACAGCATATCCACCGACACCACCAACACCAATTACTAAAACAGTACTATGATGTAGTTTTTCTAGATTTTCTTTTCCTAGAAGTAATTCTAATCGTTCTAGCATCCAGATTCCTCGATTTGAAAGTTCTTATATTCTCCTGTTTTAGAATCATATTGATAAGAAACTCCCCAAGTAGTTTCTATCTTAGAAGAAAGTTCTTTCGTAGTACTACTAATAGGAGAAGTAGTATATCCATTATGGATAAGGTCTCTTACCATAATACAACCATTTGCTGTAGGATTCGTATCCGTTACATAACTCTTCGTATTAGCAATTAAAACAGCTCGCGTTGCTTCATCAATTTGTTCATCAGTCTTTCTAAGAGCTCCTAAAATACTTGGAAAAGCAACTAAAACAATAACTGCTAAAATGACTAAAACCCCTAAAAGTTCAACTAAACTAAATCCATTTTCACGCATATTTATCTCTCCTACTCAACACCAATATTGTATCACAAACTACGAAAAAAAGACAAGTAAATTACTTGTTCTTTTTCTTCTCTTGTTTTTCTAATTCAAAATAGAAAGTAGTTCCTTCATTTTCCTTAGATAAAATCCCATAAGGAAGATGATAACCATCTAGAATTTTCTTTACAATAGCAAGACCTAATCCAGTTCCTACCCGATTTCTTTTATGCTTTTTCGCAGAGTGATAATACTTATTCCAAACATTATCTATTTCAGAAGCAGGGATTCCTTTCCCACTATCTTTAATTTCTACTAATACCGTCTTTTCTTTTTCAGTAACACGAATCATTATCGTCTTATCGTCTCCGGTATAATTGATCGCATTATTTAAAATGTTATAGATGACTTGTTCCGTTCTATTCCTATCCGCATGAACCCATAGTTCTTTTTCTTCATAGAGGAAGTGATATTGTTCTTTCTCTAATAAAACTTCATACTTTTGTAATACAGAATGAATTAGTTGATTTAAAGAAAAGTCGGAATAAACTAATGGATAAGTATCTGACTGCATACTAGAGAGGGTTAAAATATCATCTACTAAGAGATTTAAGCGATCCGTTTCTTCGATAATAACATTTAAGTTTTCTTCCCTTTTCTCTTTATTTTTATAAGTTAGATCTCTTACCATTTCCGCATACGCTTTAATCATTGTTAAAGGTGTCTTTAAATCATGACTAACATTCGCCATTAAATCCCTTCGTAGTTCCTCTGTCTTTTCAAACTCTTCCTTCATTCGATTTAAACTGTTCTCTAGGTTTGCTATCTCTTTAATATCCGTACTACTAGAGAAATTATCAGAGAAGTTTCCTTGCGCTACCGCACTTGCTTTTTCACTCATTTTTTCGATAGGAGAAGAAATTCTTCGCGCTAAATAATAGGATAGCAATCCAGAAAAGCAAATTGCAAAAATAGACATAATCGTCAACTGTTTCTTTAATAATCTCGTGGCAGAATCTAACGGTTCTAACGATACGGAAGTAAAAGCAAAAGTAGAAGAATCTAGTTTTATCGCATATACTAACATCTGATTTTGAAAGATTTCATTATAGATTTCATATAATTTCATCTCTTCATCACTCGTTCGAAAATCCTTCTTATATTGACTCTTCGTCCGTTCTAAACAGCCACGATTAAAACTAGATGTTCGATAGAAAACATATCCATTCTTTTCGATATCGATACAGACTCCCTCATCATAAGAAAGCGTATCTAAATAGTCATAGAATTCTTCTTCTCCATAATATTTCTTAATATTTAACGCAACTTCTTTTAACTCTTTTCGACGATTAGTTTCATAATAGGTATCAAAGAAAAGAACTTGAGTTGCCCATAAAAATAAGAGAATAAAAAAAGAAAAGAAAAGAAAGAAAATCCAAATTTTGACTCGTAATGTTTTATTCTTTTTCCTTTTTTTCAAATTTATATCCCATTCCCCTCACGGTTACAATGAAATCTCGATACTTACCAAGATTATTTCTTAACATTTTAATATGGGTATCAATCGTTCTATCATCTCCATAAAAGTCATATCCCCATACTTTATTTAACAATTGCTCACGAGAAAGCGCAATTCCCTCATTTTGAATAAAATAAGTCAATAATTCATATTCTTTCGGAGTTAACTTTACTTCTTTTTGAGCGATTGTTAAAGAATGTCCTTTTTTATCTAATACAAAGTCTTCAAACTGATAAACATCTTCTGTCTTATTTCTTCTTAAAACAGCCTTAACACGAGCTACTAACTCCCTAGGAGAGAAAGGTTTCGTAAGATAATCATCGGTTCCTAAATCAAACCCTAATAGTTTATCTACTTCTTCTTTTCTAGCAGAAAGCATAATGACAGGAAGAGAATAAAGTTTCTTTACTTCCTTCATGGTACTATAGCCGTCCTTTTTTGGCATCATGATATCTAAAATAATTAAATCAACCGTATTTTTAGAAAGGACTTCTAAAGCCTCTTCCCCATCAGCTGCTTCTAATACTTGATACTCTTCATTTTCTAGATATTCCTTAATTACACTACGAATTAATTCTTCGTCATCTACTACTAAAATTGTCATAAGTCACCTCACTAAAAATGATATAGAATAAATATGAATTTTTCGTGAAAAAAAAGAATATTACTATTCTTTTTTCCGTTAGCTATAATTAGTATTTTTAATACTAATGGGTTTGTAGTAGAAAAGTAATTAAGTGAGAGGAGTATTTCACACTTATTTCTTCAAGCTAACAAACTCATTATAAAAGAAGAATGTGTCATTCGTGTGAAATTTTACCAATTATTATTAATAATTCGAATTAATGCCATCATAAAAGATTCTTGAAGAAGTTGCTTTCTGGTAATCTTTCCATGTGTCAAAAACCCAATTCCTCCTTTATGATGTCCGGAATCATCATCTGCAAAGATTCGATCCATAACAGGTCCTAATCCTTCTGTAATAATTGAATCTACTAGTTCTTTCGGAACTGGATAACTAGGAGAAGTAGAATAACTTTCTAACCCTTCTTCATTTTCAATTCCAGCCACACTAGTAATCATCCAAGATTGAAAATAATTATTGATTCCAGATTCTACTGCGACATAATAATCTACCGTTAAATTGTTTTCTTTCGCATACTTTCTTAGATTTTTTATTCGGTTTTTCGTCCCTAAGCCAATTTCATCATTTAAAGGCATCTCTCCTACTTCGGAAGGAACATGGGCAACTAAAACCTCTACTTCATCAAAATAAGTTTCAAAAGCATTTTGACAAGCTTCTACTTTGACATCATTTTCAGTTGCGATTAAGACTTTCATATCATCACCTAATTTATTATATCAAGAAATTTTCAAATGCGCAATGATAGAAAACCTTTTGACTATCGATTATTTTGTGTTATAATGAATATGGTGATGATATGAAAAAAATAAGTATGTTCTTATTTTTCACAGTTTTCCTATTCTTAATAACAGGATGTGAAGAGAAACAAGAAAAACTAGAAGCGAATTTATCAGAAGAAATTCAGTTAGATACAGTCGATGCGAAAATGGTATGTCATTGGGATGTAGATTATAGTGAATCTGATAAATATGTTATTGGTGCGAAAATGGTCGTTTATGCCAATAATGATAATATTGTAACAAGATTAGTTACTAGACAAGTTGCTTCTTCCAATGAAAAGTCTATCTTGGAAAATGTCGAAGAACAATTATCAGAATCGGCGGATTTAGCAAGCCAATATGGAGGATATTCTTTCAGTACTAAAATTGAAGGAAATCGTCTAACCGTAGATACCGATATTGATTATACAAAAGTAGACTTAGAGACCTTATCAAAAGATAATGAAGAAATGAAAGAATACTTAACAAAGGATTATCAATTTACTCTTGACAATATTCGGGCGATGTATGTTTCTTTAGGAGTTACTTGTGAGATGCAATAAGCATCTCTTTTTTTGTTGAAAAAAGAAAGGAATTAAACTTCCTTTCTTTCTCTTTCTTCCATAGAGAACTTACAACCACAATAATCTTGACGATATAAATGATATTCGCGGGATAATTCTAAAGATCTTAAGTAACCACCTTTTTTCTTAAAATCCGCATATAAGTATTTGACAGAATATTCTTTTTCTAGCAGTTTCCCTATCTCATTAATCCAACTAGAAACTTTATAAGGACTGATAGAAAGCGTTGTTGTAAAATAGTCAAAATGGTTTTGAGAAGCATACTCACAGGCTCTTCTCATCCGAAGCATATAACACTCATAACATCGTCTTGTTTTCTCTCCTAAATCTTCTAACCCGAAAATTGCTTTTTCGTATTCTTCCGGAAGATACTTATCTTCTACTAGATGAACAGGATGAGGATACTTTCTTTGAGGAAGAAAATCAATTAATTCTTGTTTTCTTCTTTCATACTCCTCGCTAGGATAAATATTCGGATTATAATAGAGAATCGTAATTTCAAAATACTTTGCTAAATACTCTAATACATAACTACTACAAGGCGCACAACAAGCATGAAGAAGAAGAGTTGGCGTCTTTTTACTTTCTTCAATTCTTCCTAACTCTTCTTCTAATCGAACTTGAAAATTCATTATTCACAAGCCTCATCACAGTAATTACTATCTTTAATTTCTTGAATATAATCTACATAGATTTTTAAAAGGGCATCATGTTGTTCAGAAGTAAGGGCATCGTACGAAGTTTGACCATCATTTAAATCTACGGTACCAACATGACTCGCTAAAACCTCACCGTTTTCAACGCAAAGAACCATCGGTACATAAACTCTTTTTTCTCCTACTTCATAAATATTACCATCTTTATCCGTAATCGTATAAGGGTCTAATTCCTCATCTAATCTCTTTAAAAGATCATAATATCCTTCTTTTTCTTCTTTCGTCTTCTTGACTTCTCCAGCAATTACTTGCCATTCATTTTTAATCGTATCCATATCGAAATAGTAGATTTCTTCTAGTCCTTCTTGTTTAGCTGCTTCAATTAAAATAGGAACCGCATTTCTACACCAAGGACAAGTAGGTCTACCAAAATAGATAATTCCTGTACCATCCTTTAAAACTTTCATAATCTCATCTAAAGTAGCATACTTCATAGGATTATCTTCTGGAATAGAAAGTTCTAAATAAGTATTTGTTTTAGAACTATTCTCCTGATTATTATAAGATTCATATTCTTCTTTAAATTTTTTCCCATCTGTAGTTGTTCTCTTTTCCATAATCGCTGTAGAAATACCAATTAATCCAATTAAGAAAACAATCCCGATAATGGCAATTTTTAATGTACTTTCCTTCATACTTCCTCCTACTCCAAAACAGCCTTAATTCTTCTTACCCCAGCGCTGCTTGCTTCTTCTTTCGTAATTTTAAAATGTCCTAATTCCTGTGTATTTTTCACATGTGGACCACCACATAATTCTCTAGATACTTCCCCTATTTGATAAACGGTTACTACATCTGGATATTTTTCTAAGAACATACATTCTGCTCCACTAGCAACCGCTTCTTCTTTTTTCATTTCTACAACAGTAACAGGAAGACCTTCTGCAATCCAACGATTGACAATCTCTTCTGTTTTGGCCTTTTCTTCCTCAGATAGTTTATGGTCACAACTAAAGTCAAAACGCATTCTCTCTGAAGTAATATTAGAACCTTTTTGATGAACATCTGGCCCAACTACCAATTTCAAAGCAGCATTGAGTAAATGGGTAGCCGTATGATAACGAGTCTCTATTTCTCCATCTCCAGCAAGACCACCTTTAAACTTACCAGCAGATGCCGTTCTAGAAAGTTCTTGATGCTCTTTAAATTTTTCTTCAAAGCCTTTCTCATCGACAGTAAGTCCTCTTTCGGACGCTAATTCTACTGTAAGTTCAATTGGAAATCCATAAGTATCATAAAGATGGAAAGCTGTAACCCCATCAATATTCGTACCATTTTTTACTAGTTTTTCAAATTCTCGTAATCCTTTTTCAAGAGTTCGATTAAATTTTTCTTTCTCGGTTCTTAATACATCTAAAACAACTTGATGATTTTCTTGAATCTCTGGATAATAACTTTCATACTTTGACATAATCAAAGTAGCGATTCTCTCTTCCCAATTGGAATTGATATCGATAGAAAGTTTCTTCGCATGGCGAATAGCCCGACGAATTAAACGACGCAAAATATAGCCTTGATCCGTATTACTTGGTTTAATTCCAGCTCTATCGGCACTGATAAATACGGCCGTTCTCATATGATCAGCAATAATTCGCATACTCTTTTGATATTCCCCTTCATAAGGAAGATTGGAAATCTCACAGATTAAATCAATCACATCTTTCCAAATACTAGATAGATAGTTATCTAAAACGCCTTCTAAAATAGCCGTCGTTCTTTCCACACCCATTCCCGTATCGACATTTTTATGAGGAAGTTCACTTACTTCTCCTTCTGGACTTTTATAGTATTGCATAAATACATTGTTCCAAATCTCTACCCAACGAGCATCTTCTGGATCAAAGGTAGTAGGAATCTCTTCTTCACTACGAAAATAAAAAATCTCTGTATCTGGTCCGCATGGTCCAGACTCTCCCGCAATCCAAAAATTATCTTCAACAGTCTTTGCAATTCGCTCTTTTGGAATTCCTAATTGAATCCATTTATCATAACTTTCTTGATCGAAAGGAATCAAATCATTTCCAGCAAAGACAGTAACTGCTAAACGATCCTTTGGTATCTTTAGAGTTTCCGTTAAAAATTCATAACTCCAAGAAATACTTTCTTGTTTAAAATAATCTCCTAAACTCCAGTTTCCTAACATTTCAAAGAAGGTATGATGAGTCGTATCCCCTACAGAATCTAAGTCATTCGTACGAACACATTTCTGATAATCACAAAGTCTTGTTCCATAAGGATGAGGTTGTCCCATCAAATAAGGAATTAACGGTTGCATTCCTGCCGTATTGAAAAGAACGCTAGGATCATTTTCTGGTACAACTGGCGCACTCGGAATTTGTTTATGTCCATGTTCTATAAAAAAGTTAATGTATAAATCTTTTAAGTTCAAAATATCACCTTCTATATTTCTTCTAAGATAGCGAGTAATCTCTTTTGATAACTCTCAATATCCTGATTGTTGTCAATGTAGTAATCCGCAAAAGCGATAGGTCCTCCCTTCGCAGAATTTTCAATCTCTGCAATATCTCTTGCTTTTGCTTGTTCCGCATTCAAAGGACGAATCTCTCTCTTAGAGAGTCTCTCATAACGGATTTCTTTATCGGCAATAATCGCAATTACCTTTAAGATACCACCTAACTCTTCTTGTAAAATTTTTAATTCATCCCAAGAATAAAGTCCATCTAACACGGTATTTTCTTCTTCCGCATACTCTTTAATCCGAGGAAGTAAGATTTTCGCATAAGCTCCCATCCCAAGATCCTTTCGAAGACTTTCTCTCATCATCTTTTCGTTTTCAGGAGTAACTTCTAAGCCAGCTTCTTTCAACTTTTCCATCGTAACTCCTCCAAAATAAACCTTCTTCCAACCAAGGTTCTCTAAAATGTCAGAAGCAACAGACTTACCACTTCCACACATTCCTACAATCGCTACTATTTTTTTCATTCTTCTGCCTCACTTTCTTCTACACTTACTGCATAATCAAATAATTTTAATTTCTTCTCGGCAAAGGTAAGAACAATCTTTAAAACGGCAATCACAGGTACGGAAATAGCCATACCGATAATTCCCCATAAGTGTTCAAAGATAAGTAATCCAATAATAATCGTAACAGGATGTAATTTCGTAGATTTACTCATGATATATTCTTGTAGGAAGTTTCCTTCAAAGAATTGGATAACAACGATTGAAATCAAAGTTAAAAATCCAATCGTTGGACTCATAGAGAATCCTACAATCAACGCTGGAACGGCTCCAATATAAGGTCCAATATATGGAATCACATTGGTAATTGCGCAGAAGATAGCAAATAATAAAGGCGCTCTTAAACCTACCAAAGTAAAGGCAATCGTACAAATAATAAAGACTACAAAGGCATCGATGACTACCCCACGAATATAATTTCTTAAAGTCCTATTGATTTGTCCGAAAAGATCATCCACATCTTCTCGCCATTTCTTTGGGAAAAGATAAATAAAACTTTCTTCCACATTATCAAAACTAAGAAGAAGGAAAAAGCCAATTACAAAACCAATAACAAGCGTACTAAAACCAGAGATGATAGCGCTTCCTGTACTGACAATAACATCTGGTAGAGAATTATATAAACCAGTTCCAAAATTCTCTAATTGAGCAAATAAATTATCTTTAAAAGCCGTAATATCAAAAGCCTCAATCGCATCAAACTTCATCAATAATTTATTGAGCCACTCCTCAATGGTACTAAACAAAGAAGGAATCGTTCCTACAAAGTCAATAATCTGTTCATAGAGAACAGGAATTAAAGTTCCCATAAAAAGGACGATAACTCCAATTAATAAAACATAAGAGATAATTGCTCCGAAGACTCGTTTTACTTTATGTTTTTGAAGCCACTTTACGAAAGGATGGAATAACCACGCTAAAATAATACCAATAAATAATGGACTTAAAATCTCTAACAGAGTAAGAATAAAAGAAGTTACTTTTAGCGTTCTTAAAATAACAATTCCAACCCAAGAAATTAAAATAATTAATAAAATCAATAAAACTTTTAAAATATTTTTAGTAAGTCCAAGAACTTCATTTAAAGTCTTATGATCCACCTGCTTTTTATCATCTCTAAACACATGTATCACCTTCTAACATTATATCAAATATGCTAGTAGAGTGCAAATAAAAAAGAGGAATTTTGTAGGAATTCATGAAAAGAAAGATCCTAAAAAAAAGAGTGATTAGTGTACCTCACTAATCACTCCATTATCAACTCGATAAATAACATCTGTCACCTTTTCGATATCCTCTTTGATATGGGTTGATAGAATAATCAACTTTCCTTCTTCTTTCTGTTTTAGCAAGTAATTTCTTAATCGCTCTACCGTCTCTTCTTCAATTCCATTAAATGGTTCATCTAAAATAAGAATGTCTGGATCTTCCATAAATGCCTGCGCTAATCCTAACTTTTGCTTCGTCCCCATCGAATATTTATAATAAAGCTTATTACGCTCTTCATAAAGTCCTACCAATTTTAATGTCTCTAAAATTTCTTTCTTACCAATCTTTTTGTTAATCTTCGCAAGCATTTCTAAATTTTCTAACCCCGTCATAGAATCAATAAAAGAAGGATTTTCAATGAGAGCACCTAAACTTTTGGGAAAACCACCCTCTTTTAAATAATCGATACCATCAAATAAAACTTCCCCACTCGCAGGATAATAAAGACCACATAAAATTTTTAAAAGGACTGTTTTACCACTTCCATTTCGACCAACTAAACTATAAATTTTACCGCTTTCAAAAACAAGATTCGTCTCTTTTAGAACTTCATTTTTTTGAAACTTTTTCGATACCTTTTTTACTTCAATTTTCATAAATCCTCCTATCCAATATCAAACTTACGATGATGTAAAAGTCTATATAACACAATAACTATAACACTTAAAAGAACCAAGTAGAAACTACTTATCTCTATTTGTAAGAAAAAATTTTGAAAACGCTGACTATAAATATATCCATTAGGAGTTAAAATCATATCTTTGATACCATGAATAGGTACATTTTCAATTGGGGAAAAACTCAAAAATAAAAGAAACAATAGAGACGAATAAGAAATTATCTTCGGCAAGTATTTTAAAAAAAGAACAAACATACTAAGGAGTAATTGGATTAAGAAAAAATATTGAATCGTTTGAAATAGACAATACCAAATTTCTAATCCTTCTAAATAAGTATTCACAAAAATAGAATCATTTGATCCTGCCACGATAAAAGTGATATAGGAAATAAGGCAAGTAATCAGAATGATAAAAAAGTAAACAATACCATTATGAATCCAAACTTTTTTTAAGAGTCTTTTTACATAATGAGAACGATCTTTGTACCGTAAAATCCATACCGTATCTAAATCATGGTATTTACATACTTGAATCGTCATATAAATCATAATTAAAAAAACAGGAAACAGAATCATATGAAAATGGGAAGAAAAATAACTTGCATAATCAAAATGAAAATGATTATTGAGGATATCTAAAAAATTCATACCTTCTAAAGCGACAATAGAAAGTAATGTTAAAAGAAATCCTGTATCATCTTTTGTATAAAGTCTAATTTCTTTCACTATCAATCAACACCTTTTCTTTATTTTTATAACAGAAATAAACCATACCAAATGTTAGTAAGGCAAAGAACAAACTCATGAGAAGTGGATAATAAAAATTCGTAGTTTGAAAATAGTCAAAAGTAAATATATCGATTAAGTCCGGAAAATTTTTCCATCCCATATGTAAAAGAAAACTTCGAACGATGGAACTGCCAACCCAAAATAATAAAAATAAAGCATAAAAGATAATCATAGTAAGAAACAAGTTTTTACTTTTTCTATCAGCGATTAATGCTAAATGGTATAAACCTAGAGAAAATAGGAAAAGCGTTAGAAAATGAATCCCATAAGATAATATTTCAGAAGATGGAACTGTCTTCGTAAACACATAACAGAAAAAGTAGACAATCACTAAGAATGTTACCGGAATCATCGCTATCAAAGCTCCTATAAAATAATTGTTTTGAAACCATTTTCGATAAGAGATACGAACTAATTCATTTTTTAATCTTCCTCTTTTCTTTTTTGTATGCCATAAATAAATGGATGAAAAAGCAATTAGGAGAATGATAACCATACTAAATTCGCCATAGAATCCATCCGTTTCCCCTTCTTCGGAAGGAATCCCTTCTTCTGCTAATAATTGGTAGAATTTTCCTCCATCATAGTTATCTAAAAAGTGAACTCCAGAAACATCTTTTAAACTTTGCTCTAAAGTAGCGCAATAGTTTTCAGATCCCTCCTTCACAGGAGAACAATGAACATGGATTTCTTCCATCAAATATGCCGTTTGTCTTTTCTCATAATCTTGATTATATTTTAAAGCAGAATAGAATGTCGATACAAAAAACATAAGAAGAATGAGAGAAGTTACGATAACGCCAAAATATTTCTTTAAAAATAGATTCATATTCTCACCATCTTCATTATATCATACTTTGTCAAAAAAAAGATGAGTTACACACTCATCAATTCTGTTTCTTTGGCTTTCATCTTTTCGTCAATTTCTTCATTGTATTTACGGATTAACTCTTGAACTTCTTCCTGAGCTTCTTTTGCTTCATCTTCCGTAACTTCTAACTTATCAATTTTCTTATTCGCATCTTGACGAATATTTCGTAAAACAATACGACCATCTTCCGCATATTGTTTAGCTTGTTTTACATATTCTTTTCTCGTCTCTTCTGTAAGCGCTGGAATATTTAAAATAATAACTTCTCCATTGTTATTAGGAGTAAGTCCAATATTGGCTTCATAAATTCCTTTTTCAATTGCTCCAATAGAACTTCTATCGAATGGTTTAATAGATAATTGTCTAGCTTCTGGAATAGAAATTGTCGCTAATTGTTTTAAAGGAGTTTCTGCTCCATAATAATTTACCATAACACCATCTAGAATGGCAGGATTGGCTCTTCCTGCACGAATGTTGGAAAATCTTTTCTCCATATTTTGAATGGCTTCTACCATCTCTAATTCGGTACTTTCTAATATCTCTTCTATCATAGTTCCTCCTAATATTGTTTCCCAAAATAAATTTCATATTTCGCATCTTTGCCGCAGCAAACACAATGTCCATCTTGTACTTCTTGAATAATACATCTTGATTTATAAGTAGTATCTTCTTTAATTTTTACTTCACAAGCCTCGTCTCCACACCATTTTGTTTTAATAAATCCATTATGTTTCTTAGTATGGTCTAAGAACTCTTCATAAGTAGAAGCTTCATAAATCATAGAATCTCTTCTCTTACGAGCTTTCTCTAACATATCTTTTTGGATTTGTGGGAAGAGTTCTACCATTTTTGAAACGGCTTCTTCTTTTGGTACCTTTATCTTCTCTAAGGTATCCCTTCTAACGATGGTAACTTCGCCATTTTCTAAATCTCTTTTTCCTACTTCTAAACGAATAGGATATCCTTTTACTTCTGCTTCTGCAAATTTAAATCCTGGAGATTTATCTCTTCGATCGACGAAATAAGTAATCTCTTTTTCTTGTAGTTCTTTTTCGATTTTCTCAACCACATCTTCGACATCCCCTATAGGAATGACATCTACCTTGATTGGCGCTATTTGAGGAGGAAGTACTAATCCATAGTCATCTCCATGTACCATAATAATGGAACCAATCATTCTAGTGGTAACTCCCCAAGAAGTTTGATAAGGAGTCTCTAACTCATTTTTTTGATTTAAAAATTGAACTCCAAAAGCCTTTGCAAAACCATTTCCAAAGTAGTGACTCGTTCCATTTTGAAGAGCAATTCCATCCCACATCATTGCTTCTATCGTATAGGATGCTTCTGCGCCCGCAAACTTTTCTCGTTCTGTTTTCTTTCCAACAATGACAGGAAGCGCTAAATAATTTTCCTGTAAATCTTGGTAGACACCTAACATTTTTAAAGTTTCTTCTTTCGCTTCTTCAGCAGTAGCATGCATCGTATGTCCTTCTTGCCATAAGATTTCTCTACTCCGTAAGAATGGTCTTGTTTCTTTTTCCCATCTTACAATTGTACACCATTGATTATAGAGAACTGGTAAATCACGATAAGATTTAATAATCTTTTTAAAGTGATCACAGAAGAGGACTTCACTCGTTGGACGAACAATCATTTTTTCTTCTAATTCTTCTTTTCCACCTTGTGTAACAACGGCTACTTCTGGCGCAAATCCTTCTACATGTTCTTTTTCAATATTAAATAAACTTTCGGGAATAAACATCGGCATCTGTACATTCACATGCCCCGTCTCTTTAAATTTCTTATCCAAAATAGCTACGATATTTTCCCAAATAGCGTATCCATAAGGACGAATAATCATACTTCCTTTTACAGAAGAATAATCCACTAGATCTGCAACTCGACATACATCTGTATACCATTTTGCAAAATCTACTTCTCTCGATGTAATTTTCTCATTATTTTTTTCGCTCATTTTATTCCCTCCACTAGAATTATATCATAAACTCCCCATTTAGAATAGAGAAAAAAGAAGAAAACCTCTTCTTTTTCAAAAACCACTTCGTTTAAACATTTTTTCTAAATCTTTAATAGAATAATAAACAATCGTTGGTCTACCATGCGGACAATTAAATGGATTCTTACATTGTTGTAAATCTTTTAATAAGTTCTCCATCTCTTCCATCGTAATATTCGTATTGGCTTTAATACTCATTTTACAAGCCGCAGTCGCAGCGACATGATCATAGAAAAGTGGTAAATCAAAGTTCTTTTCTTTATGAATGACAGTCTCTAAAATACGGCGAATATTCTCCTCGATATTTTCACTAGGAATCCAAATTGGATGTGCTTTAATAATGACCGAAGAAGTACCAAATTCTTCAATCTCAAAATTCATCTCACGAAGTAAATCAAAGTTTTCTTTTAGAATGACAAATTCACTAGCTGGATATTCTAGTGTTATTGGAAAAAGTAAGGTCTCCTGTTCTTTTTTAGGATGCTCTAGTTTTTCTTTTACTTTTTCATAGTTAATTCGTTCTTTCGCAGCATGTTGATCAATTAAGTACATGCCCTTTTCATTCTGTGCGATAATATAAGTTCCATGAACTAACCCTACTGGATAAAGAGGTGGTAATTTCTCTTCTACATCTTCATGAACTTCTTCTACTTCTTCTATTTCTTCGGAAGAAACAATATCCGGATTTAGAAGAAGTTCTGGCTCTGGCTCTCTTACTTCCTCAAAAGAAAGCGTTTGAACTTCATAAGTTCTTTTTTCTGGAGTCTTTACCGGTTCGGAAATATGAGGAATGAGAGTCTTTTTAGAAATTGCTTCTTCGATCATAGAAAGGACTAAAGTATTTAATTCTTCTTGTTTTCCAAACTTAATATCCATCTTCGTAGGATGAATATTGACATCGACAATACTTGTATCTACCGTAATCATAAGAACAACGATAGGATAACGATTCTCGGGTTGATAAGAGTGATATCCTTCTTTAATGACCCGATTTAATTCCATATTTCGAACAATTCTACCATTGACAATGGTAACCATTCCATTTCGATTGGAACGATGCACTTCTGGTAAACTGATATATCCATAGACTTCATAATCCGAATTACTTGCTTTTACTTCTATCATTTTCTTAGCAAGAGAAGCTCCATAGAGAAAATGAATTACCTTTAAAAGGTTCCCACTTCCATCTGTCTTTAAAATTTCTTTACCATCATTTTTAAAGACAAAACGAATCTCTGGATGAGAAAGCGCTACGCGATTCATATACTCAGATACATTCGCTAACTCCGTATATAAACTTTTTAAATATTTTAATCTGGCTGGCGTATTATAGAAAAGATCAGAAACTGTAATCATGGTTCCCTTTCTACTATCTCCTACTTCTTGCGAAAGGAGTTTTCCTCCTTCCATTTTCACAATCGTTCCTAACTCCCCTGTCGAAGTAGAAAGTTCTACCCGAGCAACAGAGGCAATAGAGGCCAAAGCTTCTCCTCGAAACCCTAAAGTTCCAATACGATATAGATCTTCTTCTCTTTGAATCTTACTAGTCGCATGACGAGAAAAGCATAAAATGGCATCTTCTTTATCCATTCCTTTACCATTATCAATAACTTTTATCTCTTTCGTACCAGATTCTTGTAATTCCACAATAATTTCTGTACTACCCGCATCAATACTATTTTCGACTAATTCTTTTACTACGGAAGAACATCTTTCTACCACTTCTCCTGCGGCTATCTTATTCGAAAGAATTTCTTCTAATACATGAATAACTGCCATACGATTCACCTAGTTCCATTATAACACAAAAGAAGAAACTATTTTTAAATAATTTCCTCTTTTAAGTTTGGATTTTTTAAAACTTCGACAAAACGATCAATTTCTTCTTTCGTATTATAAAAGTAAAAACTAATCCGACAAGTATTCTTAATTCCTAAATCATCTTTTAAGATTTTCGCACAGTGATTTCCAGCACGAACACAGATATGATACTTATTTAAATAGATGGCTAAATCCTGAGAAAAGATATCACGAATATTAAAAGTAACAATTCCTGATTCACTCTTCTCATTATAAAGAATCAAATTAGGGACTTCTTTTAATCGATCTAAAGCATATTCTTTTAGTTCTTTTTCATAGGCTTCTATCTTATCGATACCTATTTTCTCTAAATATTCTAATACTCTTCCAAAAGCAATTACTGCCGCAATATTAGGAGTTCCTGCTTCTAAGAAGTGAGGAATTTCATTATAGATGACAGTTCCATCAAATTCAAAAGAAGAATTCATTCCTCCCCCGACAATGAGTGGTCGAAACTGTTTTAAATATTTTTCTTTTCCATAGAGAATTCCTAATCCGGTAGGTCCTAACATCTTATGTGCCGAAAATGCCAAAAAGTCGACATCTAAATCTTTCACATCTACTTTTCGATGAGGAACACTTTGCGCTCCATCACAAACTACTAAAATACCTAACTGATGAGCATAAGAAGTAATTTCTTTCATCGGTCTCACATCGCCAATTACATTCGTCACATGCGCTAAAGAGATTACTTTGGTATGTTTAGTAATAGCATTTTTTACAGCCTCTAAAGAAACACTTAGATTTTCATCTAACGGAATATAATGAACTTGTAAATGTTTTCTTTTAGCAAGTTCAAACCAAGGAAGAACATTTGAAGCATGTTCACTCTTCGTAAGAAGAATTTCATCTCCTTCTTGTAGGTAATCTTCAAAGAATCCCCATACAATTTTAGAAAGAGAATCCGTGGCATTATTCGTAAACGCTACTTCCTTAGAATCGGCATGAATCCATTTACTAACTAAATATCTGGTCTTTTCAAAAAGAGTATCTACTTTTAAACTGATATCATAATCCCCACGATGAGCATTCGCACTATAATGATTATAATATTCCGCAGTTGCCTGAGATAAAATCTTAGGTTTTAAGGTAGTTGCCCCACTATCAAAATAGATAATGTCATCTTCTAACATTTTAAAATCTTCACGATTCATACTTCACCTCCACTCTTTTTTGGTAGTAAGTTCTATTTTTCTTTTCATTTTCTTAGTAGGAATATCACTTACTAAAAAGCCATTTAAAAGAAGTCTAGAAGCTACCTCAGAAGATAGTCCCCTACTCTTCAAATAAAACATTTCTTCTTCACTAAATCTTCCAATATAAGCGGAATGATTCGCCTCTACTTCATATTCATCAATATATAAATTTGGGCGAATTTCACTCTTCTTTTCATTAAAATTTAAAATTCGATTTTGTTGATTCGCAACACAGTTCTTTTTCCCTTTCGGAATAAAGGTAGATACTTGTACCGTAACTTTTCCTTCGCCATAAGTAACAATATTATTTTTAACATTACTATTGGTCTTTTCATGATCGTGATAAATATAATAATCAAAGGTTTCTTTTTCCTTAGATAGGTCTTTTAAGTAATAATGAAATGTTGCGTTTTCTCCCAAAAGATGAGCCTCTACCATTTCTTTTCCCGCAGCTAGCGACTGAAACTTATAAGCCTCTACTTTACTATCTTCAGGAATTTGAAACCGATATTGAATTTTAGAATTGGTAACTTGTTGATAAAGAAAGAGTTCTAAGGTAGTAGATGGTTCTAAAACGACATCTACTTTCCATTTTTGATTGGAAGAAGTAAAATCTAATTCTAGATCCGTACTTTGAAAAACATGAATTTCTAATGTGGAAATTTCAAAGATTTCTTGTGCGAAATGATAAGAAAAAGAAAGCTTCTTAGTAATTTTAGAATCTACTACTTCTTCTACTACTTTTATTTTATTCATGATGAACCAAATCCTTCACGATACAATCCCTAGTTGGTCTTTCTTTTTTAGCCATTTTTTCATACCCATTCTTTTCAATAAAATCAACTAGTTCAAAGCCACCACTTTCCACAATTTTTCCTTCTCTCATGATATGAACATGAGTTGGATGAATATATTCTAATAATCGACGATAATGCGTAATTAAAAGGATTCCACAATGAGACTCTTTTTGATACTCTACAACATTTTCACCAACAATTCTTAGACTATCTACATCCAGACCAGAATCAATCTCATCTAAAAGAACCATATCTGGCTTTAAAAGATACATTTGAAGAATTTCTCCCTTTTTTCTTTCTCCACCACTAAATCCTTGATTGACACCCCGTTCAATCATCTCATGATCCATATTTAATTTATCAATCGTCGCATCTAATTCTTTAATAAAAGGAAATAATTTAAAGTTTGTCTTCTCTTTCGAAGAAACCATCGTCCGTAAAAAATCCGCGTTGCTTACTCCTTCAATTTCTATGGGAGATTGCATTCCTAAAAAAATTCCTAAATGCGCTCTCTCATCCACAGAAAGATGTCCAATATCTTTTCCATCATAGAGAATGCTTCCCGATACTACTTGATAATTCTCATCTCCCATAATGACTTTGGTAAGGGTACTTTTCCCTGTACCGTTCGGTCCCATGATGACACGAATTTCTCCACTTTTTATCGTAAGAGAAAAGGAAGATAAGATTTCTTTTCCTTCAATTGTTACCGTTAAATCTTTTATTTCTAGTGTATGCATAAAATCATCTCCATAAGTATTATACTAAAAAAGTCACAAAAGAAAAAGAGAAACGAATTCTCTTTTCCAAAAAAAAGAATATACTATTTACAAGTATATCCTTCTTCTTCTAATTCCTTCTTGAAATCTTCTAAAGCCGTTTGTTCAATACCTACGATATCACTATCTTCATCAGATACTTTAGAAACATCCACTGTTATTTTTTCAGTAATTGTTTTTCCACTCTTACTTGCCTTACAAGAAACACCTTTTACATCCTTGTACTCATCACATTCTGATTGAGCACTCTCAAGAAGAGTATTCATATCAGAATCAGAAGTACTATCAGGCGCTGTTAGGGAAACAGTTGCAGTGGCTTTTTTAATTTTCTTACCATCTTTATCGTAAGTATAAGTTTGCGTTTGTTTCATCGTCATTCCAGAATAGCTCATCTCGTAAGAACACTCTAATTTCTTACCACCATTCATAAGAACAACAACGACAATAACTACTACAACGACAACAGCAGCAACAGCTCCAATAATAAGTGGCATATTGTTTTTCTTAGGAGCTGTACCATATTGAGGTGCCATTCCATTATTCATAGGTTGTTGTTGATATGGAGGAACTCCTTGGTTCATAGGTTGTTGATTCATTGGTGGCTGATTCATAGGTTGTTGCATCCCGTTATTCATTGGTTGTTGTGGATTCATTCCATTATTTGGATAATTATTATACATACTTCTCTACCTTTCTATATATTCAATATATCATATTCTGAAATAAAAAGAAAGAAAAATTGTAAGAAAAGTATATTTTTCTCTTCTTTGGTACAATATAAAGATGAATATCCGCAAGTATTCACACGAGATGAGGAAACTCATCTTTTTTGTGATATAATGGATATGAGGTGAATTATGGAAGATTGTTTATTTTGTAAAATTGTAAGAGGAGAAATTCCTTGCTTGAAAGTATATGAAGATGATTTTGTTCTTGCTTTCTTAGATATTCATCCAGAAAGTAATGGACATACCTTAGTCGTTCCTAAAAATCATTATCAAGATATTCATGATATTGATATTGTAACTCTAGGAATGATTTTATCAGCTGCCAAAATCATTATGGCAAGATTAGAAGAAACTCTCCATGCAGATGGATTTCGTTTAATTCAAAATAATGGAGCAGCTCAAGATATCAAACATTTCCACCTTCACATTTGTCCTTACTATCAAAAAGAACAAGAATTAGAAGAGGTAGAAACCGTTTTAAAGAAGATTCAAAAAGAAGCTATTTAATAGCTTCTTTTCTTGATAAATTAAGTCTTCCACGATTATCATATCCAAGGCATTTTACAATAATTTCGTCTCCCTCTTTAACGACATCTTCAACTTTGGCAACTCTTTCCATCGCAAGTTGACTAATATGTACCATTCCTTCACATCCTGGCCATAATTCTACGAAACATCCTTTATCACTTAAAATCTTTACTACTTTTCCTGTATAGATTTTATCTACTTCTGGTTCTCTTACAATATCTTTAATACGGTTCGCAGTAGCTTCAATAATTTCTTTATTTGTATGATAGATGATGACTCTACCATCATCTTCAATATCTACTTTTACCGCATTAACATCGTTAACAGCGGTAACATTACTACATTCTAGAATAATCTTCGTAATGGTTTCTCCACCCTTACCAATTACTTCTTTAATCTTATCTGGATGAATCATGAAAGTCATTGTCTTTGGAGCATATTCAGATACTTCTTTTCTTGGTTCTGGAATTTGTGCTTGCATTACATCTAGGATTTGCATACGAGCTACTTTGGCTTGAGCTAAAGCTTTCTCTAAAATTTCTTTCGTAATTCCTTTAATTTTGATATCCATCTGTAAAGCACAAATACCATCTCTTGTACCTGCTACTTTAAAGTCCATGTCTCCTAAGTGATCTTCCATTCCTTGAATATCTGTTAGAATAGTATAATCATCACCATAAGTAATTAATCCCATCGCAATACCAGCAACAGGTGCTTTAATAGGAACACCAGCTGCCATTAAACTCATACATCCAGCACAGATACTTGCTTGAGAAGAAGAACCATTACTCTCTAAAATCTCACTAACAACACGAATAGTATAAGGGAAAGTATCCTCATCTGGAATAACTTGCGCAAGAGCTCTTTCTCCTAATGCACCATGACCAATTTCTCTTCTTCCTGGAGAACCATAACGACCTGTTTCCCCAACACTAAATTGAGGGAAGTTATAGTGTAACATAAATCTCTTTTCTGTTTCTAAATCCAAACCATCTAAGATTTGATGTTCTCCTAACGCACCTAAAGTAGTAACACTTAAACTCTGTGTTTCTCCTCTCGTAAATAGAGCAGAACCATGCGTACGAGGAAGAAGGTCAATATCCGTAGATAATGGACGAATCTCCGTCATCTCTCTACCATCAGCACGAATCTTTTCTTTTACGACAATAGAACGGAATAAATTGTATTCAATATCTTCTAATACTAATCTTACTTTCGTTGTTAATTCTCTTAATTCGTCTTCCTCTAGTTCCGCATTCTCCTCTTCATATTTTGCAACAACTCTTTCCTTAATCTCATCAATTGTATTATATTTTTCTAATTTATCTTTAATACGAAGAGCTTGGTCTAAGTCATGAGCACATAAACTTTCTACTTCATCATGAAGATCATTTGTAATTTCAAGAACTTCATATTCCATCTTTTCTACGCCAATTTCAGCAATAATTTGTTCTTCAAAAGCAATTAATTCTTTGATTGCTTCATGACCAAACATTAAGGCTTCTAACATGTCTTCTTCAGAAACTTCTTTTGCTCCTGCTTCCACCATGTTAATTGCTTCTTTAGTACCAGCAACGGTAAGTTCAATATCTGACTTTTCGGTTTCTTCTACAGTTGGATTAATAACAAATTTACCATCTACTCTACCAACTTTTACTCCAGCAATTGGTCCATCGAATGGAACTTTAGAAATACAAGTTGCTAAAGAAGAACCAAACATAGCAGCCATCTCTGGTGAATTATCTGGATCAACACTTAGTACGGTATTGACAATTTGAACTTCATTTCTAAAATTTTCAGGAAATAATGGGCGCATTGGACGGTCAATCATACGAGCTGCTAAAGTAGCGGCTTCGGTAGGTCTACCTTCCCTTTTAATAAATCCTCCTGGGATCTTTCCTACAGAATATAATTTTTCCTGATATAAAACCATTAATGGGAAAAAGTCAGATAAGACATTCGCGGTCTTACTAACAACGACCGTACTTAAAATAACCGTATCTCCATATCTTACCAAAACAGAACCATGAGCTTGTTTCGCAAGTTCTCCATGTTCTACAACTAATTTTCTTCCCCTAAAATCTAATTCATATACTTTTTTCATTCTTACCTCCATCTACTAGAAAGACACTCAAAAAAGAGTGTCTTTGTTTTTTTCCTAAATTGTTATTTTCTTAAACCTAACTCTTTAACGATAGCACGATATCTTGTAACATCATTTTCAATTAAATAGTTAAGTAAGCTTCTTCTTTGACCAACTTTTCTAAGAAGCCCTCTCTTAGAGTGATGATCTCCTTTGTGCTCCTTAAAATGTTCTGTTAAAGCATTAATTTCTTCTGTTAAAATAGCGATTTGTACTTCGATTGAACCAGTATCTTGTTCATTCTTTCCATACTTTTTAACAAGTTCTGCTTTCTTTTCTTTTGTTAAAGCCATAATAAAATCTCCTTTCTGATTATCATACGCTTCTTCCTAGAGAAAGTCGGAGACTCTTCTCTCCAAGAGGAAGTACAAACATAATATACACTATTTTTAGAAAAAGCGCAAGACTATTTTAAGTTTTCTTCCCATTCTTTTTCATGGAATCCAACTAAGACCTTATCTTCCATCACCACGATTGGTCTCTTTAAAAGCATTCCTTCTTGTGATAACATCTCTAATTGTTGAGAAATAGAATACTCTTTTAATTTTTCTTTTAAATTTCTCTCACGATAAAGAATACCACTCGTATTCCATAGTTTTGAAAGAGAAACTAAATTTTTATCTACCCAACTTTGTAATTCTTCTTTCTTAGGAGGATTCTCCTTTATATTTTTCTCTTCATAAGCAATATTCTTTTCCTCTAAATACTTTAATGCCTTCTTACAGGTTGTGCATTTTGGATAACAATATACGATCACTTTTTTCACTACTTCTCTCTATTTGTTTCATCATTTCTTCAAAATAAGGAAATTTCTCTTCTTTTCCTCCAAACTCTAAACAGGCATCCCCATACTCTTGAAACTCTTTACTAGCGACTTTTAAATAGCCATTTTCAATCATTTCTCGCGCTGTATGTTCCCTTTCTCCCATCATTCTCCCTCCTATCTCACAAACTCTTAAGAAGGTAGGATGAGGATAATATCGATTTGGAAAGTTATACCCTAGTAAAAAGAATTCTTGATAAGTTAAATCGAGTAGATAAAATTCTTCTACATAGGCAAGAACTACATAGTGAGGATAAGGAAAAGAAAAAGTAATTTCTAAATCAATCATGGTCGCAGGAATTCCTAAGTTTCTAGCATTCTCCAATAAAAGAAGAGAAAAATCTTTACTTCTTGTCCGTAAACTATCTTCTACAACATTCACTCCTAATTTTGAAGAAGCTTGATTTCTCGTATAGAACACAAGCTGTTCAATCGCCTTAAAAGAATCACTTGCTGAAGCTGGTTCAATTTTAGGAGAAGCATCAATCATGCGAATGGAAAGAAGATTTTCTAATTGAGAAAGTTTTAATAAAGTAGGAATATCCTCTATCTTTTCTTTTTTTATCTCTTCATAGACTTCTTCTAAAAGAGGACCAACCGAATTCTTTATGGTAGAAACACTCTCCCCTTTCAAACGAAGAATCTCTTGTTCTAAAACTTCTAATTTCTCCTGCATAGTTTCCCCCTAAAATTGAACTTTGGATTTCGTTTCCATATGAACTCTTTGAACAATCGCTAAAGCAGCAAGTAAAGAAATGGTAAAACTTCCTCCATAAGATAAGAATGGAAGAGGTACTCCTGTTAATGGAATTAATCCAAACATACCACCTAAATTGATAAAGATATGCGCGAAAAGATAGGTAGCAACTCCTAAACACATATATTTTCCTCGAATCGTACTTGCCTTACTAGAAAGCATTAAAGTTCGATAAATAATAATCGTATAAAGAATTAAAATAAGAAGACCTACACAGAAACCATATTCCTCTGCTAAAATAGCAAATACCATATCGGTATGGGCTTCTGGAATATAAGAATACTTCTGAGTACTTTTACCAATTCCAACTCCCGTTAATCCCCCTAAATTGATAGCTACATAAGCATTACATACCTGATATCCTGCTTTGGCAAAATTCTCTGTCGAACAAGGATCTAGATATTTAAATCGCGCTAATTGTTCTTCCGATAAAATATGTCCTTTAATTGCATAAATTGCTAATCCTGCAAAAACAATAACGACGACTAGATAACCAATTACTTTCCACTTTTCTTTCGGTAGAATTGGACTTAATAAATAAATCATTCCAAAAATAGCTACTTGAATTAACATTGTACCAAGGTCTTTTTGTAGGAAAACTAAAGCGGGAATAACAAGTCCTAAAAAACAAAAAATACCAATTAAATTTCGATGCTTTACTTTTGGATTATGAATCCGTTTTCCCCATTTTTCAATATAAAGAGCTAACATCGCAATCATCACCGGTTTTGCTAACTCACTCGGTTGTAAATTAAAGAATCCTAAATCTAACCAGTTCAATGCTCCACGCGTAATCTTTCCATTAATAATAACATACCCATTTAAAATAACGACCGCAAGAAAGAGAACCGGAACAATTTTATAATACTTTTTCGTCTCTACATTCAAAATGATAAAATACGCCACAAAACCAATAATTAAAACAGCTAAGTGACGATAAAAGTAATAATAAACAGACTTATCTAACCCTACTACAGCCTCTCTAGAAGAAGCTGTAACAATATTAAATAAGCCAAAAACACTAAGTAGAATGGTAATAAATAAAACTAGTTTATCCATTTTTTGAAAGCGTTCTTTAATCGTTGCTAACATAGTATCACCTTTCTACCTTATCTCATATACTATGATATCATATTCTTTCTTCTTTGACAAACGATTTTCCAAAACAAATCAGAAAACCTAGACATTCATCATGAACATAGAGGAAAGATTCCCATAAAATATACTGAATAGTTAGGAGGTTTATATGTATTACTACGGTGGATATCAAGGATACGGAGGATACCCTGGCATCCAAGGAAATGGATGCTGCAATGGTGGAAATAACGGGTATGGATATGGAGCAGGATACGGTGCTGCTATTATTCTAGTACTCTTCATCCTTTTAGTTATTGTTATTGGTGCCCGTGCCTTTGATGGCAATGGTAATGGCCCTAGAAGATAGAAGTTTTTACTTCTTTTTTCTTTTCTTTTAGACGATTGTTTGCTATAATAAGAGTACTTGGAAGTGAGAAAAAATGTTTGAAAAATTAAATATTTTAGATGAAAAAGAAAAGATACTACATCAAAAAGCAGAAGAAGCAACCTTCCCTCTTCCTCAAGAATATAAAGATTATATTCGAAGAGCTATCCAAGAACTCACTTATAGTCAGATTGAAGAATACGAAAAGAAATATGAATTGCGTCCAGGAATGGGACTTGCTTTTCCTCAATTAGGAATCTCTAAAAGAATTATTATCATCGTTCATGAATATGAAGAAGGAAAATTCCATAACTATGTCGTTGTCAATCCAAAAATAGTAAGTTACTCTGATGAGATGATAGCAGCGGAAGAAGGAGAAGGATGTCTAAGCGTCAACAGAGATGTAGAAGGACATATTAAAAGATACGCAAGAGTAACCGTCGAGGGATTTGATGAAGATGGAAACCCTATTCGATATCGCGCTAGAGAAGAATTATCTATCGCCTTTCAACATGAAATAGATCATCTAGAAGGAATTTTATTCTATGAAAGAATTGATCCAAAACATCCATTCTATACCGATGATGAAATTCGATTAATTTAGGAGGAACTATGAAAGGTGCTTTAAAATATATTTTATTATTTCTAGTAGCATGTATCTGTTCTTTCATTATTTACCATTTTGTAGGTCCTGAAGAAGAACATACTATTGGTATTGAACAAACAGAAGAAAACGAAAAAGTAATAGATTGAATCTATTACTTTTTTTGATTAAAGGAATACTCCTCTTCCATCTGCATAAAGAGAAAAGTAACTACTGCCACCATCGTAAGTAAAGAGAGCATTAACACGGCAACCGGAACTGAAATATCTAGAAGTATCTAGTTCTAAGGTTAAAAACACACTTTCTCCTGGTGCAATAATTATTTTTTCAAATTTACCATATCCTAAAGCACAGGCTGTAGAGTCTGTCGCATTTTCATAAGGATAAACCTGAAAATAATTCGTAATTTCCATATTAGCTTTACCCGTATTTGTTATTATCAAAGATGTTATACTATGATACTTTCCCAAAGTTGGACTAAATGAGAAAGTAAATTTTGGTTTATAAGGGGTAGTTGCCGCTACTACTTCAGAAGCAGAACTATATACCTTAATATTATCTTCATTTAAAACATAAGCTATTACCTGATAATAATAAGTTGTTTTTTCTTTCAAATTAGAATCCAAATAATATTTCTCAGTGGTTTTTCCACCAACATAGTTATAAGGACCATTAATACTTGTAGAACGATAAACATCATATCCATCAGCACCGGTAACAGGAGTAAATGTTACCCTAATTGTACTATATGTCGTTGCCTCAACAACTGGTGTCGGAGTAGATGCTACACTATATTGTGCGTATAAAACAACATTATCGTCAGCTACTGAACTTAAGTTTTTAACTTCTTGGCTAGGTTCATAACTTTTACCAGTATTATTTTTATTAGTATTCCAACTAACAAAAGTTAAACTATCATGAGAATAGTTTGCGCTAGGTAAACTGCAAATCTCATCGTAAGTACAAGTAATAGAATCAATATTATCTCCTAATCCGCCATTACTATCAAAACTTACATGATAAGTTATTGGAGTCCACTTTGCATAAAATTCTACATTTTTGGCTGTTCCTTTTGTTACTTCGCTAATTTTTTCATTAAAATCAGAGTCTGTATACCATCCATCAAATGTGTATCCAGTTCTAGTTGCATTTGGTAAACTAAAGGTTTCTGTATTAACATAGAAACTTTGAACGGCTGTTCCAGAAATTTTACCACCATTTAAATTATACTTAGCAGTATACTTTGTAAGTGCCCACTTTGCATAAAGTGTTTTATTTCCAGTAGAACCCTTCTTAATAGAGGTTACTTTGTTTTTATATTTAGAATCACTATACCATCCTCCAAAAGTATATCCCTCTTTTGTTGGATTCTTTAAAGTAATTGTATTCGTATCTACAGAGTAACTTTCTGGGTTATCTTCATTGTTAACTCCACCATTTAAATTATAATTGATGGTATAAATATTTTTTTCCCATTGGGCATATAAAGTTACTGTTCCTTTATTCTTAGATGTTAAATTCTTAATAGATTCTTTATTCTTGTAAGTAGTACCGGTTCCATCTTTCTTCGTATTCCATCCTGTGAAAGTATAACCAGTTCTCTTAAATTTATTAGCAGTTAAAGTTACAGATTTATTATATTTTGCACTAGTACTAGACATTTTGCCACTAGTTGATCCATTTCCGCTATACTTAATGGTATAACTATTAGCGGTCCATTTCGCATAAAGAGTCTTGTTTCCTGTAGAACCCTTCTTAATAGAAGTTACTTTCTTCTTATATTTCGAATCACTATACCATCCTCCAAAAGTATAACC
>CANQZC010000008.1 GCA_947628235.1 uncultured Bacilli bacterium | reverse complement strand
TTTATCATGCAATAATATTCTAAATTGAATTTTTTAATTTTTTTAATGAAAAACTATTGATTTATATTAGCAAGTTTATCTTACTAAAAAATTTTATATTATTTTTTATTTGGTAAATCCTTGCAAGTATCTAATACTATATCTCTTAATGTTTCTTGGTTATCTACATCATCAACTAAATACATAGGTTTAGCACCATCATAAGGTATAGATTCTTGCATATTATATTTTTTATTACTATCTACTATTTTAACAAGTAATCTATCATCATATATACCACCAAATAAAATATTATTGTAATAAAGTAAATATTCTCCCATCATTGATTTACAAGTAATATTATCTAATAAATTTAATTGTTCCAATACAAAATCTCTATACTCTTTTGTTGTAGCCATTATATCAACTCACTTTCAAATTACTATTTATCTTACTAATACAAATTCATGTTATTTACAATAAGTCATAATAATTTCATCATTGTATTTCTTATTTTTAATAATCTTGTAAGTTTCTTCTTCAGTATTTTTGTTACACCTTATTACATCATAGAATAATGTGTCATAATAAATTGTTGAATCAATTGTTGTGGTTTTGATTGAAAATATTGGTGGACGATCATTATAGGAAACTCCAATATAATCCAAAAGCAAAATAGTTCCCATATATCCAATGAAGAATAATACCAAATAAAGCAATGTTTTCAAATATGATTTTGATTTTACTAATTCAAAGAATCCTAATGTTGAAAATATTACACCTATCACTACACTGAAGAAACAAGAATGACTATCAGGATTAAATGCCATTAAACCCATGATACTCATTAAAAATCCAAAAATCATTAATAGGAACCCAATAAGTTGATTTTTTTCTCTAACCTTTTTATTAGAATAACTTATCGTATTAATAATATTTTCCTCAAATTTTTCTTGATAATTATCTTCACTAATTTTCTCACCACTTAATAATTCATTTATCGTAATATTAAGTTCTTCACATAAAGGCTTAAATAAAGATAAATCAGGCATATTTCTCCCATTTTCCCAATTACTAATTGATTTTTCAGTTACACCTAATTTTTCTCCCAATTCATATTGAGTCATCTTTTTTTGTTTTCTACATTCAGCAATAAACTTTCCAATTTTTTCTTGATTCACCATTTTTTCTCCTTTCACATTAAAATCATATAATGCAAAAGTAAATTTTAACAGGAAACAATCCTAGAGTTTAATAAATTACTATTTAGGATGATAGTGTTTTTCTATAATATTCCACTTCTACCGTTGTTCCATCAGGATAAACTTCTCGGTCACTTTTAATATACTCTATAAAGCCATAATGTTTATATATTTCTTTATTCTTTTCTTCTTCAGATTCTACTCCTAAAGTAGCATATTCATATCTCCTATTTTTTAAATCATTTAACATATAATGAAATAATTTACTAAAATATCCTTTTCCTTGATACTCATTATTTGTACGGAATGCTGATAAATATACACAATTATCACCAACAAGTTGATGACTATTCTGAACGGTCTTAGCAGTTAAATGAACTGTTGCCTCACAGATTATCGTTCCATTTAAAATTCCATAGTAAGGAAGAATATATCCTTTTTGATAATTATCCAGGTTTTCTTTTTTCCATTGAATCCAATTTCTTTTATCTTCAACTGCCTTAGATGTTTCATAATTCCATTTTTCTTGCATCTCTTCTAGGGAAGCAATTTTACAAATATAATTGTCCATAATCTATCATCCTTTACTAATTTTTCAGCTACTGTCAGATGAATCCAATTTTCTTTTCCTGTTTCGACGCACTTTAAATAATAAACTATATTTTTACCGAGGGTCCTCATGATTTGCATACCTTCTTCATCTTTCTTTACTTCTTCTGGATTAGATGTGTACCATATTCCAATATCGATACTGCTTTGGAAGTGATTTCTAATTTTTCTGTAAGTTGTTCTTGTGTTAAATTTTGCTCTTTTCTACAAATTGCAATAAATTTGCCAATATGCTCTTGATTCATATTTTTGGCTTCTTTCAAAAACAACTATATAATAGTAACACAAATTTTAACACCTATCGTTAGTAGAGTTATGATTTTTCTTATTATTTATTTTCAATACATTGATAATCTTTTAACGAACAATCATAATATTTGTATTCATCATGACCATCTATAAAGATATCCCCTGAAATAGTTATGGAATCATTATCAACTTTTCGAATACTAGTAGTTAAAAAATGATTTGTTTGACCATCTACCTGAAATTTTAATTCTTTCATTTTACTTTTTGTCCCTTGTAATTCTATTTCAAATATCATAGGGGTATCCCCATTCCCAATACCATAAAGTTTATTATTATAAAATTGGTACATAAAATCCTTTTTATAAGCATCGGGTTTATTTGATTCCAATGTTTCCAATAATATATAGTCATCATCGTCTACTTGATAAAAAAAGCCAGTTAAGGTAGAAAGATAATTTTCTGGGGTAATGTCAGCAAGAGCATATACTTCTTTTTGGTTAGAATTATTATAGTAAGTATATAAATTTAATTCTTTATCTTTTAAATCATAGTGTTCAAAATTATCTTTTTCTTTCGTACAACCACCTAATAAAATACATACCCCAAGCAAAAAGATACTGCATATTCTTTTCATATATCATTTCTCCGTTTTTTATCTATCGAATAAAATTTGTAAAGGTAATTTTTTCAGCTACTGGTGGATGAATCCCCTTTTCTTTTCCTGCTTCGATGCACTTTAAATAATAAGCCATATTTTTACCGAGGATTCTCATGATTTGCATACCTTCTTCATCTTTCTTTACCTCTTCTGGATTAGATCCGTGTACCATATTCCAATATCTAGAGGAAATAACTGGCATTTGATTCATTGTATAATATTTATTCAATTGATCAAATGTAGCAGTAGTTCCTGCTCTTCTTGCAGAAACTACGGTTGCGGCAGGTTTTAGTCTAAAGATATCCTGATTTGAAAAATTTGAATAAAAAAGTCTATCCATGAAGGAAGTCATGGCTCCTGATGCTGAAGCATAATGAACAGGTGTTCCAAAGATAAAACCATCCGCACTCTTTGCCTTTAAAGCAAATTCATTTACCACATCAGAAAATACACATTTTCCAAGTTCTGAACATTTATGACATGCAATACATCCAGATATAGGTTTTACCCCTATCCAAAATATTTCCGTTTCAATTCCTTCCTGATTTAATTCTTTTGCCACCTCAGTAAGAGCAGTATAAACGCATCCTTCTCTATGTGGTCCGCCATTTACCAATAATACTTTCATAATCTATTTCTCCTTTTCATTAGTTCTACTTTCTAATTATTTTCTTCTTAAAGATGATATTTTTTGTGGTTTATCTTCTTATTAGCTATTTCTAATATGCTTTGTTTCAGTACTATTTAAAAATTTCATATTATTTTCTGATAATACTTTTATTTGTGAAATAGCAATTTTATTCAATTCCTCAAGTCTTTCAGCTTGTGACAATCCATAATTAATAAATACTGAATTTAAATTTTCTAAATTGGCTAAGCATATCAGTTCATCAATGGAAGCATAATCTCTAATATTACCATTTAAATTAGTGTTTTTTTGTCTCCATTCCTTTGCGGTCATTCCAAACAGCGCCATGTTTAATACATCCGCTTCTTCAGCATAAACAAAATTTATTTGATCTTTGTTTAATTTTTTTGGTATTAAGTTATTTTTAATTGCTTCGGTATGAATTTTATAATTGATTTTCGATAATTCTCTTTTGGCACTCCATCCTAATTGCTTTTGTTCCTCTTGCTTTAATCTTTCGAACTCTTTAATTAACAATAATTTAAATTTTGGACTAATCCACATACCAAATTCAAAAGCAATATCTTTATGGGCATAGGTTCCACCATATCTTCCAACTTTTGATATTATTCCTATCGCATTCGTTTTACTAACCCAATCTTTAACACTAATCTTGTAACTATTTAAGCCTGCTTGACTTTTAATTATGGCGAATTCGCCATAATTAAAATTAGGATTATGAAGTTCTTCCCAAATTCCTAAAAATTCAATAGTATTTCTATTTCTAAGCCAATCAGAGACAAAAAAATCTCCATCTTTCGATCTAAGCATATCTGTTATGGAAATGTAATCTTCATCATTTATTTTAACATAATTAATAATTTGATTATCTACTTTTAATTCCAACATTTTTCCTCCTTTTGCAATTTTGATGTATATTTACAAATTTTTTCTTCTATTTTCAGCCTTTCTAATAACGACATTATATCATACAAATGTTCGTAATCCAATAAATTTATAAATAAAAAGTTGAAAAGGTTTATATCAAATATAGATTCATCGAAAAATCAATATATAAATAGTTCAAAAAAGGACAATTTTTCAAAGTGTTCAATTATACAAATTATTATTTATCTTACTGACACAAATTGTAACTTACTTTTTTCTTAAACTTAATATTTTTTGTGGTTTATCTTCATTATACACGACAATAACCTCTTGTCCTACTTGCGTAAAACTATTATCCCAAGTAACTATTTTCTTTCCAATATGTTCCTTACCACTAACACGATATTGAACTTGTAATGATGATGGGAAGATAGCGCCGTCTAAAGATGTTGTTCTAATAGGTTTTTTATTGATTTTCAACCACCATAATTTTTTAACTTTAATGATTTTTCCTACTGTCTCTTTATTACTCATAATTTTCTCCTCTCATCCAATTATGGAAAGTTTAACAAATTGCTATTTATAAAATTCTTCCCATGATTTACCATTCATAAACACTTTAGGAGATAAGTTCATTTTATTAGAAAAAGATTGAATTGCTTTAAAAACTTTTTTAGTAAAATAATAATTGTTTAATTCCTCTAAATTAATTTTTTCATCACATATAAAATTGATATAAAAATTATTGTTTTTTACTTCAAACTGAATATCATTTATATATTGATATTGTCTATTTCCTATTACTTGTTTACCACTTTCACTAATTCTAGATTTCTTGATATCTATCTTATCTGCCAATATAATAACAAGTTGAATTATGTTATCGGTAATAAATCCTTCACTATGATTTTTGATGGCATCTAATACCAATTCTTTATTTTTTAAAGGAATATGATTTGTTTCTATATATTTCTTAGCAAATTCATAACTTCTATATGCATGATTTTCCTTTCCTTCAGTACAACCTGTATCATGTAAAATAGCCGCTATTTTTGCTTCACTGATAAAATCATCATCATATTTTAATGACCTTAATATTTTTTCGCAATAATTCGCAACATTATTAACATGGTTATAATCATGATATGCATAACCACCTTCCGCATCTTCATATTTGTGAATTCTTTCGTATATTTCTATTATTTCTTTATCCTTGCATATTTTATGAAAATAATCCATCACAAATCTCATCTCCTACTTATATAACTTACCATTTATCTTATAATGATATGTTCAAAGTATTGTTCTTGAAATTCAATTAAGGCATTAATCGCATCGTCGGTATACTCTTTATTTTCAGGTACTATGATTAATTTATCATCATTATCATTCGTTCTATGAACAATAGCAATACATTTTCCTCGAAATGATTTTACAGGTTCAAAAACCCCCAATAAATAACAATCTAGTTCTTCGCCATCGCCACTGACAGTATTTGGAACATACCCATAATTGACTGGATAAATAAAACCATGTTTAGGATGTTTACTACCATATTCTCGATCGATTTCGATATTCAATATTTTTCCTAAATACTCTCTATTATTCATCGTATCCACACTCCTTCAAATCATTATTTTCTGTTCACTATTATACCATAAAAAGCAAACCTCACATAGGGTTTGCTTCTATAAATTGAATTCTAATAACGATATTTATCTAAATCAACTTTATAATGATTAACCACAATTCCTTCTTCTTCTAATCTTTCTTTTTGCCTCTCTATTCCTCCAAAAGCAAAATTTCTTGATAGATTCCCTTTTCCATCTACTACTTTATAGCAAGGATATTGATATTCATCAGGATTGTGATGAAGAATATTTCCAACTACTCGCGCAAGATGTTTATCTCCTAGATATTCTGCTATTTGACCATAAGTGACTACCTTTCCTTTTGGAATCGTTCTTAAAAATTCATATACTTTTTCTTTCATGAATCTCTCCTTAATTTCATGATTCTTGATATTCTAGATTTAACTTTTCATCTATTTGAATAGTGTACTGATAATTTCCTAATAGATTATGATTATGATCTGTAAATGATACTTCTATCTTCGTAGTACCTGATACTTTTGGAATCAAATGTACTTTATACTGAAATGTAGCATTTTCAAAATCATTTTCATAGTCATATCTAGTATCTAAGAGATTTTCCTTTTCTACTTTAATATCGATGTTAGGACTTGAAAAACTACCATTATCCCCTGTTGGAACTTTAATTGATAAGAGAATATATGGATACTTATTTTCTTTTACATATTTTACTTCATAAAAATCTAATACCGATAACATCCTATCAATCGAATAATGATAAGTTTCATTCTTCATGAAGTCTTTTACCAAATACTTTTCTTCTTGATTGATAATAGCGTATACATTATCACTTTTCCGGCAAGGAAAATAGTAACGATACAAATCATCCTCATAAAATAAGTCGAATCCTGGATCACAAACATTTTCGGATTCATCTAGAATGGCAATACTAGGGTTATGAATTTTGTTATATTGATCCAAATTATCCCTATATAATTTGCTTCTAAATTTCACTAATAAAATAGTCCCTAAAATCACTAGTAATATAGACATTGTCATTACCAAATAACTTTTCTTAGAAATGGGATTGTTTTCTAATAGAAAGATATTCTTGATTAGATGATCTACCTCTTTGATTTTTAAAATAAAATACATCACAGTAGCGCCCGTAACATTTAAGATGATATCATCGATATCAAATCTACCGGATGCGGTTAATAACTGTGTTAATTCGATACCAAGTACAATAAAGAAGGATGTCCAAAAAAAGTTTTTAAATTTATTTTGTTTTGGAAATAATAGTGGTAAAAAGAAAGCCATCGGCATAAGCGCAATAAAGTTTCCAAATAAATTTAAAAGGATAGTACGATTGCTATACATACTGTTAAATTCTTTAGCGAATTCCATAATTGTTTTAAATGGAATTAAGTTCATGGAATGTTTGACAAAGGAAAGAAAATCATCATGAAACCAATTTATCCAGGAAAAACCATTTCTTCCCCACATAGAATCAAATAAAGTTAGGGTCACAAGAAGCAAAACATAAAGTGCAAAGAAAATCCATAAGTTAATTTTCATAGGTTTATTATTTGCTTTTATTTTTGAAAGTAATAGGCCTCCCAAGTAAAGGAAGAAACAACTACCACACAATAGAAATAATCTGCCCGTTTCTGATAAATTAAAATTAGGAGTTATCTCTCCAATCCAATAGATAAGTCCAAGGAAACTAGCAATACCATATAAGATGATAGATATTTTTTTCTTCATAAGAAATCTCCTTTATAATATTTTCTGACACAACTTCATTATAAAGGAAGAAATGTTACAACTAAGTTACGAACTAAAATATTTTCTCTAGAAGCCTACTATTTCTCTATTTTTACAATCTTTACTAGATTTCCATGTTCTTGAATTAGAGCTATCAAATCTAGAGTTTTTAACCAAACCGTTGCCGTATTATCATTAGGATGAACACCTATAATGCCATTTTCCTTTAAAAAGTCTTCATCTAAATAAAAAGTCACTTGTAAATCTTTATCATTTAATAATCCTAAAGGGGTTACTGATCCTGGTTTTAAATTTAAAATATGAAGTAAATCTGCTTCACTTGCAAAGCTTAAACGACGCGTATGATAAGTATCACTAAAAGCCTTTAAATCTAGTCTTTTATCGCCTTTTACAGTAATTAAATAATAGTTTCTTTTTTTATTATCTCTAACGAAGAGATTTTTTCCATCATCTTCTTGATATGGTAAGTTTATCTTTTTTAACTCTTGCATGTTATAAACCGCTTGATGTTCTGTAATTTCATACCAGATATTCTTACTTTTGATAAAATCATAGACTTCTTCTTTCTTCATAATATCTACCTCAATATCTCTATTTCACTACTATTATACCAAAGAAAAAGCAAACTTTATATCGTTTGCTTCCATAAAGAGTAATACTTTCATTTTACTTATTTTATTTCGCAGATAGCACCATCTTGTTCGGCTTCTTTTTTATTTTCTTCAAGAGTACTTCTATCATCTTTTAATCCTTCAAATCCCTGCTTCTTTAAAGCTTCTTCCGTTGTATTTTCAACATCAATATCCAAAGAAGTCGTATATTCATAATTTTGATCATTTACAGAAACAGTGAAACGAATTCCATCTTTATCAAACTCTTGATTGTCCTCGTCCATAATCTTTTTAAATTGTTCCCAATTTTTCTGAACATCTGAATCCGTAATTCTAGTAGTAATTTCCATAGTCATATGATTTAACTTATCGTTTTTAAAATTCATAGAAATGACTTGCTTTACATTCATTCCATCTTCGTTTTGGTTCATCGTACAAACTAATTTTTGTTCTTTTTCTTGCGTAGATCCACATCCTGCTAAAAAGAAAACCGTTAACAAGCTTAACAATAGCATACCAAATTTTTTCATCCTTTACTCCTCCTATTACAATATCTATCTTATTAATTATTATGCCACATTTTTCCTCGCTATCATACTTTTTAGAAGGATTTCTTCCCTTTTTAGAAAAGAAAAAACTTACGAAAAAAAATTTTTTTTGCTAAAATAAAAGTAGAAATCAAGAAAAAAGGAGTGGTAATATGGGTGATAAAGAAAACTATATTATGTATAAAAATGAAGTATGTAAGATTGTTGATAAAAAGCATTCTTCTAAGGTAGATAAAGACTACTATACTTTAATTCCTATTAAAGATGAATCTTTAGTAATTGATGTTCCTTCGGATAATGAATTTGGCTTTTTAAGATCCCTTATGACAAAGGAAGAAGCGATGGAACTCATTCACAAAATGAAAAAGATTCCTCCTTTAAAAGTAGAAGAAAGAACGATGGAATCAACTTATAAAGATCTTCTTTATTATGGAAATCAAGAAGATTTAGTAAAACTTATTAAAACCACTTATTTAAGAAACGAAGCAAGAGAAAAAGCCAAAAAGAAAAGTAGTGAGAAGGATTTTAAATACTTTGAAAAAGCAGAAGATTTTCTCTATCAGGAATTAGCGATTGCTCTAGACATTCCTTTCGATGAAACAAAGAGTTTTATTCAAAAACAAATGGAGAGTGAATAAGATGACTTTATCGAAAGATGTTCAATTTCTTCTAGAAAAAAATGGGTTTTCTAATTTAGAATCCTTAAAGGGAATTACAAGAGAAGATTTAAAAAATTGCAAGTTAGATAATCAACAAATTCAACAAGTAATTATTTATCTTCAACTTCATGGATTAGATGTGAAAAGAAGTACAAAAAAGAAGTGTGTTTAATGCACTTCTTTCTTTAGTTCTTTCGATAATTTGGAAGGAACAAACCGTGGTCCACGCACTGTTGTTACTCCATAAGTCTTTAATTTTTCTAATGGAAAAGCAGTCTTTGGATATGTTCTTAATAATTGAATACGCATCACTGTTTTCATAGACAGTTTTTTGGTTTGATAAGAATATGGAATATTTAGTTCAATCACTTGGCATTGATAGAGAATAGCAGAATATGGTTGTCCTACATATAGGTAGATAATATCATTTAGATGAATATTAAGAGGTTGTTTCCAAAGGATCGTATCTTCTTTGGCAAATGCGCTTTCAATATCATAATAGTAAGGATTGGAAGGAATTAACCATTCCTTTTTTTCTTCCGTATATTGATGACTCTCCTCTAAGCATTCCATGATTTCTTCATCAGATAAAGTGTCATCTAAAAGAATTGTAATCCAGTTTTTCTTATTCATATGATAAGCTGGATAGAATCCTTTCTTTTCTTGGTAAGAAAGAATCTTTTTAGGACTTAGTTTGACATTTAAGATCTCTACTTCTTTCTCTATGCCATCTAGTTTCTTTCGATTGATATCCATAATCAGTCCATACCATTTTCCATTCTGTTCATTTTTAAAAACACCGTGAGGCTCTTCCTCCCATAGAAATTGAGGAGTATCTTGATATTTTTTCTCTACCAAAGCAGCAATTCGATTGGCTTGATCTTTTTGAAAATAACAGGGAGTTGTACATTTCTTTTGGATATCTATAAAAAGACTAAGTACTTCTTCTTTTACTTTACTAGCAAACTCCCCTAGTTCACCTTCTCTTTTATAATTCGTATATTCTTCTCCAAAAGAAAGGTCAAAAACTTTTACTTCAAAAGTTTCTTCTTTAGAAATCGTAATTTGAATTTCTAAGGTGTCATCCATAATTTTTTTAGAGAAATAATACCGTTTATTTTTGAAAAGAAATCCATATTCTCTTAATTTTGGAAAATCGATATGACATCGTTTAAAGAGTTCTTCTATTTTCATAGACCAGCATCCCCTTCTACTTTATCATTGGTTTGATCACCATTTCCAGAAACAGGAATACTTTCTCCTAAATAAGTAGGTTTTGGTTTTATCATACAGTTTATAAAATCTTTATTCCGCGCAAGAATTTCACGAAGTTCTCTAGCAGTCTGTCCTGAATAAACTATTTTTTGAGCAGGGACACCATAAACTTCTATTCCTAATTTCTTTGCAATATATAAGGCTCTATATAAATGATATTCCTGAGTCACAATAATCATCGTTTTGACTTGAAAGATTTCTTTTGCTCGATAAATGCTTTCATAAGTAGAAAATCCAGCATGATCCATAAAGATATCTTGAGAAGGAACTCCTTGTTCTATCGCATATTCTTTCATGGCATTCACTTCATCATAATCTTTTCTTCCATGATCTCCACTCATCAAAAGTTTAGGCGCTACTCCTTGTTGATATAGTTCAATTCCTTTTTCTAACCGGTCTCTTAGCATTGGACTAGGGCCGCTTTCCCATACTCCTGCTCCTAACACTAAAATACAATCTACTTGGGGAATCGTATCTATGGAGTTTTCTTCTAAAATCTTTCCTTTAACAGAATTTTTAACATAACTATTAATTCCAAAAACATAAAAGATTCCTACTAAGAAAAGAAGAAAGAGAATGAAAATTACTTTCTTCCACCATTTCTTTTTTGTTTTTCTTTCTTCTTTTTCTTCCATCTTTCCTCTTCCTTTCATATTCATTATATCATAAGAAAAGAGAAACGACTTGTTTCTCTATTCTAATTCAAATACTCCTGTGTAAAGACGATAATACTGTCCTTTTTGCGCGATTAACTGAGAGTGGGTTCCTTGTTCCATAATATGTCCATGATCTAATACCACGATTTCATCAGCATTCTTGACAGTAGAGAGCCGATGTGCGATGACAAATACCGTTCTTCCTTGCATCAATTTATCCATTCCATCTTGGACAATTTTTTCTGTTCTTGTATCGATACTAGAAGTAGCTTCATCTAAAATCATAACGGGTGGGTCTACTAAAGCACAGCGCGCGATAGCTAGTAATTGTCTTTGACCTTGCGATAAGTTCGCACCATCCGAAGATAACATCGTATCATATCCATTCGGAAGTCTCATGATGAAATTGTGTGCATTAGCTAATTTGGCAGCCTCAATCACTTCTTCCTCAGTAGCATCTTCCCTTCCATATTGAATATTCTCACGAATCGTTCCTGTAAAAAGATTGATATCTTGAAGAACCATTCCTAAAGAAAGTCGTAAATCATCTTTCTTAATTTTGTTAATATTGATTCCATCATAACGAATCTTTCCATCTTCTAAATCATAGAAACGATTAATTAAATTGGTAATGGTTGTCTTTCCTGCTCCCGTAGCGCCTACAAAAGCAATTTTTTCTCCCGGAAGAGCATCTATCGTAACATCGTGAAGTATGGTCTTTCCTTCTTCATAAGCGAAATCGACATCATGAAATTCAATATGTCCTTTTAAAGATACATATTCTAGAGTCCCATCATGATGAGGATGTTTCCAAGCCCAAAGTCCAGTCCTTTCCTTTGTCTCCACCAATTTTCCATCTTCTTCTTTGACAGAAACCAAAGTGACATATCCTTCATCCTTTTCAAATTCTTCATCCATAAAAGTGAAGATTCGCTTCGCACCAGCTATCGCCATGACTAAAGAATTCAAATGTCTGGAAATTTCATTGATAGGACGAATAAAAGTTTTACTCAATTGAAGAAACGCAATAATCATCCCTACCGTAACATGTCCGATTCCTTTAACCGCTAGAATTCCTCCAACAACAGCTAAAACAGCATATAATGTATTTCCTAAATTCCCATTAACGGGTCCTATTGAATTCACAAATTTATTAGCATTATAGACATTAAGCGCTAATTCCTCATTCAATTCATCAAACCTTTTTTTGGCTCTTTCTTCATAACAGAATACTTTGACTACTTTTTGACCATTAATCATCTCTTCAATATAACCATTTAGATTTCCTACCGCTTCTTGTTGCTTTAAGAAATAATTTCCACTTCGTGATGTCATAAATCTAGAAACGGCTAAAATAATTCCTAAAAATAAGAGAACTACAAGGGTTAAGTAGATGTTGGTAATAACCATGGCAACAAAGATAACAACAATCGTTGTAACGACCGAAAACATTTGAGGGATACTCTGAGAAATCATTTGACTTAAAGTATCCGTATCATTCGTATAACGACTCATAATATCTCCATGAGAATGGGTATCAAAGTAACGAAGTGGGAATCGTTGCATTTTTACAAACATTTCATCACGAATATCTTTTAGGGTTCCTTCCGTCACCTTTACCATAATTCGACTAGACAAGAAGTTAGCAATAACTCCTACTAGATAAATTCCTGCCATAAAGCCAATTGCCTTTAAAAGAGCGCCATAAGCAGGATGACTACTACCCACTAAAGGAATAATATATTTATCAATTAAAGTCTGTAAATAAAGATTCGCCCCAACAGAAGAAATCGTACTGAGAAGAAGACAGAAGATAACAAAAAGAAGACGGAATTTATGATTCTTTAAGATATATTTTAATACTCTACCTAATACTTTAAAATCAATTCTAGAGCGTTTCTTATTCATCTTCTTCGCCTCCCTTTTTCTGAGATTCATATACTTCTCGATAAATAGAACTTTCTCTTAATAATTCTTCATGAGTTCCAAAAGCACTAATCTCGCCATTATCTAATACCAAAATCTTATCGGCATCTTCTACCGAAGCGATTCTTTGGGCAATAATAATTTTGGTTACTTCTGGAATATATTCTTTAAAAGATTGACGAATTAAACTATCTGTTTTCGTATCTACAGCGCTAGTAGAGTCATCTAAAATTAATATTTTAGGATGTTTTAAAAGGGCTCGCGCAATACAAAGGCGTTGTTTTTGTCCTCCAGAAATATTAGTTCCTCCCTGTTCAATATGGGTATCATATCCTTTTTCAAAGGTTTTAATAAACTCATCTGCCTGCGCTAAAGAAGCAGCTTTTTCTATCTCTTCGTCTGTCGCATCTTCTTTTCCCCAACGAAGGTTTTCTTTGATGGTTCCAGAGAATAGTTCATTCTTTTGAAGAACCATGGCTACTTGATTTCGTAAAGAAGTAATATCATAGTCCCTCACATCTACTCCTCCAACAAGAACCGCCCCAGAAGTAACATCATAAAGACGAGGAATTAATTGTACTAAAGTAGATTTAGAAGATCCAGTTCCTCCAAGAATTCCAATCGTTTGTCCAGAAGCAATCTCTAAATTGATATTTTTTAGACATAATTTGTTTTTATCTCCTACATAACTAAAACTAACATCGCGGAAAGAAATGGATCCATCTTTCACTTCAGTAAGGGCATTTTCCTTACTCGTAATAGTACTTTTTTCTTCTAAAATTTCAACAATTCTCTCTCCAGATGCTCGAGAAATCATAATCGTTACTAAAATCATTGAAAGCATCATGAGAGACATTAATATCTGCATCGTATAAGAAATCATACTCGTAAACTCTCCTGTTGTAAGATTTCCTACCACAATCTCTTTTCCACCAAACCAAGAAAGAAGTAAGATAATGGTCGCTACAGTAATCTGCATTAAAGGGTTATTTAACGCTACAATTTTTTCTGCCCGAGAAAATTCACAGTAGATTTCTTCACTTGTCTTATTAAATTTATCTATTTCTTTTTCTTCTGTCACAAAAGATTTTACAACTCGAATTCCTCTTACATTTTCTTCCACAGTATTATTTAATTTATCATATAAAGTAATTGCTTTTTCAAAGATAGGATGGGCTTTTGTAGCAATAAAATAAAGACCAAATCCTAAAAGTGGAATCGCTACTAGGAAGATCATCGCTAATTTCACATTAATAATAAAAGTCATAATTAAAGAAAAGATAATCATAAGAGGCGCTCTGACAGCCATTCGAATAATCATCTGGAAGGCCATCTGGATATTATTGATATCTGTAGTATGTCTAGTAACGATACTAGAAGTAGAAAACTTATCAATATTCGAAAAGGAAAAATCTTGAACATTATAATAAATTTTCTTTCTTACATTTTTCGCAAATCCGGCCGCAGCTCTAGCGGCATAATTTCCTGACTTTACTCCCGTATAAATGGCAATAAAGGAACAAAGGACGAGAAGAATTCCTATCCATACAATATGAGAAATATCTCCTTTATTAATTCCTTCATCAATCAAAAAAGCCATCAAAAAAGGAATAATGACATCCATCGCACATTCTATTCCTACAAAGATAGGTGTTAATATGGTATCTTTTTTATATTCGCCAATACAACTAGCAAGTTTCTTTATCATTGTCTCATCCTTTCTTATGCCTATTAAATTATATCATAAAAAAACAATTCTACATAGAATTGTTAATTATTTTTTGAAAAGAAGATATATTGCCCTAACCACTTTTCAAATTTTTTAGAATTTTGATAAAGAGAAATATCTTCATCTGCTTCCGCATCTAAATAATCTACTAGAGTCCCCTCTTTGATAATAAGAAAAGAAGGTCCTAATTTCACGGTATCATATAGTTTCGTATCCTTAAAATCTTCAAACGGAATCTTTAAAACATCAATATGATACTTATCCATCACTTCCTGAAAAATATCATCGACAGGAATTTCAAAAGAACAAAAGCTATTATAAGTAAAAAGGAGAAAAGAAGATTTTTCCTCTAATAGTTTTTGAACTCGGGTAGAAGTAGCCTCAATATATTTTCCATCTTGATAGTAAGAATCATCCAAGGGAAATTTTTCTTTTTCTTCTGCCTTCTTCCCTGTCAAAAGAAAATAACTCCCTATTACAAGAAGGAAGAAAAGAAGAATTCCCCCAATCAGAAATGCCTTTGTTTTCATTCTTTTACCTCAGTTAGCGTGGAAAAATCAATATCATGATAAGTTACTTTCCAGAAATCATAAGTTGTCGTACCATCTTCCTTCGTCCGTTTTACTTCTACTTTATTCTTTCCTTCATAGTACCAGTATCCACCAACATTATAGATTTTATCTTTGTCCCATCCTAAAGAAACTAATAACTGTTTTGTCATGCCGGCATATCCGCCACCACCACACATTAAGAAGATTACTTTATCTTTTGGGAAGTAGTACTCTAAAATCGCTAAAGATTCTTCATAATTCGCATGATAATGACCATTTTCTTCAGTATAAAGAGTAGGACCTGTATAAGTTTCCCCTACTTCCGAAGGAAGTCCTATCACATTAACTAAATAAGGATAAGGAACAACTTCAAATCCTTTGACAAATCCAGAAAGATAAGAATCTCCTCCGATTGCTTCATAGTTTCCAGGATCTTCTAACATTCTCATATCCCGATAGACACTATCTTCTCTTCCTAAATAATTATCAATCGTAGATTCATCAATATTTTTATCGATTCCAAATTGTTCTCCTCGAATTCCTCCCGCTAATTCTGGCTTTGGAAGTTCCTTCTTTCCACAAGCACATAAACTAAGGACAAGAATAGGTAATAAAACATAAAGACATCTTCTTTTCATAACGACTCCATTTCTCTTACAAAATTATCAAATTCTTCTTTGGATTGCTTTCTCATCGCATTTCCATCAAATTCTAGACTGAGACATTTCTTTAATGGAACATAACTTTCCATCTCTTCTTTGGCATGTCCAATCCATCCTCCGTTCGTAATAAAGGCATATACTTCTTTCGCTTTTAACTGCTCTTGATATTTCGTTAAAAAACTTCTCATAACTGGAGTAATTTGATACCACCATACAGGAGTTCCTAAAATAATACGATCATATTTACTAAAAAGAATATTGACTTCCTTGATAGGAACAATCTCTTTTTGATTTTTCTTTTTCTCTTCGCTCGCTACTAATTCTTGATAGTTTGTCGTATACAACATAACTGGTTGTAAATCTACTAAATCTGCATTGATACTTTCTTTTAAAGTACGCGCTAATGTCCTAGTATTATTTCCATAAGAATAAAATACCACTAAAGTTTTCATGGAACTCTCCATCCTTTCCTCTTTATTATAACACAAATATGCCTTTCTTATTTCTTCTTTTCTTCTTCTTTTGAAAATCCTTCTAAAGGAAGAAAAGTAATTTCATATTTGGCTTTGATAAAAGCTATCTCATTTTCCCCTAACGGTCCATATTTTCCTTCATCTTCATAAAACTTTTGAACATCTACCATTCCTAAAGCATAAGCAGAAGCCATGTCGATATAAAGTTGTTGATTGTGATAATAAACCATTAATTTTTCTTTTTTTTTGGTAGGTAGTTCTTGATAGAGAATCTCATATTGTGGATCTTTCGCTATTCTCTCTATCGTTGCTCCATCTATCTTTACATATCTTGGTTGTCCTACCATGATGGAACGAACTGAAGTAAGAGCAAGGGCATACGCAGTAGCCGAATCTACCCATTTTTCTTGGTTTAGTCCCACAAAAATAATCAGTTTTCGTTTAGTAATGGTTCTTGTCTTCAGTACTTTTTTATTTTCTCTTTCTAATGATAATACCATCTTAGGGCGCTCTGTTGATAAGATCGTATTTTGATACATAGATACTTTTTTTAGATTTCTTTGTTCCATAATCCTTATCCTCTCTATTTTTAGTATATCAAAAAAAAGGAAAAGACAAAAGTCCTTTTCCTTCCTTACTTTTTAGTTTCATAAGTATCTAAGAAACTTTGATAAATACCATCTTTTTTAGTTCCTAACACACAATTTAAATTGATATTATTTAACGACTCAAAGATATTATGATCTATTTCTGGATTGATTTCTTTTAACTTTCGAATTAACTCTTTTACTTCTTTTCGTTTACTAGTAGATTCTTCAGCATTTTGATTTTCTAAAGTAAATTTACAAGCACAGTTTAAAAAGGTTAATCCGTTCGACTTTGCCCAAGCAATAATGTCTTGCTCTTTTACCAAATAAAGAGGACGGATGAGTTCTAATCCCTCAAAATTCTCACTATGTAGTTTTGGCATCATCGTTTTGATTTCTGATCCATATAACATCGATAATAGTGTCGTTTCAATCACATCATTAAAATGGTGTCCTAAAGCAATTTTATTACATCCTAATTCTTTCGCATGATTATATAAGAATCCCCTTCTCATACGAGCGCATAAATAACAAGGACTTTTCGAAGGTACCGAAGTAACAACTTCAAAGATATTGCTTTCAAAAACTTCGATAGGAAGATTTAAAACTTCCGCATTATACGCAATCATTTTCGCATTTTCTTCACTATACCCTGGATTCATAACCACATAATAGGCCTCGAATGGAACTTTTCCGTGACGAACAAGTTCTTGGATACACTTTGCTAGTAAAAAGGAATCTTTCCCACCACTAATACAAACCATGACTTTATCATTTTCTTGAATGAGCTGATATTCTTCTACAGCATGTACAAATTTACTCCAAATATCTTTGCGATATTTCTTAATAATACTTCTTTCAATTTCTTGATATCTTTCCATAAGACACCTCTTTTTTTGACTATTTCATTAACATATTATCACATTTTTTAAAAGATTCCTAAGTTTTTATGACTTTTTTCGCATTTTTGTGATATGATGGTAATGTATAATAGAAGGAAAGTGAGGTTCAAAAATGAACGAAAATCATACGCCAGGTGAAAATGTGACACCTGAAGTAGGAACAACACCAGAGACTCCTGTTACACCAGAAGTACCAGTTACACCAGAAACTCCAACGACGGAAACTCCTGTTACTCCTGAAGTACCAGCTACTGAGAGTCCTGTTACTCCGGTAACGCCAGTACCCCCAGTAACACCAGTACCCCCAGTAACACCAGTCACTACAGTTCCTACCACTCCACAACCAAATGTGGATACAAACGGAGAAATGAACAAAGCTCCTAAAAAAGGCAAAGGAAAAATCATTGCCATTTGTTCACTTATTGTTGTTGCGATTATCGCAGTTGTTGTAGGAGTTTACTTTAAACTCTCTAACAATCCAACAAAAATTGTAAAGAGTTCTATCAATGAACTATATTCTGACTTTAGTGAATCTTTAAAGAATTATAAAGGTTCTGAAAGTCTAAAAGCAATGCTTGAAGAAAGCTATAAGATTACTGGAGAATTATCTTTTACAGGATCTATGTTAGAACCATTAAAAGATAGTAAATTTCAATTTTCTTATGGAATGGATTTAAAAAACCAAAAATTAGAAATTGGTGGTGCTTATCTAGAAAATAATACGAAATTACTAGACGCTACTGCTTTCTTAAAGAATAATCATACTTATTTACAAAGTGATACCCTTCTTTCTAATATCTATGATATTGCTGAAGGGGAAACCGTTGAATTCGATATGTCTGAATTCGATGACTTATCTATGCCAAGTACAGAAGAAATTGATACTATTGTAAGAGAATTCAAAGACGCTCTTATCAATTCTTTAGATTCTAAAAATATGAAGAAAGAGAAAAAAGAAATTACGATTAACGGAAAGAAAGTAAAAGTTAACGCAATTACTTATGAAATCAATTCTAATACCGTTAAAAATCTTGTTAGTTCTCTTAGTAAAGAATTAAAAAATAGTAGTCAATTCACAAAAACATTTGCAAAAATTTCTGGAATGTCTGAAGACGAAGTTAAAAAATCTTTAGAGGAAGCTGCTAATCAAGATTTCTCTGAAGTAGGAAAAGGAAGTTTTGTTCTTTATACGACAACAGGATTAAAAACAAAAACGGTAGGTGTTGAAATCATTGATTCTGAAGGATCAACTATTACTTACTATCATTATGATGATGTTACAGATATTGCTTACAAATTAGGAAATGTAACTTTCGTGGAAGTTGTCGCAACCGAAGAAAAAGATGTAACGAATGTAGATATTAAGTTAGATGTTAATCAAGATATGAAATTAGAAACTCCTGTTTCTTTAAAAGTTAAGAAATTTACTGAAGATGAAATAGATATGGATTATACGGTTTCTGTGGAAGGTATCTCTATAACTGGTACTTTAAAATCTACAACGAAGAAGGTAAATGATAAGAAAACGGAAGGTACTTTTGATTTTACAATAGATATGAGTGGAATCGACCTTGGAATTCATCTTACTTATACAGAAGAGATAGGTGCTGAAATTGCAGATATTGATGTAAGTAAAGCTCTTGCAACAGATATTACTCCTGCTGATGAACAAAAACTTCAAACTGCTTTAGTTAACTTAGAACAATCTAAATTATTCCAATATATTTCACAGATTTTAAATTCTATGATGACAACAGATACAGATACTGACCCAATAGAAGATCCATTCGGATTTTAAGAAAAAGAGCTTAGCTCTTTTTTTATGTCTTTCAAACAACAAAAAAGGAAATCTTAGAATTTCCTTTATGCTTTCTTCTTTTTCCATACTACGGCAACGGCTGTAGCAATTAGAACAACTCCTACTCCAGGAATTAAAATTTTTGGTAAAAGACTACTTTTTTTCGTCTCTTTCTTCTCTTCTGTTGTAGAAGAATTTTGAGAAGTATTACTATTAGTTACTACAGGCATATTCGTATTAGATTCTATCTCATTAGAATTTGTATCTGTATTACTAGAAGTATTTTCTCCATTCGTATTGGTATTACTCATGGAATTAGAAGAATTGGAACTACTTGTATTCGTTTGATTAGATGATGTATTCGTGTTTGTATTACTAGAATTACTACTAGTATTGCTATTCGTATTTGTATGGGTATTACTGTTGGTATTTGTATTACTATTTGTATTCGTATTGGTATTGGTGTTACTATCTTCTTCTTTTGGTGGTTCTTGAGGGGAATTTACTCGATAAGTAAAATCCCCTTCTTCTTTTAAAGAACCTTCTAAAGTTTTAGAATTCCAAGTATTATCGGTAATAACAACCTTTTTTACTTCTACAGAATAGTTTGTATCTGCTTTTTCTTTGGTAGTGAAATACATCGTTCCTAGAACTAACTCTTTATTTTCATTTAATAAATTGTGTCCTGTCCCTACTCCACCAGTAGTAACTATGAGTGTTAAAACTTTTGTTTTAGGATCATAACTACTCTTTTTGGTATAACCAGATTTTACAACACTTCCAAAAGTAAATTTATCAATATCGACATTTCCCTTAATAGCAAGAGAAATTTCAATACCACCTACGAACCCTTCTTCAAAATGAATAGAGGTTCCTATTTGTCCATTCGCATTCTCTTTTAATTCTACTTTTGCAGAAGCTTTTGCGTTTGGTAAAAAGCAAAAGAGAGAAAGGACCATACAAAGAATAAATAAGAAATTCTTTTTCATGCAGTCACCTATTGTTTATTATCAAGAACTACAGAATTTAAATCTTCGTACTTAGGTAAATTTGTAATAGATTTAGAAGTACTTGTAATTCTTTGTCCTTCATTTGTTTCTGCATCATTAACACGATATAAGTAAGCACGAATACTGTCTGTAGAAGATAACATTGTATTATATTCTTCTTCTGTCATAACATAAATCCATATACCACTCGCTACATCATAAACGGTATCATCATCATTTAGTTCCGCAAAGATGATTTGATATCCATCATAAATCTTTTTCTCATCATTTGGATTTCCAATAGTAACTACATTGAAACTTGGATTTCCACGATAAGTACCTTGAATAATAACAGATCCGGCTTTAATTTGTCCAATGACATCACCGTTTTCGTCTTTCTTAGAAGGATCACATCCCTCTCTTAAATAACAGTAATCTGTTGTTAATTTTCCAAAGGCTTTGGTATGAGATGCTGTCTCATCGATATCAACATTATCTCCTGGAGGAGCAATAATATCAATTTCCGCACCTGAGAATCCATTCTTGTTACCTACAGATTCAATCTTAACATAAGCAACATCATGATAAGTCCATAATTGAGTTTGACTAGTTGTACCTTGTCCCATAAAGTAAATCGTTTCTTCTGGGTTTTCGGCAGTTACTTTAAATTCTCCAGTACGAGCAAGAGTCCATGTTTCTTTATCTGAACTTACATAGACATTATATTTCTTAACAGTATTGGCATTTAAAGTACCATCTTCTACTAAAGCACGGTATTTAATACCACTAACAGACATAGAAGCATTTAAATTGATAATTACATAAGCATTTCCAGTATCGGTTACTAATTTTGGATTATCATTGGTTTGATTTAAAGTAGTAATCTTTTCTGTACCATTAAATCCAACTTCTACATTTCCATCGACAAGACGATTTACATGTAGGGCAGAATAATCTAAATCTTCATCTTCGTAGTCTACAATCTCTTTTGGTTCTTTCACATTAGATTCTACAGTGAAGGCATCTTTGACAATGCTTCCATCATGACTAATCTTAATTTCCTCTAGAGCGATTGGGTCTGTTTCATTTAATAGATAGTCATAAGCAACTACACTATAAACATAAGCACGATTATTTTCAGCACCTACATTATCTGTAAACTCATGAGTATTTCCTGGAACAAATCCAATAGATACGCCATTACGAAGAATTTCATATCCTAAAATCTTATCACTATCTTTGGTTACTCCAAATGTTAAAGTAACTCGTTTATCTTTACTATTGGTATCTACTATTTGCGCAGTTGCTTTCGTATCGCTAGCCATTCCTGACTTTCCAGATAAACGATATTTTCTTGCTTCATCATTTAAGTAGTAGATTGCTTTTTCTTCTTTTTCTAAATTTAGATTAGCAATCTCTTCTTGTACTTCAGGACTTGCTTGAATTCCCCAAGTCGCAAAGAACTCTGTTAAATCCTTCTTCGCAGCCTGACTAGCGAAAAGAACTAATAAGTCATCTTTACTATAATTCTTTTCATTTTTGTAAGTTCTAGTAAGTTGATTGATTCTCGCATAAATAGAATCTGTATCACTAAAGGTATTGGTATTATCATACGCTAAATGAAGTTGCCAATACATACCTAATGTAACAAATACATTTTGTGGTTTTCCAATCGTATGAGAAGTAACTTTCTCATAGATTTTCTCATAGATTCCACTACCCTCTAAACGAGAAATATCTTTATCATTACTTGTTTGCGCTAACATCGCATAGATGTTGTTCGTAACTTCTGCATGTACTAAAGAAGATTGATTAATTTGATGTCCTACTTCGTGAGAAATTCCCCATCCAAAGTATCCTGTTGCATCTTCCGTATTACGGTGTGCTTGAACAAGTCCAGCAATAGAACCATATTCAATACCGATATGGTATCCACCAGCATACATGAAAGCACCATCAAACATCTTCATATAACGAATATTAATTCTCGCTTTTGGCATTTCATTTGTCTTTTCTTCGGCATCTTTGGAAAGTCCTTTATGACGATAGAACATTTCCATCATTTCATCAAAGGCTTCTGTAGATTCGAAAAGACGATTCACTCTATCCTCTAGAGAAGAAGTTCCAGAATCTAATCCGTTTTTAACAGCTACAGCAGAGACAGACCATAATCCATGTTCTGTAACAATTTCTGTTGCTCCTAATGCACTCTTTTGTGGACTGAATTCTTTTCCTTCCTCAGAATACATTTCTGGAAGCGCAGCAACATATTGATCAAGGGTTTCAATATACTCTTTAATAGCTGCTTTCTTCTCTGTATCGTTCGTTAATAAAGAAGTATCTAGCATTGGTATTTTCGTACCACCACTCACACGAATCTTAATTGGATTCTTAGGATCTGGAGTAGATGTATAACGAATATAAACGCTTCCTCCACTTTCTCTTAAAGAACTAGTTGTCGTTACTTCTGGGATATCAATAATATTTTGTCCCTTCTGTAATGTCTTTACAGATTTTTTCCATGCACTTGCTTCAGCATAGTATTGTGTAACAATGACTTCAGCATTAATTTTTCCAGTTGAACCTGCATAGATGGTAATTTGATCTCCAGGTCTAACAGAAATTCCTAATGGTTGATAGTCATTAATTGTCATCGCAAATCCTAAATGTCCATTATAAGAATTAGAAATATTTGGATTTAAAACGATAACATCATTTAATTTTTCATCATTTAAGATTTTTTCAGCATACGCTAAATCATTTAAAACACTTTCACGATATGGACTATATTCACCATTTTTCATCGTATTAGCGCGTTCTCTTAATTCTGTAATTCTCTTTTGGTCAACACCATCCGCAAGTTCTACTCTAAGGTCATCTTTAAATAAAGCACTAACATCATCCACTAAAGAATCGTAGTGATAGAACTTTACATCGCCAAGAGTAATTAATTGTTTATTAGATACTACCGTTAAACCGAATTGAACAGCTTTTGCGGTAATTGGGTCTTCTAGTTTTACAACATAGTAATAACGACCATTTACATCTTGTTTTCTTGTAACTACGGCTGGTACTTTCTTTTGTGTTGCTGCCGTATACTCAGGTCCTTCTTCCCAATAATAGATAAGAGCATCATTATTGTTTACATATCCACCTGTTTTATATTGGTTTGGATAGTTATCAGGAACGGTAAGAACAAATTCATCCATTTCATAAGCTTCATCTAACTCAAAGAGTGGGAATCCACTAATATTATTATAAGTTCCCATCGTCCAGTCTTGATAAGACCAAGTCGTTCTAAAGTCATCATCGACTAAAGACCAAGCATCTTGTGTCTCTTCTGTTCCATTCGAATAAGTTCCTTTAGAAGTCGTAACTCCTACAATATGATTGGTTCTATTCGTCGTTCCATTATAGTCATTAATAATGCCATATTGAGGAACAATGACAGCACCAACTTCTAATACTTTCACAGTAACAACGGCAGATTTATCTCCTTCACCTAACACATTATTACCAGTGATATAAGCTTCATATTGTTCTCCTGGATTTAATCCCTTTAAAGAGTAACTAGTTCCCTTTAAATCAGCAATCTTAGTATATTTTTCTTCTCCTACCATACGATAGTATAAGTTGTAAGAAGTCGTATCATCCATATCTTTCCAACTAAAATTAATACCACCGAAAGTAGCATCTCCTTTTACCATATCTGGTGCGGGAGGTTTTCTTGTTGCTTGAGGAATTGCCTCTATCTCCTCACTCCATCCACTACGCCATTCTTGGTTAGCAGATTGTACTTTAATAATATAACTCTTATAGTTTTTTAAATCTTCAATAGTGAAACTTGTAAATGTCGTTTGGAAAATACGGTTCATTTTTGGTCCCACAATCGAAATTTCATAACCAGTAACATTGTCTACAGGGTCAAATGAAATGGTTAACTGTTCACTTACCGAAGTATCTACTTTAATTCCTTTTGGGGTATAGAATCCTTCTGGCATTTGTGTTTTTACTTTTACATTATTTAGGAATTCTACTTTGGCAATTTCCGCTAAATTATTTCCAGAAGTCTCTGTTACTTTGATTGTTACTTTCTTAACAGCTACTTGATTTCCTAAAGAAATGGAAATAACTCCTTCACTAGCATCTTCTGTAAATAGATGAACTTGCTCTACTCCTTCTTTCGCAGAATAAGTATATTCTTCTACTTTTCCAGAAGCTGTTTCGACAAGAAGTGTCATCTTCGTTGGAATATTTTCTGCCCCGATACCGATACGAATTTCGCTCATCTCGATAGCTTCTTCTTTATTATCTCCTAAATCCATTGCCAGTTGAATAGGATTTTCTTCCGTTACCTTTTCGCCATTAGCTGGTTCTAAAGTAACTACTCCATCGTCTTGGAATAGATTTCCTAAAGATCCTTCTACTTTGACATCTTGAACATCAAAAGAAATTGTCTCTGGATTGATAATGGCACTAGTATTTTCAATTTTTGCTTTCTTTGGAGTTCCAGTAATCATCGCGGTAATATAGTTTAAGTCAGCAATATCCACAATGCCATCTAAATTTAGGTCGTATTCTTCCTTTCCAGTTTCGATTGCCTCTAGCATCATTTCACTATCGGCTTCATCAACTTTTCCATCTTCATTGATATCACCAATTTCAAACATACCAGCTTCATTCGTGATACTAACTCTCTTAGAAAAGTCATCTAATGTGACAGGCACTTCATAAGTAACAAAATGTTTTCCGCTAAATTCAATCGTGTAAGTGCCTTTATTTAGTTCATAAAGGTTGATACTTAAATAAACGATGTTATTCTCATAATCTACACCACTGAGTAAGCCACCATTGTTATCTCTTTTGGTTGCCACAACACGAATATTTTTTTGGTCACCCAAGTCAATCTTTGTCTCATAGACACCATCTTGAGCTTTTACCGTAATTTCATTTAAAAGAATCGTTGCCTCATTATCTTGAGAATCTTTTATCTTAAATACGATATTATTCTCTTCACGGTTTCTGATGGGAAGTACTAACTGAGCTTCCACTTCCATGTTTCCTTTGGGAGTCATTTTTTCAGAGATCGTTACAAGCTCTCTTTCGGCTGGAGCAAGTTCCTCTAAAGCGATGACTGCCATCGGTGCAAAGTTGTAGAATAATGTAGCTATTATCATTACCATAGATAATAGTTTCTGCATTATCTTTTTCATCATATAAATTCCCCCTTCTATAATCCTTATTATATCTTACAAAGGACTTGAAATCAATAACTAGACGAATGGTTTTGAAAAAATTTTTTTCCCTTTATTATATGCTGTTTGAAAAGGAAGATGACGGCCCTAAAAAAAAGGAAAAAGGACATTTCCTTTTTCCATTTTCTTGACACTTTAAGAGGCCCTATTCTCTCCTTCTTTTTCTTTCAAAACAATCTGAGAATGATATAGTTTTTTTAAAATCCTTCTCTTTCTTCGGTTATCTGAATCAGAAAACATTTCAATCTCAATCATATCCCAAATTAAAACCCAACCACTAATTAAAAATATCTCTTTAAAAATAGAATCATGTGTCACATAAAAAGATAACGCTAACATCAAAATTCCTAATAGACAATAGATGAGTTGAACTTTATTGTTATGACTTCTTTCTTTCAAACATTTATCATATTCTTCTTTTAATTGCTTTCGAATCATCGAAATACATTTCTCATTTTCAATTTGATTATCAATTATTATTTTCACATTTTCTTCTTCGAAAGGATCCACTACTTCCATCAAATACGATATCAAATCTCTAGACACTTTCTCCCGATTGTACTTCTCATAGAAATCTTCTTCTAAGACAATATCAATTTCTAATTCTTTTTTCTTTCTTCTCATATTTCACCTACTCTTCTTTAAGAATAACATACTTTTCTTATTTTTGCACTCCCTTCTTCGTTACTTTACACTTTTTCTTGTTTCTTTTCTTCACTTCCTGTATAATAAGAAATCATTAGGGGGAAGAGATATGCGAAGAAATGTTTATGCGATTGTGGATGGTCAAGCAGGAAGTTGTGGAAAAGGCAAAGTAATTGGTCAATTCGCTCTTCAAAAAAATGTGGAAGTAGCGATTACCAACAATATGCCAAATGCGGGTCATACCTTTGTCAAAGATGGGAAAAAAAGAGTATTTCGTCATATTCCCGTTTCGGCAGTAAATCCGAATACACAACTCTTTATTGGACCCGGTTCTGTCATCGATATGGATGTCTTAGAAGAGGAGTATGAAAATAATAAAGATTTGTTAGAAGGAAGAGAAATTATTGTCCACCCACTCGTTCCTATCATTCAACCAAAACATATTGAAAAAGAAAAGAAAGAGATTGTTTCTGGGTCTACCTTTAAAGGAGGATGTGCTTGTCAAACAGAAAAGATGATGAGAAGTCCAGAAACGAAGTTTTTTAAAGAGTGGAAAGGCATCAAAGCCGATCCAGACTACTATCAAAAATTATATTCTTATTTAAAGAGTGCGAAAAGAATCTTACTAGAAGGAGCGCAAGGATATGACTTAGATATGAATCATAGTGGTCACTATCCTCATACGACTTCTAGAGAAGTCTGCGTAGAACAGATGTTAGCGGATGCTGGTATTTCTGCTTTTTACTTAAAAGAAGTCATTATGGTCATTCGCCCTTTTCCGATTCGAATCAGTAATGAAATTTATGATGGTTCTACTATCTTTAGTGGCAATTATGGAAATTCCATCGAACTTTCTTGGAATCAGATTAATGTAGGCGCTTATTTAGGACAATATCCTACCGTCATTACTGAAGAAGATATTGAAGAATATGGTGATATTGCTCCTGATTTAACAGAATATACAACGGTTACTAAAAAGAAAAGAAGAATTTTTGATATCGATATCAATCACTTAAAAAGAACGGTCTTACGATGTCATCCAACAGAAATTTATCTCAATTTCTTTGAACAATTAGATAGTGATTATCAAAATATTCATGGTGTTTATAATGGCTATGGAAAAATTTATTTTGATAAATATCGGAAAGAATATTTAGCGTGGTTAGAAAGTGAATTAGGAGTTCCTATTATGACTTTAGGAACAGGTCCTGATTATCAACACTATATTAACCGCAAACCTTATGTTAAAATGTTACAAAAAGAAAACCAGTAATTACTGGTTTTTTAATATGTCACTTTCGAAAGAAAGATTCTTAATTTGTTTCTTTAAAAGACGATAAAACTCCTGTTCCATCTGGTGACAAGCAAGATTAGAATTTAATACAATCGTTAAATTATCTTGATAAGAAGTAATCGTACACTTTACCTTCTGCGTTCTTCCTGGATTGACGGAAGTATGAATATCTTCTACATAGGAAGAAAATGGTTCTTCTAAAGTAATTTGTCCTAAATTAGAAAGTGTTGAAGTCGTACTTTGACTAACATAAGTACCTAAAAAACGCATAAATAATTTCTTAATGCCAAGAGGAACAAACGAAATAGCAAGATTATTGCCAAGACGAACATCACGCGCTACATAGGCATCAATTTGTTCTTTGGTTAGTCTCTCTTCAAATTGTTTTTTCACTTCTTTTAAAAGGTTATTAAAAGTCACTTTTTCACATTCTAAGATTTTTCCTTCAATGACCATACAAGTAAAAAAGTTAGTAAACACTTCTTCCGGATAATACTTTCTTAAATCGATAGGAATCGTAATCTTAATATCACGATTTTTCTTTTTATCATAAATGGTTTGATAAATAGAAAAAATATAAAGCGCTGTTAAGTATTCTGTAATAGATACTTTTTTCTTTTTACACACCTTTTTTAAATCCGCAATTTTCATCTGATATTTCGTTTTAAAATTATGAAGAAAAGCCGTCTCTTTTTTAATCAAATAAGACTTTGATGAAGAAGGTGCTGTTTTCTTTTCTAAATCTACGATTGACTGATAAGGATCTTCACTAGAAAGTTTAGGAATCTGTTTTAAGATAGGATTTTTTAACTGATATTTTTCACTGAGATAAAAATAGAGAATTGCCTTTAAAAAGATAAAAGCTCCCCCACCATCCGTAAGAACATGAATGACATCTAAATTAATTTGGTTTTCAAAAAAAGTCACTTTAAAAAGATAATCGTTACTACGATGAAACCAAATCTTTTTTCCTGGATGAATCGTTTTTTGTTCGACGATAGGATTTCTTTCATTTTTGCTAAAAGCATTCCAAAAGAACCCTAAACTTTTTCTTACTTTATAACTAGGATAATAGTCTAACGCTAAAATAACAGACTTCTTTAAAAGTCTGGGATCAACAGGTTCTGTCAAAGTGACAGTCATGCGATAAAGATTATTATTTTTTTTGCTGTCTAAAGAAAAAATTTTTGCTGTATTATCTAGTTTTCTTACTCTCACGGAATCCCTCCATCCCTGTTATCATAACATAAAAAGACATTTCTGTCTAGGAAATGTCTCGCCACCATTTTTCTTGGTAATTAGAATATTCTTCGAAAGAGAAGGTCTCCCCAATCCGTGGTGTTACTGTCTCTAATTTTTCTCTTTCGGCATGAGTCGTAAAGGCTTCTGCTGGATCATCCCAAGGATGAATCGATAAAGCAAAACTGCCCCAATGAATTGGCATGGCTACTTTCGCATTTAAAATTTTACTAGCTTCTACAGATTCTTCTGGTGTCATATGAATATCATGCCAAGCACTGTTATATTGTCCACTATCCATCAATACCAAATCAAAATCGCCATATTTCTGATAAATCTCTTGAAAATGATTTCCAAATCCCGTATCTCCACTTTCATAGATTTGATATTTCGTTCCTTTTAATACATAAGAAGCTACCATCGTTTGATTTCTATCAAATAGACCTCTTTGTGAATAGTGTTTGGCAGGTGTACATCCAATGACTAAATCAGATATAGTAATCTCTTCCCACCATGCCATATTGGTAATTTTTTCTTTCTTTACTTTCCATCTTTCTAAGTGTTTTTCAACCCCTAAAGGAACGACATACTGTCTTACTTTCTTATCTAGTTTGCGAATCGTTTCATAATCTAAATGGTCATAGTGATCATGCGTAATTAAAACAATATCGATAACTGGTAAATCGTCGATAGAAACAGGAACATCCGTAAATCTTTTTGGTCCTATAAAAGAAACTGGAGACGCTACTTCACTAAAGATAGGGTCTACTAAAATATTTAATCCTTCGATTTGAATAAGTAAGGTAGAATGTCCTAACCAAGTGATAGTGAAATCTTCTTTGGATGGTTCTTTTTCCCAAGTCGGTGTTACAGTCGGTAACTTTTCTTGTGGCTTTGTCTTTTTCGTAGAAAGAAAGTCATTGGTAAAAGCACTATCTCCCATGATGTGAATTTCTTCGTATGGTAAAAACTTTCCGTCTTGATAATATTCTGTCCTAGAAGCGTAGTTTGCTTTATCCTTCTTTGAAGGAGTTCCACCAAAAGCAGGCCAAAAATGTAAGAAAAGGAATCCTAAAAGAAGAAGAACCAAAAGAACTGTTATCATACAAAGAAGAACAAATAAAACACGATGATTTTGATAAAAATTTTTCATACTACCTCCGAAATGCTCTTAAAGCATTAAATACACAAAGAATTGTCACACCAACATCCCCAAATACCGAAAACCACATCGTTGTGATTCCTAAAGCACTTCCCAATAAAATCAGAATTTTAATGAAAAGCGCAAAAAGAATATTTTCTTTAACGATTCGTAGCGTTTTTCGACTAATTTGTTTTACTTTTGCCACCTTAGAAGGTTCATCTGTCATAATGACAATATCCGCAGATTCTAGAGCAGCATCACTTCCTAAACCACCCATCGCTACACCAATATCAGAAAGCGCTAGTACTGGAGCATCATTCATACCATCTCCGACGAATAATACTTTTTCATCTGCTTTTTTCTTCTCTTTAATATATTCTAATTTTTCCACTTTATCATTTGGCAAAAGTTCCGCATAATATTTAGAGATTCCCAACTTTTGACAGACAGAAGCGGTAATTTCTTGTTGATCTCCTGTCAAAACAACAATTTCATTGATTCCCTCTTTTCGAAGAGATGGAATCGCATGATAAGAATCTTCTTTTATCTTGTCGGAAATAAAGATTGATCCACAGTATTCTAAATCTACTGCTACATAGATAGTTGTTCCTACCTCTTCTTCCTGTTCATAATCAATATGATTTTCTCTCATCCATTTCTCGTTGCCAACTAGAACATTTTTCCCATCTACTAACGCTTTTAAACCCATTCCAGATGCTTCTTTGATTTCTTTGACATATTTTTCATCAATTTCTTTACCATAAGCTTGTTTTAAAGATTTCGCGATAGGATGATTAGAATAAGCTTCCGCATAAGCAGCTAGTTTTAATAGTTCTTCTTTAGAAACTCCCTTAGGAGTTATCTTTTGAACTTCAAAAACTCCTTCCGTTAAAGTTCCTGTCTTATCAAAGACAACAGTTGTTACTTCTTTCAATTGTTCTAAAGCCTGACTTCCTTTGATTAAAATTCCATCCATTGAAGCTGCTCCAATTCCTCCAAAGAAACTAAGGGGAACAGAAATTACTAGAGCGCATGGACAAGAAACAACTAGAAATGAAAGAGCCCGATAAATCCAAGGAGTAAAGGAAGTTCCATAGATAATGGGTGGTAAAAAAGAAAGAAGAAGAGCAAGCGTAACAACGATTGGGGTATAGTACCTAGAAAACTTACGAATAAAAGTCTCTGGAGTAGATTTTTTACTATTCGCATGTTCTACTAAATCTAAAATTTTTTGAACAGTAGACTCTTCTAATGGTTTCGTAACCCGAATACGAATGACACTTTCGGTATTGATAGTACCACTTAGTACCATATCTCCTACTTCTACTTTACGAGGAACAGATTCTCCTGTTAAATGAACGGTATTTAAGAAAGTTTCTCCCCCCATTACTTTTCCATCTAAAGGAACTTTTTCGCCTGGTTTCACAACTAAAATATCCCCTACTTTTACTTCTTCTGGAGATACCTTTTTCACCTTTCCATCGACCTCTAGATACGCGATATCCGGTTTTAATTTCATTAAAGACGCGATAGACTTTCTAGATTTTTGAACGGCTAGTTCTTGGAAGAGTTCTCCTACTTGATAAAACAACATCACTGCTACGCCTTCTGGATATTGACCAATGATAAAGGCCCCAATAGTAGCGATGGTCATTAAAAAGTTCTCATCAAAAATTTCTCCTTCACTAAAATTGTGAATGGCTTTGGTAAGAACAGAAAAACCAACAATCACATAAGCAAGAAAGAAACAACATGTCTTTTCCAATGGCATTTTTAAAAAGAAACCAAGAAGGAAGAAGACAAAACTAGCAAGAATTTTAATCCCTTGTTTTTTCATTTTTTTCCTCCTTTTTATGTTGAATATGCTCTAAAGCAATTTCAAAAACTTTTCTAACATGCTCATCATCTAAGGTGTAATAAACCTCTTTTCCCTCTTTTCGACATTTGACAATTTCTTCTTTTCGTAAATGGCTAAGTTGATGAGAAATAGAAGACTTCGTCATAGAAAGAGTATTGGCTAAATCACAGACACACATTTCATGTTGATCTAATGCGAATAAAATTTTAACTCTCGTTTGATCCCCTAACAACTTAAAGAAAATAGCTACCTTATCAAAAATTTCTTCTTTGGGCATTTTCTTTTTCGCTTGATAGACGGATTCTTCATGAATCATATTACAATCACAGACAAATTCTTTTTTCGCCATAAGTATTCTCCTTCGGTTGAACAATTATTCAATTATATATTACTATTATAGTTGAATATCTATTCAATTGTCAATAGAAAAAGAATAGAGATATTCTCTATTCTGCATTTTCTTGAATTTGATTAGAACCTTCTTTATCTGTTTTTGACATAGAAATTAAAGTGGCATTCGTAAATACCGAAGAAATGCTATTATCATCGATATATTTATCACGATATTCAAAAGTAAATTCATAGTTACTTCCTACCATTACACGGTCTGCAATCTTCTTAGATACTTTGACAGTCTGAATTTCATCTTCTTGATATTTTCGAAGGGTTAAATAAACAGATTGTTTATCTAGACTATCTTCTTGGAATAAAATACGGTATGTTTTAATAAAGTATTTATTTTCTTGAACGGTTGGATTACAATAGAACTCCTTATACTTCATTTGATAAGGTCCAAGATAGATATCTTCGCCTCCTTGTAAATTATGACAACGAATTAAAGTAAGTCCATGATTCGTTACTTTCGTTCCTCCCGTATCTTTATAAATGGTCGTTCCCCCATCATCTAAAGAATCAACAGAAGCATCCCATAATTTATCAAAACTTGCTAAAGTATCAATAGATTTATCAATATCTTTTCCATTTCGATCAATAAAGTCTTTTAAAGACATTTGCTTTCCATTATCTTTTAAAGAAATACTATCTAGACAGTATAGATAGACATTTTTTCCTTCCCCTTCATAATAAAGAGAAGTACTATGAGAACAGTCTTTAATCTCTTCTGTCATAATAGAATAATAATCACTTTCTTCAGATTCTGTCTCACAAGTTTCAGCTTCTTTTTGACTACCACCATTAGAAGCACCTAAAACAAACTTACCAACAATCACTCCTACTCCTAAGAAAATAAGAGAGCAAAGAAGAAGAACTACGACGGGGATTCCTTTTGCTTTTGGTTTTTCTACAGGAGTTTCATTTCTAGGTGGGATATTCCCATTTCTATTCATGGAATTCATAGAGTTCATGGAGTTCATAGAATTCATATTATTTGGATACATTGTATTCCTCCTATCTTATAGATTTATTATAACACAAAAATAGAGTAAGGTTTCCTTACTCTATCATTTTTTATGAAAAACTTTATTTATTTAAAATCGCATCGATTGGTTTCTTTTTGGCAATTCTACGAATTGGTAAAATAGATGCAACCATCGTAACACTAAAGACAAGAATCCAAATGACAAGGAATTGTCTAATTCCGACAATAAATGGTGTAAGAATTAAACTAGTCTCTTTCATAATGTATGCATTTAATCCATTCGTTACAACGACTAAGAGAATAGATGCGATGACTCCAGAAATGGTAGCAAGTACAACACCTTCCCATAAGAAGATTTTAGAAACATCACTACTTCTAGCACCTAAAGCTCGTAAAACACCAATTTCTCTTTTGCGATAAGAAATACTATTGAACATGAAATTGGCAATTAAGAAAATCGCAAATACAGTAAATACAAGTCCTATATAGAAAGTAATTTTCCGTAAGACTGAAACAGCATCATAAAGCATATAAAATTGATCACTATAGCTAGTTGTAGCAGAAAGAGTATCATGATATGGGAAAGCATCTAAAATCTTTTTAAACTCTTTTGTTGTTTTAGCAACATAAAGAATTCCAGTTCTTGTGATGGGTTCTGCTTGATACTTTTCTAATAATTCTTCTGAAAAATAATTGACATAAAAACTTCCACCTTCTACTTCACTGGTAGAAACTCCAACTATCTTTACATCAAAATTTTCTATTGCCTCTGCTTCGCCACCATAACAAACTTTTAAATTTATTATTTTTCCAATAACATCTAGTTTAGAAATATAGTTAGCAAAAAATTTCTTCTGTAATTCATTGATATCTTCATTCGGATGTTTGGCATAATAAGCTTCCAAATCTGTTCGGTAAGAATCATCCACTAATTGAGAAAGATTTAAAATTACTTCATTTTTCTTTAAAGAAGCCGTTGTTGTCCATTTAGTTCCATCATAGTATGTTACATTTTCTCCTAAAATAGCAGGACCAATATAACGTCCATCATTCAAAAGTGTTGTTTCTTGAGAAGAAAAAATATAATTATAATTTTGATCTAATCTTTTCTCCGTAGGAACATTTAAAGAAGAAACAAAATCTTTGGTAACATAAATCTTATTATAAGTACCTAGTACTTTGGTACTGAATTCTTCTAACAGTTTGGCTTTTTCTTCTTTCGGTTTATCATCCTCCAAAAGGATTTCATATTTCTTTATATCATAATCCATAATTCCAACAATTTTTACTTTACCAGTTTCTCCAAAATAATAAGTATAGGAAGAATTAACAATCTCTTCATAGTCTTTTGGAGTAAAAAGGTGTTCATCCGAAAATTCATCTGTATTGATAGATTCATGAACATAAACACCATTTAATATCATTAATTTAGCAAGATAACTAGATATAACAATTTCATCTGGTTCTTTAGGCTCTCTACCAATTAATTTTTCTTCGACTATCTCTTTTACATGATCTACAACAACAATATCTGCAAAACAATCAAAATAAGTTGGATGATAGAAAGAATATTTATCATAACTATTTTCTGGCATTTTTATATTTAATAATGTAGTAGGACTATAGAAAGAATAATCATTCGTATATCGATATACTTCATATCCCTGTTTTGGAAGACGTCTATTCACCTCCGACACAGTATCTTCATCCATTTTCATTAGACTTCTAGAAACATAACTTAGTTCTCCATCATATTTTGGAATATGAAAGTTTTGGGCTTGAACAAAAGTTTCTCCCTCATCTGACAATAATTTCGCATGTGCTAGATTTAAGTTATAACTCGTTAATGTATCCGTACAACTTAAAAATCCTAAAGTTGCCACTACGAGTAGAATGGTAAAGAAAAGTTTTAGTTTTTTATGTTTTAAACTACCAATGCCTAATTTAAAACTCTCTTTAAAAGGAAGATGAGATTTAATTGTTTGATAAAAATCTTGTTCTTTTTTCTTCTCTTTATAAGGCTTGGTATCAGAAACTACTTTTCCATCTTGAATCTCAATAATTCGATCTCCATACTTTTCAGCATATTCTTCATCGTGAGAGACAACAACGACTAATTTATCTTTAGAGATTTCTTGTAAGAGTTCCATTACCTGTCTACCTGTTTTACTATCTAGATTTCCGGTTGGTTCATCGGCTAAGATAATTTTTGGTTCTTTAATAAGCGCTCGAGCAATGGCTACTCTTTGTTTTTGTCCTCCCGATAATTCATTTACTTTTCTCTTTTTTAACTCAGTAAGTTCTAGCGTTTCTAATAACTCATTCATCTTCTTTTCATCGACTTTTTTCTGTTGAAGTTGAAGCGCTAATAAAATATTTTGATAAACATCATAATCTTCCAAAATATTAAACTCTTGAAAAACAAACCCTACATAAGTATTTCGATAAGAATCTAAATCAGCCTGTGTGAAATCTTTACTACTTTTTCCAAGAATAAACATTTCTCCAGAATCGTATTTGTCTAATCCTCCTAAAACATTTAAAAGTGTACTTTTTCCACTACCACTCTTTCCTAGAATAAAAGTCATTCCTTTTTCTCCTAGGGTTAGAGATACGCCATTTAAAGCTTTCGTACTTTTTCCTTTTTTGGCTTTATAGGTTTTACAAATATCTCTTAATTCAATCATAAATATCTCCTCTTTTTTTCATTATAGCATACTTTTCTTAGAATAAAACTTAAGATTTCCTTAAGAAAATTACCTCTTTCTTTTCCCCTCTTTGGTATAAATTTCTACTTTCATCTTGCGAAGGCAAAGAACAGTTAATTTCTTTTTACATTTTGGACAAGTTACATGATGAATTCCTCGCTCACTAGGAAGAGGAAGTCGAAGGGTTGTCTTACAATGACGACACTTTTTATAAATAAGAGTTTCTCGGTCTTGCCAATTTCTTTTCATCGTTTGAAAAGGCGAAAATAGTTTTCCACGAATATGTAGATAAATCTCATTTTCTCTTCTTCTTCTCTTTTTATTTTTAGAAAAGACACGATAAAACATCACGGTAAATTCTAGTACCACCAAAACAGAAAGAATTGGATTATGAAGAAGAATATCAAAGCATAATAAAATAACATAAAGATACAAAAGGAATCGATAAAGATCATCAAATCCATATCTACCTTCTAAAAAACGATATATTTTAGATTCCATCTTTCTCACCTAAAAATATTATATCAAAAATTCTTAGAAAGAATGTATTTTTTAAAAAAGAAGGAAATTCTACTCCTTCTAAATCTTTTTATCATCCTTTTTTAAAACTTTTACAAAACGAGCGATATCTTCATGATGTTCTGGAGTTTCATATTCTTCTGCTACAAAAGAAACATCATCTTTTTCTTCTACTTGTCCTTCGACAATTTCTTTTTCAAGAAGAAGATATTCTTTTCCATCAACCCCTAAAATAGAACCACTGTATCCATTATATTTTTCTACTTTTCCATATGTTTTCATCTTTGATAACCTCCTTGATAAGTTCTTTCGATTTCTAGTTTTTGAAGAACTTCTGCCATTTCTGCTTGAGCTCGTTTAGAATCTCCTTGTTCAAATACGGCAGAAATGGTTTCTCCGTTAGAAAGAAGAGCGACATACCAATCTGTACCGATATAACAACTTTTGATTTCCTCTAGATTTGGAAGTTCTATTTCATCTAAAGAGACTCCATTTAAATGTTGACGAAGAGTTTCCATATGTTGAATCGCTTCTTTGGCATTTTCTTCTTCATATTTTTTAGGATAAGAACGAACGGGTGCATAGCGTTCTACTTTTTCTTTTCCTAATTGAATTCTACTTCCTTTTCTCTCCGCTAAAACGATAGCGGTAGGAGCAACATCGCTATAAAATTCTCCTAATCCTTTCTTAATGTCAGATACATGGAGATTTCTTGGTTTTTCCTTACTTTGTCGCATAGCGTACCCACTAGAGACAATGACAAAATCGATAGGATGAGAAGATTGTTTACTTGTCTCTAAGAAATCTTCAGCTACCTTCTTACAAATCGATACTAAATCCATATCGGTATATTCCATAGATAAACTATCCCGTAACTGGTTTAAGCAACAACAGTTTCCATTTTGAAATCCACTAACGCGACTGATTAATTGACCCGTTTTAGGATCACTAAAAGTAATATGAAAGCCGTTGGCATCTTCTAGACAAAAATCAAATAAAGAATCCCCTGCTCCCCCAATTCTCATACAAGCCCCGGTTCTTTCTCCTAAAGTTAGGTTTCGCATATCAGTTACATTTCCTACTTCTACTAATAGTGTTTTTCCATTTGGTAATGTATACTCTTTTTGAATTGGTGGGACAGGAATACTATCTCTTTGATAGATTTTCTTAACTTTTTCTAACGCCATAGCTAATCTATCTTTTCGTTTCATAGAAGCACTGTTAGGTCCTGGATTAGAACTTAATAACTGATAATCCTCTTTTCCAAATACCTGAGAATATCGATAAGAATCTGATCCATAACAATTGGCTTGATCAATTAATCCTGTAATAGTTACTCCACTTAATTCTCCTCTTTCCATACTTCTTTCTAGTCTTGGATAAAACTCTGAGAAGTTATTCATAAGACTCGCAATCGTGGAAGGATCAAAATATAAATCCATTTCTTCTAAGAAGGGACTAAAAGATTCTCCCCAAGCCATAAACTGATATTTTTCTAACATTTCACCCATCTTATGATAAAGATCTGGATTTTCTTTCGAGAAACTTAATAAATGTTCAACATCTAACTCCCCTAAAACAGAAAGGAGAAATTGTGGATCTTTTTCTGGTAGTTCATAGGTAGGTGTAGAAAGTAAATTAGATCCTCCATGAAAGAACTTTCGATCCGCTAATACACGGAAAATATGTTGATAAGCTTTAAAGGCTTGTTTCATCTCTTTTGTGACTTCTTTTCCATAGGTAGTAGGATCTTTTTTAAATTGGAAAACTTCTTTTAAGAGAGATTCATTCGCAAGGAGTTCTTGGTCTTCTGGTGAAAAGAAATGAACAGATAAAGAATCCACATCTTTGAGGAAAGTTTTCCAAGAAATCCACTTCATAGCTGCTTTAATTAAAGCATTTTTCTCAAAACAATTTTTAAGGCATCGAGTTCTCATTTCCTCTAAGTTTTCTTTGGTATAATTATTTCTTTCTAGGGTTAAATACTTATTGGTAATTTGGTGAAGGAAAGTAATTGCCTGATTTTGTTTTTCTAAAAGGCCATGAACAAAGGTTTGCTGATCCATTCCAGCGGCCACTAATAACTCTGTAAAAGGATAAGTTTTATCTATTTGAATCAATAGATTTCCAAGAGTCTCTACATCTTTTGCTTCGATAGCTGCTAAACACTGTGGAAAAATATTCACTAAAGAAGAATGTTCAATTCGAAATTGTCGTTGCAATAAAGAATTTAAAATATCATTAAATGTATTATTACTTAATTGCGTATTTTCTTTTTTAAAGAAAGCAAGGATTTCTTTGAATTCTTCTTCCGGAAGACGAAGAATCTGTTGAATATTATCATTATTCAAATAAGAGAGACATTGCATTGAAGTTAAATCAATCATCGTTAAAAGATGCTCGACAGGTACTTGATAATGCTGCGCAAATAAATCTACTAGAGACTGATAAGATTCAAAATAAGGAGGAAAATTTTCGCGATGCGCGATTAAAGATTCCATCTTAGCAAAATCTTGAATCCGCGTAACATTCTCTAAGAATAAAGAAGTATCTTTAAAATGTCCGAGTAAAGTGGCAAGTTGCTCTTGATCATATCCATCTAAGAAAGGGATTTTTTGTTGATCGCGTGTTAAGTTAAATAGAAAAGGAAAAGCCTCTTCTTTCTCTAAGGTAGGTAAAATAGTTAATAACTCCGGTTCTTCTAACTCACCAATAACCATTCTACGATTATCCTCTCCAACAATCGTAGGAATAAACTCTAACATTTTTTTCGAAGAAAGAGATTGAATAATTTCTACTCTCTCATCTTCCTTTTTAAACTTCTTTAAGTGTTCTAGTTTGATTTTTTCATCTCGAAAAGAACGAACAATTTCTACTTTGGCAAATCCAGAAAGAACAAAGCGATATTGATGAAGATAACGCTGGCGTAACTCATCGCTTTCTAAAGATGCAATAATTGTTTCTAGATTGGGAGTTAAGTGAATATATTTTTCTTTGATTTGATCACTTTTCATACTAGCAATAATAGTAGCTCTTGGAGATCCATGATAAGAAGGAAGAATTTCTAGTTTTTTCTCATCAGAATCTAACTTTGCTATTAAACTTGCACGATCCTCTTTATCTTTTAAAAAACGCACTGCCTCTAATTTATAATCATCCGTTTGAATTTCCTCTGCTAAAAAACAGATCATATCCTCTGCGTCTGGCTGGTTTTGAATTTGAAAAAGATGTTGTAATTTATTTTTATCAGATAGTGTTCGGAAAGCATAGACAAAATAATCTTCAGAAAGAGCACTAGCATGTTCCAAAATCTCTTCTTCCGTAAACATAAGAGAGGCTTTTTCAGCAAAGTAAAGCGAAGAATTAAATAGTTCTACCCTTTCCTCTAAGGTAAAATTTGTCTGAAACCAATCATAGTTTAAAGTTCCAGAACGTTTTGCTTCTTCTACTCTTGCTTGAATTAACTGATAGTTCATATTCTCTCCTACTTTCTACTAATATTATAAAAAAAAAGGATTGAAATAGCAAGTTTCATCTCTTGATTTCAATCCATTTCTAATAGTTCTTCTAAAGACTGAAGAATGGGATAGGAAGAAGTCGATATCGTTTTGTCACGGTCCATTAATCGCACTTGATATCCTTCTTTCACAGCAACTTCTAATAGTTTTTCATTATCATCTACCATCAAAGCTTCTCCTCTAGCAATTGAAAAGTCTTCTAAGGGATGTCTAAAAAAAGTCCCTTCCTCTTTCTTTTCTTGATAGATAGAAGAAATATAAATTTTTTGAAAATAAATATCTAAATGATGATTTTTTAAAATGGGAAGAACGCTTGGCCAATTATCCGAAAGAAGTAGTAATGAAAACTTTTTAGAAAGTCTTTGAAGTTCTTCTTCTACTTTATCATAAAAAGTATATTTTCCCTCTTCATAAGCAAAATCAAACGCTAAAGTCTGAAGAAGAGAATCCGTTATGTTTGGATAATTTACTTTCTTTAAAATCGTTTCATAAAATTCTAAAAAAGCTTGATATTCCTCTTCTTGAGTCATCATTTTTCGAGATAAAATTGGATTACATTCTTCTATCGCCTTTTTAATATCTGGAAGAGAAATCAAGGACATATCTACTAATTCATAAAACTTTGGAGTTAAAAACCATTCTCCTGTAGTGGGAGCAGCCAAAACTTTTCCAAAGTCTAACACGACATATTTTATCATATTTACTCCTTTATTTTGACTCCTAAAAGGCCTACTAAAAGTGGTGCCTGAAAAGAATCGATAATCATTCCTCGTAAAGATACCATATCAAAACTAGCTTGTTCTAAAGAGCAGGTAGAAAAATCAACTCCTGATAAAGGTGTATTCATCCATTCCGTAGATTGGAAAGATACATTTTTTACTTCTAATCCTTTTATTTTGGTATTTAGAAAAGTACTTTCTTCTAAGGTACTATCTGAAAATTCAACATGTGTCAAAGTAGCTTCGGAAAAATTACTATATTTGACATTACAAGAAGTAAAAGAGACATCATGAAAGGAAGCCCCAATAAAACTAGTTCCTACCATACGACAATTTTTAAAAAGAACACGCGTAAAAGATAAATTATCGAAAGAAAGATTCGAGAAATCACAATCTTCAAAAAGAACATCTATCAATTCTACTCTCGTAAACTGCGCAGAGGAAAAACCGACTTTCCAAAATTCACAACTATCGATTTCTATTTCATCAAAGACAATATCGCCGAATGTCTCTCCTACAAATTTCTTTTCATAAAGACTTTCTGGAAAAGAAGGGAGTTTTGCTTCTTCTACCTTTTTTATTTTTGGTTTTTCAATCTTCATAAAATCCCTCATGTTCCAGACATTTACGCAAAGCCTTTTCAATCGCTTGGAAACGGTAAGTCGTCTTTAATTCTTCTAAAGATAGTTCTCGAAAGTTCTTTCCTTGATAAGAAAAAACGGTATAAAAATAAGGTTTTGTAAATGGTTCTTCCATCTTTCTAGCTATTTCGCCTTTCGTTTCTCCCTTTTCTTGAAATTGTGTTCCGTCTGGACAAATACAAGTGACAACAGATCGATAATAGGCTGTTCTATTCGTCTCTTGTTCCATTTCTTTTAATAGTTTTTCGACTCCTACATACTTAGGAAGCGTGGGATCTTTTTTTAATTCGGTATCTCCATAACGAGCAGTATATACGCCAGGTCTTCCTTCTAAGGCTTCCACAAAGAGTCCCCCATCATCCGTAAATACTGGAATATTTAAATTTTTCTTCTTTAAAAATTGATATATCGCTTCTGCTTTAATGTTAGAATTTTCTTCTAAGGTAGAACCTGTTTCTTCAATCTCTCCTAAATTCCAACCTATCTGAGAAAGCGTTAATACTTCTATTTTATAGCCGAGGAGTTGCACTACTTTTTGAAAATCCTCTACTTTTCTTTCATTCGTCGTTCCAAATACTATTTTCATATATCCTTCTTTCGTAATTTAGCAATAAAAAAGCCTTCATATCGTTCATTTGGTTCTACTACTAAAGTTCCTTCTATGCTAGTAGGAAGAAGAGTTACTCCTTCTAAAGTTAGTGGGACAATTTCTACTTTTTGTTGGGCTAAAAAAGGTTTTAAAATCTCTTCATTTTCCTCTTTTAAGATAGAACAGGTAGAATAGATCATCGTTGATCCTTTCTTTAAAAGAGAAATGGCTTTTTCTAAAAGTTCGTGTTGAAGTTTTCTCAATCTTTCGACTAAATCTTCTTGAAAATAAGAAGTATCCTCCCCTAGATAGATAGTTCCACTACCACTACAAGGAGCATCTAATAAAATTTTATCAAAGGAGAAAAAAGAATCTAATTTTCTAGCATCTTCCTTCAACACAGAAACTCTTTTTACGCCTTGTTTTTCTAAATTATATTTTAGTCGTTCTAAACGAATGGGATTTTTCTCACAAGCCGTAATAAGCGCCTGATCTTGCGTTAAAGAAGCAATTTGGGTAGTTTTTCCGCCAGGAGCGGAAGCCATATCTAAAATAGATTCTTTTGCTTTTGGTTCTAAAAAGAGAACCGGTATCATGGAAGATAAACTCTGGAGATAGATTTTTCCTTCTTGATAAAGAGAAGTCGCGCGAATATCTTTTTCTTCCGTTAAAAGAAAGGCTCCTAAAGAAGGTAGCTCTTCATAAAGGAAGTGATTCTTATCTAGTTCTTCTATCACTTTTTCTTTGGTCGTACGAAGAAAATTCACCCGAAAAGTGGTTGGTCTTTTCTTTCCGTATCCTTCTATTATCTTCTCTACTTGAAGAGGATATTCTTCCTTTAATTTTTCATATAAAAAATCTGGTATCATAAACAATCTCCCTTAACTTCTATTTTCTAAATAATACTGGGTATCAAAAAGAAGAGTTTGAAAAGGAACTTTTTCTTTCTTCTTAGAAACAAAAGTAGGATGTAAGAAGAGCGTTTGAACATAGTTTACAATCGTTATCAACTGAGATACAAAAGCAAGAACAGCACCACTTACTACCCAAGAATAATCACATCCTTGAAATTCATAGAGATATCCAAAAAGGATAGAAAAAGCAACTAACCACATTTTCGCTTTTCCAAAAATACTAGCTTGAATTCTCTTTCCTGTTAAAAAAGCGATACTATTGATGCCAAAAATAATAATTTCTCCTAGTAGAATAACCCATAAAAGAGGACAAGAAGAAAGTAAACAGAGAAGTAGAATAATATTTAACGCTTTATCCGCAATCGTATCCATCAAAGCTCCAAAGAAAGTTTGTACTTGAAATTTACGCGCTAAAAAGCCATCGATAGTATCTGTTAAGAAAAGAAGGACAAGGACACATAAAAAGAGATAGGAAGAATATTGATATTTCATCCATGGTAAAAATAACGCTACTACAAAACGACTAATTGTAAGGCAATTTACAAAAATCTTCATAACATCCTCCCATTTTCTCTATTATATCATACTTTTTCTATTTTCCTCCCCGTAATCGAAGAGCATTCAATACAACGGTTAAACTACTGATTGTCATCGTTAAAGAGGCAATCATCGGATTCATAGAAAGTCCAATTGGTTTTAATAACCCCATCGCGATAGGAATCATTAAAAGGTTATAGAAGAAAGCCCAAAATAAATTTTCCTGAATATTTAAAATCGTTCGTTTACTAATTTGAAAAAACTTTGGTAACTTAGAAATATCATCATGCATTAAAATGACATCTGAAGAGTCGGTCGCAATATCACTTCCACTTAAAACACTCACTCCCACAGTCGCTAAAGTAAGAGAAGGAGCATCGTTAATTCCATCTCCTACCATCATTACTTTCTTTCCTTGATCTAGTAGTTTTTGAACTTCTTCCGTCTTTTCTTTTGGTAACACATCTGCGACAAAAGAATCTATCGCTAAAGAGGATGCGATCAAAGAAGCCGTCTTTTCATTATCTCCTGTTAACATAATTACTTCTTTTCCCATTTTCTTTAAGGCATCAATTGTCTCTTTGGCATATTCACGAACAATATCTTTTACACCAAAAAGAGCAATCACTTCCCCTTCTTCGATGACATAAAGTAAACTACATCCTTCTTGCATCAAAGAAGAAGCTTCTTTTTCATACTTTTTCTTAGAGACTAATTTTTCATTTCCTATTTGATATTTTTTGCCATCGATAACTCCTTCAATTCCCATTCCTGGTAAATTTTGAAAGTCGGTTACTTCTAGAAGAGAAAATTCTTTTTCATAAGTTTTAAAGGCTTGACTGATGGGATGGTTTGAATATTTTTCAAGACTCATCACAATCTGTTTTACTTTCTTTTCTTCTACCGAAGTATAGATATGAAATACTTGGAGATTTCCATAAGTAAGGGTTCCTGTCTTATCAAAGATAATGGTATCAATCTTAGAAGTAGCTTCTAAGGTTTCACTACTTTTTATCAAGATTCCTTCTTTGGCACATCTTCCTACACTAACAACCATCGCAAGAGGAGTAGCAAGTCCTAAAGCGCAAGGACAAGCAACGACTAAGACTGTCACAAAAGAAGTAAATGCTTCTTCTAAAGGAACGGATAAAAGAAGAGATACTATCAAAGTAAGAAGGGCAATCCCTAAGATAAATGGAACAAAATAGCCACTTACTTTATCCGCTAATCTTCCAATTGGTGCTTTCGAGTTGGAAGCTTCCACCACTAAACGGACAATTTCTGAAATAGTAGAATCCTTTCCAATTCGTACTGCTTCATATTCTAAATATCCATCGATATTGACACTTCCTGCAATAACTTCCTCTCCTACTTCTTTTTTCTCAGGTACTGATTCCCCGGTAATAAAAGCTTGTTCTAAATGAGAAGAACCTTTTTTAATAATTCCATCTACCGCAATTTTCTGTCCTGGTTTGGCAATTAATAAGTCTCCTTTTTGAACTTCATCAATCGTAACTTCTATCTCTTTATCACCTTTTTTTAAAAGAGCTTTTTGAGGGGTTATTTGAACTAATTCTTTTAATGCCTCTTTCGTTTTTTCTTTACTTTTTCCATCTAAGAAACGACCTAACTTAATAAAGTAAATAACCATAACGACAGATTCAAAATAAAGATGGTGAAAATAGTGTGGACTCCCTAAAATCGTTGGGAAAAAATAATAGAGACTATATCCCAAACTAGCTAGTACGCCAAGAGAAACTAGTGTATCCATATTCGGAGTACGATGAATGACATTCTTAAAACCACTCTTTAAAATATCTTTTCCATAGTACAAAAAGGCAAGTGTCATAAAGAATTCAAAACATGCCAAAATCTCAGGATTTTTTTCCATACTTAAAAAAGGAAGGCTTGGAAGATGAATCATTCCTCCCATCGTTACATATAGAAAGAAAAGAAAAAGAATCGTAACGAAAAGAATCGGTTCTTTTTTCTTGCTCTCTTCTAATGTCCATTCTCCACTACTTTCAAATCCAGCTTCTTCAATAAACCGATTTAAATCAGAAATGGTAAGAGAATCATCGTATTGAATCGATGCTTGCGCTAATACCAAATTAACACTCGCCTCATGAATTCCTTTTTGCTTTTTTAAATATTTTTCTAATCCATTCGAACAAGCACTACAACTCATTCCTTCTACTTTTAAAATAATTTTTTTCATAGATTCTCATCTCTTGGAAAACCGATATCAGAAAGGCGATCAGCAAGTTCTTCCTCGATATCTTTAGAAATTTTTATTTTTACTTTCCCTGTCTCATGATTTGCTTCTACTTCTTCTACTCCTTGGATAGCAAGCAAACTCTTTTTGATTCTTGCCTCACATCCTTCACAATGCATTCCTGTTACTTTCCATACTAATTCTTTCATAATTCCTCCTTATTTATTAAACCTTTTAAATAAACTAGTAAGTTCTTCTAATACTTCTGTATTTCCTTCTTGTAGATTTTTACAAATACAAGTGTTTAAATGATTTTCTAACAATTGATTCGATAAACTTTTTACCGCACTTTGAATGGCTGATAATTGAATTAAGATATCATTACAATAACAGTCTTTTTCGACCATTTTTTTGACTCCTTTAATTTGTCCTTCAATTCGATTCAAACGATTTGTTATCACTTTTTTCGTTTCCATATCACGGTAAGTATGCTTTTCTTCCTTCATCATATCACCATCTTTATTATATACCCTATATGGGTATATTGTAAATAGAAAAAAGATTGTTTTTTACAACCTTTTTTTGATATGAAAACGATAAATAGATACCAAAGTAGAAAAAAGTTCAATGACCGAAGTAACTAAAGATACATAAGCGGCTACATAAAAATTATAGAGAATTCCTAAAAGATCACTAATGACATTCGCAAGGCGAATCCCTAATAAATTTCCTATCCAAACTGCTGTTCCATAAAGAAGATAGGCAATAAGAGGAAATAAACTGATCCAACCATCATAATTCAGTAAGGATAAAAAGGTTCCAAGGCCTAAAATAAGGATGAGAAAAGAAAGTGGCGCTCGTTTCGGATACCTAGAGAAAACAAAATTACGAACAGCACTTAGAAAGTGAATAATCGCACCGGTATAAGCATGTAAAAAAAGATATTGAATAGAAAAGAGAAGTCCAGAAACAATTTGACAATGAAGTAACGCTTTTTTCTTCTCTTGTTGCCAACTAATGACAAGGACAATAAGCGCGACTATCCCAAGAATTTGGGCAATTAAAAAATTGTTAGATGGTTCCATTTTTCATCCAGCTTCCATCTTTTTTCATACCATCACTTCTCTATTCTTCTATTTGAAAATAATATAATTTTTCGCCATTCGAAAGAGTATCTAAATAGATAGCTCCCCATTTCTCATAATAATTTTTTAAATCTGTCTTTAAATAAACTTTCGAATATCCCCTTTTCTTTGCTTCTTTTAATAAGGCTTCATGAAGAAGGCGTGAATATCCCCGTCCTCGATATTCTTCTTTCACATACATTGTCGCATACCAAGGCGTTAGTTCTTGATGTTCTTCGCCATCGGTTGGAAATAAGGAAATAAAGCCTATCAAAGTAGTTCCTTCAAGAAGAACTAACTTCGCATAATCATTTCTTTTTTCTAGTTCTAAAATTTGTTTCTTTTTTCGATTTAATTTTTGTTGAAATTCTTCTTCATTTGCATAACTTCCCCACTCTTTTTGCGTAAGTGTAATAATCTCATCTAAGAGATCTAAATGTTCATAAATACTTTCTATTTTCATAATCCACTACTTATCAGGATACTCCCAAAAACTTAGTTTACCAGAGGCAGGAATGGGTGTTACTTTTTCTATATTCGTAAGATAAAATCCATATCCCTTCCAATTTGGAGAATGAAGAACGCCATAATAAACGAGTGGGTCTTTGGCTTCTAATTTTTTTCTTAGTGTTTCATCGACAGAGACACAATCCGTTAGATTCGCACGGGCAATAATGCATCCTTTAGGATAAGAAAGTCCTAAATGTTCATATCTTTTCATGGCTTCTTTATCAACGCCTTTTCCCGCATGAATCCAAATCTCTCCACGATAGGATGTTTTCCATGTTCGAAACTCATATATTTTTAATCCTTCCGCAATTAAAGTAGCGAAAGGTTGTTTTACGGTAATTACTTTCATAATCCTCCCTATATAAGAAAAAAGTTAAGAAATCTTAACTCTTATCTATTCGGATCTACTAAGATTTTTACGGCATCATCGGTTCCTGATGTTAATCTTTCATAAGAGGCTTGTACTTGATCAAGTCCAACAATATCATCTACAAATTGTAATACATTAATTTTCTTTTCTGCCATTAAATCAATACAAGCTTGGAATTCTTCTCTCGTATAAGCAATAGCTCCTTGTACATCTAATTCTCTCATAACTGCAAGAACGGTTGGGATCGTAACAGGATCCATAGAAACCCCTACTAAAATCGTTCTTCCCCCAGGTTTTACTACGGTTAAAGCAGTACTAACGGCAGGCGCATTTCCACAACATTCAATAACAAAATCGAAACCACCATTCGTTTTAGCTATCATCTTAGAAATAACTTCTGGATCTTTGGCATCATACCATTCATCTGCTACTCCTAATTTTACTGCTTTTTCTCCACGAGCTGGATTCGTTTCTGATACAGCTACATAAGTAGCGCCTTCCATTTTAGCAAACATAGCAGAGACAAGTCCAATAATACCTCCCCCAACAACAAGTACTCTCGTACCTACTTTAATATCCGCTAAATGAACGGCATGAAGTCCAACAGCGGTTGGTTCTACCATCGCTACTTCTTCATCAGATACCGTATCAGGAACTTTAATTACCATATCTGGACGAATGGTCATCTTAGGCGCTAATCCTCCAGGATTCGTTAAAGATAATCCTGTCGCATAAGTCCATGTTTCTGGACAATATTGTGGATTTCCTGTTAAACAAGCAGGACAATGTCCACAAGGAGAAATAGGTAAAGCCGTTACTCTATCTCCTACTTTTAAATCACTTCTACTTCCAGGATCTTCAACAACTCCACAATATTCATGACCCATAACGAGTCCTACAGGTTCTCCTGCTACCCAATAATGAATATCAGATCCACAAATTCCTGTCTTTCTTACCTGAATTAAAACATTTCCATTTTGAGCTACGGGTTCTGCTACCTCTTTTACTTCAAACTCCCGAGCTCCTTTAATTGCTACACATCTCATATATGTACCTCCCTATCTTTTTTCATTGTAACATATTTCTATTTCTTTGCCATCCTAAGGATGACCTTATTTACAAAAATTGACAAATTTTACATCCAACGATATCCTGGTTCATTTTGAAGATCTTCTTGAAAAGAACGATGTTGAGGAGTTGTTCGTGGTGGTGGATCTACTGGTTCACTCCCTACCGAAGCCACATCCGTACTAGCTGCTAATGGAGTAACTGCTAAATCAGTAAATACGGTTGGTATAGCAGCCTTTAAGGCTTGTACATAAGGGGCATTTTTATGATTTAGTAAATAAGTGAAAAAGGATTTGACATTGACATTCACTTCTTGATTGTCAATAATACAACGAATTGTTTCTCCTGTTCCATTCGTTATAAAAGTCATAAACGCTCCCACCATAAAAGCATTTCTAGCATCTTCTGTAAGTCCGCTTAAATCAACAGGCTCTTGTAAGATAGCGGCTCTCATTCCGGCATCGACAAAAGTATAGGTACTTTTCTCAATACCACCAAGAAAAATATTTTTCATGGATAATCCTGCTTCTTTACTCAATCCAGGAATTCTTCCTAAAAAGTATCCTAAGGTAGATTTTGATAGACCTGTACAAGTTCCATAAAGAGAAGCTTCTACCAAACCATATCCATCTACTAGAGCTTGATTTTTGGCATTTCCAGCAGCAGAAATACCGACTAAAGCAGAACCAATTTTATTGATAGCGGCACCGACTGCTTTTCCTCCCGCTGGCGTAACAACAAGGGAAGCCGTAGTGGAAAGAAGAATCGTTGGAGTCACTGTTCCTACCGCTACTCCTGTATCATACGCTACTTTCATTCCTAACGAAGAGTCTAAGGCTTCTAGAATATACATTTGTGCATATTGATTCGTAGAAATCATTCCTTCGGTACGGAAAACATTTAAAAGACCTTCTCCAAAATTTTCAAGTCCATCACCAAAACCTTTTCCTCCTGCCAATAAAGCATTCCAAGCATTGAGGTCTATCTCTCCTTTTTCATTCGTTACAGACTTTAAGAACTCTTCTGCTTCCATTCTACCACGAGAACGGTTGACACTATCTTCAATCGCCTCTAAATAGTCTTTTAATAATCCATATTCCTTTTTATCATAAAGATAACTATACATCATACGCTGATCTTCCGTAAGAGCATCATAATGAATTTTATCTAATATTTCTTCCACTAAATAATGAGGTACTTCTTTGGCATCTGCCATTCTTCCTAAAGCTACAATATTACATTGTCCTTCATAAATACCTTTTTCATTATCTCTATCTAAGGTTTTTAAATCAACGCGATCTGGATTTTTCTTTTGTTCCTCTACATAGTCTAAATAGTCTTGAGTAGTCGCTAATTCCATATAAGGAAATTCTTTTTGTCGTTGATGAATAGCGTATCGTCCACTTTGTAAAGCAGTTAAATCGTTATCTAATGCCTTTTGTTGCTCTGTAAGTTCTTCATAAGTATGAAATTCTCCCTTCGTAATATCCTCAATTAAGGCATTATATTCCTTTGTAAATCTTTGGATATTATCATAATAACCAGCTAAGAGCGGAGAAGCATCAATGACAATTTGAATTTGTTCTTCTTCCGAAAGTTCTGCAAACTGCTCCGGTGTATAAGGAATCTCATTTTCTAAAGGCATTCCATAAGCAATATACCCATTAATAGAACTAATAATATTTTCCCAATTTGCTTTTAAAGAAACTTGATAGGTACCCGTTTTCCTATCTAGTTCATCCCGTAATTTCTTTAATCGTTTTTGTTCTTCTTTCACTTCCTCAATGGAATCCTCATAAGCGACTAAAAGTTTTTCTGCTTCCTGTTTTTGTTGGGCTAAAAACTCTTCGGATGAAAAGGTATTTTCAGCATACACTTCTACAGACTCATAGGAAGTATCTCCAAAATAAACGGTCTGAAATTGATCTTTTGGTCTAGTGGTTGTCGCCATTCCTTTTGTTGTTGTTTGAAAATTTGGTTTAGAGGTTGCTAACATGATTATCACCTACCATTATCTTCATTATAGCATTATTCAAAATAGATTTTTGAAAGTTTTTTCAAAAGTGTCAAATAGTAGACACTTTTAGTATGTCTCTATTTTCTTTTTTCATGAAAAAAAGACTATCGAAGGTGGGCGATTGTAAACATCGTATCCTTCGATAATCTATTTTCTATTTTCGTTATATTTTCGATTTGTTCTTTCATTTCTGTATCTAGATAAGGATGATAATCAATGGATAAAAATTCCTCTACTTCCCGCTTTAAATTCTTTTCTTCTTGAAGAATACTAGAAAGATGATAATCGATTTCTTTTAACTGCTCATAAAGGATTTGATAGTCTTCTGCCATCTAGAATTCCTCTAAGTTTTGAACATTTTTCTTTATCATTGTATGATAATCCGTCAAAACCTTCTCTAAATTTTTATGAGCTCGTTCGTGATTTTGATGGATAATTTCTAAAGAGGATGTATAGTAGGTATGAAGTTCTTCTAATCTTTTAGCATTGGGCGTTTGATAAAACTCTAATATCTGTTCAAAGTAATACCGTAATTTAGGAAGAATCTCTTTTTCTAAAAGAAGATAACTTTCTAGTTTCTTACTAGATAGTTCTATTTCCTCGGAGCGAAATAAAGCAAAAGTAGAATCTTCTTTAGAAGGTGCTTCAAAAGAAAGAATTTCTTCTACTTTTCTTTTTGGAATACTACTACATTCCTTTCCAAAGTTTCTTTCTATCTCCTCTATTTTTTCCATTCTATCTTTAGTTTTACTCTTCAATTGTTCCCATTTTTTCGTCTCTTGCAAGACTTCCCTTTCTTGATTGGAAAGTTGCTCTTGAAGAGCATAAGAAGGAGCATTCGCAACACGATATTCTTTTCCTACCTTTTCTAAGGAAGTTAAAATTCCATCATACTTACGAATGAGATATTCTCTTTTTTCGGGAGAATACTCAATTCTATCTCCCATCTTCTCATATTCTGGTAATATCTTTAAAAACGAGGTCAACTCTTTTTTCATCGCATAGAGAAGTTTTTGATTATCCATCTCTATCTGTTTGGTACAATTCAAAAAGGCAGTTGCTCGATTACTTTGCCAAAGAGTTGTTAAATCTTCATATATCCAATGTAACTGAAAAGAATTCTTCTCATAGTCTTCTACTTGTCTTTGACAAGTTTTTAAAGTTTCTCTTAATTCTCTACACTTTATTTTTATCATATGATCACCTAATAAAGAGATAGCAACTATCTTTCAATAGTTGCTACCGAACAAAATCCAAAATTTTTTATCCAACATTAACATTGTTGATATTGGTATTTGTAAGTGATTGAGCACTTTCATCTACCTCAGCTAATGCAGATACTAATTCTGTTTTTAAAGCATCCATTTCAGAATTGAAACTTTCATAAATTCTTCTGAATGCTTGCGCTACAGCTTCTTGTTCTGAAGCATTGTCAAAGGCATTTGCACTTTGAATAGAAGATGCTGCACTTGTAAATACTTCTTGAATAGATGCTTTCATTTGCTCGAAATACTCTACTACTTCAGAAGCAGTACGACCATCTCTTAATCCTTCAAATCCATCAGCAAATTTTGCTTGAATCTCTTGTAAAGCAGAAGTATTAAAAGATACTTCACTAATAGATGGAACTACTACATTTCCTTGATTAAATTGATTGTGATTACGAACATTCGTGTTTAATGCTTCTACAATTCCTGCAATATTGGTTTTATAAGCAGTCGCAATATTCGTAATTGCTTCATTTAATGCACTTGCAAATGATCTTGCCCTTTCTGATTCCCAAACTTCTTTTACATTGTTGGCAAATGTTGTTACTCCATTGGTTACTTTCGCATTGAAATCCCCATTAGCGTTATTTACATACCCCCCTAATTGAGTAACATTTTCTTGACTAATAGCTGCCATTCAATCCTCTCCTTTACTATATTGATAGTTTATCCTATCTGTTAACATTATCTCATTTTTCTTTTCTAAATGTCAACTATTTTATTGAATTCCTACTTTTTTTGACAACGAATCATCACTAATTCTGTCCCATTTCGAATATCTGTCTTTAAAATGGTCTCTTCGCCATCATAAAGTTTTCCACTCATTTTGTTCATAAATTGATAAGTAAAATTGGTTTGAAAATGAATTCCACTTAAATCAAAGATAGACTTCACTACCATTTTATTAATCTTCCATATTTGTTCATTGACAGGAACAAACAAATCGAATTCTTTATCTAATTCGGGAAAAATGACTTTAATCAATACCTTATTGTTCATTCCTCTTCCTCCTCTTTTCCTTTTTCAAATTCTAATAATTTGACAATTCGATAAGAAGATTCTGAAATGCGGAAACCAATATTATTTGGATACTCTTTCGTAAGTTCATTATGGAAATTAGAAATTTTCATTAGAGTCTGTTCAGAAACTCCCTTTCCTACAAAGATACCATCAGATGGAGAGAAGTTTCCTTGATACCATTTTTCAAAGGTAAAATTCTTTAACTTCGCAATATCATCTGATACTAAGATCATTGTTTTTTCATTCTTTTTTGCAAGTTCAAATAAGGTCACTAACTTGGTTTTATCGACAATTTTATCTAGAATTTTACTCATACCATAGAAATAAATGACATCAAAATCAGAAGAAGATGTATCTATTTTCTTTTGAAGCCATAAAATCATTTGATCTAAAACTTCTTCAAAGCGACTAGCGAACCAATTCGTATTTTCTTTCTTAGGAGAAAGATATTCGAGTGGGTCTAATAATGTGATATTGGTATTTGGAATTTTTTTCATCACTTCGATAAGACTTCTAGCAAACGGAGTAATATACTTTAGTTTATTAGAAGCAATCAAAGTTCCTACATTTGCTGTAAAATCATATTTACTAATGGTTAAACTAGCTTTATCAATTCCAATTGGAACACGATTCCATCCTGTAATAGCGGATGCGATATGCTCCCATAAAACTTGTTCTGGTAAGATTGGAATAGGAACAGCGCGCGTAGAATATTTTTGATTCAATTCTTCTATCTTACCACGAACCGTATCTGTTAAAGCAGATTCTTCTTCGACAATCGAAGCTGTTTGGAATTCATGAAGGGTCTCATCTTTATAGATTCCTCTACCAAAAATATCTCTTGGTGTCAATTTCTTACTATCGCTAAAAACCAAAGCATAATCATTCGCATCTTTCAATTTCAAAGCAAAATTATTATTGATATTTTGAGAAATACGACGAGCGATAGAATTGACTCCTGTGGCGGTTAAAATAAAGACAATTCCAAATCTTTCAGAATCTCTAATATATTCTGGAAAAGTATCATATAAACCTTTATCATTATCCATAATAGAATCAAAGTTATTTAAGATAACGACCCAAAGTGGCATCTCATGTTTCGCTTCTACATATGTTTTATAATCGCTTCCAAAAGAAGATAGAATTTTCTTTCTCGTATCTAGTTCTTTCTTTAATAATTTAAAGAAGTTTTGATACTTTTCTTCTTCGGAAGGACAAACGACACCACCTACATGAGGTGCTTTTTCATATCGTCTAAATCCTTGCGAACCAAAATCTAATATATAGAATTGAATTCTATCTGGAGGAAACTTAATAATCGTAGAATAGATGATACTATTTAAAATCATTTCATACTCTGAACCATCCATTCCATAGATAGCAGTATTTCCTTCTTCAACGTAGTCATAGATAAGTAATCCTTGCTCTTGTCTTTCGGGAGCATCATACTCTCCTACGATAGCTCGAAGGGCATAATCATCTAAGTAGCCTTCATATTTTTGATATAACTGATCAACTAAAATAACGGGTGGAATATTTTCTAGCCATAATTTTCTAGCAAACTTTCCAGTCTTTTTAGCAGTGGCGATAATTTCATCCATAATCGCTGATAATTGTTCCCCTTTGGCAGAGGTTTTCATTCCACTAGAGAATTGAATATTTTTAATATGATATCCATTATCATTAATGAAATTTACACTCTTATCCACTTGTTTTACAATTCTATCGGATGGAAAATATTTCGCACCACACCAAGCAGATTGTCCTAACGCAAAATATTCATCATATCCTACTTGTAAATAGAATCTACCAGTCTGTTTTAAATTCGCAGCATCTGGTCGTTTTAACATCTCGTTACTATCAGAAGCATCTTGAACCTTTAAACAAACATGGAACTTAGAGTTAGACCAAATCTGATCATTGACAACACCAGTTGGCTTCTGGGTTGCTAAAATAAGGTGAACACCTAAAGAACGACCAATTCTAGCAATACTAATTAAATTATCCATAAAATCTGGTTGTTGACTCTTTAATTCAGCAAACTCATCACAGACAATGAAAAGATGAGGAATCGGTTCATCGATTTTACCTTCTTTATAAAATCTTTGATATTTATAGATATCAATCGTACTTTCCCCTAATTTATCTCGAACTTCATTAAACATTCTCTGCCGACGCTTAATCTCACTATCAATAGAGACTAAAGTCCTATCCATCTCCGCTTTATCTAAGTTCGTAATCGTTCCCGCTAAATGAGGAAGAGAAATTCCGGTTACTTTATTTTCAAAAGCAAACGCTAACCCTCCACCTTTATAGTCGATTAAGATGAATACAACATCATCAGGACTATAATTGATAGCCATGGAAAGAATATAGGTAATAATAAATTCACTCTTTCCAGAACCAGTCATACCAGCAATTAATCCGTGAGGTCCATGATACTTTTCATGAAGGTCCAAATTCATCCATTTTCCTTGTTCATCGACACCCACTTCAGCTTTTAAACTCGTCGTAGAATCATTGGTATTCCAACGATTTAAAATATTTAACTGTTCTACTTTTCCAACCTTTTCCATCTCTAAGAAAGAAATCGAATTTGGAAGAGAACCAGTCTCTTTTTCAAACTCAATCGGAATATTAGAAAGTTGTCTTGCGATACTCATCATATCAATATCGTATTTAATTTCATCAATAAAACTAGATTGTTCTTGATTCTCATAAGAATTTTTTAAAATGCCAGAAGTTTTATCTCCTAAGGTAATAAAGTTATTACACCTACTTGGAAGACGACTTAATCGATTCTCTAAAAAGAGTAAACTAAAGCCAATATTCTTCTCTGATTCTGTCAATACTTTTATAAAACCATATCGTTTAATATCTTCATAATCATCAATGACAATCAAATAGTAAGGAGGCATTGGATGTTCCGTACTCATCTCTAAATGACGATTGACTTCTACTTCTAAAAAGTCTGCTAATTCCTTTCTAGATTCTGCATTCGAAGCAAAGAAACGGAATTCTCGATTATTCGTAAAATTATGATTTAAGTATTTGACAAAATCCCATCTATTTTTATTTTTTTCATTCGTAAAAATAACTAGTTTTACATCTTCATAACTATAAAAAGTAATAAATTGAAGTAAAATATTATGAATAAAAGCATAACTTTTATTCTCTTCTCCCATAATCGCTGTCATCCAACTCTCATAGAAAGAATATCCTAAAGGAACATTTTCAATATATTCAAAGTGTTGAATTAAACTCTCTAAGGCTTTTCTTAAATCGTCCTCTTCTAAAGTAAATCCTTCTTCTGGATAGTTGACATCGACATCTAGTTTCTCATTTCCAATTCCAATTCTAGCAACTAAGAAATCGTTTTGATCAATTCGTTTATCCCAAAAGCGTAAGGTACGGTTTTGAATAATCTTTAAACATTCATCGACGGAAATGAGGTTTTCAATTAAGATTTCTTTTTGAAGTTTGGTGGTCTCTAATAATTCTTCTTCCTGTAAATGAAGATAAGCTTGGTACTTTTCTTCAATTTCTTTATTCTTCTCTTCTTTTAATTTTTTATTATACTTTCTAGTTAGATTTGGCCATACCAACATCGTACATAACATAGCAGAAGCTGTTAATAACTGTGGCCAAGACTGTCCTAAAGAAGCACTTCCACTAATGATTTTCGCTAGAGTATTCACAAAAGAGACCATAGAAATAACTCCCATCGTAAGCATTGGTCCTAATGTTAAAATCATAGGAAGTTCTTTTTCCCCTTCTCTTTTTGGTGGTTCACTAATCTTTAATTTTTTTGTTTCAATGACTCTACGAATTCGAGGTGATTTTGAAAAATAATCTTCCTTATTATACAAATCCATATCCCGTGCTTCGATATTTGGGTAGGTATCTTTTACTTCAAAATACTTTCTTTGAATTCGCGAAGAAATCTCATTGACCGTAAGAAAAGTATCCACCTTATTCATGAGTAATAATCCCTTTAAGAAGACGATTTTTAATCCATAAAGATTACATACATCCCCTTCTCGAACTACAAAACTTGGTTCCTTCTCTAAAACATCATTTCGATAGATAGGATCTTTCGAAGTTCTTTCAATAACGGTAGAAGTTCCTACTACTTTTACTCGAAAAGCAGTTGCCTTTAAGAAAGGACATTGATATTGTGCATTACATTCGCCCGTATTTCCAACTAATAAATTGATATTTTGATCATAACTAAAAGCGACTAAATCAGATTCTAGTAAAGCAGTGACATGAATTAAATATTGTTTTTGATTTCGAGAAATAACATAGAAAGAGTTTTCGATAAGTGGAGAGGATTCTACTACCATTCCTCGTTCTAGAACTTTCACATCGGTAGTAGAATAGAGAACCCATTTTGAATCTCTTGCTTCAATATTGATGAGTTTATCTTCTTCTTCCTCATTTTCATCAAAACTAAAACTACCAGCAATTTCTTTTGGTAGCATAAACTTCAATATTTTCTCATTCAAAAAAAGGTATATCTTCAATGTTATCACCACTTTTTATTCTATCTTTACTTTTTTCATTATACCATAACTATGCCTTTTTATACAACCAAAATGCGAAGGAGAAAAGAAAAAGATTCCAAAGAATCTTTCTATATCATTTTAGGAAAAAAGATCAAAAAGCCGATGATAGCTGCTACTAACGCTACCACAAGAACTGCCCCAGCCGATAGATCTTTCGCTAATTTCGCTTTTGGATTTTTTTCTGGAGAAACTAAATCCACGACTGTTTCAACAGCAGTATTCATAATTTCTGCCGAGATAACAACACCGAAAAGGAGAAGACAAATAAGCCATTCCATATTAGAAATTTGAAAATAGAATCCAGAAAAGATTACTAAAATCATCATCCAAACATGAATTTTCATATTTCGTTCAGAGAAAAAAGCACTGATGATTCCCTCTCCTGCATGATAAAAACTTTTTAACAAAGATTTTTTCTTCATTTGATTTCCCTCTTTCCAAGAAAAGAATATCCATAAGTAAAGAGTACCTAATAAAAATCCCGCAAGGACATCACTCGCATAATGAACTCCTAAATAGATACGGCTAAATCCTATCGAAAAGATAAACATAGAAAGAAAAATAGTTCCTAGCCATTTCGTTTTCTTAGAACATTGACTACGCCATAAAAGCGCTACCAAATAGCCATATAAAACGGTTCCTATCATCGAATGGCCGGAAGGAAAACTAAAGCCACTTTCTTCCACTAATCGATATATTACTGGTGGTCTAGGTCGTTGAATAAAAAATTTTAATCCTTGTCCTACCAAAACAGCTCCCATTAAACTTCCTAAAAAATACCATCTTTCTTTTTTCTTCAAGAAACAAAAAATAGCAGTTCCAAGAAGAATCGTTCCTAAAATTCCAGCAAAAAAGGTAAGGAAGGTAAAAATGTTAGTAAGCCATCCACTCCTTCCCGATAAAACGATATTGTTGATACAAAAAGAATCAATAGAAAGAATACCTTGAAACTTTACTTCATAGGTAATCCAAAGAAAAAGAATTAAAAGAAGATAAGGATTTATAGGAATCACTTTGCTTTTCATTCTATCACCTCTTTTATTGTAACATACTTTTTCTTTTTCTTTTCTATTTTCCTAGAAAAAAGAGAATAGTTGACATTTTCAACTATCCTAAAATCACATCTAGATACATCATAATAACAAATCCTACCATAAACGAAACAACGCCTGAACTCTTATTTTCTTCTTTACTACTAGGGATTAATTCATCGACTACTACATAGAACATCGTACCGGCCGCGAGCGCTAAAAAAAACGGCATCCAACTAGAGAGTTTATGGACTAAAAGTGCCATGAAAATTCCCGCTATCGGTTCTACAATTCCCGATATAACTCCATAAAAAAAGGCAATAACTTTATTCTTTTTTTGTTCTAACATGGCAAAAGATACTGCCATTCCTTCCGGGATATTTTGAACAGCAATTCCTAAAGTAAGCGCAAAAGCACTTGCGAAAGAAAGAGAGGAATGAACCGCTAGAGAAACAGCTAATCCAACAGCCATTCCTTCTGGAATATTATGAAGGGTTACCGCCAAAAAGAAAAGTGACTTTTTCTTCTTTTGAAAGGAAAAGAAAAAATCTAATGCCCAAAGAAGAAATCCTCCTAGTAAAAAACTAGCAGCAATAAAAAGGCAATTCTTTTCTTCTAAAGAAGGAAGTAATAAAGAAAAAATAGAGGCAGCAATCATAATTCCACTCGCTAACCCTAAACATGATTTTTCTAAGGTAGTACTCGTCTTTTTTAAGAAGAAAATAAAGCCAGATCCTAAAGTCGTTGCTAAAAACATAAAAAAAGTACAAAGGAAAACCAAGATATAAATTTTCATATTTCACCTGCTACTAATAGCGTATGTGGCAAAATCAAAAGAGTACCAAAAAAAAGAACTAAATTAGTTCTTTTTCGTCTTTGTCTTAGAAGCTGGTCTACCTTTTTTTGGAGCAGCTTTCTTTGGTTCTTTCTTCTCGCTTTTAGAAACGGCTTTTGGTTCTTTTTTTGGTTCTTCTTTTACTTCTACTCTTTTTGGTTCTAATTTAATTTCTACTCTTTTAGGTTCTACTTTTCCTTCTTCTAAAGTAATGGCATTAGATGGTTCTAAATCAATAAAGAAAATCGCTAAAGCCGCAAAGGCAGCTCCTACTAATGGTCCAGCAATGAATACCCAAGCTTGAGATAAGTAATCTCCTCCCATAAGTACAGCTGGCGCTAAAGAACGAGCTGGGTTAACAGAAGTTCCTGTTAATTTAATTCCTAAAAGATGTACTAAAACTAACGCTAATCCAATTACGATTGGAGCAACATTTTCTCTCTTTTTATCTTTTGTAACACCAAGTACGGCAAGAACAAATACAAAAGTTAAAATAATTTCTACTACTAATGCTCCTAGCATTGTAATATTACTTGCAGATAATTCTGCATAAGTATTTACTCCTAATCCTGTTAATTTGTAATCAGCGATTGTGGTTGAATTGATAATAAGAGCAAGTAATCCACTACCAGCAAATGCTCCTGCTACTTGCGCAACAATGTAACCGATAAAGTCTTTGGTAGAAATTCTTTTATCAATCCACATTGCAAAAGTAACAGCAGGATTTACATGACATCCAGAAACTTTTCCAATCGTATAAGCAATACCGATAATAGAAAGTCCAAATGCCAAGGAAGTAGCTACTAAGTCAGCTCCTGAAAATACGGCAACTCCACATCCAAATAAAACCAAAACACAAGTTCCTAAAAACTCGCAAAGATATTTTTTCATATCTTTCCATACTCCTTTCAATTTCATTATAGTTGATTTTAAAAGGGATGTCAATATTTCTAAGGATTGGAAAAAAAAGAAAAAGTGCTTTCGCACTCTTAAGAACAGCTACAAGCAGAGGATGGTCCATGATATTCATACTGATTTGTCTCTTCTGACCAAATAATCGTATAAATACCATCGATAGCATCTCCCGTTTTTGGATTTCGAATCACAACATTTTCTAGATATCCATCTTGTTTTAAATCATCGATAGAAACACAAGCACAATCATCAGATACATTTTTGGCTGTATATGTTTTTACCGCTTGTTCTACTCTTTCATATTGTTCTTTCTCTAATCTTTCTTTAGAACTATTAATAGTTCCATTGATAATTGGAACCGTAATTAAAGCAATTAACGCTAAAATAACAATAACCGCTAATAACTCTACTAAAGTAAATCCCTTTTCATTTCTATTTTTTACCATCTTTATCACCATCTACAATGTATCATAATCAAGCAAAAAAAACAACTCTATTCTTCCGAATAGAGTCTTTTTTTGTCAAGGGAATGTTTATCTTTCATAGTCACAAGAACTACACTTTACTTTTCCTTTTTTCTCTGTTAACATTTCCCCACAATTTGGACATTTTTCTCCGATTGGTTTATCCCAATAGGCTGTTTTACATTTTGGATAATTGCTACAACCATAGAAAACTTTTCCCTTTTTACTTTTCTTTTCTACAATCTTTGATCCACAATTTGGACAGTCGCATACTTCTACAACTTTTCTTTCTTCTGTCTTAATATATTTACAAGTAGGATAATTACTACAAGCAGTAAATGCACCATACTTTCCTTTACGAATAACTAGTGGACTACCACATTCTGGACAATCCTCCCCTGTCTTTTCAGCCTCTTTCCTTGGCATCTCATGGAAAGCATTTTGAACGGCTGGTTCAAATTCTGAATAGAAATCTCTTAGGGTTTTGACCCAATTCATATTTCCTTCGGCAATCTTATCCAAATCGGTCTCCATATTAGCGGTATATTCCACATTGATTAAATGACTAAAACATTGTTGTAACTTATCAGTAATCTCGATTCCAATCTCGGTTGGAACAAATTTCTTTTCGACTAACTGAACATAATTTCTTTTCTTTAAAATATCTACCGTAGTAGCGTAAGTACTTGGTCTTCCAATTCCCAATTCTTCCATCTCTTTAATTAATTTTGCTTCGGTATAACGAGATGGTGGATTAGTAAAGTGTTGTTTCTTTTCAATAGACTGCGCAACCACAATCGAAGATTGATAAGTATCAAAAGGTGGTAAAGGTTTCTCCTCGGTATCTTCATAATCTTGGAATACTTTTAAATATCCATCAAAGACAATTACTTGCCCAGTCGCTTTAAACTGATAATTATTATTATCTAAAATAACTGTCGTATTTTCTGTTTTCGCACTCTTCATTAAAGACGCTAAAGCACGATAATAAATCATACGATATAATTTAAATTCATCGGCCGTTAAATAAGCTTTCACAGACTCTGGTGTTCTTTTAATACTTGTTGGTCGAATGGCTTCATGAGCATCTTGGACATTCTCTTTTTTCTTTACAATTTTAACACTACCAACATATTCTTTTCCATATTTATCTTCGATAAAAGCATAAGCACTTTCGACAAAACTTTGCGATAATCTAGTAGAATCAGTACGCATATAAGAGATAAGTCCAACTGTCTCATCCGCTAGTTCTACTCCCTCATATAGTCGTTGCGCTATCTGCATCGTTTTCTTCGCATTAAATCCTAATTTATTGGAAGCATCTTGTTGAAGAGTACTCGTAATAAAAGGAAGTTTAGATTGTTTTTGTTTTACTTTTTTCTCTACTTTTTCAATACGAAAAGAATTAGAAAGTTTCTCTAAAATTTCTTTTGCTTCTGCTTCTGTTTTTACTTCTATATCTTTATGATTATATTGAAACATCTCGGCTTCAAAAGTAGGAAAAATTCCGGTAATCGTCCAATATTCTTCGGCTTGGAAAGCCTCTATTTCCCGCTCTCTATCAACAATCAATTTGAGGGCAACAGACTGAACTCTTCCCGCACTACTACCATCCGTTTTAGATTGAATTAATTTGCTAAGACGGAATCCTATCATACGATCAAGAATTCTTCTCGTCTCTTGACTGTTGACTAAATTTTTATCAATCTTTCTCGTATGTTGAAACGCATTTACAACAGCATCTTTGGTAATTTCATTAAAAACAACACGATCATAATCATTTTCTTTTAATCCTAAGGTATCAAAAAGATGCCATGAGATAGCTTCTCCTTCGCGGTCTGGGTCGGTTGCAAGAAAGACATGATCAGACTTTTTCACTTCTTTTTTTAATTCATTAATGACTGAAGTTTTTCCCTTCATAGGAACATAATCTGGTTTAAAGTCATGATCAATATCGACTCCAAACCCATATTTTCCTTTGGTTGATAAGTCTCTTACATGACCTTTTGAAGAGAGAACTTTATATCCTCCTCCTAAATATTTTTCAATTGGTTTCGTCTTGCTTGGAGACTCGACAATTACTAAATTTTTAGGCATAATCCACTTCCTTTTTTGTCTATCTATAATTTATACACTATAATGAATTTTTTGTCAAATAGAATTTTTAGGAATTCCAAAAGATTTCTTACTGTTTTTAAGGTTTTAGTATCCTATTTTCTAATTTTCGAAAAAAGAGAATTTCTATTTTAAAATTTTCCACATTTACTTCCCCAAACATCTAGTAATTTTTCTTCTTTATAAATATGGACTAATTCACAGCGATTCGAACATCCTTGACATTCCTTCCCCACCGTGCGAAAAGAAAGTTTTTGAAAATCTAAGGAATAGGTTTTCTCCTTCGGAAGACGGCTCGCTAAAATGGCCATCCCTAACGCTCCCATCAAATGTCCATTTGGATCTACTAAAATTTCTTTTCCTAAAACTTCTTGAAAGAAATGAACTACCCCTTTATTTTTCGAAACTCCTCCCTGAAAGATAATCGGTTCTTCTAGTTTTTTTCCTTTACAAACATTATTTAAATAGTTTAACACAACGGCTTTACAAAGACCAGCAACAATATCTTCTTTGGGATAACCAAGTTGGGTCTTATGAACTAAATCTGATTCCGCAAAAACAGTACATCTAGCAGCAATCGTGGTAGGATGTGTACTAGTTAGAGCAATTTCTCCAAAAGAAGTAACATCTAGTCCTAATCGTTTCGCTTGACTAGATAAAAAAGAACCCGTTCCTGCCGCACATAAAGTATTCATCGCATAGTCTCGAATCATATGATTTTGAAGGAGAATTACTTTAGAATCCTGTCCACCTATTTCTAAAATCGTCTTCACTTCAGGATGGAAAGTTAATGTCCCTATCGCATGCGCTGTAATCTCATTTTTGATGATGGAGGCATCTAGTAAAAGGCCAATTAATTTTCGAGCAGAACCAGTCGTTCCTATCCCACAAAGTTCATATCCAGAAGGAATCGTAAGAGAGGATAAAGCTTCTTCTACAGCCTGAATAGGATTTCCTTTTGTCTCGATATAACAGGAAGATAAAATTTCATACTTTCTATTTATCACAACTGCTTTCGTAGAAATAGAACCAATATCTACTCCTAAATAACATTCTTTCATTGTGACCTCATTTCTAACATATCACAAAACGCTTCCATTCTCGTTAAAAAACCCGTATTAGAGGAATTTAAATCCATACTGAGAAAAAGGATAGGAACTCCATACTTTCCTGCTATCTTTTCTAGAATCGGCATGGCTCCAATTTCCGGAGTACAAAAAGAAGATTTAATATGAATAATCCCATCATATCCCTGTTCACAAAGTTCTTTGGCATGGTAAATATTATCTAAGGCATCAGCACCCATTCGATATTTTACTAATTTTTTTCGAAGATACTTTTTTACTTTTCGTTTCTTTTGAAAAAGAAGATAAGTAACATTCGTATATCTTTTTACTTCAAAGCCATACGCATTTAAAAAAGATTCTATCTTTTCATTAGCGTTCGGTTCCATTAATGTATAAAGTTCGCCAATGAGTCCAACACGAATTCGTTTCTTTTTCTCTTTTCTAGGGAGGTTGAAAAACTGTTTTTGATATTTATGATAAGTCCTTCTAAGTTCTAAAAATCCTTTCGTTTTTGAAAACTCTTGAAGCATTTGTTCTCTTAAATAATCAAAAGAACCCTTTTCTTTTTCATAACACCGATTCTTTCTAATATAATCATCTATTTTATCCATATAAAGAACCATCTTTTTCGTCGTCCAAAAACTAGAAAGAAGTTTTCTCTTACGAATTTTTAAAGGATAAGACTTTAGTTCTTGATAAGAAATTCTATTGCCCCCACTAATCAAATTAATAATCGTACAAGAATATCCTAGATCTTTTAAGATTTGTTCCTGTAGTTCATGATAGTATCCATATCGACATCCACCACCCATTTGAAAGAAGATAGTTGCCCCTTCCTCAATTCCTTCTAACATCGTTCCTAAGGTATATTTAAAAGGGGTACAGACAAAATCAGGACTATATTGATTTCCTAATTCTTTCGTATGTTCAGTAATCTCTTTAGGAGGAAGAATTTCATTTTCTAAAACATGTGTAAGAAAATATTGAATTGCCACACTATAACTTCCTAATTTTGGATAACTAACTTTGTTCAAGTAAGTCCACAAAACTTTCTATTCTAGTTTCTATTCCTGTATCAGAGGAAAGATCATCTATCACTAAATTTAAATATGGCTTTTCTAATTTTCTCATCACTAATTCATGAACTAAAGAATCTAATCCACAAGGAAAAGTAGATACAAAAATAATGCCATCTACTTTCTTACAAAGAGGGATTGCTCCTATGCTTTCCCTACTATATTTCCAATATAATTTTTTAGATAACTTCCTAGCTTGAAGAGCAGTTTTCGTACTATCAAAATAATCACTAAAGAATACTTTCATCTCTTTCTCCTTTAACAATTTTAAAATATTACCACCAATAAAAGTATCATGAATATTATAAGCATGAGAAACGATAAGTACCTTTTTACCTTCTTCTTGCAATTGTCGTTGTTGTTCTAAAGCCCGCATTTTCTTCCATTTCTCATCTTTTTTAAGTGCGTATTCATATGCTTTTAGAACCTGCATTTTAGGAATTGATAATTGGCTTCCTAGTTCTAATACCCCATCTAATAAATCCTGATGGGAATCTATATTATAATTTAAAATAGGTGTTTCTACATAGTGAGCAGCTAAATCATAAAGCGCTAAAAAATTCGTACAAGTTTGATTTTGATCATCATATCGATCAATTCTTGGAACTAATAGATAGTCACATTTGCCATCTAAATAAGATAAATGTCCAAGATAAATCTTCATACTAAGACACATTTCGGTGGGAGAAATATTCTTTCCTAAAGTTAAAATTTCTTCATTCGTATTCGGACTATAAACAACATCTATATCACATTTCTTCCAAAAATATTTCCAAAAATTTCCTAAATAGTAATATGGTAACGCTCTTGGTATTCCTATTGTTATCTTGTCCATTTCATCACCCTTACAATATATGAAAGAAAAAAGATGCTTATGCATCTTTACTAGTCACAGAATATAAATAATAATTTTTCTCAGTATCTTTCTTGAAGGTATAACTTATATGGTATTTCTTTTGTTCTGCTGTTTCATCTAATTGGGTTGTTATGATATCTTCTTCTACGATAATGTCTTCTCCTTGATAACTTGCCTTGAAGTTAGAAGACTCCATAGAAAAAGACATACCATATCCACTTCCTAACCAAATGTAGTAATCACCAGACTTTACATAGACTTGATCATCATCAAAAAGTTTTGTTGGATTCGTAATACCATATTTTTTAGCCGTCTCTTCAATCGCCGTGATAGGAATTCCAGGACATTCATCCATATCCACACAAATTTCATCATAATCTAGAGGAAGAGACTTTCTAGAATCCATCGTTGCCTGATTCAAAATAGATAGTTTTGTATGATCGTCTAGTTCATCAATTACCCCATTCACACCAATAAAATTCATATGAAGAAGTGGAAATTCTTCATCCTCATCATATCCTATCATCTCTTTTAGTTCTTTTACTAACTCTTCTGAGACAGCCTTTGACTCTTCTTGTTGATTACTGTTAGAGGTATTAGATTCTTCTTTATCATTAGTCTTGATAAAATAGAATACTCCTACTCCTACGATACATAAAATTATGAAAATAGTGAGAATCATTAAAATTTTATTTTTCCCTGTTTGTTTTGTTTCTTCTAATTTTTCGTTTTCCATTTCTTACACTCCCTTCTATTAAAACATTATATCATACTTTTTTATGTGTAAAAATCATTTTCAGTTACAAACTAAAAACAGGAGGTTGAAAAAATGAATAAGCAAACCATAAAATGTGAAGTCTTTGATTGTAAACATTGTAATTGTGATGATAAAATCTGTAATTTAAACGAAATCAAAGTTTGTAACTGTGGAAAAGAAGATATCAAAGAAGCAACAATGTGCTACAACTATAAATCTAGAAAATAAAAGAGAAAAGGAATCCCTTTTCTCTTTTCAAATAGTGACAAATAAATGCTTTTGTGATATAATGTTATACTGACTTAAAAAAAGGAGGAATCCTATGAAACTAAAAGAATTGACAAATGAAGAGTTTCAAGAATTTACTCAAAATTATTTGGTATCTTCTGTTTTTCAAACACCAGAATATGCGATGGTCATGAATCGACAAAATTATGATACTTTTTATTTAGGATTAGTAGATGATACTGGCAATGTAGTAGCGGCTTCTTTAATCCTAGTAGAACTTTTGGGAAAATTTCAATATGCGTATGCTCCTAGAGGATTTTTAATTGATTATCAGGATGAAGCTTTAGTAAAAACATTTACGACACAAGTGAAAAAGTTTTTAGGAAAGAAAAACATCATGGCTATTAAAATCTCTCCCATGATTACAAAATCCATTGTACATCAGAATCCAAAAGAAAAGGTAGACATTCCTACCTATGATAAAACCTTCAAATATTTAAAAAAACTAGGATATTATCACTTAGGATACAATCGTTATTTTGAAGCTTTTAAACCAAGATTTGAAGCTATTCTAGAACTCGATTTAAACGCTAATCAAATGTTTCAAAAAGTAAAGAAAGAATTCCGTACAAAAATTCGAATGAGTGATAAAAATGGAGTTCGTATCTATAAAGGAACTGTTCAAAATTTATCTTATTTTTATAATATGACCAAAAATAAATATCCTCGTGGATTACGATATTTTCAAGATGCTTTTGAACTCTATCAAAAACGAAACATGGTAGATTTATACTTCGCTTTACTAGATACAAAACAATATTTAGTAAATGCTCAAAGAGAGTTTCAAAATCAAAGTATGATTTGTAATCGTGTCACAGAAGAAATTTTTAAAAACAAAGGAAAGGCAAGTAATAAGACCATTTCTAGAAAAATCGCGGAAGATAATAAATTAGCTGACCGAAAAAATGATTTAGTACGCGCTACTAACCTTCTTCATCATAATCCAGATGGTATTATTCTAGCTTGTGCGATGGTTATTAAATATAAAAGAGAAGCTTACTTGCTCATGGATGGATATGAACCTGCCTATAAGAGATTAAATGCCAAACATTTATTGATTTGGAAATTGATGGAGAAATATGCGAAAGAAGGTTTTGCGGTCTTCAATCTAGGAGGCATTGCGGATCCTGAAAATCCAGAAAAGTATAAAGGATTAGATGAATTTAAATTAGGTTTCGGTGCAAATGTCGTAGAATATTTAGGAGACTTAGAGTATATCACTAGTAGACCTCTTTACATGATGTATCGAAATACTGCTCCTTTTAGAAGTAAAAAGAAATCATAAAAAAGATGCTTATCAAAAAGCATCTTTTTTATAGTCTCCTATTCATTTTGACATAAAAAAGGAAATGATTTCTCATTTCCTAATGGTTTCTATTCCTTATTTAATAATTTCAGAAATATTACCAGAACCAACTGTTCTACCACCTTCACGAATAGAGAACTTTGTTCCGTTTTCGATAGCGATTGGAGCAATTAATTCAACAGTCATTTCAACATTATCTCCAGGCATTACCATTTCAACACCTTCTGGTAACTCGATAACACCAGTTACATCAGTAGTTCTGAAATAGAATTGTGGACGGTAATTTGAGAAGAATGGAGTATGACGTCCACCTTCTTCTTTGCTTAAAACATAAACTTGTGCTTTAAACTTAGTATGAGGTGTAACAGTTCCAGGTTTAGCAAGAACTTGTCCACGTTCAACTTCTTCACGAGCAATACCACGAAGTAATACTCCGGCATTATCTCCTGATTCAGCATAGTCTAATTGTTTACGGAACATTTCAATTCCTGTAACAACAGTCT
>CANQZC010000007.1 GCA_947628235.1 uncultured Bacilli bacterium | reverse complement strand
TCAATCATAATAAAAAGAAGTGTAATATTCAACTACATTTCTGTAATTAATTATTACACTTTTATAGTACCAAAAAGGTAATCCAAAATTACCTTTTAATAATCTAATTTATCAAGAGTAACAGAATCTACTTGATATCCATATTCTGGATATTCAAAACTGTATTCATAATCATTGACCCAAGCTGTGTAATCAAGTTGTAATTTATTCATCTTATTTCTCATTACCATAAAGTATTTAGAAGTTCCTGGACGATTATTATCATAAACTTCAAAATAAAATTTATTGCTATCTTCATTATCAACAATAATACGAATTAAGTTTACCGCATGTCCACCAATCGTTTTTCCATCCTTATCTTCTAGAGTAAATCCTAATACGATAGGGTTTTCTGCTTCCATAGAAGTAACTGCATATTTAAATGCTTTATCAGGATCCGTACTAAAACTAATAGAAGTATTATTAAATTGTTCAATAAAATTTCTCCAAATCGCTCTAAAGAGATTTACATCATCACTATAACTATCCAAAGAAGTAGAATCTACATCGATGATTGGTTGTTCTATCTTAGTATAGTCCGTATCTCCCTTCGTATAGTTTGCTGTTTCTATAGATGCTCCTAAAGAAGTAATTTGTTTCCGATATTTCTCTTTAATTTTTAAAGTACCATCTTCTACTTTATCAAAGTAATCAGGAATTTCTTCATAATTGAAAAGAACTTTTAAATCTGATAATTGATAATCGTATAAATCGTTATTAAAATCTCTAAAATAACTAGAATATCCAAAAGAATATCCTTTTGAAGTATAACTTCCTAAAATACCAAATAATTTCGTTGCCGTAAACGCTGATAATTGTGTTGGTAATACACCACGATAGAAATAGTTTGCAACAACAGCCATACCATAGCAGTTTCCCTCTTTAGAATTAAGAGAGGAGAAGTTAGCAAAGTTAAATCCATCTCGAGATGGTAAGAATCCACTATCATAAATGATGGTTCCATCTACTTTTCCATCTTTATCTACATCGACAAGTCCATAGTTAATATCGGCAGATAATTGAGCATATACTTCATCTAGAACAGAAGCAGAACTAGCGTAATAAAATCCACATCCTGTTTCTTCAGCTATCTTTGTTAAATCGTCTTTTTCAACATCCCCTAATCCGATAACACAAACTTTAACATTCTTTTCCTTTGCTTTAGAAATAATACTAGAACTACTTGAACTTAAACTTCCAGAAGTATTTACTCCATCCGTTAAAAGAATCATATAGTTATTGTTTTTAGCATTCGCAAAAGAATCGATTCCTTTATTTAAAGCATTGACAATTGCGGTTCCATCCGTATTATGTTCCATATCATGAATCTTATTAAGTGCTGTTTTAATTAATTCTTTATCTTTGGTAAATCCTTGATAAGAATAATAACTACCAGAAAATTCAGCAACTGCATATTGATAATTTCCACTTAACATATCTAGTAATTGTTGAGATAAAGAAACTCTTTTAAAGTCTTTATCATTTCCAACAGCACCGGTACTTGTCGTATATCCCATTTCAATCATTTGTGCTTCTGTATACATAGAAACAGAATCATCAATATTAAATAGAATATGAGTTTCTGCACTTAAATCTACTTCTTGTTTATCTCCAAGTACAAATCTTCCTACTTCTTTACTAGCAAAAGTAACCGTCTTTTTTTCTTTATCTACTGTCGTTTCAATAGGCGTTAATGTCTTATTTTCTGTATCGAAACGATAAATCGTTAAGTTATCTTCCACTAAGGAAGCTTCCTTGATATCATCATCGGTATAAGGTAAAGTTACTTTTAATTCACTTACTTTACTAGAAGAAGAAATTACATAAATTTTTCCTAAAAGACCTTCTGTTGTATGAATCGTTTGATTATCATAAATATCTAAATCAGAATGATAAACATCTCCTACTCCAGTTACTGTCATTTTTGCTTTTTCTTTCGTAACAGAAGTCGTATAAGAACTATCTCCATCTTTTACGCCATCCCCATTCGTATCTTCTTTTAATGGGTCTGTTTTAAGAGCAATCTCTGATCCATCAGGAAGTCCATCTCCATCCGTATCTTTCTTTAAAGGATCTAATTTATTCTCTAATTCATAACGGTCTAAAAGACCATCTCCATCTGTATCTGCTAAATAGGGATTTGTCTTTTTCTCTGCTTCTTCTTTATTTGTAAGACCATCGTCATCTTCGTCTTGATCATCTTCTAATTCAGCAACCGTTACTAAATGATTTTCTTTTTCTAATCCATCTAAATCAACGACATGTACTTCTTTGGTAATCTTTTTACCGCTAGGGGCTTCTGCCGTGATTGTATAAGTTCCTGCTTCTTCAGGAAGTGTCCAAATAGCTTCCTCTTCTTTCGCAGTAACTTCTCCTTTATCAACTGTATAAGTAATTTCTTTGATTTCCTGATTTTCTTTATCAAGTGCTTTTACTTTTAATCTAATTTCAGAAACCGTTGTATAAGTTACTTCATAATCACCATATTCTTCATCCCAAGATAACTTAGTAAAATCATGGAAATGTTGATATCCAAAATATCCTCCTAAACCAATAGCAAGTAAAAGGAGAATGATAATGACAGCTACTTTATATTTCTTGATAAAAGTCCATATTTGCCCAAAAAGAGATTTTATTCCTGCCGTTATTTTGTCAAAATCTACTGTTGTTTGTTGAATCATAACAGGACCATTTAAAGGCGCTCCACAACTACCACAAAAAGGAGAATCTCCCGTTACTACATTTCCACAGTTTCCACAAAATTTTGGACTAGTTTCAGAAGAAACAGGTTCTTGTACTGTTTCTACATTATCTCCAGATTCTGTAGATTTTACAACTTTTTCTCCACAATTTCCACAAAAAGTTGCATTTTCATTTAACTCACTACCACACTTTGCACACTTCATATTCTCACCTATCATAAATTATAGCATAAAAAGAAAAAAAAGGCTCTATTTTTGAACCTTTTTCTTCTTTTTAAAGAACATATCTAATAAACAGAAAAGAATATCTAATAATAAAATCAAAAGGAAATAATCCATAATATCCATCTTTAACAAAGAAAAATGCGAATATAAAACCAAACCACCTACAAATCGAATTGTTAATGGTAAAAATAAGATTGATAAGATTCCACTAATAAGAACCGCTATCGCGCTCATAGAAGAAAAATATTCTTCCTTGGATACTTGCTTCATAAGACAATATAAAATCCATAAAATAAAGATAAGTAAAATAGGAATAGCAATCATCGAAGCAGTTCTATATATTTCTAAATTTTCTAAATCAACAATCATATTTTGGGAAAGATATAAGGTATCCATGTGTAGATCATCTTGCAAAGGAAATTCTTTATAGATTTCTTCTAACTGATTTTTTTGAATAGGAACATAATATCCTATCTTAATAGAATCGTCTCCTTTATACTTCTCAGCTACCGTAGCAGGAAGATAAATGTTGGAATCTTCTAGAGAAGTAGTTTTTATTACAACACCAGCGATTTTCAAAGAATATTCTTCTACTAGTTCACTACCTTTGAAAATTTTTAGTTGAATTTCATCTCCTATTTTCTCATTTAATTGGATAGACTGAAAAAATTCTTCAGCAAATCTTTTTCTAACCATTTCCTCCTCTTCTTCGGGATGAGAAGAAAGATATTCATTTACCATTTTCTGATAATCTAAAGATTCTTCATAATTCATAAATTGATAGATATTTAAAATAACTTCATCTTCATTTAAGGTATCTATTTCTTTCCATTCCGTTCCATCAAAATATTCTGTTGTATGTTCTAAAGATAGAAGTGAAAAAGTACCACTGTAAAGATAATCATTTATAAATTGATATGTATATCTATTGGTTAGTTTCTGATTGTAATCTATCTTCTGTGGATTTAGAAATGTTGGTAATACAAATATCTTATTGATTCTTTCGGCTTCTAAAATAGTTTGATCATGATAACTTCCTTCCTTAGTATAGGGAATAATACCTACTATTTTTATCGTTCTACTAGTTCCAAAATAGTAACTATTTTCTTCCCTGATTATTTCTTCATAACTGGTAGGATGATATAATTCTTTGTCATAAAGAAGAATTCCATTTTCTAAGATAACATCCGCTAAAAAATTACTGATTAAAATCTCATCTTCCTCTTCTGGATATCTACCAATAATATCTTCCGGGATTGCCTTTTTAAAATCCTCTATCACAACAATTTTTCCAAGCTCATCGGAATAAGAAATATTCTGATGAAAATTAATTTTTAAAAGATTATAGATACTTCTTTCATCCTCAAAATAAATAGGATATTTATCGGTAAGAATGGCGCTACTTATTTTTTCCTCATCTTGTTGGGTTAATTCCGTATATTGTCCTGTTCTAAGATGTTGTAAGGAGTCTCCTTCGCGTCTTACAACTTCTACATAAGAAATTTTTTGATCTTTTAAATAATCTAAAAAAGCTTTCTCTTGATGAAATGTATAAATAAGATAAAAAGTCGTACATAAAGAAAGTAATATGGCAGTAGCAAATAAGAAGATTATCGCTTGAAATTTGTGTTGAAACAAAGATTTTAAACTTTTCTTAATTTTTGTCATAGTATCCTCCTAAAAAGTTTGATATTGCTTTTGAATCTGTCCAATGAAGTCTTCATAATTCTCTGGTTTTTTCGTTTCTTGATCAAAAACATGTTGATAAGAATAGATTTCTTGAATTGATAATCTTTCTTTATAATTTTCTAAAATTTTAATCTCGCCAGTAGTTACGATTCCATAGTAAACACTAATTGGAACATAACTATTTTTTATATTTGCTCTTTCTGTTTTCTTTAAGAATAAAATATATTGATTTCCTGGTTTTAAAGGAACTGAACCACCTAAATAATTGGAAGTAGTAAGATAGGTTTGACTAGCTAAATCATAGACTTTTATTTCTTCTCCTTCCTTCAAAGTTTCTCCCTTCCAAACTTTATCAATATTACATAAGTTAATCATTCCATTTCCAGCAAATCGTTTTTCTAAAACAGTTACTACAACAATATAGTCAGATAAATTTGATAAATCTTCAACCGTTTTTACTTTTTCATCTACAAAAAGAGTTTGCGTTTCATATCTTTGTTCATATTCTATTTTAGAAACAATTTTATACTTAGATTTCTCTTCAAATTCTTCTATGCTTAGATGTGGTATATTCGCTTTTGCGTACTGAACGACAAAAACACAAGTCACAAAAAAGATACATAGAAAAGAAAAAAATATTTTTTTCATCATAAAGAAATCTCTCCCTTTAACTTACCCTCTTCTACTTTATAAACTTTATCACATAGAAGATTTAAGTCTTCTTTATTATGACTAGCAACTAAAATTAATTTATCTTTCTTTTTTAATTTCATAATAATATTTCTAATATTCTCTACACTTTTCTCATCTAATCCATTCATAGGTTCATCTAAAATAATAATTTTTTGATCTTCCATAATGGCTTGCGCAATTCTCAATTTTTGTTTCATACCTAAAGAATATTCTTTATATTTTTCTTTTGGGAAATCACTGAGTCCTACTTCTTTTAAAATTTCTTGTATATGTTCTTTATTCTTTTTATGATTAATTTCATAAAGTAAAGATAAATTTTCATAGCCATTTAAATAAGGATAAAATCCTGGTTCTTCTAATAATAGTCCAATTTGACTTAAGTCATAATCATCATGAATTAAAGAAGTATTATCTATCAAAACATCGCCAGAAGTAGGATAAATCAATGTCGTAATCGCTCTAAAAAGCATCGTTTTTCCAGATCCATTTCTTCCATAAAAACCATATACATTACCACTTTCAAGATGTAAATTAATATCTTCTAAAATTACTTTATTTTTAATCTTTTTACAATAGTTTTTTACTTCTAATATCATAATTCAACACCTCCTACATCTAGTCGTTTATATATTTTTTTAAGAATCCATATCATTAGTATCATACCTACCATAGTAACCCAATTAATACCTACTTTTGCATATAGGTCTAGAAATGGAATTTCTTTCTTAGGAAGAATTACCATCAAAGCTAAAAGGATACCGATTATCTCTATAAGATATGCATAAAGAAAGTTTTTAAAAATAGTGGCAAGTACAATTAATAGTAACACCATAAACATATTTTCAAAAATATACTGCCATAAAAAGGTAAAGAAAAAACTATTCCATTTTAAAGGAATTCTTACCATATAAGAAAGAAGAAAACTTTGTGATAAAAATAAAAAAGCACTAAAGAAAATAGAATCTATGAAAAAATGAAATAGAACATGCTTAAAAAAACGATTCCTATTTTTATATCTTAAACTAAATTGATTAAACTGATAAAAATACTTCTTTCCAATCACATAAAAGATAACCATGAATGGTAGTAAATAAATAATGGTTTGAAATAAAGAATCTCCTTGATAAATATGTATAACATATAAAAAACTATCTGCCTCTTTTGGATAATTTTCACTATACTTTAAAAAACAGATTACATAGATAATAATTAAATAACAAAGAAATTTTAAAAAATTAATTTTCTTCATTTTTATCCCGCCTCAAAATATTTTTTCATCTATAATAAAGTATCCTTTTTAAATAAGGAGAGCAAAAAAGCTAGTACATTAAAAATTCCTAAGATAGCGAAAACTTTTACATAAAGAGAGAGCTTAGAAGTTTCAAATGGCTGCAAAGCACTTAAAATAGATATACTATGTACTTTTAATACTATAGTAATTACTTCCCATAAAATAATTAAAATAAAAGGAATGAAATAAATAATTATTTTTCTATTTACCAAATTGGATAATAAATAAGACAGAGAAGATATTAATCCTAATGTAATCGATACCAAAGAACAAATTAGGAAAACAAATAAAGTGGGATTACTATTTAAAATGTTTCCTAAAAAGACCGTATCTGGATATTGAAAAAATGGTAATTCTTGACTAAAAGTAATTAAATTTCCAGAACCAAAAATGATACGAAGTAAAAAATAATTTAATAAAAATCCAAATAGTGAAATACTAAAAGTTAAGAAAAAAGAAAGTACTGCTCTTACGAAAATATTCTTTTTTGGATTGATTCTGACATGTAATAAATTTGTTGTCTTTCTAGCATTTTCTAGGACATTACAATCAGAAAAAATAGCGCCACATAAAATTGGTAATGCGATTACAATAATAGCACCAAAAGTGATTTCTGAATTATAAAAAAGAAATTGATATTCTGCTGTCATTGTTTTTTCTAATGGCGTTTTTAAACTAATCACTCTATTTACTACAAGTATTACATGAATTAGATTAATTAGTAAAACACCCATGATTGCTAAATAGAATTCTTTTTTATTGATCATATTTTTTAAATTAAATTTTAACTCTTTCATATAGCCTCACGAAAAGATGAGGAAAGTTTTCTATAACTTTCCTTCACTATCCTTATCTTTACCTAAATTTTATCATAAACAATATATCTTTTCAACTATCGACTCTTTATCCTACGATAAAAAGTAGATTCAGAAATTCCATATTCTGATAAGATATCATTCATAGAAATTCCTTTATGTTGCCATTTTTCTACATAAAAATAAAATGTGGTTGGTAATTCTATTTTCGGTCTACCAAATTGAACTCCTCGTAATTTAGCTGCTTCAATTCCTTGTTTTTGTCTTTTACGAATATTTTCTCTTTCATTTTGTGCAACAAAAGATAAAATTTGGAGAACTAAATCTGCAATAAAGGTTCCCATTAAATCTTTATTTTGTCTCGTATCTAATAAAGGCATATCTAGTACACAAATATCAATTCCTATTTCTTTGGTTAAAATTCTCCATTCTTTTTGAATTTCTTCATAGTTTCTGCCTAATCTATCAATACTTAAAAGGTAAAGAAGATCTCCTTTTTTTAATCGTTTTACTAACTTTCTATATTGTGATCTATTAAAGTCTTTTCCAAATTGTTTATCCATATAAATATTCTGTTTGGCAATATTTTTCCTTTCCATTTCTATCATTTGTCTATCTTCATTTTGATCTATACTAGACACTCTTACATAACCATATATTTTCATATTTCCTTCCTTTCAAAAAAAATGATACTCAGTTTTTATCTGAATATCATTTTATTTTTTTAGATTCATTAATAATTTTAAGTAAGTCCATTAAATAATAAATATAATGTTTATCTAGATTAATGGTGTCTAGCGTAATAATTAATTCTTTATTTTTCATACCAAAGCGGAATTTTCGTGTAAGAGAACAAACTCTTAAGAATAATTCATCTCCATTGATATTATCCGTAAGTTCTCGAGGAAGATGAACTTCAATAAAGTTTTTCGTTTGAATAATCTTAGTAATATTTAATTTTTTCGCTTCGGTTTCAAATAACTCTTCCCTCATGTAGATTAATACATCTTCGCTTAAAGTACCAAAACGATCTTCTAATTCTTCTTTTACTCTTTCAAAATCTTCTTCCGTATGAATTTCATTAATCATCTTATGAATTTCTATCTTTAAATCTTCTTCCTTAACATAGTCATCCGTAATCGTAGTAGCAACTTCTAAAAGTGGTTGATCTTCACTCTTTTCTTCTTCTACTTTTTCCCCTTTTAATCTTTTTACTTCATCATTTAACATTCGAATAAAAAGTTCTACTCCGACACTATCTACAAATCCTGCTTGTTCACTACCTAAAATATCTCCTGCTCCACGAATAGCAAGATCTCTCATAGCGATACTAAAGCCACTTCCTAATTCTGTAAATTCTTTAATGACATTAAGACGTTTTGTTGCTACATCACTCAAGATTTTTCCTTTATTATACATTAAATAACAATAGGCAATTTTATTACTTCTACCTACTCTACCACGAATTTGATATAGCTGAGAAAGTCCAAATCTATCTGCATCAATAATAATTAATGTATTTACACTTGGAATATCAATTCCTGTTTCAATAATCGTTGTACAAAGAAGAATATCATATTCTTTCTCCATAAAATGCATCATGACATCTTCTAGTTCTTTCTTCTCCATTTTTCCATGAGCATATACGATTCTTGCTTCGGGAACTAAACGACTAATTTCTCTTGCTTTTTCTTCCATATCTTCTATGTAATTATAAAGAATAAAAACTTGTCCATCGCGCGCTAATTCCTTATAGATAGCGTCTTTCATAATCTGTTTATTTTCTTCTAATACATAAGTTTGAATAGGATAACGATTCGTTGGTGGAGTCTCAATTAAGGATAGGCTTCTCACCCCTGTCATAGACATTTGAAGAGTTCTTGGAATAGGGGTTGCTGAAAGGGTTAAAACATCAATATTATTTTTATATTGTTTAATTTTTTCTTTGTGTTTTACACCAAATCTTTGCTCTTCATCAATAACTAAAAGTCCTAAATTTTTAAATTCAATATCCTCACTTAAAATACGGTGTGTTCCAATTAAAAGATCTATTTTTCCTTCTTTTAAATTTTCTAGGATTTCTTTTTGTTTTTTAATAGGTACAAAGCGATTTAATAAGGCAATTTCGACGGGATAATTTTTAAATCGATCTAAGGCATTATAATAATGTTGATTAGATAGAATCGTCGTTGGACATAAAAACGCTACCTGTTTTCCGGATAAAATAGCTTTGAAAATGGCACGAAAAGCGACTTCTGTTTTTCCATATCCAACATCTCCACAAAGAAGTCGGTCCATTGGATGATTGCTTTCCATATCTTTTTTAATTTCATCAATAACTCGTAGTTGATCTTGTGTTTCTTCATACACAAACTCTTTTTCAAATTCTATCTGTTCTTCTTCATCAGGACGAAAAGCAAATCCTTCCGTACTCTCTCTTAAAGCGTAAAGTTCTAATAATTCAGAAGCAATATTTTCTAGTTTTTCTTTGACTCTAAGTTTTGTTTTTTGCCACTCTACTCCCCCTAATTTATTTAATCTAGGAGCAATTCCATCAGAAGAGGAATACTTACTAATTAACTCTAATTTTTCAACTGGAATATAAAGTTTATCTCCTCCTTTATATTCTAACATTAAATAGTCTTTTTGAAGACCATTTTTAGAGAGCGTTTTTATACCACAATAGCGTCCTATCCCATGCGTATTATGAACAATATAGTCACCAATTTCTAGTTTATTAATATCTCTTACTTTACTACCTATTTTAAAGTTTGTCTTATAAGCATTTGCAGATTCTTTTCGATTAAAGATTTCTTTCTCACTAATAATTACATAATTGTTGTAAATATATCCTTCAGAAATATTGGAAAGAACAATATTAATTTTTTCTTTCACAAGTTCTTTTAAAGAGGTAAAAAGAAGATATGGATTCTCTAAATAATCTATTAATTTATTCGCTTGATAACGACTTGTTAACGCAATTATTACCACATATCCATCTTTTAAATATTGGTTTAATCGCTTATTAATTTCTTTTTGACCACCCTGAAAATTATCGACAGGATAAGAGACAAATTTCTTCGTATAATGAACGGTTCCTACTTCATTATCAAACTCGGTAAAATATAAAACATCTTTAGGAAGTTTCCATGGAAACATGTATTCTACATTTTTTTCATCGTTATTTTTTTGATATTCTTCGATTTCTTCTAAGAGAATATTTAAATTAGCTTCAATCGTTTGATAATCATTTAAAATTACGAAAGGGTTTTCTAAATATTCATAAAGATATTTTGGAGAAATATAGTTAGGAAGATTTTTTTGTTTTTCTTCTTCTACCTTTTTACCAGTTAAAAACTCGGTATTTGGAGAAATGGAAACTTCTTTTAATGTTTCTATCGTTAATTGGGTATCGACATTGAAAAGACGAATACTTTCTATTGTATCTCCCCAATATTCAATTCGAATAGGATGATTACTTCCAATTGGAAAAATATCGACAACATATCCACGGACGGCCATTTCTCCTGTTTTATTTACAATGGTTTCTCTTTCATAGCCGATAGAATATAATTTTTCAACAAGACTTTCTAATTCATATTCCTCTCCTGTTTTTAAAGTAATATAACTATCTAAATAGATCTCTTTGGGAGGAAGAAAACGGAGATATCCCATTAGATTCGTTACGATAATAGCAGTTTCTTCCGTCATTTTTTTAAGCGTTTCTAATCGTGTAATTTTTAATTCTGGAGAGATCGCTAAAGCTTCACTTGTTAAAAAGTCATCCATTGGAAAAAGATAAACGGAAGAAGTATAATTTAAAAACTTTTGAAAGTAAAGATTAGCTTCGTAGAGAGTTGCGCACACAAAAAGAATCGAAGTTTTCTTTTTCTCCAATAAATTCACTGTATACTGTACTTTTAATTCTTTTGTAAGCCCTGAAATAGCTTCATAATCTTGAAAATCAGAATCTTGAAATAAAGAAATCATACTTTCCTCCTTTCCACGGAAAAAATGATAAATTATCTATTTACCATTATATTTATTCATTAAATTTGTAAATGTCATTTTAGAATAATCCTGAAAGATAGGAACCATTTTATCTAAAGCAGGTTCTAAAGCAACTTTTTCTTCTTTGGAAAAATGTCCTAAAACATAATCTTTTGTATCTATTGTTTTATTATTAGAAATACCAAACTTAATTCGATTATACACTCTTGTTCCTAGATGCATCTCAATATTTTTAATTCCATTATGTCCCCCACTACTACCTTGTTCACGGAGTCTCATAGTCCCTACTTCGGTATCTAAATCATCATAAAGAATTAAGATATCTTCTATTTTTATTTTAAAGAAACGAACAAAGTCACCTACTACTTCTCCGGATAAATTCATATATTTTTGTGGTTTTAATAAAATATATTTTTCTCCTTCATAAGTCACTTCCGCATATTTTCCTTGAAATTTTTCTTTCGTAAATTCTACCTGTAAGAAAGAAGCAATTTTATCTAGTGCCATAAAACCTACATTGTGTCTTGTATTTTCATATTCTTTTCCAGGATTTCCAAGTCCTACAATTAGTTTCACTTCTCTTCCTCCTCACTTAAGTAAATATCATATACTTCACTTTTTTTCATATTTCTTTCTTTCGCTACTTTTTTTATCGCATCCATTTTTGATAATCCATCTTCCATATAAAGTTCTACATGTTCTTTTAAAGAAAGATTTGTAAATGTTTTCTTTTCCTTATTTCCTTCGACTACTAAGACCATTTCCCCTTTTAGTTCTAAAGGATTAGATAGTATTTCTGTAATGGTTCCACGATAAATTTCTTCATATTTTTTAGTAAGTTCACGCGCTAAAGAAATTTTTCTATCACCAAAGATTTTTCTCATTATTTCTAATGTTTCTTGAATTCGATGTGGTGCCTCATAAAAAATCATGGTCGATGTTTCTTGTTTTAATTGTTCTAATTCTTGTTCCTTTTTGGATTTTTTACTATTTAAAAATCCGTAGAATAAAAAGGGCATAGGCGCTAAAGAAGAAGTAATTAAAGCAGGAATTAACGCGGTAGCGCCCGGTAGTGCTACCACATTATACCCTTTTTCGATAACATATCTAGCTAGTTCATACCCTGGATCACTAATAACCGGTGTTCCACGATCACTAACTAATCCTACCATTTTTCCTTCTTCTAAATATTGAATGACTTTTTCATGATTTTTTTCTTCGTTATATTCATGATTCGCAATCAATTTCTTTTTGATTCCTAAATAGTTTAGTAAAAGACCTGTTTCTCTCGTATCTTCACAAAATAAAACATCTACCATTTTTAATACTTCCACAGTTCGATATGTTAAATCTTCCATATTGCCAATAGGTGTTGGTATTAAATAGAGGGTTGGACTTTCATCATAACTTTTTTGAGACATATTCTCACCTCAATTATTTTCAAAATATTTTTGAACTTCTTCTGTATATTCTCCATTTTTTTTATGACTATAAAGTGGAGGTAAAATTTTTAAACCCGGTTTTCCCTGTTTTCTTCCTTCAATTAATAAAATGTTGGCTTCTTTTCCTACTCCTGGATAAATCAATTCCATGCGTTTGGGTTCTATTTGATATTTTCTCATCGTTTCTATAATATCAATCAATCTTTCAGGACGATGTACAAGTCCTAAAACACCATTATAACTTAAAAGTCGACTACTAATTTGAATTAATTCTTCTAAATTTAAAGCGACTTCATGACGAGCAATGGTTTTATAATCACTTTCATTCACATTGGAATCTTTTTGATATTTAAAATACGGAGGATTAGAGGTAATGACATCAAAAGAACCTTCCTCTAGGGTTTTAGAAATTTCTTTAATATCTCCTTCTAAAATAGTGATTTGATTTTCTAGATGATTTAATTCTACAGAATCACGCGCTAAAGAAGCGACTTCTTTTTGAATTTCTACTCCTAAGATAGGACAATTTACCTTTGTAGACAAAATAAGCGGAATAGGGGCATTCCCTGTTCCGATATCTAGTATTTTTTTAGGTTTTTTAGGGATAGTAATAAAGTTAGGAAGTAAAACAGAATCTAAGGAAAAATGAAACATACTAGTATCTTGATAAATATATAAATCTTGATACCCTAATAGATAATTTTTAACCTTCATTTTTCTCTTTTTCTAATTCTATAATTCCTACATCAGGAACATTTACTCGATAAGTTCCTTTTAGAACATCTACGCTCATTACTTTTCCTTCGCCTTTTTCTGTTTGTACTTTCTTTCCAACTTTTGGAAGACCAATACGACATTCTTGATAACAAGCATCCTCATATTTTAAGCAACAGAGAAGTCTGCCACAAACACCATTGATTTTCGTCGGATTTAAAGCAATATTTTGATTCTTTGCCATATTGATAGAAACAGAATCAAAATCAGATAGGAATCTAGCGCAACAAAGAGGTCTTCCACAAGATCCATATCCTCCCACTTCTTTGGCTTTATCACGAACTCCTACTTGTCTTAATTCAATTCTTGTTTTATAGACATTTGCAAGGTCTTTCGCTAATGTACGAAAATCAATTCTTTCATCTGCCATAAAACGGAAAAATAATTGAGATCTATCCAAAGTGAAACTAGCATCAATAATATACATATTTAATTTATATTTTTCTACTAAATCACGACATTTTTTTAAGGCTTTTTTCTCTTCTTCGGTATTTTTTTCGGCCTTTTTTAAATCTTCTTTCGTAGCAATCCGAACGACCTTACTTAAAGCACTTTTTAAGGCCTTATCTTCTATTTCGTAAGGTTCTCTCGCTACATATCCCAGTTGTAATCCTCTTTCTGTTTCTACGACAACAGTATCATCTAGTTGTAGTTCTACACCATTTGGTGAAAAATGATATACTTTGCCATTTTTTTTAAAATTTACACCTACTACTTGAATCATTTTTTCACCTCCATAAAATCAATGACTAGCTTGTCCATTAACATAGTAGCGTTACTATTAAATTTAATAGTTTCACTTAAATCTAATAAAATTTCTAATTTTTTAGATAGTTTTAATATTGTATTTCTGTGCGCTACCTCTTCTATTTTCTCCTTTTGTTCTTGAAAAAATTCTATTTTTTTGTTCAAAGAACAATTTAAAACATCTTTATAATACAAAATAAACCACTCAAAAGCAAGAAACAATAAATTTTTATCATTAAATTTTTCTAAAAATGGCTTATTTTTATAAATAATTGCCTGATAACCGTTCTTTTCTAGAAAAGTGATATAATCAACCACCATCTCTATTTTTGCGTCTGTATCGTCGTCTTTTAAGAATTTTTCAATTTCATCTTGTTCATGGAAAGAATAATACGCTAATCTCGTTTTTGTATCTAAATCTTTCTCATGCAGATGATTTTCTTTTTTTAAAGAAAGAATCTGACAACGTGAAACAATCGTATTCATGACACGGTAAGCATTATCGACTAAAAGAATCGCTATAATTCCGGGAACTGGTTCCTCTAAAAATTTTAAAATAGAGTTAGCAGAAGAAGTATTTAACTTATCTGCTCCATCTAAAATATAAATTTTTTGATTTCCAACAAGGGCTTTACGGTTAAATTCTTGTTGTAATTCCTCTAATTGTTCTTTTTTAATCCATTGTCCTTCTGGAGAAATCACTTTAATTTCTAAGAAATTTCCATCATCAATAGTTTCACATTGATGACATCCATTACAATTTAAGAAATTAGAATAATGATGTGGACATAATAAAAATTTAGCAAAGGCATATGCGAAATCTAATCCCTTAGAATATCCATTTAATTCAATTAGGTAGGCATGCGTCACCGTATCTTTGTGTGCTGCATTTTTAATAATTTGATAAATAATCGGTTGTTCTATTTGATATTCATCTAGCATACTACCTCCTAATATACATAAATTAAAATTAAAACGAACGCTACTAAAGCAGGAGTCCCTAATAAAGCAACTACAGAAACGGTAATCAAATTAATAGGAATCATCCAATGAAGTGGTTCTACTAATAAATTATAACCATAGAGTAAAAATGCACTAATAATGATTTTTTTTCCTAGTCGTAGGATTGTTTTCATACCTTTCACCTAATAAAATGTATGATTTTCATCCTACTTAAGAACTAATCACTCTCTGATAATTTTTTTCTATTTTCTAACGCTAATTCTAGAGTAAGAGAATCTACATAATCCATCTCTGCTCCTAAAGGAACACCATGCGCAATTTTAGAAACAAGAACATTTGTTTTACTTAATAATTTAGAGATATAAAGAGATGTTGTTTCCCCTTCTACGCTTGGTTTTAATGCTAAAATTACTTCTTCTATTTTTTCTTTTTTGATACGATCAATCAATTGTGGGATATGGATATCTTCAGGATTAATTCCATCTAATGGAGAAATCAATCCATCAATGACATGATAATATCCATGAAAAGTTTCTAACTTTTCAAATAACATAATATTTTTTGGGTTTTCTACTACACATAATATTTTAGAATCTCGTCCCTTATCTTTGCATATTTCACATAATTCTTCTTCGGCATAATTATTACAACGAGTACATCTTTTTACTTTTGTTTTAACATCTTTTAAAGATTTTGCAAAGACAGAAAGGGTTTCTTCGTCAAAAGAAAGAGTAGCAAGTGCTAATCTTTCTGCCGTCTTCTCACCTATTCCTGGTAAATGATTAAAACATTCAATCAAATTTTGAATGGTAGTTGGATAACGCATTAGAATAATCCTGGAAGACCCTTTGTGTATACGCCCATTTTTTCTTCTGTTACTTTATCTACTTGTTTCATAGCGTCATTGATTGCTACCATAATCATATCTTGTAACATTTCAATTTCATCTTTATCCATAGAATCAGAATCAATAGTAACAGATAATAATTCTTTTTTTCCATTCATTTTGACACTAACAATAGAAGATTTTCCTTCAAAAGTCATCGCTTCAATCTTCTTTTGTGTCTCCATCATATCTTTTTGTAATTTTTGTGCTTGCTTCATCATCGCTTGCATATTCATATTATTTCCTTCTTTCTATTTTTCTTCATATTCAACAAAATTATCAAATAAATCATCAATACTATTATTTAAACTTTGCTCCTTCTTAGCAAAAATATCATTCAAAGAAACTGTTTCCTCTAGATATTGATAGCTATTTTTCTTTTTATTATATTCTGTTTTAATTTGATTCCATTCTTCTAAATCTACGGCAATTAAAGCATATTTTTCATGAAATTTTTCTTCAAAAATCTTTTCTAAAGCCACTAATTCTAAGTTAAAAGCTTCTGCTAGAAGTGGTGTTTGATAAGCAAAAATAATATTTTTATCACTAATTGCCTTCAAATCTCCATCAAATAAAAGAGAAATTATTTTACTATAGTCTGGATCCATTAATAATTCTTTTAATTCTTCCATTTTTTCTTTAAATTGATTTCTATTTTTTTGAGAAACAGAAATTAAAGAATTATTAATACGAATTTTTTTAAGTTCATTTAATTGTTCTTGTGCTTCTTTAGACAAGAAAGAATTCGTATCTACATTTTGCTTTGAAGTTGTTTTTTTAGGTTTTTCTTTCTTTTCTTCTGTTTCTATTTTCGTTTGTTTTTCATCTATTTGTTCTTTTCTGAATATTGGTTCACTTTCTTCTGTCACTTGTTTCACAGAAGTTTTTTCTTCTTTTGGTGGAAGAATCTCTTCTTCATCCATCATCTTAATGATTTCAATTTCTAATAATATCTTATTATTACTAGAGTTTTTCATGTTTCCTATCAATTCAGATAGTGCCTGAATATAACGATATATTTGCGTATTATTAACAGTATCTTTTACTTGTTCATAATACTCTTTATCTGTAGAAAAAAACTCAGGAACATTCTTATAAAGAAGTATATTTTTAAATTCATCTATCAATTCTTGGGTTATTTTAACAATATTTTTTCCTTGTTCTTCCCATACTTCTATCTTTTCTAACAAAGAAACCATATTTTTAGTAAAAATATCTTGTAGAAATTGACGAATTTCTTCTTTATCTAGAGTTCCATTGATATCATGGATATCTTTTAATGTAATTTCATCATTAGAATAAGATACAGCTTGATCTAACATACCTATAGAATCCCGAAGTCCTCCATCCGCTAATACAGCAATTTCATTTAAAGCTTCTTCGGTAATTTTAATATTTTCTATCTCCGCAATATGTTTTAGTCTATCAACAATATGTTGATTACTAATCTTTTTAAAGTCGAACTTCTGACATCTAGAAAGAATCGTTCTAGGTATTTTATGAGGTTCTGTGGTTGCAAAAATAAAAATAATGTGACTAGGTGGTTCTTCAAGTGTCTTTAATAAAGCATTAAATGCTTGATTTGTAAGCATATGAACTTCATCAATAATATAGATTTTATATTTACTATTAGAAGGTACTAGTCCTATTTTATTACGGATTTCACGAATTTCATCGACACCATTATTAGAAGCAGCATCTATTTCAATGACATCAATATTTTGATTATTATTAATTTGGGTACAGGAAATACATTTTTCACAAGGAATTAAATCTTTTAAATTTTCACAATTTAATATTTTAGCATAGATTTTAGCAATACTTGTTTTACCTGTTCCTCGTGGCCCCGTAAATAAATAAGCATGACTTACTTTATCATTTTTTATTGCATTGGTAAGTGTTTTAATAATTACTTCTTGTCCTACTACATCATCAAAGTTTTTAGGACGATATTTTCGATATAATGCTTGATACATAAGTCACCTTCTTACTACTTTCATTATACACTTTTTGTGTTAGAATTTAAAGGTGCTTTTCTCTTCTTTTGAAAGAAAGACTGTAACAATTTTTGACATTCTAGATTTTCTTGTTTTTGAACTAAAACAATATGGTTATTTTTAGAATTTGATAAGACTTGATCTACGCTTTCTACATATCCAAATTTTGGACTTGAGGTAGCATATACGACCTTTTTTAAGCGAGATTGTATCATTGCTCCAGCACACATTAAACAAGGTTCTAAAGTAACATACATCGTACAATCATCTAAATGCCAATTTTGTAACTTTTTACAGGCTTTTTGAATTACTAATAATTCAGCATGACCAGTCGCGTCTTGCTTTGTTTCTTTTAAATTATGAGCTCTCGCGATAATTCTATCTTGGTATACTATAACAGCACCTACCGGTACCTCATCTAAATCGTATGATTTTTTAGCTTCTTTTAAAGCCTCTAACATATAGTCTTTCTTCATATCTACTCCTAATGTTTCACATGAAACAAAAAAAGCACACACACTCAGGGACTCTTAAGGATGCTACCTTCCGGTCCTGACCTGTTTCGAGTTTAGGTGTTGTGCTACTACATAATATATCTTATTTTATAAAAAAATGCAATGAAATTATAAGTTTCATGTGAAACAAAAAGAAGAAGATTAAATATCTTCTTCTGTCGTTTCAACTGTTGGTTCTTCTGTTACTTCGTCTGTTTCATGAGACTCTTCTGAACCTTCTTCACTTTCTATCGTATCTTCTTCTGGTTCTTTTTCTAGAACAGTTACTGTACTTACCTTTTGATCATCTTTTAGATTAATCAATTTAACTCCTTGAGCAACTCTTCCAGTAGAACTAATTTGTTCTAGAGGTAAACGAATAATGATTCCACTATCTGTCATAATCATTAAATCTTCATCTCCATGAACTAATTTAAAGTCTACGATAGTTCCATTCTTTTCTGTAATATTAAGAGCTTTGACGCCTTTGCTACCACGGTGAGTTAAACGATATTCTTCTAGTTTTGTTTGTTTTCCATATCCATTTTCCGTAACAACAAGAACAGATTCTCCTTCGCTTGCTACTTCTAATCCAACTACTTTACCATCGCCTACATCAATTCCGCGAACTCCGGCAGCACTTCTACCCATAATTCTTACTTCTTGTTCTTTGAAACGAATCATACGACCATTTGAACTTGCAATCAAAATTTCATTATCACCAGTTGTTTTCTTAACATCCAATAATTCATCATCTTCACGAAGGGAGATAGCAATTTTTCCACTGTTTCTAATATTATCAAATTCACTGATATTGGTTCTCTTGATAACACCATTTTTCGTAGCAAAAATAACAAATTTATTCTCTTCCTCATTCGTTACATTTAGCATTGATTTAACAACTTCTTCTTTTTCTAGTGGAAGAAGGTTAATAATTGGAAGTCCTTTAGATTGTCTATTAAATAGTGGTACTTCATATCCTTTCATTCGATATACTCGACCTTTATTCGTAAAGAATAATAAGTAATCATGCGTAGTTACAGAAACTAATTTTTCAACAAAATCTTCCTCATTTGTTGTCATTCCTTTAATACCTACACCACCCCTATTTTGGGTTTTGTATGTATCTCTAGCAATTCTCTTAATATATCCTTTATTTGTTAAGGTTACAATAATATCTTCGACTGGAATTAAAGACTCATCATCAATATAATCAATTGCTGTCATATCAATAGAAGTCTTTCTTTCATCAGAATATTTATTTTTAATTTCTTGTAATTCTTGCTTAATAATATCAAGAACTTTTTGTTCACTAGCTAAAATACTCTTTAATTCTTCAATTAACTTCAATAAAGACGCTAATTCTTCTTCTATTTTAGCTCTTTCAAGTCCTGTTAATCTTCTTAACTTCAATTCTAGAATACTATCTGCTTGAACCTGACTAAGACCAAAACGACTCATTAAAGCATCTTTCGCTACTTGATCTGTCTCAGATTCTTTAATAATCTTAATCACTTCATCAATATTATCAAGGGCAATCTTATATCCTTCTAAGATATGAACACGATTTTCTGATTTTTGAAGATCAAATCTAGTTCTTCTAATAATAACTTCTTTTTGATAATCAATATATTTTGCAATAATGGTCTTTAAAGGTAATGTCTTTGGAGTTAATCCATCTAACATTAAGAAAGTAATTCCATAATTTGTTTGAAAAGCAGTATGTTTATATAAATTGTTTAATACCACTTGTGGATTTGCTTCTTTCTTAAGAGTAATCGTAATCTTTACCCCTTCTTTTAAATCTGTATGATAATCAGCAATTCCATCAATAATTTTATTATGAACTAATTCTGCTACTTTATTTTTTAATTCCATGGTATTGATTCCATAAGGAACTTCTGTAACCACAATACAATTGTGTCCATTAATCTCCTCAATAGAAGCTCTACTACGGATAGTAATCATTCCTTTTCCTGTCTCGTATGCTTGACGAATACCAGAGTTTCCAAGAATAATACCACCTGTTGGAAAGTCAGGACCTTTAATATATTTCATTAATCCGATAGTATCAATCTCAGGATTATCAATATAAGCAATACAGCCATCTACTACTTCTCCTAGATTATGAGGAGGTATATTCGTAGCCATACCAACAGCAATACCCATTGTTCCATTTACTAAAATATTAGGAAATCTAGATGGTAATACTTTTGGTTCTTTAACCGTTTCATCAAAGTTTGGATCAAAATCGACAGTATCCTTATTAATATCTCTTAATAATTCAAGAGATATTTTTGATAATCGGGATTCGGTATAACGCATGGCTGCAGCCCCGTCTCCCTCGATATTACCAAAGTTTCCATGTCCATCAATTAATAGGTATCTTTGGTTAAAATCTTGAGCCATACGAACCATTGCTTCATAAATTGAAGAATCGCCATGAGGATGATAGTGACCCATTACGTATCCTACAGTAGTGGCAGATTTTCTATGAGGTTTATCAGGAGTATATCCACTTTCATACATAGACCATAAAATTCTTCTGTGAACTGGCTTTAATCCATCTCGTAAGTCTGGTAAAGCACGGGATGCGATAACACTCATAGAGTATTCTAGGAAAGAAGTTTCAACTTCATTAACAATATTATTTTCAGCGAGACGATCTCTTTCATGAAAATATCCATTAAAATGAGCATTTTCAGCGAGCGCTCCCTCTTCTGATTCCCCTTCTATTCCGGTTGTTTCTTCTGTTACTTCGTCTGTTGTTTCTAATTCTTCCTCTTGATTTTTTTGTTCTTCTTCCATACTTCACCTCCTAAATATCTAGATTTTGAACGTATCCAGCATTCTCCTCAATAAACTTTCTTCTAGGTTCTACTTCATCGCCCATAAGTTTTGCGAAGACAGCATCGGCAGCCATACAATCATCTACTGTGATTTTTCTTAAAATACGTTTATTAATATCCATAGTTGTTTCATTTAACTCTTCTGCATCCATCTCTCCTAATCCTTTCATACGAGCGATTTCTGCACGTGATCGTACATTTTCTGGAAGGCTTTGTAAATACTTCTCTTTTTCCTCTTCATTTAGAACATATTTTCGTGTTTTTCCATGCATAATTCTAAATAGTGGTGGTTGAGCAGCATAAACATGTCCTTCTTCGACAATTGGACGGAAGAAACGATAGAAAAGCGTTAATAATAAGACACGAATATGAGATCCATCGACATCGGCATCGGTCATGATAATAATCTTATCATATCTTAATTTGGAAAGATTGAATTCTTCCCCTATTCCTGTACCAAATGCGGTAATAATCGTTCTAATTTCTTCATTTCCAAGAGCTCTATCTAAACGATTTTTTTCTACATTTAAAATCTTACCACGAAGTGGTAGAATCGCTTGAGTCATAGAATCTCTACCCTTTTTCGCAGAGCCACCAGCAGAATCTCCCTCGACGATAAAGATTTCAGATACTTTTGGATCTTTACTCTTACAATCAGATAGTTTTCCAAAGAAATTCGTCATAGCAAGGTCACTTTTACGAGTGATTTCACGAGCTTTTTTAGCAGCGTTTCTAGCTCGACAAGCAAGCATTGATTTTTCTACAATAGCGCGTGCATCGTCAGGGTTTTCAAGTAAAAACTTTTCAAATCCTTCTGAGAAGACATTATCAGCTAGTTTTCGAACTTCAGAGTTTCCGAGTCTTCCTTTTGTCTGTCCTTCAAATTGAGGATTTGGATGCTTACAAGAAATAATCATCGTAAGACCTTCTTTGACATCGTCTCCTGTTAAAGATTCATCTTTTTCCTTTAAAATACCTGCTTTTTTAGCATAATTGTTAATAACTCTCGTGAGCGCTCTTCGAACACCTTCTTCATGAGTACCACCATCATGCGTATTTATGTTATTAACAAAAGAATAAATATTATCATTATATCCTGTGTTATATTGCATAGCTACTTCAAAGAAAACTCCATCTTCTTCTCCTTGAAGATGAATAACATCCTCATGAATTGGTGTTTTTTCCTGGTTAATAAATTTAACATATTCTGAGATACCGCCTTCATAAATAAAGGTTTCGCCAGTTGTATCTTCTTCATTTCGGTCATCTCGAAGAGTGATTCTTAATCCTCTATTTAAGAATGCTAATTCACGGATACGAACCATTAAGGTATTATAATCATAAACATCTGTATCAAAGATGTCTGGATCTGGTTTAAAGGTTACTACGGTTCCTGTCCGATTTGGATCACACTTATCAATTACATGAAGTGGTTCTACCGTATGTCCCCCATTTTCAAAGCGTATAAAATATACTTGACTATTCTTATAAACCTTTACTTCAACCCATTTAGATAAGGCGTTTACAACAGAAGCGCCAACACCGTGAAGTCCTCCTGAAACTTTGTATCCGCCACCACCAAATTTTCCTCCTGCATGAAGAACTGTATAAACCGTTTCTACCGTTGATATTTTTGTCTTTGGATGAATATCTACGGGAATACCACGTCCGTCATCTTTTACTGTAATAGAATTATCTTTATTAATCACTACTTCAATATTGTTACAATATCCAGCTAAAGATTCATCAATGGCATTATCTACAATTTCCCATACAAGATGGTGTAATCCTTTTACATCGGTAGTACCAATATACATACCAGGACGTTTTCTAACAGCCTCTAATCCCTCTAAAACTTGAATATCCGAAGCATCATAATGTTCATTCATTTTCTTTCACCTCTTTTACTTTCATTAGTTTTCCATTTTCTATCTTAAATAATTTTGATTTTTTAATTAATTTTGGATCTAAATTATTTAATTCTGTTGTTGTAATAATCGTCTGTATATCTTTACTAATATACTTCATAAGATTATTTTTCTTATCATCTGATAATTCACTAAAAACATCATCTAATAAGAGAATAGGAGTCGTATCTTTATACATTTTAAAGATTGGAATTTCTGATAATTTTAAGGATAAGGCAGCGATTCTCTGTTGCCCTTGTGAACCATAGATTTTTAAGTTCTTCTCTCCTAAATAAAAAGCAATATCATCTTTGTGAGGACCTAATGTTGTCAAACTTAACTTTTTATCATATTCGAACTTTTCATCATATTGTTTTTGTAACTTTTCTTTTAAATTAGAATCTTTGATATCCCCTATTTCCATATTAGGAAGATATTCTATATGAAAATCACTAAGTCCCATAATATCTTGATAAATTTGACCACAATATTTATTTACTTTTTCAATATATTTATATCTCATTTGATAAATAATAATCGCTTTATCTATTAAATAAGAAGTAACAATATCAAAATAGTTTTGATCAATAGAATGTCCTAAACTCATCTTTTTTAAATAATCATTTCTAATTTTTAATAGTTTATTATAATCCATCATAACAATATAATAACTATTATATAATTGCGATAATTCCATATTTAAAAACTTGCGACGAATCTTAGGTTCTCCTTTTAAAAGAGATAAATCATCTGGATAAAAAAGGATTATATTTATATTGGAGATATAATCACTTACTTTTTTCATAGATGTATCATCTATTTTAAAATATTTATTATGATTATCAATTGTTATCTCTAGTTTTTTATCTAATAGTCCCCCATTTACTATTCCTTCTATTTTAGCAACTTCTTTCCCCTTCTCTATCAAGTCTTTATCATTGATAGGTCGATGAGACTTCGTAAGCCCTAAAACATAGATACTTTCTAGTAAATTTGTCTTTCCTTGAGCATTATCCCCATAGATAATATTAATTCCCTTATAAAATCGGGCTGTCAATTTTTCATAATTACGAAAATTTCGCAGTTCTATTTTTTTTAAAATCATCGGTATACCTCTTTTTTTCGTTTTAATGGCTTCTAGCGAAAAATTACATTGAATTAATACTCCTATACACATATAATATTATACCATAAATAAGTACCATAAAAAAGAAAAAATAGATTTTTTATCTATTTTTTGCGTTTTTTCTCTCATACAATTTTGCTTTTAATAAACTAGCGCGATAATATTGATTTTCAAAAGAGTAATATGAGATAGGAATATCAATTTTTTTATTGTTTTGAAAAATGACTGTCGATCCAAAAAAATTGTTTTTATAATCTTTAATATGATTGAGCGCTATCCAAGAGTTTTCAATACTTCGATTAGAAGTTGTCGGAAAGAAAATCATGTTTCTACTCTCTTCCAAAATAATAGGAAATTTGGATTTAATTCCCGTCATTTGTTTCGTACCTTCACATCTTCCTTGATAACTACTTCCAAAGAAACGGCAATTTTCATCAATAATTTTATGCACCGTTTTGTTCACAATATATTCCTCATCATTTTCATAAACCATAGAAGTTTCTGCATCTATCGGTACAATCGCTAAAGTAGCAGAATTGATTTCATAATCATCTATCATATGGCACACCTCCCCCTAATTCAAAATTGAATAACTCTCTTATATAGCTTGTCCTTGTCGATATTTGCTGAAGTTTGTCGGAAGTGGCAAAAAAAAAGACATATTTTTGATTAATATGTCCGAATTGGTAAAATTAACTGCAATAAATTCTCATTTTCTCCATCCGTAATGATAATAGGTTTAATCTCTCCATTATATTTAATCTCTATTTCATCACTTTGGAAAACACGAATGGCATCCATCATATATTTAGAACTAAAAGCAATTTTAACATTTTCCTCTATCTTTGAAGAAAATTCTACCTTATCTTCTACATTTCCAATTTCTGGAATATTAGAAGAAATTAATAAATAGTCTCCTTTACTTTCTAATTTAATAATATTTTTTTCTTCTTCATTCGTAAGAAGAGATGCTCGATCAATAGAATTATAAAAGTTATTTAAATTTACTTTAATACAAGTAACAAAATCTTCTGGAATTAATTTATTGGTATCTGGATAAGTTCCATTAATTAAACGAGACATAATGACTAAACTTCCAAAACTGAAGATAATCTTATTATTAAAGATATGTAATTCTAGATTCTCTTCATCATTATTTAATAAACGAACCACTTCTAGTAAATTTTTTGCAGGAACAATAATGTTGATATCTTGTTCTACTTCCTCTCCTAGTTCAATCTCTTTTCTAGCTAAACGATAAGAATCTGTAGCAGTACATTCTAATCGATTTTTCATAATCTTAAAATTGATTCCGGTTAATACTGGTCTAGATTCTTGAGTCGAAGTTGCAAAAATAGTTTGATTGATAGTTGTTTTAAAAGATTGTTGATTAATCACGATTGGTGTTTTACTAAATTCTAAATCGAGATTTGGAAATTCTGATGCATTATTACAATTTAATTTAAAAGATGAGGTTTCTGTTGTAATTAATAATTGAGAAGACATTATTTCTTCTAGATTAATAACTTCATTAGATAATTTTTTAATAATTTCATAAATATATTTACCAGAAACAACAATGTCCCCTTTTTCTTCTATTTCCTCAATATCTTTCGTATCAATAAATGTTTTAATTGCTATTTCATTATCTGTACTCATTAAATAAAGACCTTCTGTTTTTAAGTCAAATTTAATACAGTTTAGAATAGGAATTAAATTCTTAGAAGAAATTCCTTTAATAACATAGTTTAAATGTTCCATCAAAATTTTTTGTTTGATTTTAAGTTTCATAAATACCTCTTTTCTTATTATCTAAATATTATTGTTATTATAGATGTGCATAAGTGTGCATAACTCTTTTTATTCTTTTAAATAAAGGAAAAAGTCGATGTGCATAATTTTTATTTATGAACAATTTATGCACATTCTTTAGTGAATTCTGTTGATAATTTTTTGAATCTCATTGTTAAGAGCTTCATCTTTTAAGATTTCTTTTTTGATTTTATCAACAGCGTGCATAACTGTCGTATGATTTTTGCCTCCAAACTCAATTCCTATCTTCGTAAGGTTTTCTTCTAGATAGATTCTACAGATATACATGGCAATCTGTCTTGGAATCGCAATATTATTTGTTTTTTTCTTACTTTTTAAGTCTTCTGCACTGATATTATAGTTTTCACTTACGAGTTGAATTACTTGATCAATCTTATTTTTTGCTATAATTCTTTGAACAAAGAAATCTTTTAGGGCCTCTACTGCTAAATCAAGTGTGATATCAGAACCATTCATGATAGTAGCATAAGCATAAACTCTGGTAATAGCCCCTTCTAGTTTTCGAATATCCCCTACGCAGTTACTAGCAATATATTCTTTTACTTCTTCTGGAAATTTCGTTCCCATTTCTTGCATTTCTATCTTCTTATTAATAATATTCATGCGTAGCTCAAATTCTGGAGGTAAAATATCAATCTGTAGACCCCAGTTAAATCTCGTCCGTAATCGTTCCTCTAACTTTTTAATATCTTCTGGAGAACGATCGGAAGAAATAACAATTTGTTTCTTATTATTATATAGTTCATTGAAGGTATTGAAAAATTCTTGTTGAGCACTTGTTGCCCCTACCAAATTATGAATATCATCAATAATTAATACATCAATTTCCCGATACTTATTTTTAAATTGTTTGATGGCTTCCATGTTATTTTCATTCGCACTTTTTCGACAAATTTCTACAAAATCAGAAACGAATTTATCACAAGGAATGTATAAAACTTTCATCTTTTTATTATTTTGTGTAATATAATTTCCAATCGCGTGCATTAAGTGTGTCTTCCCTAGCCCACTCGATCCATAGATAAATAATGGATTATACATTTTTCCAGGTTGTTCTGCGACTGCTAAAGCGGAAGTTGCTGCAAATTTGTTACTATTCCCTATTACAAAGTTATCAAAAGTATACTTGCTATCAAGATTCGTCTCAAAATTGTTTAAAGGAATTCCAATTTCATCCGTATTGACAACAATCTCATTCGCTAATTCTTCTTCCGTAAAGAATTCGAATTTAAAGATGGTCCCTGCTACTTCCGCAAACTTCTCTTCAATTAAATCAATATAATTTTCTTTTAGATTTTTTTTATGGACATGGGAAGGAACAAGAACTTTTGCTACCCCATCATCCAAAGAAAGGAGTTTTGTTTCAGAAAACCAAGTCTCATAGGTAATATCGGATAACTGCCCTTTTATTCTTTCAAAGAAAGAGTTCCACATATTTTCTAAATCCATATAAACACCCCACTTTGACCATTTCTACCTATATTCTACACTATTTCGCTTCAAAAAAAAAGAAAATGTGCATAAAATTTTAATAAACTTATTTATCCACAAAAAAGTCCCCTATTTTTTAAAATGAAAAGTTAGTTATGCACAATTTTGTGACTTTGTTATTAACAAAAACATCTATTCGGTTGACAATTTGTGCACAATTTTGTGCATAAGTGTGCATAACTAGGGTTTAAATCGAGTTTAAAATATGAAAAAAATGTGCATAACTTTAAAATTATACACATTTTTAATTTTGAATTGACAATATTTATCTACAAGAATGTGCAATAATGTTTGACAAATGAAAAAAAAATCTATATAATGGATAAAGCAAGCAAGCAGTAGAATAATCGGAGGTGTGAAAATGAAAAGAACTTATCAACCAAATAATCATAGAAAAAGTAAAAAAATGGGTTTTTTCGCTCGTATGGAAACTAAAATTATTAATAATAGAAGAAAAAAAGGGCGTAAAGTATTATCTCATTAAATCTCCGCTGAATCGTCAGTGGATTTTTTCTTATTTAATAAGATAGAATAGGGGAGTCCTATGAAAAAAAAGAATATTGTCAAAGATAATCGCGATTTTCAACGGATCATCAAAAATAATAAGCCATATAAATATAAGGATTATATTATTTATGTAGAAAGAAAAGAAGAAGAAAACTTTCGCTTTGGAATTTCTGTCAGTAAAAAATTAGGAAATGCAGTTGTTCGAAATCAATTAAAAAGGCAAATCCGTTCTATTCTTCAAGAAAAAGACTATCAAAATAATTTTAATTGTATTATAATATTAGGCAAGGGAATTCTCGATAGAACTTATCAAGAAAAAAAAGAATATTTATTGAGTGCCCTAAAAAACTTAAATTTGTACCGTTAGGAGGAAAGAATGAAGAAGAAAAAAATTGTTCTCACGTTGTTTCTAGTAATGGTTCTTTGTTTAACAGGATGTACAAAACAATTAAAAGGACCAGATGGAAAAGTAGTGACAAATAGTGAAACAGGGCAAGTATTACCTGAAAATATCTTATGTGCACCAACAGATGAAGATATTTTAAAACTTTATGAAGAAAATAAAATTGCTTTAGAAAAAAAGTATAAACAAGAATTAGAAGATGGAGACATTGGAAAAAAAGAATACAATAAAAAAATGGATGCTATTTTAGATGTCAATGATTATCAATCTTGTAAAAATTTTAAAGTATTTAGTGGGGGATACGATGGTATCTGGACAACTTTATTTGTAAAACCATTATCATGGATTTTAATTAAAGTAGGGGAGTTCTTAAAGAATTACGGTTTAGCAATCATCTTTGTTACTTTATTAATTCGTTTAATTATGTATCCAATTACTTTAAAAACAGCTCGTCAATCAGAAAATTTAAAGAAAGCTCAACCAGAAATTGAAAAGATTGAAAAGAAATATCGAAACAAAACAGATCAAGATAGTTTAAATCGAAAAGCGCAAGATACGATGATGGTATATAAAAAATATGATATTAATCCATTCTCTGGATGTCTATTTAGTTTTATTCAAATTCCATTATTCTTTGCTTTCTATGAAGCACTCTATCGATTACCAGTATTGTTTGAAGATAGTTTATTAGGTTTTGAAATGGCTGTATCTCCAATGAAGGGAATTGGAGCCGGACATTGGCTATATTTAATCTTACCAATTCTTGTCTTTTTAGCTACTTATTTCTCATTTAAATTAAATAGTGGAGCAGGAATGAGTGGAGAACAAGCAGGACAAATGAAAATGATGATGAATATTATGAATATTGTAATTACCATTATGTCATTTACGATGTCTACAGCAATTATTTTCTACTGGATAACGAATAATGCATTTACAGTTATTCAAAATTTAATTGTGAAAAGGAGTAAGTAAGTATGATTAATGTTTATAAATATGAAGCTTCCGATGAAGAATCTTGTTATGAAAAATGTATTGAAGAATTAGATGTTTATAGTTCTGATATTTTGGTAGAAGCAGAAGAAACAGAAGAAAGTTATAAAATGACAGTTGTTAAAAAAGAAGATGTCATGAACTTTGTTAAAAATTTTATCAAAGAAATTGGAAAAGGTATGAATATCGATATTCAATTAGAAGTAAGGGAAGAAGAAGATGTATTCTCTGTTACAATGGTTTCTAATAATAATCCAATTTTAATTGGAAAAGAAGGAAGAACGATGAATGCAATTCAACTATTGATTAAACAAGCTCTTCAAACACAAACAGGAATGACGATTAAAGTCAATCTTGATGCTTCTAATTATCGCGCTAAAAAGATTAAAAGATTTGAATACGAAATTAAAAATATCGTAAGAGAAGTTCAAAAAACAAAAACAGATGCAAAATTAGATCCTATGAATTCTTATCAAAGAAGAATTGTTCACTCTCTATTAAGTGATTTTAGTAATGTTACTACAGAAAGTGTTGGAGAAGAACCAAATCGTTGTGTAGTAATTAAATACATAGGCGATTAAAGAGATAATAATATCTCTTTTTTTATGTTATAATAAAGGAGTAATAAATAATAAGAAAAGAGGATTATATGAATTTTATTGAGGAAGTAAAAACAGAAGCGAAAAAAAGAGGAAGAAGAATTGTTTTACCTGAAACAATGGATGAAAGGGTAGTAGATGCAGGAATTGAAGCAGAAGAAGAGGGGATTGCCCATATTCTTTTTATTGGCAAACCTTGTAAAGAAGTAACGAATTCAAAAATAGAAATTTTTATTCCCGAAGAAGATGAAAGATTAGATACTTTTGTTGATGCCTTATATGAACTAAGAAAAGAAAAGGGAATGACAAGAGAAGAAGCTAGAAATTTATTATTAACTGATTATATGTATTTTGCTTGTATGTTAGTAAAGTTAGGTTATGCGGATGGTGTGGTTAGTGGTGCTTGTCATTCTACAGCAAATACTCTTCGTCCATCTCTTCAAATTATTAAAACAAAACCAGGCGTAAAATTAGTATCTTCTTTTATGTTGATGATTGTTCCAAATTGTCCTTATGGAGCAAATGGTACTTTCTTATTTGCAGATTGTGGATTAGAGCAAAATCCAACTCCTGATAAATTAGCGGCAATTGCTGGTAGTAGTGCTTCTAGTTTTAAAGAATTAGTTCATCAAGAACCAAAAGTAGCGTTCTTATCTCATTCTAGTAAAGGAAGTGCTCATCATGCAGATGTAGATAAAGTAGTAGAAGCGGTAAAAATAGCTAAAGAAGAATTTCCACAGTATGAAATGGATGGAGAACTTCAATTAGATGCTGCTATTATTCCTGAGGTTGCTAAAACGAAAGCTCCTGATAGTACGGTGGCAGGATTAGCGAATGTCTTAATTTTTCCAGATTTAGATGCTGGAAATATCGGCTATAAATTAGTGCAACGATTAGCGCATGCAGAAGCCTATGGACCAATTACGCAAGGAATGGCTAAACCAGTCAATGATTTATCTCGTGGATGTTCTAAAGAAGATATCGTTGGAGCAATTGCGATTACTGCTCTTCAAGTAGAGGAATAACTTTTTATTCCTTTTTTTGTTTTTCTATGTTAAAATCTAAGAAGTTGAGGTGATAATATGAAAGATACCATTGCAGCGATTTCGACCGCTTTAGGAGTAGGAGCTATCTCTATTATTCGAGTAAGTGGGGAAGAAAGTATCTCTATCGTCCAAAAAATATGGAAAGGAAAAAATCTAGAAGAAGTTCCAACTCATACCATTCATTATGGATATATTTGTGATGGAGATAAAATGATTGATGAAGTATTAGTATCTGTCATGAGAGCGCCTAAAACTTTTACCAAAGAAGATATTATTGAAATTAATTCGCATGGAGGAATATCTACAACGAATTCTATTTTAGAATTATTATTAAGAAATGGCTGTCGTTTAGCAGAGCCAGGAGAATTTACAAAACGAGCTTTTTTAAATGGCAGAATTGATTTAATTGAAGCAGAAGGAGTTATGGATTTAATTTCTTCTAAAACAGAAAAATCAAGAGATCTTGCGTTATCTCAAATGACTGGAAATGTATCTTCTATGATTCATTCCTTACGGGAAAAATTATCTGATGTTATCGCTAATATAGAAGTAAATATTGATTATCCAGAATATGAAGATATTGAAGTAGTAACAATTGAAAAGATGAAGGAAAGTATCTCTTATTTTAAAGAAGAAATTCAAAAAATTTTAAATAGATCAGAGACAGGAACTTTAATTAAAGAAGGAATTCAGACAGTTATTATTGGAAAACCAAATGTTGGCAAAAGTAGTTTGTTAAATCGGTTATTAGAAGAAGAAAAAGCAATCGTTACTGAGGTAGCAGGAACTACTAGAGATATTGTGGAAGGAGATATTTTAATTGATGGAATTTTACTTCATATGATTGATACGGCAGGAATTCATGATACTTCTGATAAAGTAGAAAAAATAGGTGTTCAAAAAAGTTTAGAATGGATAGAAAAAGCTGATTTAGTTCTTTTTGTTTTAAATTATAATGAAGAATTAGAAGAAGAAGAAAAAGAATTACTAGAAAAAGTGAAAGAAAAAACAACTATTTTAATCATTAATAAAGGAGATTTGGAAGAAAAATTAAAACTTCCTTCCTTACCATTTCCTATCGTTAAAATTTCTGCTCTTCAAAATGAAGGAATTGAAGAATTAAGAGAGAAAATTAAAACATTATTTCATTTAGAAGAAATTGAAACGAGTGATTATAATTATTTAAGTAGTGCGAGAAGTATCTCGCTTTTAAAACAATGTTTAGACCTTACTAATTCGATAGAACAAGGATTAGAACAACATCTACCTGTTGATATGATGGAAATTGATTTAAAAACAATTTGGAATCTTTTAGGAGAAATCACTGGAGAAACTTATAGTGAAGAATTAATAGATACGATTTTTAGTCGTTTCTGTTTAGGAAAATAAACAGATAATTTCATAGATATTTTAATTGTGAAAATACCTATTCTGTATTATAATTGAAAGATGAAATGTGGTGAAGTTAAGTGCAAGAAATTATTGTTGTTGGAGGTGGACATGCAGGATGTGAAGCCTCTTTAGCATGTGCTAGAAAAGGACATAAAACATTATTAGTAACAGGAAATATAAAAAATATTGCTGATATGCCTTGTAATCCTTCGATAGGTGGAAGTGCGAAAGGAATTGTGGTTCGCGAAATTGATGCTTTAGGCGGAGAAATGGGTCGAAATGCCGATAAAAGTTTATTACAAATAAAAATGTTAAATGTTGCGAAAGGACCGGCCGTTCAAGCCCTTCGTGCGCAAGCAGATAAAATTACCTATCCCAAAAATATGTTAAAAGCTTTACAAGCAGAAGAAAACTTAGAAATTAGAGAAGCTTTAGTAGAGGATTTAATCGTTCAAAATGGTACTGTGAAAGGAGTCGTTTTAGAAGATGGTGAAAAACTATTTTCCGAGGCGGTTATTTTAACGACGGGAACCTATTTAAAGGCTGATATTTTAGTAGGGGATACGAGAACGAGAGAAGGTCCACATGGGGAAAAACCAAGTAATCATTTAAGTGATAAATTAAAAGAATATGGTTTTGATATTATTCGATTAAAAACAGGAACACCACAAAGAATTGATAAGAGTTCTATCGACTTTTCTAAGACGAAAGAAGAAAAGGGAGATAGTGTATATCGTACATTTAGTTTTGATAATCAAGTTTATTATAAAATAGAAGATCAAGTTCCTTGTCATTTAATCTATACCCAACCAGAAACGCATCAAATTATTCGTGAAAATTTACACAAATCTAGTATGTATGGAGGACTTTCTGATATCAAGGGAGTAGGTCCTAGATATTGTCCTTCCATTGAAGATAAAATCGTCCGTTTTGCGGATAAAGAAAGACATCAATTGTTTTTAGAACCAGAAAGTCTTTATTATGATGATATTTATGTACAAGGGTTTTCTACTAGTATGCCAAGAGATGTCCAAGAAAAAATGGTACATAGTCTACCAGGATTAGAACATGCTAAAATCTTGAAATATGCTTATGCAATTGAGTATGATGCAATTGATTCTAAACAATTGAAACAATCACTAGAGACAAAAGTATTAGAAAATCTTTATACGGCAGGACAAATTAATGGGACGAGTGGTTATGAAGAAGCTGCTTGTCAAGGATTGATGGCAGGAATTAATGCTTCTTTAAAACTAGAAGGAAAAGAACCTCTAATTTTAAAGAGAAATGAAGCTTATATCGGAGTTTTAATTGATGATTTAGTAACTAAAGGAATTATTGATCCTTATCGATTACTTACTTCTCGAGCAGAATATCGACTTTTATTAAGACATGATAATGCGGATATGAGATTACGCGAATATGGATATCAAGTAGGATTAATTTCTCAAGAAAAATATGATCAATTTTTAGAGAAAAAGAAAAAGATAGAGGAAATTAAAGAGTTATTAAGAACTACGAAAATTACACCTATTCCCGAGACCCAAGAATATTTAGCGACGATTCCAACGACACCTTTAAAAGATGGTATCTCTCTTTATGAATTTTTAAAACGGCCAGAAGTTCAATTTTCTCATTTAAAACATTTTCTAGAAATCGATTCTAATCTAGAAATGGAAGAACAAATTACTGTCGATATTAAATATGAAGGATATATTGTAAAAGCAAATAAAGAAGCAGAAAAAATGGTAGATTTAGATAATAAAAAAATACCAGAAGATATCGATTATGATAAAATTCATAATTTAGCAAGTGAAGCAAAACAAAAATTAAAAAAGATTATGCCTACTTCTATCGGTCAAGCTTTGCGTATTAGTGGCGTTAATCCAGCAGATATTTCTCTCATTATGGTATATTTAAAAAAGGAGTATCATCATGAATCTGGAAGAGTTTAAAACGGCATTACAGGAATTCTCGATAGAACTTACTCATCTACAATTAGATCAATTACATACTTATTTTGAAATGTTAGTAGAATATAATAAAGTGATGAATTTAACTGGAATTACGGAAGAAGAAGAGGTATATTTAAAACATTTTTATGATAGTTTAACATTAGCTCGTGTATGTTCTTTTTATGAGGTAAAAACACTTTGTGATGTTGGCACAGGAGCAGGATTTCCAGGAATGGTATTAAAAATTGTTTTTCCATCCTTAGAAGTTACATTAGTAGATTCTCTTCATAAAAGAATAGATTTTTTAAATCTCGTTATTGAAAAATTACAACTTCAAAAAGTATATACGGTAGCAGCTAGAATTGAAGAATATGCGAAAACAAACCGTGAACAATTTGAAGTAGTTACTGCTCGTGCGGTAGCGCCGTTATCTATGCTTTTAGAATATAGTATTCCTTTAGTACAAGTAGGTGGTTATTTTCTTCCTATGAAAGGAACTATGAAAGAAGAAGAAAAAAATACAAAAGCACTATCTTATCTTCATGCAAAAATAGAAAAAATAGATACTTTCTATCTTCCTAAAGAAAATAGTATGCGTACGATTTATGTTATTAAAAAAGAAGCGAAAACAGAAAAAAAATATCCAAGAAGATTTTCAGAAATGAAGAATCGACCTTTATAAAGAATAAAATAGCATTTATTCTTTTTTTCTGGAGTAAGATTGTGATATAATAGATAATCACTAGGGAGGAATTCCTATGAAGTACTTTTGGAAAAGAAAAATTTACTTATTTTTATTACTTTTTTCTTTTATTACAATAGGAATGACGGCTTATTTAGATAGTATCCGTCCCTTCGATATGATTGTTGTCAATATTCATGACAAAGTATCTTTAAAAGACTTCTTTGCGGGATTTAAAGGAGACGCTGCCTTCGCTAAAAATCAAAATATTACAGCAGAAAAATTAGGAAAATATGATGTAAAAATAAAATTATTTGGACGGACTTATCATACGAAAGTAAAAGTAGTAGATAATCAAAAACCAATCGTTGTTTTAAAAAATGTAAAATTAGGAATGCGGGAAAAAATAACGCCTCAATTATTCATTGAAAAAATAGTAGAGGATAGTCCTTATCAAGTTGCTTTTGTAGAAGAACCAAAATTAAAATCTGGAGAACAAAAAGTTCAAATTAAAGTAACAGATTCCTCTTTGAATGAAACGATAGAAGAAGCTACTTTAGAAATTGGAAAAGTAATGGATACATATACACTAGAAGCAGGAACAAAATTAGAAATGAATACTGTTCTATTTGATCCAAAAGAATTTAAAAAGAAAAAAGTAATTCAAAAAGTAGATTCTAAGAAATTAGGGGAACAAGATTATGTTTTAGAACTCGATGGAAAACAATATACCGTAAAAGTTACTGTAGTAGATACTAAAAAACCAGTAGTAAAAACCAAAAATGTTACGATTTATTGGGATGAAAAAGTATCTATTAATGATTTTCTTTTGAAAGTAACGGATGGTACTTCTGTTGAAAAAGAATTTGTAACAGAAATTGATTATTCCAAAATAGGAACTCAAAAAGTAAAAATAAGAGTGACGGATGAGGCAGATCATGTAACAGAAGTAAGCGCTAAATTGACGATAAAAAAAGATACGGTTGGACCAGTTATTTCTCATTTATCTACGATAGAGATTACGCGTGGTGAAAAAATTAATTATACCAAAGGAGTTACTGCTTATGATGATCATGATGGAAAGGTAAAAGTAACCTATCAAAAAAATACAGTTAACACGAAAGAACCAGGAACTTATCATGTCCTTTATCAAGCAAAAGATAAAAGTGGAAATGTCACGAAAAAAGAACGAACTATTATTATTTTAGGAAATTCTTCCGATGTCAAAGAAAAATTAAAACCTATCGCGGAAACATTACGCCGTAGTACAAAACATGATACTGCGCAAGCGGTTCGCGATTGGGTACATGATCATATTAGTTATGCAAGTAGTGATTCTAGAAATCTTTATGAAGCTGCTTGGAAAGGAATAACAACGCGTAAAGGGGATTGTTATACACACTATGCTATTTCTAAAATTTTATTAGATTTATTAGGAATTTCAAATCAATCTATTTATGCAAAAGATAAAAGTCATTATTGGAATTTAGTGTATGTTGAAGAAGGATGGAGACATTTAGATTCTACGCCTGGAAATAATGCACCTACCTTAATGACGGATAAAGAATATAGTAAATTACAAAAATGGGACCAAAAAAAATGGCCTAGTGCAAAGTAGTAGGTGAATTATGAATCTTATTTCATTTCCTTTTTTCTTATTTTTATTCTTAGTATTTTTAAGTTACTATCTTATTCCTATCAAAAATAGATGGGTAATATTACTCCTTTTTAGTGTTTTGTTTTATTGTTTTCAATCAAATATTCTCTATCTTTTAGGAAGTAGTATTCTTACTTATCTTTTTAGTGTATGGATAGAAAAAGGAACTTCTCAAAAACAAAATAAACAAAAATTAATAGTTGGTATTTTTATTCATTTATTTTTATTATTTACTTTAAAATATGATTTATATAGATATATTACTGGTGCTAATCTTCTTGTTCCCTTAGGAATTTCTTATTATACATTATCTTCCTTATCCTATTTAATAGATGTCTATCAAAAGAAAATCAAAACGAATGGTTTTTTCCGTTTTTTTCTATGTATTTCTTTTTTTCCAACCTTGATTTTAGGACCAATTAATCGATATCAAAAAGTAGAAAAAACGCTTTTTTCTACACCTACTTTTCAGCGTCAAAAAATAGTGGATGGCTTTCTTCGTATTCTCTATGGAATTTTTAAAAAATTATTGATTGCGAATCCACTTTTTCTTCTAATAAATTATATTGTAACTGAAAATATTGGTGGTGTTATTCCTATTTTAGGACTTCTTCTTTATGGAATTCAAATCTATGCTGATTTTTCAGGTGGAATTGATATCGTTTTAGGATTTTCTACCATGTTACAAATCGATTTAGAAGAAAATTTTGAGACTCCATATTTTTCTAAAAATTTAACGCAATTTTGGAATCGTTGGCACATGTCCTTATCTCATTGGTTAAAAGATTATGTTTATCGACCTTTAGGTGGTAATCAAAAAGGAAAATGGGCAAGAAATATTTTAATCGTATTTTTATTAAGCGGATTATGGCACGGTGTTTCTTGGAACTTTCTTTTATGGGGACTTCTTAGTGGTATTTTTCTCATTTTAGAGAAAAAATGTTCTTATGATCCAAAGAAAAGAATAGCGATTTTAGGAAATTATTGTTTCGTATGTCTCTTATGGATTTTCTTTATGTATCCTAACTTAGAAAGTATTCTATCGATTTTTCAAGCAAGTAAATTTACGATTCCATTATTTCAAATTATGAGTCCTATGAACTATGGAATTTTATGTCTTTCTATTCTCTTTTTAGGATTTGTAGATTATCAAAAATTTCATCAAAAAAAGTTTTCTTTTTTAGGACGAAATCGCGATTATCTTCTTTTAATAGGATTTCTTTTAGTGATTATTCTTTTTGGTAATTATGGATTTTCTTTTGTAAAAACAGATTTCATTTATAGTAGATTTTAGGTGGTGTTATGAAACGATTTATCCTTTATTTTATCCTTTTCATTGTTCTCTTTTTAGGATTACAAAGATTAGTTGTTCCAAAATATCAAGAAGAATTAGTAGAAGGGGCGATGACAAGGGAATACTATGAAGATGATAAAAATCATCAAATTCTCTTTTTAGGAGATTGTGAAGTATATTCCAATTATTCTCCCATTACGCTATTTAATGAGTTTGGATATACTTCTTATATTCGTGGAAATTCACAACAATTAATGTCCTCTTCTTATCATCTTCTAAGAGAGACTCTTCGTTATGAAACTCCTAACATTGTCATTTTAAGTGTGAACGCTCTTCGTTATGGCGAAGAATACGAAAAAGAATCTTATCATCGACTTCTTTTAGATGGTATGAAAAACTCTTCTATTAAATATGATTTAATAAAAGAAACGAAAGTCGAAGGAGAAACCTTTCTTTCTTATTTATTTCCTATCTTTCGTTATCATAGTCGTATTTTTCAATTAACTTCAGAAGATTTTAAATATTATTTTCAAAAGAAACAAATTACGCATAATGGATATTTAATGAGAGTAGATACGCTTCCAGTAACGACGATTTATCGTGGAACACCTCTTTCAAATTATGAGTTTCCCAAAGAAAATATGGAGTATCTAGAAAAAATTCGAAAATTGTGTCAAGAAAATGATATTGAATTGATTTTAATAAAAACTCCTTCCACTTATCCTTATTGGTATGAGGAATATGATAACCAAGTAAAAGAATACGCTTATTCAAATCATTTAACTTATCTAAATCTTTATGATAAAGTAGAAGAAATGGAAATAGATTATCAACTAGATACCTATGATGCCGGACTTCATTTTAATATCAAAGGAGCAGAAAAATTAACTCGTTATTTAGGATCTTATATTCAAGATCACTATCTTTTAGAAGATATGCGAAGAGATGAGAAGACTGCTAAAAAATATGAAGAGAAAACAAAATATTATGAAGAAATGAAAGAAGAACAATATTTAGAACTAGAAAAATATGGTAAAATTACAATGTACGGAGGGAAAGAATGAAAAAAATAGGATTATTTTTAATTAGTATTTTACTTCTTACAGGTTGTGGTGCCAAAAAAGAACAGGAAGAAGCACTAGAAACTTATGTATTTCATGTGGGAGATATAGATATCGAAGTAGGGGAAGAATTTCAAAAAGTACAAGATGCTTTAGGAAAAGATTTTACGACCCAAACTGTAAAAAGTTGTGCTTTTGAAGGAGAAGATTACATCTATACTTATCCAGATTATGAAATTTATAACTATGTAGATTCTTCTACTCAAAAAATTTATACGATTACGCTTTTAACGGATAAGGTATCTACCAAGGAAGGAATTCATTTGGGAAATACCAAAGAAGAAGTAGTTCAAACTTATGGAAATCAGTATGAAGATGCTTATGGAGCCTATGTTTATACGAAGGGAAATACCATATTAACCTTTATCTTTGAAGAAAATGAGATTGTTAGTATCGAATATAAATTAAATCAAGAAGGGAAATAAAAGTTCCTTTCTTTTTTATCTTTGAAATATTTCCCAAAGGTTATTGTAATATTTCCCAAATTATATTATAATGGAAACATAAGGTAGAAAAGAGGTTATCTATGGACGAGACGAAAGCAAAAGTAGTCGATTTAGATTTAAATGATATCTTGCCAAATCGGTTTCAACCAAGAATTAAATTTAATGAAGACTCTATTATTGAATTATCTGAATCCATTAAGGAACATGGCGTTATTCAACCAATTATCGTTCGTCCAATCGGCGATAAATATGAGATTATCGCTGGTGAAAGAAGATATAAAGCAAGTGTCTTAGCAGGAAAAGATACTATTCCAGCAATTATCTCTAGTTTTAATGATAAAGATAGCGCAGAAGTTGCCTTAATTGAAAATGTTCAAAGAAGAGATTTAACTCCTATCGAAGAAGCAATCTCTTATAAAAAAATTTTAGATATGGGATATTTAACCCAAGAACAATTAGCTGTTAAATTGGGGAGAAGTCAATCTGCTGTTGCTAATAAAATTCGTCTTTTAAATCTTTGTGATGAAGTACAAGAAGCCTTGATGGAAGATAAAATTTCTGAAAGACATGCAAGATCCTTATTGAAATTAAAAGAAAAAGACAAACAAAAAGCAATGCTAGATAGAATTATTAAAGAAAGATTAACTGTTCGAAAGACAGAGGAGGAAATAGAGAAAATGAGTACATTTATTACAGAACCAATTGATGAACCACAAGGAGAGGTAAATACCAATGCCTTTTCTCCAGAAAATCCAGGATTTATGGATGTAGATAAAATTCAAAATCAAGCTCAAGATATTCTTTCTGACACGAAACCAGATTTTAATTCTCTATTAATGAGTCAATCATCATCAGTAACTCCTGTTCCAACAGTTCCTTCAGCAGATATGCCAAGTTCTATGGAAACAGGAGCAATGCCACAAACACCAATTGTGGAAAATCCAACAGTTGCTTCTAATTCTATGATGAATGGAGCTGCTTCTATTTTTGGAAGTTCTCCAATTCCTGGACAAACTACCGTTCCACCATCATCTTTTGTTTTCAATAGTAATGGTGTAGTGGTAGAAGAAAAACCATTAAATTTACAAGATTTATTAGCAACTCCAACCCAAAGAGATGCGCAAGCAATGGAAAATGCTTTAAATGGACAAGAACCAGTAGTACCAATGGTAGAACCAGTAATGCCTGAACCAACTGTAGAGGTATCACCTATGGATCCAGTGATGCCAGTTCCAATCACGGAAACACCAAGTGTAGAACCAGCAATGCCAACTCCAGCAATGGAAGTACCAACAGTAGAACCAGTGATGCCAACACCAGCAATAGAAGTACCAAGCGTAGAACCAGCAATACCAGTACCACCAATTGAGGTACCAAGTGTAGAGCCAGTGATGCCAACACCAACTATAGAAGTACCATCCACACCAGTCGCACCTACCCCTTCTATTCCAACGGCACCTGTTATGCCATCTATTCCAGCTGTACCATCTATGACGACGATTCCATCTACTCCAATTGTAGAAGGAAGTTTACCAGATGCTTTTGTTGAACCAACAACAGAGGAGGATGATTCTACAGAAGTTCCAGGAGGGGTAACTATACCATCCACACCAGCACCTGTAGATGTAGCAACCGGGGATTCTTTAAAAGAACAAAAGGTAGATATTCAACCAATCATTATTACGGATTATTCAAAACAATATGATCCAGTTCTTCCAGAATCTGCAAAACCTGTTGAAAGAGTAGATTTCAAAAAGATTATTGGTTTGGTTCGTCAACTTAATGATACGATTGAAAAATGTGGATATTCTATTGATACAGAAGAATATGACCTAGAAGATGAATATCAAGTAATTATCAAAATTAATAAAAATTAGGTGTACTAACACCTTTTTTATTTTCTTTTTATGTTATAATGAAAGAGTGAGGAGGAAAGATTATGGAATTTTTATCAAACATAGAAAAAGAAGAATATTCTACTTTTGTTAAAAATCATCCAACTTCTCATTTTTTAAAATCTTATGAGTGGGGAGAAGCTTCTAAAGTAAGAGGATTAACACCTTATTATGTAGGATTAAAAGAAGATGGAAAATTAATTGCTACCGCGCTTCTTTTAGAAAAAAAGTTACCACTCGGTTATAACTATTTTTATATTCCTAGGGGGTATACAATTTCTTATGAAGATAAAGATATTTTAAAAAAATTTACCGAAGAAATAAAAAAATTCGTGAAAAAAAAGAAAGGTATCTTTTTTAAGATTGATCCAGATATTAAATTACATACCATTGATAAAGATGCGAAAGAAATAGAAGGAGAAAATCATTTTGAACTCGTAGAAGATTTAAAAGAGATGGGATTTCGTCATAAAAAATTAAATCTTTATTTTGAAAATATGCAGCCAAGATTTACTTTTCGAATTCCTATTCAAGAAGATATGGATATCATTCGAAAAAGATATAGTAAAAGCGTTATTCGTTGGATGAAAATTGCAGATCGATATGGAGTGCAAGTAAAAGTAGGAGAAAAAGAAGAGTTAGAAGAATTTATTCGTCTTATGAAAATGACCGAAAAAAGACAAGGATTTTTCTCTCATAATTATGATTTTTATCCGAAACTTTATGATATTTTTAAAGAGAGTAATTCTATTTCCTTATTATTAGCGTATCTTCCTGTTTCACAACTGATTGCAGTAACGAAAGAAGAAATAGAAAAGGTACAATCCGAAGAAAAAAAGCAAAGATTAGAAGAAAATTTAAATTATTATCTTAGTTTAAAGGAAGAAAAGGTCTTTGTTAGTAGTTATATTACCGTTCATTATGGAAATAAGAGTTGGTATTTATATGGAGCGAATGATTTACGTTTCAAAGATACTTACGCAAATTATAAACTCTTTGATTTTCAAATTTCTTATGCTCACGATTTAGGAAAAGAAATCTTTGATGAATTTGGTACGATTGGGGATCCAAAATCTACTAGAAAAGAAGCCGGACTTCATGAATTTAAACAAAAATTTGGTGGAGAATATACGGAATTTATCGGTGAATTTACTTATGTAGTAAGACCTTTTTTATATTTTGTATTTGATAAATTAGTACCTCTTTATCGAAAGCCAATGAAATGGTTACGACATTTGAAAGTAAAAGTCCAAAAAGAAAAGTAAATCACTTTTCTTTTTTCTTTACAAAAGCCTTATTTTATAATATAATACGATTGTTTGTAGGGGGTATTTATGACAGTTACATATGAAAAATTAAAGACTTTAGTACCTAAAGAAACGAAAGAATTTATTTCTACTTTATTGCCATATTTAGATGCTTTTGTAAGAAATGATAGAATTTTAAAATTTAGAGGAACGGATGATACACCATCAAATCAATATAGTTTAGGATTCTTTTTAGCGTTATATGCTTTTTCTATGAATAAAGAAAATGCATCTTTTTTAGGACAATATGGATTTGATAATAGTCGCTATCTTTTTGGTAATAAAGAAAAGATTCCTTTTCTAGAAAAAGCAGAAGATCTCTATGAAAAAAATTCGTATTTTATCCCTGATTATAAAGATGAATTAGATTATCAAAGTCTTTTTCCAGAAGATTTATTAGAGCGTTTTTGTCAACAATATATGAATCATTGTCATTATGATATTTTTAATTCTTTATTTCCACATAATGAAAATATCACTCAATTTCAAACTAGATTACAGAATCGTGCGAGAGAAAAAAGATTAGCGCAGGAGCAACAACTAGAACAAGAACTTTATAAAGATTTATCTATCGATATTGTTTCTTATTTAGAAATCGCTTCTAAAATTCGAACGATTTTAAAACAACAAAATTTAGAAAATGGATATCAAGATATTATGAAAAATAGAGAGGAAGATATTACTTCTTTAGCCCTTTTTCTAGCCCTTTATTACTATAAAGATGCTAAAGTAGAAGACGATGTTATTAGTTATCAAGGAGTATTAAAAGAAGTATTAGAAGAAAAAGGATTAACTTTAGATAAAATATACCACCAATTAAACTTTACCATTAGTAGTAGAGATATCCAAGATACTAAGCGAAATTTATTCGCCATTCAAACTTATTTTCAAAAATATTGTGAAACTAAAAATAAAGAAATTTCGATGACCAAAATTATTTCTCGTTTGTTTGATAGAAATTTTACAGGTAGTTTAGCCATTGAAAGATTAATGACAAAATTAAATTGTTATGTAGGAATGTTTGATTCTTTAGAAGAATTAATAGAGGAGAAAAAAGAAGAAAAAAGAAAGACGCTTTCTGCTCAATATGTTCAATCTTTTTATACAAATCTATCGAAAGAAGGAAAAGAATTTATTGAATTTAGTGCGAAAATTTATCAAATTTTATTAGAAAAAATGAAAAAGAAAGAGCATAATCAAGAAATCTTAAGAGATGAAGATGATGCGGATACTTTAGCGCTTTTCCTAGCTACTTATTATTTTAACGGAGATGTTAGTACTTTTTTTAAAGACTATGGAATTACCCTCGAAAAGATTTTTAAACTTTTAAAAATAGAAATTCATAAAGAAGAAATTGAATCTTTTAAATTAAATGAAAAAACTTTAGTAGATCGATATAAAAGATTTGTTTATGATGGTGTAAATCGAAATCGGCAAGCTCAAAATATTCAGATTAATGATATTGCTCATAATTTATGTAGTAGAGAATTTAATAAAAGTATGATTATGGAAGATATCTTTCATGAACTTGTAAAAAATCAATCTTTACAAAGTGATTTTTTATCTCAATTACAACAACATTTAGAACAGAAAGAAGCAGAAAGAAAAATTCAATTAACCCAAAAGTTATTTCATGATATGCCTGTTTCAACGATGGAATATTTAGAAAATGCATCTAGAATTCATGAAAATTTAAGAGGTCGAATCAAAGGATATCAAGAAGCAGATCTCATCGTCTTTTCTCTTCTTCTAGCGATTTATTCTACCAATAGCGAAGTAAAAGGATTCTTTGCTGAGTTAGGGATTACTTCCCAATCTATTTATGAATATTTAGAAATTAATCGTAATTTAGAGAGTGGCTCACCATCTATCGATTTATTAACGAAAGAATATGGAGAATATATTTTTGGTGGATATAATCAAGGTGTAGAAAGGAAAGATTTAACGATTTATGCGATTTCTCGAAATATCTTTTCAAAAGAATTAAATAATAGTGTTTTTATCAGTAAATTTTTAGATCATTTTCATATTAGTTATGATACCTTTTTAGACTATGATCAAAAATATCAAGAGTATCAAGTAAAAACAGAAGAAAGAAGAAAAGAAGAGCAAGCTAAGAAATTCGTTTTACAATATAATTCGGAAGTATCTAGATATCTAGAGAGAACTTTTAAAATTTATTGTGGTGCAATGAAGAAAAAGAAAGATCAAACTCTCAAGTTAGAAAAAGAAGAAGATATTAAAGAATTTGCGTTAGTAGCAAGCCTTCTTCGAACAGAGACAGACGCTAGTCGCTTCTTTCAAAAAAATCATGTTACTTTAGAAAAAGTATTAGAAGCAGCTGGTTTAAAATTAGAAGATATTACTCGTTTTGAACAAGAAAATCCAGATTATTTATTAGCGACTACAACTTATCGCCCTTATTTAGAAAGAGATTTTTCTCAATATCAATCGAATCGAAAAATTGCTGAGATTGTAAAAAGAATTTTTGAACCAGAAACGAATGATAGTTTATTTCTAGAAAATGTTCTTTGTCAGGTAGGAGGAAATTACGATATTTTAAAAGAAGAGGTATCTTCAGGAAGAGATTATGAATTATCACTTACTATCGATGATCGTATTTCTTTATTAGCGCAAGAACCAATCGAAGAATTAGATCCAAAGAACATGCGAAGTGTTCTTCATTTTGGAAATTCTTTAGCGGTTCATTCTCGTTATATTCATGATGAATTACCAAAATTAGTATTGAGTGATGTTCATGAAAAGTCTTTAGCAACCATTCAAGATATTCTTGGAAGAGTTTATCAAAAACAAGAAGTAGAGCCACCAAAAAGAAGTTTTTGGAGTCGCCTTTTTGCGATAGATGTTACTTCGGAAGAACCAAAAGTTGTCTTCAATGCTTCTGCTATCCAAGAGTTAAAAGATGCGATAGAACAAAATATTACAGTACTTTCTCAAGAATTATTAGGATATGATGAGATTCGTAAATATATTGAAGTTTATCGAAGAAAGAATCGTTCTCATTATCTAGTTGCAAGAGAAATGGAAGAAGAATTAAAAACTTCTTTAGCGCATTTAGATCCTAAAAAAGAAGAGGAATATGCTACTTTCTTAGAACAAAGTTCTCTCATTCAAATTATGGGAGATAAAAAGAATCGTTTTGCGACGACAAATCAAATTATGCAGCAAGAACTTTTTAAAATTAATCAAGCTATTGTGAATCATTTTATTACGATTAATGCGTTAGAAATGGCAAGAGATGACTTATTACCTTTAATTGGTTCAGAACTTGCAATTTACCAAGGAAGAGATACTGAAAATAAAGCATTAGAAGTATCACAAAGTGTGATTGGATTATTACAATCTCTTCTTACAAGAAATGTAGATACAGCTGTTCAAAATATGGAACAATTAAAACAAGCTTCTCTTCCAGAAGAAGTATTTGCGTCTTTAAATAAAGATATTCGTGTTTATTTAGAGGGAATCAATCAAGCCTCTACCATGATTTCTAAAGTAGAATCTTTAGATATTGATAAAATCTCTTTAGAAGAACCAGAACCAATTTCTTTAGAAACAGGGGAAGAGACACCAAAACAAAAGAAATTAGAAAAACCAAAACAATAGGAGGAAATATGGAAGAATATAGAGAAAAAGATGGATATATCGATTTAGATAAAATATTACCAGATCATCCTTATCGCAAACATTTTAATTTTTCTTACCAAGGAAAAACTTATTTTTATCGACAAGTAAGATCTGTAAAAAACTGTTATCATGAATTAATTGCTGAAGAATTAGCGAGTGATTTTGGTCTTCCTTGCGCTCATTATGATTTAGCGTCTGCACATCATGAATTAGGATATATTAGTGAAAATATTTTTAGTGAGGATGAAACCGTCCTTCGTTTAGGAGATTTATTAGTCGAAGAATATTCTAAGAAAGAATCTCATGAAGTTCCTAGAACGAATAATTTTAAAGATATTAAAAGGCTATTATGGAAAAGATATCATCGTTTTGGAACGGTAGATAGATTAATGGATCAATTACTTCAAATTTTCTTCTTTGATGTTCTTATTGGAAATATTGATCGTCATGCTGATAATTTATTCCTAGTAGAGAAAAAAAGAAATGTTTCTTTTTCTCCTCTTTTAGATAATGAATTAATGTTAAATCCAACTTCTATAGAACACGGGGGATATAGTTTAGGAATAGATAGAGAAGACTATTTTTATGCCCCAGAAGAGATGGAAGGAAAAGAAAACTTTTTAGCGAAATACTTTCGTTCTTGCTCTTCCCAAGATATTCAATTTTTTGAATCAAAATTAGATATTATTTCGGAAGAAAATATAGAAGATGTATTAAGACGAGTAGAGACAAGAATCTCTGCCCCTATCCATCCAACGATTCGAAAACAAATCTTAGATGGGTTTGCTCAAAATCGAAATATGATTTATAATGTTATCAGAAAATATACGAAGAGGAGATAACATGAAAAGAAAAATCGCCATTATTACTGATGTTCATGCCTTATTAGAACCATTAGAGGCAGTTTTAGATGATATGGAAAGAAGAGGAATTACCGAAATTTACTCGTTAGGAGATAATATTGGTATGGGTCCTAATCCTTCTGAAGTTTTAGATTTATTAGAAGAACATGGAGTTATATCGATTGCTGGAAATGCAGAAGAATATGTAACATTAGGACAAGAACCTTTCGCATCTTACTTTAGTACAGTAAAAGAACAAAGTAGACTTTGGACTCTTTCCAAATTAAATGAACATCAAAAAGGCGTTATTTCTCTTTACCCTCATTCCATCGAACTTTTGATAGGTGGAAAAAAATTAGGATTAGTTCATTTTGCGAATGATGTTCGTTGTGATTTTGGGATTCGTAGTACTTGGGGATATCAAAGTGCAATTCAAAGAGGATTAGAAGGGTATCCGCAATTTTCTTATACCAATAGTCCGGAACAATTGGCAGAAATAGAATATATGATAAAACGCTATGGCGTAGATAGTCCTTTTGTAAAAGGATATTTATCTGCTAAAAATGATCCATTATTAACCCGTAAAAGAGTAGAATTTTTTGATGCGATTATTCAAGGACATGTCCATTTTAAAATTTATGAAAAGGGACCAACAACCGAGTTTTATACTTTACGAGCAGTAGGAATGGGTCACAAAGAAGAACCAATCGATACCGCATCTTATTGTATTTTAGAAGAAAAAAGAAAAGGTTTTCGTTTAGAAGAAGTACTAGTTCGTTATGACCGTGAAAAGATGGTTTATCAAGTACTAAATAGTGGTTCTCCAGATGATCGTATTAGAAGTTTTATTTCCCTTCCTAGAGGGTATCAAAAGTAAGCGAAGAAATTCGCTTTTTTTTAGGATAGAACCTATTTTTTCTTCCTTCATATATTAAAGAAGGAGGGAAAATATGAATTATGATTATCATTATGGAAGAGATTATTATAACTACTATGAAGATGGCGGAATAAAAAGTTCTCTATATGAGATTTTAGCGCCCCCACAATCACAGAGTGTCCAACCCGGAATGGAGTATTTAATGACACCTCAGCCTATCTTTGATAATCCTAACTACTGTGGAAGTGGAAAATTAAAGGGAAAAGTTGCTATTATCACAGGCGGAGATAGTGGTTTAGGAAAGTCTGCTGCGATTGCTTTTGTAAAAGAGGGAGCAAAGGTAGTCATTCCATACTACAATGAACATGAAGATGCTAGTGCAACAAAACGATATATTGAGTCTTTGGGAGGAGAATGTATTCTTCTAAGTGGAGATATTAGTGATAAAGAATTCTGTCGCAAAATTGTAGAGGAAACCATTCATGCTTATGGAAAGATTGATATTCTTGTCAATAATGCAGGGGTTCAATATCAGCAAGATGAATTAACGGATATTAGTGATGAGCAATTTGATAGAACCATGAAAGTCAATGTTTATGGAATGTTCTATTTAACAAGAGAAGCACTTCCTTATTTAAAAGAAGGTGCTTCCATTATCAATTTAAGTTCTGTAACGACTTTTTATGGGGATCCACAATTAATTGATTATGTAACAACAAAAGGAGCTATTGTCGGTTTTACGAGAGCCTTAGCTAGAAATTTAGCGCTTAAAAAGATTCGTGTGAATGCTATTGCGCCTGGTTTCTTTTGGACTCCTTTGCAACCAGCTTGTTGGGTAGCAGAAAAGATTCCATCTTTAGGAAGTAATGCGGCTATGGCGCGAGGAGCTATGCCTTATGAACTTGCTCCTACCTTCGTCTTTTTAGCGAGTGATGATTCTAGTTATATGACAGGACAAGTAATTCACAACAATGGTGGGGAAGTAATGGGGTAACCCATTTTTCTGTTGGTTGAAAAAAATAGGGATTTATAATATAATGGATAATAGTTTGTAATAGGGTGGTTGTATGAAATTTGATTTTCGAAAAATTTTTGTGATTGCTAGTATTTTATTTATCAGTGGAATGGTACTTGTCTACGGCTATCGCCTTATCTATTATTATCAAAAAGAAAAACAAAAAGATACGACAACATATACGATGATAGAATATCTAACAAAAGAAGAGAATTTGATTCGCAATAAATTATTGAAAAAAGAGAATCAATACTTCTTTGGTAAAGATGCATCTAATAATTATTTTTACTTTAGTGGTTTGATGTATCGTATCTTATATCTAGATGAGGAAAATATTTATTTAGTACTAGATTCTAATGCTACTAAATTAAAATATGGAGAGACTGAAAACTATGATGAATCCAATATTAAAACTTGGTTAGAGGAAGTTTTTACGCCTAATTTAGCCAAACAATATTTAAGTTCTTCTAATCCAGTTACCCTTTTGAATAAAGAATTATATTTAGAGATGGGAGAAAAAGAAAGTTTCTTAATCGGAGAAGAATTTTGGTTAATTGATGAAGGAACTGGTTATGTTGTTACGGAAGAAGGAGAACTTACAAAACCAGAAAGTTATGATTTATTCGTAGGAATTAAACCAGTCGTTACTATCAATGGAAAAACGAAATATATTAGTGGGGATGGAACAAAGAAAAATCCTTATACGATTGAAGAGCGAATCGTAGACCTTTTAGCGGATGTTTATGTTGGCGAATATATTCAATATCAAGGAAAGAATTATCGGGTGATTGAGAATAATGAAACAAGTGTGAAGGCTTTAGCGCAAGAAAAGTTACCAGAAACTTATGCTTGGTCAGAGACGACGAATAAATTTACCGCTTCTACGAAACAAGAATTAGGATATTATTTAAATAAAGTATATGCTTTAGAATTTCCTGAAAAGGATTTAGTAAAAATTCCTTGGTCGACAGGAGAATATGTCTTAGATTATCAAGAAACAAAGAATGATTTAGTAAATGCCTATGTTGGTTTATTAACGGTAGGTGATTATTTCTTAACGGAAGTTCCAAATAGTTTCTTACTAACAAAGAGTGGATATAACATGTATGCTATCAACGCAGATGGTTATTTATATGCAGCTGAAATTACTTCCCAACTAGATGTTTATCCAGTTCTTTCTATGAATAGAGAATTATCTATTCAAGGAGGTAAAGGAACGAAGGAAAATCCTTATATAGTAGGTGAGTAGATGTCAAAAAAGAAAGAAACAGAAGAAAAAGAAGTAAAAACGAAAAAGACGAAAAAGAAGAAAAGAAAGATTCGGCTTTGGGTTATTATTTGCTGTGCTATTTTAGATTTAGGTGCGATTGGTTGTTTGGTATTAGCGTATGGTCCTAATACGCAATTTAAAGAGTTTTTAATTACTACCGCAATGTCAACTATGAATCATAAGTATTTAGCGCGTATGATTTATGATGAAGATACGATTAATAAGGTATTGAGAGAAAATACAGTAGTAGAAATTACTGAAGATACTAATACCGATGAGATTGTTATTGGTAGTTATGAAACGGATCACTATGAATCAGAATACGAAGAACAAATTTTAAAGAAGGATGAAGGAAATGATTTATATAAAATCATTCAATTTAAAGAGGATGATTGTACTTACTATATTACGGTTGTCTATGATCCTTCTCATATTTCTTTAGCGATGGCAAGTAATCCTGGCGTTGTTGGGGAAAAAGTAGCGACGATTGCGAAAAACAATAATGCCAAAGTAGCTATTAACGCGAGTGGCTTTCAAGATGTTGGTGGTAGTGGAAATGGCGCTAGAGCGACGGGAACGGTCATCCAAGATGGAATGATTGTATGGCAAGCAAATGCTAGTAGTTGGGGTTCTGGATTAATTGGTTTTAATAATGAAGATAAATTAGTTCTTACGAAAGATAGTCCTAGTAAAGCCATCCAAAATGGAATGAGAGATGCGGTTACTTTTGGACCTTTCTTAATCGTGAATGGAAAGAGCGCTGAAATCAAAGGATCTGGAGGAGGCGTTCATCCTAGAACTGTAATAGCGCAAAGAAAAGATGGCATTGTTCTTCTTATGGTAGTAGATGGAAATGGAAATAAACATGGATATCGTGGTGGACCATCTTTTAAAAAAGTAGTAGAAGTACTTCAAAGATATAAAGCTTATAATGCTGCGAATCTAGATGGAGGAGCTTCTAGTATCTTGATTGAAAATAATAAAATTGTCAATCATCCTGTCGGATATGATAGTACAGGTGAAAGATATCATCCAAATGCTTGGATTGTAAAATAATACTAGATTTCTCTAGTATTTTTTTGTATAATAGACAATCGTGATGTCTGATGAAAAAACAGGAAATAGAAAAAATAAAAGAGTTAAATCAAAGAGCCTTTCTTTGGCTTCGTAAACAAAGTATTAAAAATATGCATTCTTCTTTCTTTGTAGCAGCATCTTTAGAAGAATATTTTGCTATCATCCAAGAAGAAAATCGGTTTTTAAAAATTATTCAAGAAAACTATGAAAAAATGGATTTAGATGAATTATCTTCTTTCCTAAGAGATTTTGTCTATTTAGCAGAAGAAACTTTTGAATATTATGAAAGTTGTCTACAAGCAAAAGAAGGAGAAATGTCAAAGCGAGATTTTGCCTTTCTTACAGAGACGGATGCTTATGCTCTTCGTCTTTCTGGGCTTCTTTTAACTTTGGAAGATGTGAAGGCCTACCTTGGATACCCAGAAGAATTTTGGCACTATATCGAACCAAAAATTTCTTATCGGGACCATCACCAAGAAGCGCATCATTTCTTCTATTTAGTGAATATTAAGTGTGATAGGGATGAAAGAGTTATGGATATGCATGTAGGAGTCCCTAAAATTATCAATTTAGAGACAGCGCTTATTAATATTCATGAATTTCGGCATGCCTATGATTTATACCAATTATTAGGTCAAACCCTTCCAAAACAAGAACAAGAATATGAAGTAGATGCTCAAGAAGAAGAGAAGAATTTTGTGAAAAAATATGTCTATCAAAAACTTAAAGATACGAAGAAAAAAGAAGAGTAAGGGAACCAAAATCGTTTCCTTGTTTTGTCCTAAAAATCGTGTTAAAATAATAGAGAATTTTAAAAATAGTAGTCTAAAGGAGAGTTCTTATGTTTCATTTAGTATCTAAATATCAACCGAGTGGAGATCAACCAGAAGCGATAGAAAAATTAGTAGAAGGAATTCAAAGAGGAGAGAAACATCAGGTTTTATTAGGCGCTACAGGAACAGGAAAAACATTTACAATTGCTAATGTCATCCAAAAAGTAGATAGACCAACCCTAGTTCTTGCCCATAATAAGACATTAGCAGGACAACTTTATGGAGAATTAAAAGAATTATTTCCAGAGAATGCTGTTGAATATTTTGTATCATATTATGACTATTATCAACCAGAAGCATATGTGGCAAAAACAGATACTTATATTGAAAAAGATGCAGCAATTAATGATGAGATAGATGAACTTAGACATTCTGCGACAAGTGCGTTATTAAAACGAAGAGATGTCATTGTGGTAGCGTCTGTTTCTTGTATTTATGGAATTGGTGATAAAGAAGATTATGAAGAAAAAATGCTAACTTTAAATGAAGGAGATGTTATCGAAAGAGACGATGTCATTGAAAAGTTAGTAGCTATGTTGTATGAAAGAAATAATATGGATTTTAAACGTGGTACTTTTCGTGCGAAAGGAGACGTTTTAGAAGTTATTCCATCGAACCAACATAATAAAGGTATTCGGATTGAATTCTTTGGTGATGAAGTAGAACGAATTAGTGAATTTGATACTTTAACAGGAGCTATTTTAACAGATAAAAAAAGTATTAGTATCTTTCCAGCTAGTCACTTTGTAACGGCGGATTGGAAACTGGAGAAAGCGATTCAAAATATTCGTGAAGAGTTAAAGGAACAATTAGAAAAATTCCAAAAAGAAAATAAGTTATTAGAATATCAACGATTAGAAGAACGGACGAATTATGATATGGAGATGTTAGAAGAGACCGGTTTCTGTCGTGGAATTGAAAATTATTCTCGTCATTTAGCGTTAAAAGGTCCTGGAGAGACGCCTTCTACTCTTATCGACTTTTTTCCAAAAGATTTTCTTTTAGTAGTAGATGAATCTCATGTTACTATTCCTCAAGTACGGGGGATGTTTAATGGAGATAGAGCGCGCAAAGAAGTCTTAGTAGAATATGGTTTTCGTCTTCCTAGTGCCCTAGATAATCGTCCTTTAAAATTTGATGAATTTGCCTCTAAATTAAATCAAGTAATCTATGTATCAGCAACGCCAGGAGATTACGAAATGAATTTAAGTAAAGAGGTAGTAGAACAAATTATTCGTCCTACCGGATTACTCGATCCTAAAATTGAAGTTCATAAAACGAAAGGTCAGATTGATGACTTAGTAGAGCAAATCTATGCTTGTAAAGAAAAAAATACACGCGTTTTAGTAACGACTTTAACGATTCGTATGGCAGAAGAATTAACCAATTATTTAAAACGATTAGATTTAAAAGTGGCTTATCTACACTCCGAAGTAAAAACCTTAGAAAGAATGCAGATTATTCGTGATTTACGATTAGGAAAGTATGATGTTTTAGTAGGAATTAACTTATTACGAGAAGGAATTGATATTCCAGAAGTAGAATTAGTAGCGATTATGGATGCAGATAAACAAGGTTTCTTACGAAGTGATCGAAGTTTAATTCAAACGATTGGTAGAGCAGCTAGAAATCAAGATGGACGGGTTATTATGTATGCCGATGAAATTAGTGAATCTATGAAGATTGCTATCAAAGAGACAGAAAGACGTAGACAAATTCAAGAAAAATACAATGAAGAACATCATATTATTCCAAAAACAATCATAAAGGAAATTAGAGAAGCTATTACCAATACAAAAGAATCTAAGAAAGAAACACCAAAGATGAGTAAACAAGAAAAAGCTTCTTTAGCGATGAAGATTGAATCAGAAATGAAAGAAGCAGCTCGCAATTTAGACTTTGAAAGAGCAATGGAATTAAGAGATGCGTTATTTGAATTAAAGAGTGAATAATGATATAATGAAACAGGAGATGATTCCATGGAAAGACAAATTATTATTGAGGAAAATCATGTTAAAAAACCTCAATTAAATAAATTTTTAGATTGGTTTATTCACATTTTAGGATATACCTTAGTACTAATTACTGTATCTATTATTTTTGATGATACCATTTATATTGATAATCAATTTTTTGGACTTTGGGGACTTCTTGCCGTTATCATTATTTTTATTTTAAATCGAACGGTAAAACCCTTACTATTTTGGTTAACTTTACCTTTAACAGCGCTTACATTAGGTCTTTTTTACCCAATTATTAATATTATTGTTTTAAAAGTAGCGGATTGGATATTGATGGATCACTTTCAAATTCAAGGATTCTTTATGGTATTCTTAGTATCTATCATTATTTCTATTATGAATGCCATTATGGATAATGTCATTATCGATAACTTTTTGAAAGGGTTTAAGAAATGAATCCTATTTTACTTCGTATAGGACCATTCGAAATTCATTGGTATTCTTTTCTCATCTTGATGGCCTTTGTAATTGGGTATTTTCTCACTTATCGAGAATTTAAAAAAGAACAGATGTCTCTTACTTTTTTAGAAAACTATTTTTGTTATTTAGTACCGATTGTCATTTTAGGAGCGCGTCTTTATTATGTCCTTTTTGAGTGGTCTTACTATGTTCAAAATCCTGGCGAAATTTTAGCTATTTGGCATGGTGGTTTAGCGATTCATGGTGGTGTTTTTGCTGGCTTACTATTTACAATTTTTTATACGAAAAAACACCATATCGATACTCTAAAACTTTGTGATATCGCAGCTCCTGTTTTAATATTAGGGCAAGCGATAGGACGTTGGGGGAATTTCTTTAATGGGGAAGCCTATGGACCAGCTACTACTTTAGAGGCTTTAAAAAGTATGCATCTTCCTAATTTTGTCATTGAGGGAATGAAGATTGGTGGAACTTACTATCAACCTACTTTTTTCTATGAGTCAATGATTTGTTTTGGTGGATTTCTATTGATTTTATTTGTCCGTAGTCGTAAAAAATCGCATGTTGGAGAAGCTTCTGCTATCTACTTTATTGTCTATGGAATTGCCCGATTCTTTATTGAAGGATTACGGCAAGATAGTTTAATGTTAGGTACTTTAAAAGTAGCGCAACTAGTTTCTATTGGAATGGTAATAGCGGGATTAATTCTATTCAATTATACGATTAGAAGAAAACGGTATTATCATAGAAAGGAAGAAGTTCATGAATAAAAAGGTAGTTGTTTTAGGAGGAGGTACTGGATTATCTACTCTTCTTCGTGGATTAAAACAATATCCAGTCGATATCACAGCGATTGTTTCAGTATGTGATGATGGAAAAAGCACTGGTATTTTAAGAGAGGAATTTAATATTCCAGCTGTCGGAGATATTCGAAGAGTTTTAGTTTCTCTATCTGAGACAGAACCTTTAGTCATGGAATTATTTAACTATCGTTTTCATACCACTAGTGATTTAGATGGGCATACGATAGGAAACCTTTTATTGACGGCTATGACAGAGATTACGGGAAACTTATCTGATGGAATTGAAGCCTTAAGTAAAGTTTTAAATTTAAAAGGAAAAGTTGTCCCTTTAACAGAAGATAATGTTGTCTTAATGGCAGAGATGGAAGATGGCAATCAAGTGGAAGGAGAACATAATATTACTGTCGATAAGAGAAAGATAAAAAGAGTATATTATAAAGAGAATCCAACTCCTACTAAAGAAGCCTTAAAGGCGATTGAAGAAGCCGATTTAATTGTTCTTAGTATGGGAAGTTTATTTACTAGTATTCTTCCTAATCTCATTTGTGATAAAATTGTAGATGCTTTAGAGAACAGTCCAGCAAAAATTATGTATGTATGTAATATGATGACTCAACCAGGAGAGACAGATAATTTTACGGTTACAGATCATGTTCATATGTTAAATCAATATTTAGGAAAAAGAAAAGTAGATGTTGTTATTGCGAACAATGGAAAAATTGATTCTGAATTAGCGTTAAAATATGAGACATTAGAACAAAAAGATGCGGTTCGTTATGATGCTGAAAACTTTAAAAAAATGGATAATCAAGTCATTGGGGATGATTTTGTTAGTATTTCTAACAATATGATTCGTCATAATGTAACCAAATTAGGATTTCATATTTTCGCATATTTGATGCAATTGTAGGTGATTTCATGTCTTTTACAACCACGGTTAAAAATGAGGTAAGCAAACTTTTTTTTGAAAAGATAGAGGATATGGCTGAATTATCTGCTTTTCTTAAGAATAGCTCTATCCAGGAAGAAACGATTAAAATTACAACGGAAAATGCTTCGGTAGCTCGTCGTATTTTTCATTTATTGAAAGATTTATATTCTGTGATAGCGCGTATTACCGTAAGACAAGGATATAACTATCATAAAAATTATGTTTATATTTTAGAGGTAACGAAAAATAAAGAAGAAATTGTAAAAGATTTATGTTTAGAAGAAGAAGTACCAAAAGAATATTTGGTGGATGATGATACTTCGAAAAGAGCGTATTTAAGAGGATTGTTTTTAGCATGTGGAAGTGTAAATGATCCTAAAAAATCAAGATATCATTTAGAGTTCTTTGTCGTTTCACTAGAGTATGCGAAATTTCTTTCTCGTCTATTAAATGAATATGGTTTAAATAGTAAGATTTTAAAACGAGAGAATCGCTATATGATCTATGTGAAGGAGGCAGAAAAAATAGGGGACTTCCTAAGGATGATAGGAGCGATTCAATCTCTTTTCTACTTTGAAGATATTCGCATTTATCGTGATCATAAAAACATGACAAATCGATTAAATAATTGTGAACAAGCGAATGTCGATAAGATTGTGGAAACCGCTATGAATCAAGTAAAAGATATTGAATATATCGAAGAACATGCAGGACTTGATCTTTTAGATGAAAAAGAGAGAATTGTTGCTGTTTACCGAATGAAATATAAAGAAGCTTCTCTTTTAGAACTAAGTGAAATTATTAGTATGGAAACTTCTGAAAAAATTACGAAGTCAGGAATTTATCACCGGTTTCGGAAAATTAAAGAAATGGCAAATAGATTGCGTAAAAAAGAAAAAGAAATGTCTTAAGAATAAGAGATTTCTTTTTTTTGAAGAAGGATGATTTCCAAAACTTTACATTGTGGTATCGCTTGTTTTATAGTATAATATTGATATCTAGAGGTGATAGAATGGAAACATTATTTCATAAGTTAACGGAAGTTTTATCAAAATATGACAACATGATAGTGATGTCTCATCAGAATCCTGATTTAGATGCGATAGGTTCTTCGATGGGACTTTGTAAAATATTAACAGATATGGGGAAAGATTGTTATATCTTTCTTTCAAATAAAAACTGGAAAGAATACAACAGTTCTGTATGGCAAGCCTTAACGAGAGTTCCAGAGATGAAGTATTTATATCCTTCTACTTATTCCTCTGTCTTGAAGGAAAATACCGTCTTAATTATCTTAGATGTTCATCAAAAAGAGAGAGTAGAGTATCCTAGTTTAGTAGAGGAAGCAAAAAGCGTTATCGTATTAGATCACCATATCAAAGATAACTCTTATATCAAAGAAACAGAACTTTTCTATATTGATTCTACGATGTCTAGTATGGTAGAACTCATTGGTCATTATGCAAAATTCTATGGAGTAAACCTAGGTGTTTTAATTTCTACTGTCATGTTAGCGGGCATGGAAATTGATACGAATGGTTTTAATTTAAAGACAACGGAAAAGACTTTTGAGATGGCTGCCTATTTAACTAGTATGGGAGCAGATAGTGTCTTAAAACAAACTTTACTTAAAGAGAGTAAAGATGATTATTTAAGAAGAGCAGACTTTATTAAGAGTAGTTTTATCTTTCATAAAAACATTGCTATGTGTGTGGTTCCCGTTCCTAATTGTGCGAAAGAGTCTTTAGCTGAAGTAGCTGAAGAATTATTAAATTTTGAATATGTAGAAGCCTCTTTTGCGATAGGAGAACTACAAGAAAACTTAGTTGGTATCAGTGCTCGTTCTATGGGAGATTTTGATGTCTGCGAAGTGATGAAAAAATTAGGTGGTGGTGGACACGCTACCAATGCTGCTTGTCAAATTCCTGATAAGACAGTCAAAGAAGTAGAAAAAATGTTAAAAAAAGTATTGGGGGAGATGCTATGAAAATAATCTTATTAGAAGATGTTAGAAAACAAGGAAAAAAAGGCGATATTCTAGAAGTAAAAGATGGCTATGGAACTTTTTTAATTAAAAATAAACAAGCCGTCGTTGCTTCTAAAATGGGAGTAGACCGTCTTCAAAAAGAAGCTGATGCGAAGAAAAAAGAAGAAGAAAAAGAGCAAAAAGAAGCTGAAAAATTAAAAGAAAAATTAGAAAAAATAGAATTATCTTTTCAAGTGAAAACCGGTGCGATGGATAAAGTATTTGGAAGTGTTAGTCCAAAACAAATCGCTGATGCTTTAAAAGAAAAAGGATATTCTATCGATAAAAAACAAATTAAAGAAGATAGTGGATTATCTTCTTTAGGATATCATGATGTGAAGGTAGAACTTCATAAGAAAGTAACAGCAGTTATCAAAGTACATTTAACAAAGTGAGGTGAGAATCATGCCAGAAAAAACGATTCCCCATAATATAGAAGCAGAACAATCTGTCATTGGATCTATGTTCTTAACAAAAAAAGCTCTTCAAAAGGCTTTAGAATTATTGACTGTTGAGGATTTTTATCTAGACTCTCATCAAAAGATATTTACTTGTATTCAAACGATTGATAATGCGAAAAGACCAGTCGATGTAACAACGGTATCGGAAGAATTAAATCATCGTGGTTGGTTAAAACAAGTAGGAGATATTGAGTATTTAGCAGAAGTTATCAATAATGTACCTACCACTGCCAATATTGATGAATATATTAATATTGTTAGTGAGAAGTCTTTACTTCGAAAATTGATTGATGAAGCAACTTCGATTGTACAAGAAAGTTATCAAGTAGGAAGTAATATTGGGGATTTTTTATATCAATCTCAAAAGAAAATTGCTGATGTTTCGCAAGGACTTCGCGGAGCAGAATTTAAAGATATTCAAACGGTTTTAACTAAGACACAATCTGACTTAGAGATACTAGCCAAGAATAAAGGAGAAATTACAGGAATTCCTAGTGGTTTTTATGACTTAGATAAAATCACTTCAGGATTTCATCCTCATGAATTAATTATTATTGCTGCTCGTCCTGGTATGGGAAAGACAGCTATCGCTTTAAATATGGTTACCAATATGGCAATTCATAGTAAGAAGACAGTAGCTCTCTTTAACATGGAGATGGGAGCAGAACAATTAGTTATGAGAATGCTTTCTTCTGTTGGAAAAATAGATGGTGGAAAGTTAAAAACAGGTGCTTTAGAAAATAGTGATTGGAAACGAGTTAATGAAGCGATGAGTAGACTTTCTGATACGAAAATCTTTATTGATGATACGGCAGGTCAATCTGTCGCCGAAATTCGTTCTAAATGTCGTCGTTTAAAGAGTTCGCCAATTGGATTAGATATTGTTGTAATTGACTATTTAACGCTTATTCAAAGCGCTACTAAAGGTGGTGGAAATGGTCAAAATAGACAACAGGAAGTAGCGGATATTTCTAGAGCATTAAAGACGATGGCAATGGAATTAGATGTTCCTGTCATTGCTCTTTCCCAATTATCTCGTGGAATTGAACAGAGAACGGATAAAAAGCCAATGTTAAGTGACTTAAGAGAATCTGGTGCGATTGAACAGGATGCGGATATTGTAGCGTTCCTTCATTGTACCGATGAAGAAAAAGAGAAAGATGATAGTTTAATGGAATTTGTTATTAGAAAACACAGAAATGGTCCATTAAAAGATATTCCTCTTTTATTTCAAAGAGCAACTAGTACTTTTGTAAGTGTTGCTAATAGTGGGGTTACAGAAGAATAGGTGATAGTTTTGAAAAAATATGCAATAGTAGTGGTTGTAGGACTCCTTAGTATAGGAATATTCTTCCTTCAATTTCAATATCAAAAAACATATCAACCACATACTTACTATCAAGTATATTTAGATGAAGATGTCATTGGAGTGATTGAATCTCCAGAAGAACTAGCTACTTATATTAGTAAGCAAGGGGATCTCATTCGCAATCAAGTCATAGAATATCAAGAACAATTAGATGTCTTAGAAGGTATTGATAATATCTTTAAATCGAAAGTAAGTAGTAGTAAACAATACTTAAATATGGAAAAGAAATATGACCAACTATTTGAGTTAATCGATGAAGAAGGAACTTTTGATCCAAAAAATCGAGAAAAAGTAGAAACCTTAGTTCTTTCTTTTGGAATGGACTTAGAAAATAGTTATATTTCTAATGATAAAATTGAAAATTATGATACCTTTTTAAAGAATTTAGAAGCATTCTTTCGAGAGAACAAGAAAAAAGTTATTGAATACCTAGATCAGAACCGAAAGAAGTTATCTTTAACAGAATCAGAAGCTTATCAACTAGATACTTATTTTTCTAAAAAGTATGATAAGATTTCTTATCCAAAACAGAAGTATATGAGTTCTTATGTTACGACAAATGCTCCTTATTTATATGCTGAAAATATTTATGAACCAATCGGTATTAATATCGAAAAGATAAATACCTATCATGCAGATTTAATGCCTGTTGAGGATGTTTACGCTATGATTGTAGCGAAGAAACCTTGTACGATTGAAGGATATCGTTTCCGTATTAAAAAGACAGAAGAAAATGATGTTTCTAAATATGTCTTCGTAGGAGCTTCTTTACTAGACCACGAAAGTTTTCAAGAACAGGATGAAAGTGAAGATGATGTTATTATCTATGTAACAGATGAAAGTGTTTTCCGAGAAGCTGTGGAAGAATTAGAAGTCGTTTTCGTTGGTTCAGAGACATATGAAAAGTATAAAAAGGGAACTCAAGAAGAAATTAAAACGACTGGTTCTAGAATTGATGATATTTATGTGGATGAGCCTATTACGATAAAAGAACAAAATATTTCTGTTGGAGAAAAAATATATAATGATCCAGAAGAACTATCTAGTTTCTTATTATATGGGGAAAATAAAAATGAAAAAATTGTTTATGCCAAAGCAACTGATACAATTCTTTCATTAACTTATGATCAAGGAATTAGTGTTGAGGAATTTTTCCTTTCCAATCCATCTTTTACGAGTGTTAATAATATTCTATATGAAAATCAACCAGTTGTAATTGCGGAAATTGATCCACAATTAAGTATTGTTGTTGAAAGATTCGTAGTAGAGGATATGGAAATCGAATATGAAACCGTTGAAGAAGAAGATCCTCATCTAAATGAAGGAATGAGAGAATTAAAACAAAAAGGAGCGAATGGAATCAGTAGAGTTTCACAGAATGTAAAAAGTGTCAATGGTTCCGATACCTTCGTTGACCCGATTTCTAATACGACTTTAAAAACTGCCAAGAATGAGATTATTTCAGTAGGTACTAAAATTATTCCTTATGTAGGAAGTTTATCTTCTTGGTATTGGCCAACGAAGTCTGGATATCGTCTTACTTCTTATTATGGATCTCGTAAAAATCCATTCGGAAGTGGAAGAGAGTTCCATACCGGACTAGATATTGCTGGTACAGGATATGGCTCTCCAGTTTATGCTTCTAACAATGGAACAATTTACTATATGGGTACTCAATCTTGGGGATATGGAATTCATATGATTATCGATCACCATAATGGATATTATACTCTTTATGGACATATGAGTGGTTATGCGAAAGGTATGAAAGAAGGATTAACTGTTGCTCGTGGACAGATTATTGGTTATGTAGGAAGTACAGGGGCTGCGACAGGACCACACCTTCATTTTGAAGTTCGTACTTGTCCTAAGTTCTCTTGCGTTACGAATCCATTACCATATTTGAGAAAGAAGAAATAACATGAAGTTTTTTGTATTAGCGAGTGGAAGTAAAGGAAATTGTGTCTATGTAGAGACAAAAGAGAAAAGAATATTACTAGATTTAGGGATTAGTTCTTTACAAGCAGAAAAGAAATTAAAAGCGAAGGGAATTGATCCCTCTTCTGTTGATATGATATGGATTACTCATGCTCATGTAGACCATATTTCTGGATTACCTGTCTTTTTAAAAAAGTATCATCCTCAAGTTTATATTACCGCATCCATAGAAAAAGAAGCCAATTTAAAATTGAGTCAACCTATCTATATCGAGAAAGAAGAGAATTTTGGAAATTTAAAAATTACCGCGATTAAAACTTCTCATGATACGGAAGATTCTAATGGATACCTTTTAGAGGAAGGAGATAGTTCTCTTCTTTATATGACGGATACAGGATATGTGAATGAAAAGTATCATCCTCTCTTAAAAAATCGTAGTGCTTATATTTTTGAAAGTAATCATGATGTAGAAAAACTAATGAATAATCCTCATTATCCTCATCAAACGAAGATGCGTATCTTAAGTGATCGAGGCCATTTATCGAATCAAGATTCTGCTTATTATTTATCAAAATTTATTGGAAAAGATACCAAAGTTGTGATTCTTGCCCATTTAAGTGAAGAAAATAATACTCCGGAATTAGCGCGACAAACATTAGAACAAGAGTTAAAAGACCATCAAATATCTTTTTCTAATATTGTGATTGCAACTCAAAAAGAACCGACGGAGTTGTTAGAAATATGATAAAAATTATTTGCGTAGGAAAAGTAAAAGAAAAATATTTTACAGAAGCGATATTAGAGTATGAGAAAAGAATTTCTAAATATACGAAATTAGAAATTGTAGAATGTAACGATTATAGTGGTATGGATATAGCTACTATTTTAGAAAAAGAAAGACAAGAAATAGAACGGCAAATAGGGGAAAGAGATTATATCATTTCTTTAGAAATTGAGGGAGAAGAATTAGATTCTTTCGCTTTCTCTAAAAAAATGGATCAAATCTTTCTAAACTATCCAAATATTACTTTTATTATTGGAGGTTCTTATGGACTTCATGAAGAGATTAAAAAACGAGCAAACTATCATCTTTCTTTTTCGAAATTAACATTCCCACATCAGTTATTTCGTGTTCTTTTATTAGAACAAATTTATCGTTCTTATAAGATTCTAAATCATGAATCTTATCATAAATAAGGAGGTAGTTATGGCAAAATATTGTCCAAACTGTGGATATCAAATGCAAGATGAACATCTTGTCTGCGCTAATTGTGGTATGCGTTATCAAACGAATAATCAAAACTTTCAACAAAATTATGTAACTTATCCAGCGCCACCAAATTATCAGGCGGTTGTAAAGGAACAAGGGCCAGAGTATGGATGGGTTATTTTAGGATTTATGATTCCTATTGTTGGTTGGATATTATGCGGCGTTTTTTCAGCCTCTAAACCACTTACTTCTAAGTATTGTGGAATTTCTGGTACGATTGGATTCTTTGTTTTCTTTATATTAGCCCTTTTTACAATGTCATAGATATGAAAAAAATCATATCTTTTTTTGTATAAAATAAAAAAAAGAGACTCACTATATAGTAGGTGAGAAAATGAAAAAACTATTTTTGATTAGTGCTATTTTAGGATTTTATCTATTGGTTGGACAAGTAACAGAAAAATACGAAATGATTCCTAAAGAAGCAATTCGTATTCGGGTAATTGGAAATAGTAATACGAAAATAGATCAAGAAGAAAAGAAAAAAGTAAAAGAAGTATTAGAAAATTATTACTATCCAAAGTTACAAGAAGTAAAAGGAATAGAAGAGGCAAGAACCACTATTCAGTCATCTATACCCGAAGTTGAGTCTCTTGTAAAGCAAACTTTTCCACAGACGGAATTTACTATAAATTTTGGAAAAAATTACTTTCCTGAAAAGGAATATAAGGGCGTTTTATATGAAGAAGGACTCTATGAATCCTTAGTAGTCACTTTAGGAGAAGGAGAAGGAAAGAACTGGTGGTGTGTTTTATTTCCTCCTCTTTGTCTATTAGAGAATGAAACTGGCGAAGAAGTAGAGTATCGTTCTTTTGTTAAAGATATGATTGACAAATATTTTTAACATAAAAAAGTTTCCTTGTTAGTACAATGTTATAGGTGATTTTATGGAGTTTCTTTCCATTCTTCTCATTTCTATTTCCCTAAGTATGGATGCTTTTTCTCTAGCGATTGCTTATGGAACATTAGGAGTAGAAGAACGCTTTTCTAAGAAGATTGCTAGTATGGTCGGAATCTTTCATTTTACAATGCCTATTCTAGGAATGACTGTCAAGTACATTCTAACGAATACTTTTTCTATATCTTTCCATTTTATTACCTCTATCATTTATTTTTATTTAGGAGTTATGTTGCTCTTAGAAGCAAAAGAAGAAAAGATGACATCTCCCTTACTTTCTCTAAAGGATATTTTTCTTTTTGCGTTTGCAGTTAGCATTGATAGTTTTACGGTCGGCGTAGCGCTTCCTAGATTTACTATTTTAGGTCCTATTTCTTTTGCGATTGCTAGTTTTTCTTTTACTTTATTAGGGTTAAACATGGGACAAAAAATTTCAAAAGTTTTAGGAACAAGCGCTCCTATCTTTGGGGGAATTACCTTCTTTATTCTAGGCTTTTTAAACTTATAATACTGTCAATTAGTTGACAGTATTTTTGATATCTTCAGGCAATTCCTTGCAATCTAAAAGTAATAATAATATACTATAGATAGGTGATACTATGTTAGAAAATATGGAAAAAATGCTTACTAGAGCGAAAGAAGGAAAATACGCTATCGCTCAATTTAATATTAATAACTTAGAATGGACTAGATTTATTTTAGAAGAATGCCAAGTATGTCAAACACCTGTTATTTTAGGTGTTAGTGAAGGTGCTGCTAAATACATGGGAGGATATAAAACCGTTGTTGGTATGGTAAAAAACTTAATGGAATATTTAAAGATTACCATTCCTGTTGCTATCCACCTAGATCACGCTAGTAGTTATGAATCTTGTGTAGATGCTATCGATGCTGGATTTACTTCTGTAATGATTGATGCTTCTAAAGAAACGCTTGAAAAGAATATTGAAATTTCTAAAAGAGTAGTAGAATATGCTCATCCAAAAGGAGTAACAGTCGAAGGAGAAATTGGACATGTCGGAGGTTCTGAAGATGGGGTTGTTGGAGGAATTCTTTATGCGGAAGTAGAGGACTGTGTCACTTATGTTAATGCGACAGGAATTGACTTTTTAGCGCCTGCTTTAGGAAGTGTTCATGGCCCTTATCATGGCGATCCTGTTCTTGCTTTTGATCGAATGGAAGAAATCAAAGAAAAGACGAATTTACCACTCGTTTTACATGGTGGTAGTGGTATCTATGATGAACAAATTCGCAAAGCTATCTCTTGCGGAATTGCAAAATTAAATATCAATACGGAACTTCAACAAGCATGGACGAAGGGAGTTCGTGAAAAACTTGCTTCTGATACCGAAGTATATGACCCAAGAAAAGTCATTAAAGCAGGGGAAGAAAACATGAAGAAAGCAGTTCATGAGAAAGTAGAACTTTTAGGATCTATGGGAGTTTTAGAACACATTTAGGACATTCACATATAGTAGTATTGGAGGGAAATATGAAAAGAATACGGATAGAAGGTGGACATCAACTTAAGGGAACTATTCGCATTAGTGGCGCTAAAAACAGTGCAGTTGCTTTGGTACCTGCTTCTTTGTTATCCGATGAAGTTGTCAAAATTGATAATATTCCAGATATATCAGATATCGATGCCTTAAATGAAATTTTAAAATATTTAGGAGCTAAGGTAAAAAAAGAAGGAAGTTTGATGGAGATTGATTCTTCTAGTATTGAGAATAAAGAAATTCCTGAAGAAATCTCTAAAAAACTAAGAGCGTCTTACTATTTTATGTCTTCTTTATTAGGAAAATATAAGCATGTAGAAATGTATTTTCCGGGAGGATGTTCTATCGGTGCTAGACCAATTGATCAGACTTTAAAAGGATATCGGGCATTAGGAGCAGTAGTCAAAGAAGAAGGAAATAAATATACGATTGATGCAACAGAACTACGGGGTGCGGAAGTATATTTAGATATGCCTAGTGTAGGAGCTACTGTAAATACGATTTTAGTAGCTGTGAAAGCGAAAGGTGTCACAACGATTGAAAATGCTGCCAAAGAACCAGAAATTGTCAATGTTGCTACCTTTTTAAACAATATGGGTGCAAAAATTACAGGAGCTGGAACAAGTACGATTCAAATTACAGGAGTAGATTATCTAGGTAGTTGTTATACCGAAGTAATTCCTGATCGTATTGAAACCGGTACTTATATGATTGCTGGAGCTTTAGTTGGTAATCCCCTACGAATTGAAAATATTATTCCGGAACATGTAGATTCCCTTATTAATAAATTAAAAGAAATGGGTGTTCCTATGAAAGTAGAAGAGGATGCTATTGAGATTCAGGCTCAATCTTCTATGCATAGAGTTAGTGTAAAAACATTAGGATATCCTGGTTTCCCAACAGATTTACAACAACCATTAACAACACTTCTTACCCAATGTACAGGAGAATCTATTTTGGAGGAAACTATCTATGAAAATCGTTTTAAAAATGTTCCTTACTTAAATGAGATGGGGGCATCTATTACGATTGATGAAAAGAAACTTCATATTGAAGGTCCAACTCCTCTCGTAGGAAAAGAAGTAGAAGCAACCGATTTACGGGCTGGAGCTTGTCTTATTCTAGCCGGATTAAAGGCTGAAGGAGAAACGGTTGTAAACAATGTCGAACATGTTCTTCGCGGATATGAAAATATCGTAGAAAAATTAAGTTCTGTTGGTGCTAAAATGGAAATTGAAGAAATATAATAAAGTAGCTTATGGCTACTTTTTTGGTGATATCATGAAAAAAATTTTTATTCTTATCTTTTTAGGATTCCTTTCTTTTGAAATTTATCAAATTACTTTTAAAAAAGAAAAATTAATCTTTTCGATTGGCAATACGACGGGAGATTATTTTTATGCTTTTAAGGATTTAACCATTACGGATGTTACGATGGCTATTTCTCGTAATGAAGAAATTCAAAATCGACCGATTCAAAACCTACTAGTGAAATCTTCTTTAATTCAAATCGATTTATCGAAAATGGTATCTATCGAAAGTTATAATTCTGTCTATACTGAATTAGAAGATATGGAAGAATTAATTCTTTTGATTCGTAAATATACCAAAGAAAAAGTAGAAGTTTTATTGTTACCAGAAGAAAATGACATTGCTGAATATATGAATCAAAAAATATCTATATTATGTAAAAAATATGATATAATAATATCGAGGTGAGTTTGTGAATCAAGTTTTTTCAAAAGTATTTATGTGGTTATGCATAGGATTAGCAATTACTTTTGGAGTTGCTTATGTAGTAGCAGCAAATAAAACAATGCTCTTTAATCTATTTGCAGGTGGTAAAATTTTTATTGTATGGATTGCTGAGATTGTGATTGCTATTTTACTAGCAGCCAGAATTCGTAAGATGTCCATGATGACAACATCTATTCTTTATTTAGGATATGCTGCTCTAACAGGCCTTGCACTTTCATCTATTTTTATTCTATATGATATTATGTCTATTGTATGGGTATTTGCTATTACATCAGGAATTTTATTAATCTTTGGAATTATTGGTTCTGTTACAAAAATAGATTTAACAAAGTTTGGTGTATATCTATTAATGGGACTATTTGCTATGTTAGTAGCAATGCTTATCAATGTCTTTGTCGGAAGTGAAGTTCTTGATCTTGGATTATGTTGTTTAGGAATTCTTATCTTTATGGGATATATTGCTTACGATGTTCAAGTTATTAAGAGAAACTTATATGGAATTGATGATGAAGATAAGGTAGCTGTTTATGGAGCTTTCCAACTATATCTAGATTTTATTAATATTTTCTTAGATTTACTTAGATTATTTGGAAATAGTAGAGATTAAAAGTAGAACAAAAACTACTTTTTTCTTTTGCTTTCTTTTTCAAACTAGATATGCTATACTAAAAAAGTAGGTGGTTTGAGTGAAAAGTAAAAAACAAATGATAAGAGTAGGCCTTATTTGCTTCCTCGCGCTAGTTCTATTGATAGTAGGACTTTCTATTAGTAATTCAGGAGCATCAAAAAAAGAATCTTCTGATGCCAAAACAAAAGAAGAAGTAAAACCAGAAAAGGTAGTTCTCTTCCTAACTGACAAAATAGCAGTGGGAGAAAAAGAGAAAGCAGAAATTTCTTTTTACCCTGTAAATTCAAAAGAAGAAATTGTCAGCGTTGTTTCTAGTGATGAAAAAATTTTAAAAGTAGATGACAATTATAATGTAGAGGCATTAAAAGAAGGGACTGCTACTATAACAGTAACAACTGCGAGTGGCCTTTCTAATTCTACAGAAGTAGAAGCATATATTGCCGTAAAAGAATTGAAGTTAAATAAGTCATCACTTTCTTTGACGGTTGGAAGCAGTGAGACACTAAAGACAACTATTACGCCAAGTAACGCAACTTATAAGAAGATTACTTGGGAAAGTGATGATACAAGTGTTGTTAGCGTCTCTTCAGGAAAATTAAAAGCGCAATCGGAAGGAACTGCAACGGTAACAGCAACGACAGAAGATGGTCTCTCTGCAAAATGCCAAGTTACGGTAAAACCAAAACCAATTAGTTTTAGTGGATCTGGTAACAAGGTAATTAAAAATGTAAATATTCCAGCAGGAAATTATAAAGTCACTATGACAAATAGCGGGTCACATAATTTTGCTATTTGGTTTTATGCAGATGCTAATGATGAATACGGAGAGTTATTAGTAAATGAAATAGGTAAATATTCTGGAAGTACAATTACTCGAGATGGTTATAGTGCTGCTACGAAAAATGGTTTATTAGAAGTAACATCTAGTGGAAAATGGACAATAAAGTTTGAACCGGTTTCTGGTAGTATCAGTAAGTCCGTATCTGGCAAAGGGGATAAGGTCACAGGAATGTTTGTTGGCGATGGATCCCGTATGGTAGTAACTTTAAAAAACAGTGGAGCGCATAACTTTGCTGTTTGGGTATACGATGAATATGGCGGAAGAGATTTACTCGCTAATGAGATTGGTTCTTATAATGGACAAGCTACATTTAAGACAGAATCTGGTATCAAATACTATTATGTAGTAACATCTAGCGGAAATTGGACAATTAGTTGGGAATAAAGTTTCACTAAGGTTTGGTAAATGTGAAGAAGTAAACTAAAAATGTTTACTTTTGGTACTATAAAAGTGTAATAATTAATTACAGAAATGTAGTTGAATATTACACTTCTTTTTATTATGATTGAA
>CANQZC010000006.1 GCA_947628235.1 uncultured Bacilli bacterium | reverse complement strand
TACATCATAGTAAAAAAGCCTGTAATTATCAATCAAATACATGATATAATAATTACAGGTTTATAATACCAAATAGTTATCTAATTCAAAGGGTAAAAGAAAGATATCAAAATCATTCTGTAAACGGGGAAGAAGAAAATTATCAAAACGGTTCTGAATATGTATGGGTATGTGATCCTTTAGATGGAACTGGAATGTATGTCAATCATATTCCCGTATTTGTATTTTCTTTGGCTTTAGTTCATAATGGAGAACCTATTGTTGCGGTAGTATATAATGCAGTGGAAGATAGAATGTACTCTGCCATAAAAGGGAAGGGAGCTTATTGTAATGATACTAGAATCCATGTAAATGATAAGGATTTAGGAACACTAGGATATCGTATCAATGTTGAAATATTTGATAATAGTATCATTGATGAAATTGCCTTAATCAAGGAGTTAAAGTCTTCTTCTAAAATTTCATCTATTGGAAGTGTGGCTAGAAGTTGTATGGCTATTGCAACCGGGGATTTTTCTTGTGATATATTTCCGGGGACGAGTCATGGAAATTGTGATTTAGCAGCTTCTTACCTAATTGTTACCGAAGCCGGTGGAAAAGTAACAAATATGTATGGAGAAGAACAACGATACGATGAAGATATTAAAGGAGCTATTATTACGAATGGCGTATCTCATCAAAAAATATTGCAAAAAGTGAGTAAGTATATTTTATAAACAAACCATTACGGTTTGTTTTTTTTGTATTGACAACTGTGTATAATCTGTATATAATAAATATATACAAAGAAGGTGAAGTATGGAAATTATCATAAGTAACTCCAATGGCATTCCTATTTATGAACAAATTAAGGAACAGATTAAAGTGAAAATAGTTTCTAATGAACTGAAAGAAAATGAATTATTACCATCCATAAGAACTTTAGCGAAAGATCTTCGTTGTAGTGTTATAACGACGAAAAATGCTTATGAGGAATTAGTAAAAGAAGGGTATGTAATGAATGTTCCATCGAAAGGATTTTATGTTGCTAAAATCAATAAAGAAGTTGCTTTAGAAGAACAATTAAATAAGATAGAAGAACTGATGGATAAGGCAGTTACGATTGCAAAAATGAATAATATTGATAAAGAGACCATGAAGGAAATGTTAACTATCTTATATGAGGAGGATAAATAAAAATGGAAAATATTTTAGAAGTAAAAAACTTATGTAAAACATATGATAATTTTGAACTTAAAAATGTTACCTTTCATTTACCAAAAGGAATGATTATGGGATTTATTGGGGAGAATGGAGCTGGGAAGACAACAACTATCAAAGCTATTTTAGATATCATTCAATCCTATCGTGGTGAGATTACAATTTTTGGATTAGATAATCGAAAAGAGGAAGGAAGAATAAAAGAGGATGTAGGGGTTGTATTAGATGATATGTTCTTTCCTGAGATTCTAACACCAAATGATATTCATAAAACGATGAAGAGTATTTATCAAAATTGGGATACAAAAATGTTTTATGATTATCTAAAAGAATTTTCCTTATTACCAAATAAACAAATAAAAACATTTTCAAAAGGAATGAGAAAAAAACTAGAAATTGCAACAGCGTTATCCCATCATCCAAAACTTTTAATATTAGATGAACCAACTTCTGGATTAGACCCTGTCGCTAGAGCGGAAGTTATAGAAATCTTTCAAAATTTTATTGAAAAGGATGATTGCTCTATTTTACTTTCTAGTCATATTACGACGGATTTAGAACATATTGCAGATTATATTACCTTTATCAATCAAGGAGAAATTGTTCTTTCAAAAACAACAGATGAATTATTAAATAAATATGGTATTGTAAAGTGTACTGAAAAAGAGTTTCGCCAAATTCATAAGGAAGATTATATCAAGTATAAAAAGACAAAATATGAATATGAAGTCTTGATTCCTAACAAAAAATCTTTTCAAGAAAAATATGATATTGCCGTTATCGATAAAATCACTTTAGATGATTTAATGGTTTTAATGATTAAGGGGGAAGAATAATGATAGGACTTATGAAAAAAGATTTTGCTATGATAAAAAGCAATTTTAAATTATTAGGAGTATTAATTATTGTATATACAGTTATGGGATTCTTAGGAGAAATGGATATTTCTTTTATCTTACCATTTATGTGCGTAATGATTATGATTTCTACTTTTAGTTATGATAACTATAATAAGTGGGATGCCTATTCTATTACTATGCCTAATGGAAGAAAAAATAGTGTAAGATCAAAATATTTAGCGACTCTTGCCATGACTTTTGCTGTTTCTTTCATTACTCTTCTTTTATCTTTTTTAATTTCTTATGTGAGAACGGAAACGATTCCTTATGAACAAATATTAGTCACCATGTTTGGTACCATCTTTGGAACTTTACTCGTCTTGTCTTTTATGTATCCTATCATTTATAAATTTGGAGTTGAAAAAGCAAGAATTGGAATTTTTCTGATTGTTTTTGGGTTAGTAATTATAGGTAGTTTTCTACTTCCTTATATAGATTTTTCATTTCTAGCGAAGACCTTATCTTTCTTAGAAGATTATATCCTAATTATTTTAGTAGCAATCGCTATTCTGATGGTTTATGGATCATATAAAATATCTGAAAGAATCTTTCGTAAAAAAGAATTTTAAGGGAGAGTAAACGAAAGAGAAACATTCAAAAAGAAAAAAATAGAGAGAGATTTATCGAAAAATTTTTTCTTACAAAAAATAAAAATTTGTGCTATAATTGGTTCATTGAGCAAAAAATGAAAGTCCATTTTATCAATGAGTAGCGAAATGCGTAAGTCCAATTGAATAGAGACTTACGCATTTTTTTGCGCTCAAAATAGAGGAGGGATTTTTTGTGAAAAAATTAGATTTAGGGAAAGATAGCGTTGCAAAATTAATTCGAAACTTTGCTATTCCCTGTGTTATTAGTATGATTGTAGCGGCTCTTTATAATATTGCTGATCAAATCTTTATAGGATGGAGTGAAGCAGGGGAGTATGGTAATGCAGCAACGAATATCGTTTATCCTTTTACTGTGATTGCTCTTGCTTTTTCTTTGTTAATAGGAGATGGCGCTGCAGCTCTTTTTAGTTTATCGTTAGGAGCTAAGAAAAAAGAAGATGCAAATCATTCTATTGGAAATGGTCTTATTCTTTTGATTATCATCGCTCTTTTCTTAACGGTTTTAGGATTTCTATTTCAAAAGCCTATCTTACATCTTTTTGGAGGAAATCCAAAAGAAGTAAAATGTTATCAATATGCGATAGACTATTTTCAAATCATTTGTTGTGGTTTACCTTTTTATATCATTGGACAAGGATTAAATGCTTCTATTCGAAGTGATGGTAGTCCCAAATACGCGATGGTTGCAACGGTTGTTGGTGCGATTTCTAATATTATTTTAGATGCCATCTTTATCTTTGTTTTTAGAATGAGTGTCAAAGGAGCAGCGATTGCAACAGTCATTGGACAAATCATTACTTTCTTAATTAGTATTTGGTATTTGAGGAAAGCAAAATCTTTTAGGATAGAAAAAGAATCTATTAAGTTGGATGCTAAAATATGTAAGAAAGTTGTGTCTTTAGGATTAGCGTCTTTTATTACTCAATTAGCTATTGTAATCATTATTGCAGTTGCTAATAATTTGGTTGGTAAATATGGATATATGACATTATCTAGTAGAGAGGTAGCCTATGGGGTAGTAACACCACTTGCCGTCATTGGTATTTGTATGAAAGTATTCGGTATCGTAATATCTATTGTAATTGGTGTTTCTTTAGGAGGTATGCCTATTATTGGATACAATATGGGAGCAGGGAATATTGAAAGAGTAAAAGATACCATAAAATATATTTTAGGGATTAACTTTGTGATTGGTTCTATCGCATTTCTTCTTTTTGAACTTTGTCCAACTTTCATTATTAGTATCTTTGGCAAAGAAAATTCTTTAGAATATATGGAGTATGCTAGATATTGTTTAAGAATTTTCTTAGGGGGAATTATCTTTACTTGTATGATTAAATCATTATCTATTTTATTACAATCTATGGGAGCTAGTTTTAAATCTACTTTGCTTGCTCTTTCTAGGGATGTTCTCTTTTTTGTTCCTGCTATTATTTTCATTGCAATGCTTAGTCATAGTGTTATAACGATGTTATGGAGTGCGATAATTGCAGATATCTTAGCCTTTTTCATGGGAATATTCCTATTAAGATGGGAGCTAAGAACAAAGCAATAAAAAATATCAAGTTTCATTCTTGACATTTTTTTTATTTGCATATTCACTTTTTAATATACTTTCTATTTCTTCAGGTGATTCTTGGCAACCATTATCAAGCCATTTTTTAATAATAGCATTTAGTCCTGCCTTAAAAAATTCCATGTGATAATCGATATATTTATCATCATATAATTCCTTTGATAAATGATAATCGTATTCTTGTGTGATAAGGTTTTGATCCATTTTCAATTTAAAATAGGTTTTATAAAATATTTGATTCTCTTTTATATGCTTAAATAGTTTTAAAAAATCGTTTGAATTATGATTTGTTTCTCTTTCTTCTTGATATAAAGAAAAAACATCTCGCTCTAACTCTTGTCCAATCTTGTCTGCTAAATCATATATATCGAGGTAATTTACATAAAAAGTAGAACGATTTATTTTGGCAAGTTTACAAATATCAGTAACAGATATTTCTGTGATTTCTTTGGTTTGTAATAAAGTGATAAACACCTTACTGATTTTATCTCTGGTTTCTTTTCTTCGTTTGTTATTTGGTGTATTCATATATTCACTCCTTTTAATTGGACAATCGTCTATAAATTGTTGATTGTATTTTTCTTTCGTAAAGATTATACTAAAATTGTAATAAAAAGACAAGTGTCTTATTATTGAAAGGAAGTGATTGGATGTCTAAAATCGTAGATGCGAATAAGAAAGTAGAAAAGGCTGTCGTTGGAGGATACAAAAAAATTGAAGGTACAGTTGTTGGTGGTTACAAGAAAGTGGAAGATAAATTTGTGGATACTTTTTTAAAAAAAGACGGGGAATCAATCGAAGAAGCGAAAGCAAGATTACAAAAAGAACAAGAAGAATTAAAAGCAAAACAACAAGAAAAATTAGAGAAATAAAGTATGGAGGAATTTATGAAAAAGGAAACTTTATTAGAAATTATTTTAGGAACGATTGGCGGCTTAGTATTTGCAATAGGGATGTGTATGTGCTTAATACCGGAGTGGGATTTATTTAAAGCAGGTGTTGTTGTAGCAATTTTAGGATTTATTATTCTACTTTGCATTATTCCTGTCTATAGAAGTAATCGTCCTAAAAAAGAACCTGCACCAATCAATTGGGGGATTGTATTTACTTGGATAATCGGAATAGTTGGAGCATTAGTAATGGGATTTGGTATGAGTAAAGTGATGGTTGGAAATCCATCTAAAACGGATCTACTAATAGGTATCATAACAGGTATTGTTGGTTTACTGATTTGTGTATTTAACTATCCAATATATTCTTATTTAAAAAGTAACAAAGACTAGTTATTTACTTGGAAGAATATTCTTCCTTTTTCTTTTAATGGTATAATTATATAGTTAGAGGTTTGATATGAAAAAGGTACTAAGTAAATTATTTATTCCTAATAAAATCATTGGATTTATCATATTTAATGTGGCTTTTGGATTGCTTATTTATGTTTTTTCTTTTCATCTAGAAGATACTCCACTTGCTTATATCAGTTATCTTTTATCTACCTATGCCTTAATTATATTTTGTATTTGGTTTTATAAAATATGTCAATTTGGTCATCATGCGATTAAAAAATCGAAATCCTATCATTTCTATAAAGAAAGAGAACTTTTCATCACCAAAATAGCTCTCTCTTTAGCGACTTTTCTTCATTTCATTTATGGTATTTTTAAATTAGGGGCGGGAGTTTATTACCAATCTTGGTGGTTTATTACTTTTGCAGTTTACTATCTCATTTTATGCTTTATGAAATTATCTATCGTAAAGGATATCAAAAAGGAAGTTGGCAAAAAATTAAAAAATGAATATAAAAAATTAAGATCAACTGGTATCATTCTCTTATTCCTAAACTTAATATTGACGGGTATGATTGTTTTAATTATTAGACAAAATCAGAAGATAACCTATGCCGGATTTATTATCTATATAGTTGCTATGTATGACTTTTATTTAATTATCAGTGCGATTGTTAATGTTATCAAATATCGAAAAAATCATAGTCCACTTTTAGCATCTACTAAATGTATTAACTTAACGGTCGCTATGATTTCGATGATTTCTTTAGAAGTTGCTATGGTTTCTCAATTTGGAACCAATGAAAATGAATTTAAAATGATAATGACTAGTATTATGGGATTTGTGGTATGTATAATCAATACAGGAATGTCTATCTACATGATTGGAAAAGCAAATCAAAAGTTAAAAGTTTTAAGAATGGGAGAAGAGTAAGAAATCTCTTCTCTTTTTTGTGATATAATAGGAGATAAGAAAAGGATATTTTTTGTTAGTAGAGGTTTTTATGATTCATAAATTACAAATATTTTTCTTATTATTTATTACCTATTCTTTTTTTGGATGGTGTGCGGAAGTTCTTCTTCAACTCTTTGAGAAAAAGAAATTTATTAACCGTGGTTTTTTAATTGGCCCTTATTGTCCTATCTATGGATGGGGTTCTATTTTGATGATTCTTTTTCTTCATAAATATAGAGATGATATGGTAGCGCTTTTCTTTTTAGGAATGATTATCTGCGCTATTCTAGAGTATGTAACAAGTTATTTGATGGAGAAAATATTTCATGCTAGATGGTGGGATTATAGTAATGATAAGTTTAATGTCAATGGAAGAATTTCTCTTTATACGTTAATTCCTTTTGGCCTCGGTGGCGTTTTCGTAGTTCATTTTATCAATCCTGTCTTACTAGATTTTTATAGTCATTTTTCTTCTTTTGGGTTATCTTTTTCGACCGTTCTTTTGCTTCTTATTTTTCTTACAGATAATATTATATCTTTCCGGGTATTATCGCATATTCGAAATGATGTAAAACTATTTGAAAAGGATAATACCGAGGAAATTTCTAAAAAGGTCTTAGAAACAATTAGAACCGGTGGTAGATTAAAACGAAGATTATTTTCGGCATACCCTAACTTTCAACATATTGGCACTGCCTTAGAAAAAGTAAAAGGAAGAGTTGAGGAAGAAAGACAAAAATATAATGAAAAACAAATGAAAATTAAGAAGAAAACAGAAGAAAAGATTGCTCATGCGGAAGAAAAATTTCAACGGAAAATAGAAGAAATCAAGGAAAAGTCTAACCGTAAGATTATCAAAGCAGGAAGAAAAAATCAAAAGAAGAAGGAGAAAAAATGACTTCTTATTTTTCCAAGGAAGAACTTAGACAAAAGTATCTCGAAATTCGTAAAAATGTGAAATCTCCTAAGCAAAAATCCCATTTAATTACGGAAAAGATTAAGAATAGGAAAGATTATCAACAAGCAAAAGTAATTGCTTTCTATAAAAGTTTTGGTACGGAAGTAGATACGCAAGAACTGATGGAAAGTAGTTTTCAAAGTGGAAAGGTAGTAGGACTTCCTAAAGTAGTAGGCAATGAATTAAAGTTTTATCGTATTTCTTCTTTGCAAGAACCTTTTCAAAAAAGTTCTCTTGGCGTAGAAGAACCAATCGGAGAAGAAGAAAAATTTCTTCCGAAAGAAATGTTTGATTTGATTATTGTTCCAGGGATATGTTTTGATAAAAACGGAAATCGATTAGGATATGGCAAAGGATATTATGATCGTTTCTTAAAAGGAGTAAGTGCGAAAAGTATCGCTGTCTGTTTTGAAGAACAAATTTTAAAAGATAATTTTCTTCCTACTAGTCCTACAGATGTACCGATAAATGAGATTGTTACGGAAGTGTCAACTGCCGAAAAGAACAAGTAAATCCAATTAGATTTACTTGTTTTCATGATATAATGAAAATAGGAGGGGAAAAAATGAAAAAGACATTCCTTTTAATATTGATGTTTGCTTGTTGTTTTATGACATTTGGATGTGCGATAGAAGAAGTGAAAGAAGAAAAACAACCAGAAGAAAAGGTAGAAGAATCTAACATAGGAAGTGTAGAAGAAAAGACCGTAGCGACACTTTTATCACAACTAAATAAAATGATTATTGATAATTCTGGATTAGGTCCAGTAGAAGGGGAAGCAACTAAGAAAAATGGCCTTTATTGGTATCCTATTACGGATGGAATTCAACTCGTCGTTCTTCCATTAGATGAACAAAAATCGGAGGAGGAAGATATCGTTCGTTCCATGCGCATTTATGTCGATAAAAAATATGCGGAAGATCCTCAAGTAGCTGCCTATGCGGCCTTATTAATTCGTGCGAATAACGAAGAAATCACGATGGAAGAAGCCCAAAAATTAGTAGAAGACGCGATTCAATCTTCTGAAAAAGATGTGACGAGCCATAATGGTAAAGGAATTTCTGTAGGATATTTAAAAGCCGATGACCATGAAGAATATCAAGTCATTCGAAATTATCAATAAGGAGGTTACTATGTACGATACCATTATTATCGGAGCAGGACCAGCAGGACTAACTAGTGCTTTATACTTAGGTCGGGCCAATAAGAAAGTATTAGTCCTAGAATCGAAAAGTTACGGTGGACAGATTATCAATGCTAGTAGAATTGAAAACTATCCTGGAATTTCTAGAATTACAGGGTTTGATTTTGCAACTACTCTATATGAACAAGTAAAAAATTTAGGAGTAGAAATTAAGTATGAAACGGTTCTAAAGGTAGAAGAAAATAAAAAAGTAACGACTAATCGTGGAGAGTATGAAGCTATTACTATTATTCTAGCGCCAGGGACACAAAATAGAAAACTAGGATTTGAAGAAGAAGAAAAACTTCTTGGAAAGGGAGTTTCTTACTGTGCTACCTGTGATGGAAATTTCTATCGGGGAAAAGTAGTCGCGGTAGTAGGTGGGGGAAATACTGCTTTCGAGGATGCTCTTTATTTATCAGATTTAGCCTCTCATGTGTATGTGATTCATCGAAGAGAAGAATTTCGTGGTGAAGAGAAGAAATTAGAAGAACTTCATCAAAAAGAAAATATTCAATTCTTTTTAAATACGAAAGTGGTAGCGATTCATGGCGAAGAAAAATTAACTTCGATTACCTTAGAAAAAGAAGAGGAAACGATAAAACTTCCTTTAGATGGTCTTTTTGTAGCGATAGGTCAAGATCCTCAAAATGAAATTTTTAAGAATGTAGTAGACTTAAATGAAAAGGGATATATTCAAACAACAAAGGAAGTTCTTACTAAGACAAAAGGTATTTATGCGGTTGGAGATGCGAGAGAAAAAGACTTACGACAACTTACTACTGCTGTTGGTGATGGTAGTTTAGCAGCTACTTATGCACTTCAAGAAATATCAGGATTTGTGAAATAGGAAAAAATTTTTCCTTTTTTTCGTGGTATAATGATAGTAGAAAATAAGGGAGGAACCATAATGAGTGAGAAAAATAATTTTATTCTTTATTTTAGTAGAGCTGATGAAAATTATGCGGTTGGTTATTTAGAGAAAGGAAATACAGAAGTAGTAGCAGAAACAATTAGTCAAATTTTAAATTGTGATAAATTTAAAGTGGAACCTGCGATTCCTTACGCGAAAGATTACGCGACTTGTATTGAGGAAGCAAAACAAAGACAAGAGACTCATTCTGCACCTATTTTAGGACGAGTACCTGACCTTTCTAGTTATGAAACTATCTATGTGGGAGCGCCTGTTTATTGGGGAGATATGCCAGAAGAAATGGTTACGGCTTTAAAAGAAGTAGATTTGACAGGAAAAAGAATTCGTCCTTTCGTTACGCATGAAGGATCTGGTTTAGCAAATATCCCTTATCAATTACAAGAATTATGTCCAGCTGCCTTGGTGGAAGAAGGATTAGCGATTCGTGGTTCTCATCTAGGTACTTCAGAAGATAAAATTGTCTGCTGGGTAGAAAGAGGAAAGGTCTATGAAAAAAAGAGTTCTTAGTATTTTTCTTTTCTTCCTCTTATGTGTTGTTGGATGTGGAAAAGAAAAAGTAGAGGTTACCAAGCCAGAAACCGAAGAGAAAAATCAAATCTTAGTTGTTTATTTTTCAGCGACTAGTAATACGGCAAAAGTAGCGAATATCATTGCGAATAAAGAGAATGCTGATCTTTTTGAATTAGAACCTATCGAACCCTATACAAAAGAAGACTTAGATTGGACGAATGAATCCTCTAGAGTATCTATGGAACATCAAGACTCTTCCAAACAAGAGATACCTTTAAAAAGTACAGAAGTTCCACATTGGGAAGATTATAAAATTGTCTTTTTAGGATATCCAATTTGGTGGGGGAATGCGGCTTGGCCAGTTCGTACCTTTCTTCAAGAAAATGACTTTACAGGAAAAATAATAATTCCTTTTTGTACTTCTGCCTCTTCTGAATTAGGAGATAGTGCGAAGAACTTAGAAGAACTTGCGAAAGTAGGAACTTGGAAGGAAGGAAAACGATTTAGCAGTAATGTATCTAAAGAAGAAGTAGAAGAATGGTTAAAAATATTAGAAGGGAATGAAATTCCATAAGAAGGATACCATTCTCTTTTTTTATGATATACTAGAAAGGAAAGGTGGATTAGTTATGAAAAAAAATATCAAAACAACAGAAGCTATTTTTCCAATGCCCGTATTGATGATAGCAACCTACAATGAAGATGGTAGTGTAGATGTTATGAATGCGGCATGGGGAATGATGCTAGAAAGGGATTATGTCGTTTTAAATTTAACAGAAACTCATAAAACCGTAGAAAATATTCGTCATAGAAAGGCATTTACAGTTAGTATTGCCGATGCTTCGCATGTCAAAGAAGCAGATTATTTTGGAATGGTATCTGGTCATACGACTCCTCAAAAGTTTGAAAAGAGTGGGTTAACAGTCACGAAATCAGAAAAAGTAGATGCTCCTATCGTCAATGAATTTCCAATTTGTTTAGAATGTGAATTTGTAGAGTATCAAGATTGTGGTGTTGTTGGTAAAGTAGTTGCTGTATCAGCAGAAGAAAGTGTTATGACAGGAGATAATGTAGATATCGAAAAACTACAAGCAATTGCTTTTGATCCTTATACGCATGGCTATTATCAAGTTGGTAATAGAGTAGGAAATGCTTTTCAGGATGGATTAGAAATTAGTAAAAAAGATTAGGTTGAAATCATGAGTAAAACAGTAAAAAAAATATTAGGATATAATGTTAAAACTTTATTAGCGTTTGAATTTGTATATAAACTTCTTTCAACGATTATTTTTGTTCCACTATTCTTATCTTGTTTTCGATGGATTACTAAATTCAGTGGATATTCTTATCTTACTTTTGAGAATTTCCTTTCTTTTTTAATCAATCCTTTGACCATTTTATTTCTTCTGATTTTACTGATATTTCTAACTTTTTATGCACTTATTGATATCAGTACCATCATTGTCATTTTAGATAGTTCTTATCAAGAAAAAAAGATATCTATGAAAGAGGCCTTTACGATTGCTTTAGAGAAATCGAAACGAGTATTTCAAAGAAAGAATATTGGACTTCCATTTTTGATTCTCTTTTTAATACCATTTTTAAATATGGGCGTTTCTTCAGGATTTATTTCAACAATTTCGCTTCCTGAATTTATCAGTGATTATATTGCCCATAATACCATTTTATCGATTCTTTATTTTCTTTTTTTAATTGGACTTACTATTCTTCTTTATCGATGGCTTTATGTCATCCACTATTTTGTATTAGAAGACTGTGATTTTAAAGAATCTAGAAAGAAAAGTATTCATCTTAGTCATGGCAATCGCGTAAAAGATTTCGTCAGTATTATTTTGACGCAATTTTTCCTATTTGTAATTTATTTAGTTTTTATCTTGGTAGGAGTTTTCCTTATTTTATTCCTACATAAAATATTTGGAAATTTAAATCTCTTTGGTAATCTTACCATTACGATTATTTGGATGTTAATTGCTTTTTCTTTTATCGTTGTAACACTTCTATCGACACCAGTTAGTTATGCGATGATTAGTGTTTTATACTATGAAAGAAAAAAGAAGATAAAAGAAAAACTAGTGCCTATTTCGATTTCTTCTCATCAAGAAAGTAAAATTTCTAGCCGAGTAGAAAATTTAAAATATGTTCTTGCCATCCTTACTTTATTGAGTGGTACTTTATTTACTTATTCGGTAGCAACCGGAAGATATCAATTTCAAATTGAATATGTAAGAACTATGGAGGTAACAGCTCATCGTGGAGCGTCTGTTCTTTATCCAGAAAATACGATGAGTGCTTTTCGTGGAGCGCAGGAATTAAGTGCTGATTGGATTGAATTAGATGTTCAACAGACGAAAGATGGAAAGATTATCGTACTTCATGATACCAATTTAAAAAGGACAACAGGAGTAAACAAAAACACTTGGGAACTTACTTATGAAGAAATAGAAAAATTAGATGCTGGTAGTTTCTTTGATAAGAAATATGCGGGAGAAAAGATTCCTCTTTTAGAAGAAGTATTAGAGTTTGCGAAAGAAAATAATATGAAATTGAATATTGAATTAAAACCAACCGGAAAAGAAGTAGATTTTGAAAAATCTGTGGTGGATTTAGTCAATGAATATCATTATGCTTCGTCTTCTGTCATTACTTCTCAAGTATATGAAGTATTGGAGAATGTCAAAAAGGTAGATCCAACGATAAAGACTGTCTATGTTATGAGTTTAGCATACGGTGATATTACGAAATTAACCGCAGCAGATAGCTTTAGTGTAGAAGCATCCTCTATTACGAAGACATTAGTAAAGAAAGTGCATAATGAAGGAAAAGAAATCTATGCATGGACAGTTAATACGAAAGAAAATATGGAAAAAATGATTGATTTAAAAGTAGATAACATTATTACAGATAATATTACGCTTGCTAAAAATACTATCTATGAAAGTAAAACAAGTAACATTATTCAGGAATATATTAAGTTTGTAAATCAATTATTTTAAAAGAGACAAGGAGTCTCTTTTTTTCATGATATAATAGGACTAGGTGATAGTATGATTTTAAATGTTAGTGGAAGAACAGATGTTGTAGCGTTTTATACACCATGGTTTTTAAATCGTATCCAAGAAGGTTTTCTAGATGTGAGAAATCCTATTCATCCATCTTTAGTAAGTCGTATTTATTTTAAAGATGTCGATATGATTCTTTTTTGTACAAAGAATCCTCTTCCTATCTTAAATCATCTATCCGAAATTCCTAAACCGATTCTTTTTCATGTTACTTTAACTCCTTATAAAAAAGATATAGAACCGAATGTTCCTCCGAAAGGAAAAGTGATTGATGCGATTCGAGAATTATCAAAAAGATTAGGAAATGAAAATGTAGTTGTGCGTTACGATCCGGTCTTTTTAAGTAAAAAATATAACTTAGAATATCATAAGAAAGCATTCTCTAATCTTTGTACGCTATTAGAGGGAAGTGTTCAAAAAATCATTATTTCTTTTTTAGATGAATATCAAAATGTTAAAAAGAATCGTTCTTCTATTCAGTATCAAGAATGGCAAGAAAAGGATTATGAAGAGTTAGGACGAAGTTTTTCTAAGAGTGCTTCTTCGCATGGAATGACAGTTCAGACTTGTTTTGAAAAGAAGACTTTAGAAGAATATGGATTTGTAAAAGGGGAATGTCTTTCTCATGAATTCGCTTATATGATGACAGGAAAAAAGTATCCGACTTGGAAGGCTAGAAAAGGGGGCAACTGCGCTTGTGTGGAAATGGTAGATGTGGGAGTCTATAATTCTTGTCCTCATTTTTGTAAATATTGTTATGCAAACTATGATGAGAAAAAGGTAAAAGAAAACCATCTTCATCATGATCCTAATTCCTCTTTATTAGTAGGTCATCTTTCTTCCGAAGATGTTATAAAAATCCGAAGAAAATAAGAAAAGTATGATATAATAAAAGAGATTAGAAAGAAGGTATATTTATGTGTACAGCAGCTACTTACGCTACTAAAGATCATTATTTTGGAAGAAACTTAGATTTGGAATATTCTTATCAAGAAACCGTTACCATTACGCCTAGAAATTATCCTTTTACTTTCCGAAAAATGGGAAAGATGGATACTCATTATGCGATGATAGGAATGGCTTATGTTTGTGAAGATTATCCTCTTTATTATGATGCTGTAAATGAAAAAGGACTTGGTATGGCAGGCCTTAATTTTCCTAAGAATGCAGATTATAAAGAGATAGTAGAGGGAAAAGATAATGTCGCACCTTTTGAATTTATTCCTTGGATATTGACGCAATGTGAAACCGTTGAAGATGCTAAAAAATTACTAGAGAAAATGAATTTAGTGAATATCCCATTCAGTGAACAATTACCAGCTTCTCCACTTCATTGGATTATTGCCGATAAGGAACATTCTATTACTGTAGAAAGTGTCAAAGACGGATTAAAGGTATATGATAATCCGGTTGGTATTTTAACGAATAATCCAACTTTTGATATTCATATGTTCAATTTAAATAATTATATGTATTTATCTACTGAACAAGTAGAAAATCATTTTTCTAAAAAATTAGAATTCGATGCTTATAGTAGAGGTATGGGAGCCATGGGACTTCCTGGAGATCTATCTTCTCTATCTAGATTTGTAAAAGCTACTTTTACGAAGATGAACTCTTTATCTGATGATTCAGAATCTGCTAGTATCAGTCAATTTTTTCATATTTTAACTTCCGTAGAACAACAAAGAGGATGTGTTCATATGGGCGAAGGAAAATATGAAATTACTATCTATAGTTCTTGTGTCAATGTCGATAAAGGAATCTATTACTATCGTACTTATGAGAATAGTCAGATTACTGGTGTAGATATGTATAAAGAGAATCTAGAAGGAGAAACGCTAGTCAATTATCCATTGATAGAAGGGCAACAAATTAGAATGCAAAACTAGAAATTAGAAAGTAGGGAGAACAATGGAACAAAATGACAATAGTGAAAAATGGATTTCTGTTCTTGGAATCGCTACAACTTTTCTCTTTGTTCTCCTCTTTGGTATTTTTACTTTCCTTTCTATTTCGAATTACCAACAAGAAAAAGAAGATACTATTGTGATAGAAGAAAATGAAAAATATACCCTTAAAATAGAGTATCCTCAATTTCCTGATACGGAAGTAGAAACCATGTTACGGGATAAAATAGATTATTATCGTGAGGAATTCTTTCAGGAGATAAAGGATAAAGAGATAGGGGAAGAAAAGTTTGACTTTTCTGCCACTTATACCATGGAAGAAAAGGAAGGACTCTTCTTCCTTCAATTACTAATCAACAGTTATGTTGGCGAGGAACCTTCTTTTCATCAAGATGAGTTTTATTACTATGATAAAAAGACAAAAGAATTCGTTGGACTTGATTATTTCATAGAAGAGGGAAAGAAAGATGCTTTTCTTAAGAAAGTCTATTATCAAGCCTTTCAATATCTAGAAAAAAAGAAACTAAAATATGATGAAAAAGAGATAGAAAAAAAGATTCAAGACTTTTCTTTCTCCAAATTTTCTTTTGAAGAAAAGGGAATCCAAATTTGGTTTCCAGAACAGTATTTCTTAGAGGAGATAGGGGAAATCAAAATTTTACTTCCATATTCTTCTTTAAAAGGAATCGTAAAGGAAGAATATTTTCAAGAAGATGAAAAAACGATTCCGGTAAGCGCTCCAGTAAAAAGAGACTTATCTAGTTTTCAAGGAAAAAAGTTAATCGCGTTTACCTTTGATGATGGACCTAGTATCTATACACCGATGTTATTAGACCACTTAGAAGAACATCATGCAAGAGTTACCTTCTTTGTCTTAGGAAGTAGAGTAAAACAGTATTCTAAAACATTGATTCGTAGTTATGAAATGGGAAATCAAATTGGGAGTCATACCTATTCTCATGTTAGTTTAACAAAACTAACAGATTATCGTCTTTTAAAAGAAATAGAAGATACGAATGAAGTGATAGAAGAAGTTTTAGGAATAGAACCAACTCTTTTAAGACCACCTTATGGAAATATCAATGACCATATTAAAGAAATGGCTCATATGAATATTATTTTATGGAATGTGGATACTTTAGATTGGAAAAATAGAAATAAAAAGAAAGTAAAAGAGGCAATCTTAAAAGGAACGAAAGATGGAGCGATTATCCTTCTTCATGATCTTTATGAAACTTCTATTGAAGGCGTTTTATTGGCTATGGAAGAATTAGAAAAGAAGGGATACGCTTTTGTAACCATTGAGGAAATGGTAGAATTAAAAAAGGTAACATTAAATCAAACCAAAAATTATTATAGTTTTTAAGTAGGAGAAAAAGATGAAAAAGAAGTTGTTATTAATTGCTTTATTATTAGGAATTTTATTATCTATCCTTTTATTTTCTATGATTTTATTTGCTCGTGAAAATAAGAAAGAAGCAGCTAAATTTTCAAATGAAAATCAGGGAGAGAAAAAAGAAGAAGAAAATAAGGAGGAAAAGTGGATGATAGAAATTGATGGAAAGACATCCGAAATTGTTTGGGAAGAAAATGAAACGGCAATGAAATTACAAGAAATGATACCACTTACTCTTTCTATGCAAGAATTAAATGGAAATGAGAAGTATTATTACTTTGAAGAGACTTTTCCTACCAAAGTAGAAAATATCTCGACGATTGAAAAAGGAGATATTCTTCTTTATCAAAATAATTGTCTTGTTATTTTCTATGATTCTTTCGAAACCGCTTATTCCTATACTAGAGTTGGAAAAGTCTTAGATGTTGATATTTTAAATGACCTTTCTAAAGAAGAAAATGTCACTGTTACTTTTACTAAAGAAGGATAGTTTTTCAAAAATATGATATACTATAATCAATAAGGAGGAATTATTTATGGAAAAAGCAAAAGTATATTTGATTCGTGAGATTACTCCTGAAAATGTAGTCAAAGTTTATGACGCATTAGGAGTACAATTAAATGGCAAAGTAGCCGTTAAGGTACATTCAGGAGAAGAAGGAAATCAAAATTATCTTCGTCCTGAATTTATGAAACCAATGATAGAACATGTTCAAGGAACGGTTGTAGAATGTAATACAGCGTATGATGGCGCTAGAGATACAACAGAAAAACATACGAAGTTAATGGAAGATCATGGATGGTCAAAAAATTTTACAGTAGATATTATGGACGCTACTGAAGAAATGGTATTAGACATTCCAAATGGTAAAGTCATCAAAAAGAATTATGTAGGAAAACATTTAGAAAATTATGACTCTATGTTAGTATTATCTCATTTTAAAGGACATCCTATGGGAGGATATGGTGGAGCTTTAAAACAATTATCTATTGGAGTAGCATCAGGGCATGGAAAAAGATATATCCACTGTTGTGGAAATGATGGCTCTTATGAAGATATGTTCCATCAAGATCAAGATAGTTTCTTAGAGGCAATGGCAGATGCTGCTTCTTCTGTAACAAAGTATTTTGGAAAAAATATTGCTTATGTGAATGTAATGGCAAATATGTCTGTTGATTGTGATTGTTGTAATGTAGCAGAAGATCCTTGTATGAAAGATATTGGTATTCTAGCAAGCCTAGATCCAGTAGCAATCGATCAAGCTTGTATCGATTTAGTAACAAAATCTGATGATCCAGGGCGTGATCATTTACTAGAAAGAATTAACTCAAGACATGGAGTACATACAATTGAAGCAGCAAGTGAGTTAGGAATGGGTTCTAGAGAATACGAATTAATTGAATTATAAGACTGATTCTTCAGTCTTTTTTTGTGATTTTATGAAAGAATAATCTTTTAAAGGTGTAATGAACAATCAAAAAAGAAAAATATGTTTGTATTATAGTTGAATAAAAAACATAATGCTGATAAAATATATTAACAAAGAAAGTAATTTACTGAAGGAGGAAATTATGTATGTATAAGACAGAACTAATAGATAAAGTAGCTAAAACAGCTAAAATAAAATCAAAAGATGTTGATACCATATATAATGCTATTTTTGATACGATAAGAAATGAATTAGATAATGGAGAAGAAATTGTCCTAACGGGATTCGGTACATTTAAAGTGAATGATAGAAAAGAAAGAAAAGGGATTAATCCTAGAAACGGGGATATTATTCAAATTTCTCCAAAAAGGGTGGTAACATTTAAAGCAAGTTTATCACTTAAACAATATATGAATAATAAAAAGTACTAGTGTTAGCTAGTATTTTTTTATGCTATTTTAAAATTATCATATTGACTTTATATATATATATATATATAATAAGAGTATAAAAAGTAATTAGCCTCAAAGGGATAGGAAGTATAAACTTATAAAGTTAGGAGTATGTAATTATGGGAATGTTTCTATTTTTATTTATCGTTTTTTTAACAATTGGAGTTGGCCTAGATGAAGTATTTCCTCTTATAGTCTATTTTTTGGTATTAGAGATGGCAGGTGCTACAGACCTATATGTTGAAGCAATTATTGTTATAGTAATTTCTTCCATTGAACTAATGAGGTTTATTCGATATGCTATGTTTGGTAATCAAACTTTTATTGAGTTTAAAGATGTTTTAGGAAAAATAAAAAATTTATTTACGAAAAAGAAACAAGAAGATAGCGAGTATATTAAATTTTATGGTAAAAAAATAAGAATTAAGAATAATAAGCAGCAGGATAAAGCGTTGGAAAATGAAGATACTAAGTCTATTAAACGCAAAAGAATAGTAATGATTGAGGCAATAATATTAATTGTATTCTTAATAAATTCATTTATTAATCCTCCACATTCAATATTCCTAAACCTAATTTATTATGGATATGTTCCAAGAATGTTATATGGAATTTTTATCCCATTAATTATTATTAATATAATAAATGAGATAAGAGAACATGGGTTCGATTTCACTTTAATGGCTGCAAGTGTTCTCATATTGTTATTGGATAGTGCTGTTTTTTCTACCTCATTAATGCTAGCAGCAGAAACATCATATAAAGAGTTCCCACAAGCAAAAGATTTTATAACTTCACAATTTAAATATGATAATGATTCTTATGATAAAATTCGAAAAGAGAAAAAGGTAACAGATAAATATGAATTTTTAAAAGGGGTTTATAATGATGCTTTAGACGAACTATATAAAGTCTATGATATTAATAAACAAGAAGATTTTGATAAGATAAAAGAAGAATTAGATTCTAAAATATCAATAAGCATTTATGGCTTTGAGGTATCTGATAGTATATGGCATGATGATACTATGATTCTATATATTGTCGATAAGAAAACCAATGAGTATGACTATTACAAGTTTAATATTCGCACTAATTCATTTGAAAAATCAACAGAAAAGGAATGGGACGAACTAGAGGAATAGTATACTTTATCTTAAACATGAACTAGAAGAAAATTAATAACAAAAGGATTATCAGAAATGATAGTCTTTTTCTTTTCCATTTTTTTATTCATATTGACTTTATATATATATATATATATAATAAAAGTATAAAGAGAAAGAGAGTAAAGTGATATGAAAAAGAAAATATTGAGTATATTGTATGTAATTCTTCTTGGTAAAAATTTTATTTATAATGGAGTAGGGGATGTTATATATGAAATTAAGTAAAAAGGAAAACAAGTATAAAAATGAATATAATCAATACAATTTGAAACAACGGTTAATATTCTGCTTTTTGTCTTGCCTATTTGGATTTTTAACCATTGCTATTGCAGGATTTTCAAGTAAAGATGAGAAAATGAATATATTGGTATTTTATGTTTATATAATCATTGGTTATATTATTTCAAAAATTTTTAACAGAATTCTTCAATTTATCCTGATTAAAACACAAGTTTTTAAATATGTTCCAGATGATGGAGTAGTTAAGCATCCATATGCTGATGAAGTGAATCAGAAATATAGAGTAAAATATAATGTAGAATATAAGCAAAAAATGGATAGATATTTAGCCGGTAAATGTTTTATGTATTCTATTATGATAGCGTTTTTCGTTATGTCATTAATGGAAAAAGAAGGTATTATTACATCTATAATTGTTTCATTTATTTTGACACTACCATTTTTATTTATTTCTTATAAAGGAGAACCAATCGAACATGCAGTTGGTAGTAATATAAATATTTACAAAAATAATAATGATAATAATGATCAACACGAGAATAAAAAGTCCAAACCTTTTTTCAAAACTGTTCATTATACTGATCAATTTGGAAATTATAAAGGTAGTTCAACAACTTACGACTGGGGTGGTGGCATCAAAACTACCGAATTTAAAAATGGAAGTGGACAAAAGACTGGTGAAATAAATTCATTTAATTTATTTGGTGACGATGAAAATGATAAATGATCTATATGAGACTATCAGAAATGATAGTCTCAGATTGTTTTCAAATTTTTTGTTTGTCAACAGTCTGAAAGATTCAAATGAATCTTCTTCTAATGTCAATGAAAATTTATATCCAGTATATACAGGAACTTTGTATAATGATGCTAAATGGGGCTATGTAAATGCTGATGGAAAATTAGTAATAGATTTACAATATGATGCTGCTTATGGTTTCTATGATGGTTTAGCGGCAGTTGTAAAAGATGGAAAAGTAGGATATATCAATAATAAAAATGAGTTTGTTATTGAACCTAAATATGAGTACGCATCTGGCTATACTTATGAGAGGAGTTATAGAATTAATTTTAGTGAGGGAATGGCTTGTGTTTCCACAGCTGGAACAACCCAAAATGTCTACATTGATAAAGAAGGTAATGAATTATTTGGTAGAACATTCTATGAATGTAATTCCTTTAAAAATGGTATTGCAAAAGTTATGCCAGCATATGGGGAAACCATCTATATCGATACAAAGGGTAATGAAGTAGAAGCTCTGGAAGAAAAAGAGCCTGAAATAACTTTATATCAAAGCTACTATGAGTCAACATACTATAAAGATAATAAACCTATATTTGAAGATAAAAATTTTGATACAAAGCACGAATTCAATAGTTTTGGCTATGCTGTTGTAGGAAATGAAACAGGAACTGGTTTAATTGATACAAACGGGGATTATGTAATAGAACCAGGAAAGTATAGTAATTTCATTTTTGATGATGAAAATCCAGAAAGGATTTTTGCAGAAGTAAAAAAAGATGATGGAACCTATATTGTTTTGATTGACATAAATGGTAAAGAATATATGGATGCCAAATATAATACCTATTATATTTATGATGATACTTATGTATTCAAAAAAGGAAAGAACTACTTAATTACAAAGAAAGATGGTACTAAAATAACAGAGTTTAGTTTATAGGAGATAAAATATTTATATTGGTCTTGTTCTAGAGAATACGAATTGATTGAATTATAAAAGGCTGAATAATCAGCCTTTTTTATTGTAAAAATAAATGTTGAAATAAATTTTGAATATAGTATTGAATCTCTTCTAAAGAATAGGGAGATTCTTTTCGAAAGTGTTTAATAACAAGACTCATGCAACCATCGACAAAGAAAGAAATGGTAAGTTCTAGGTTGGGAATCTTCTTTTTAGAAAAAGTTTCTAATAGTTTTTCATTCATTAAAATATCTAATTTTTTAGTAAAGAAAAGAGGTGTATTACTAGATAAAACCATAGAGTACATCTCTTCATTTTCTTTTAGATAAGAAAAAATTTCTTGAAAATAAGAGTCCATGCTTTCTACTTCTTCTAGTTCATGAATATTATGAAGAAGAACTTCAAAAGTTTCATCTTGAATATCTTTTGCTACCTCGTAAATGTTTTCATAGTGAGTATAGAAAGTACCTCTCGTGATATCGGCAATCTGGACTAAATCAGTCACTGTAATTTTACTTAAATCTTTTTTTTCTACCATGAGAGAAGCAAATGCTTTTTTGATTTTTTCTCTTGTTTTTAATGAAGAAATATTTTTATTTTTTACTTTCATAAACTCATCTCCTAAGAATTTATTATACACTTATTTTAACAAAAGTAAAGACAGTGTATAAATTTAGACATTATTCAATCATTTGTCATTTACGGGAAGAAAGAGATTTGCTATAATCGTTACTTGAGTTCATGAAAGGAGAAGAAATATGAAAAAAATTTCTGATGGTATTGTCAATCATCGTTATGCTGTTCTCATTTTATTTATAATTTTGGCTGGATTATCTGTTTTTTCCTTTTCTTCTGTAAAAATTAATTACGATATTACGAAATATTTACCAAGTAGTTCTGAAACTAGACAAGGTCTAGATTTAATGGAAAAAGAGTTTGATAGTGAGATTAGTACTCTGAATATCTTATTAGAAGATTTAGAGGAAAAAGAAATGGTAGAAACTCTCGACTATTTATCTTCTTTAGAGCATGTAGAAGAGGTTAGTGTGGAGAAAGTAGAAAATAGTTATCTCTTTGAAATGACTTTAGATGTCGATGCCGATAGTAAAGAAGCTACTTCGGTATTTCAAAAAGTAAATCAAGACTTAAAGGATGAAATTATCGAAACTAGTGGCGATGTGTCTAATCGTAATCGAACGGTTTTACCTTTTTATGTTATTGTGATTGCGGTTCTCAGTGCGTTTATCATTCTAGAAATCATGTCTGAATCTTATATTGAACCAGTATTATTCTTATTTGTTATTTTAATTGCTGTTGCTTTAAATAAGGGAACGAATATGATTTTTCCTAGCGTTTCTCATATTACTGAGTCAATTGCTTCTATTTTGCAGATGGCACTTTCAATGGATTATTCGATTATGTTAATGAACCGTTATCGTCAAGAAAGAGAAAAAGAAAAAGATAAAGTAGTCGCTATGAAAAATGCACTACATCACTCTTTTAGTTCTATTTCTAGTAGTTCGATAACGACGATTGTAGGGCTTTTAGCGCTCATTTTTATGAGTTTTACGATTGGAAGAGATTTAGGTTTTGTACTTGCAAAAGGAGTATTATTTAGTCTTCTTAGTATTTTTGCTTGTCTTCCAGGCTTGATTTTATTATGTGATAAGTGGATTTTTAAATGGAAGAAAAAAAGTCCTATTATTACGCTTAATTGGTTAGGAAAGTTAGAGTATAAGGCACACCGTGGTATTGCCATTTTCTTCTTAATTATCTTTGTTGGTAGTTATCTATTAAAAGGAAGTTTAGGACTTCTTTATACAGAATCTGGAGTAGATAAGATAGATACCATCTTTACTCCAGATAATCAAATTGTTTTAATTTATCCGAATGAAGAGGAAGAAAAATTTGGAAAATACTGTCGAGAATTAGATCAACAGGGTTCTTTTGGAGAAGTTTTATGTTATGGAAATACCATTGATGAAGCTCTTTTAAAAGAAGATTTACCAGATAGATTAAATGATTTAGGTTCTTCTACCACAATTGAAGACTATATTATGAACATTCTTTATTATCATTATTATCATCCAGAAGAAGATAATACGATGACGCTAGGAGAGTTTGTCTCTTTCTTACAAGATACGGTTTATCAGAATGAAGATATGGCCGAGGATATGACTCCTGAGCGAAAAAAAGAAATTGATAAATTAGCGTTCTTCTCTACCAAAGAAGAATTAGCGAAGAAAAGAACAATTTCGGAAATCGCCACTACATTAAATATTGAAAAGTCAAAAGTAGAAGATTTATTTACTTACTATGATTCTAAGAAAGTAACTACAAAATTGACCTTGAAGGAGTTTGCTAATTTCTTAAATCAAAAGATTTTAACGAATTCTAAATATCAATCGCAAATAGATTCTAAAACCAAAGAAAGCATTCAGGAATTAACTACCTTTACTGACAAAAATAAAATTACGAAGAAGATGTCTTCTCAAGAATTAGCGACTTTCTTCTCTTTAGAGGATTCTTTAGTAGAAAGTTTATATACTTATTATGGAATTTTAAGTCCAATGGATAAAAAGATGACAATCGATAAATTTGTTTCCTTTTTAGTACAAGAAATTCTTCCAAATCCAAATTATGAAATAGAAGAAGAAACAGCCTCTACTTTAGAAAAACTTGCTACAATTCTTCCACTTTCATTTCAAGATCAACCGATGACACCTTCTGCTTTAGGAAAAGTATTTGGTATCGAAGAGGGTAGACTTCGCTTAATTTTCATGCTTTTATATGCTGGTCAAGATTTTGATACAACTTTAATTACTCCCTACGAGTTTGTAGGAACTTTAGTAGCAGCAAGAGAGCAATTAGAATATTGGGGAGCTTCTAAAGAAGAGATGGATACTTTAGAAAATGCTTATCAATACATGACTTCTGTTCGTTTAAAACAAGAATATTCTTCCTCTGAAATGAGTAAATTCTTCTCTTTAGAGGAAGATACTACGAAGAATTTATATGTTCTTTTCTTCCAAAAAGAGATTAAGTTAAATCCTCAAGAGTTTGTTAATTTCTTATTAGAACATCAAAATGACGATCTTTTAAAAGGACAACTTTCGAAAGAAATGATTTCAAAATTGAACCTTTTAAAGAAGGTAATGAATAGTGCCTTAAAGAATCAAAAGTATACTTCTTCTGAAATGTCTAAATTTCTCTCTATGGATTCTAAGATGATTTCTAATCTATATTCTTTATATGATCAGTTAGTAAGTAAGAAAAAGATAACAATTTCTTATCAAGAATTTATTCCTTTCTTATTGAATGATGTCATGAAGGAAAAAGAATATCAATCGAATTTTTCGAAAGATACGAAAGAAAGATTAACGATTGTAAATCAAATCATTACAGATACTCTTCATCAAAAAGAGTACGATAAAGAAGAACTTTATCAACTACTATCTTCTCTATCTAATAATTTAGAAAAAGATCTATTAGATTTAGTTTATATGTATTATGGTAGTGAAAAGGAATTTGATTCTACTTGGACACTTACTGTGGAAGAGTTTGTGACTTACCTAAATACGGTGATTTTAAAAGATAAACGGTTTGAAGACTATATCGATGCGGAAAGAGAAAAAGAAATAAAACAAGCCGAAGAAGATATTGCGGATGCGAAGGAACTCTTAATTGGTAAGAATCATTCTCGTATTGTTTTAAATACTAAATTAGAAAAAGAATCCAAAGAAACTTTTGAACTATTAGAAGAAATGCGAGAAGATTTAAAAGGGGAAGATGTTTATTTTGTAGGAGATTCCCCAATGGCTCTTGAAATGAGTAAGACATTCCAAGGAGAATTAAACTTTATTACGATTTTAACGATGTTGTTTATTTTCCTTGTAGTAGCAGTTACTTTCCATTCTGTCTTCATTGCGATTTTATTAGTTTTATTAATTCAAAGTGCTGTTTTCTTTACGATGGGTGTACTATCTTTCATGGGTTCTATTTACTTTATTTCTATTTTAATTGTCCAAAGTATTTTGATGGGCGCAACAATTGACTATGCCATTCTTTATACTTCGTATTATCTAGAGGCAAGAAAGACCAAATCTGTTTTAGATTCCATTATTTTTGCCTATAACAATTCCATCCATACGATTGTAACAAGTGCTTCTATTTTAGTTATTGTTACTTTGATTGTAGGAGTCTTTGCTTCTGCTGTAGCAGGAGTAATCTGTAGAACTTTATCGAAGGGAACCTTCTTCTCAGCGATGATGATTTTACTCTTCCTTCCAGGAACACTTGCTACCTTCGATAAATGGATTGTAAAAGAAAAAAGAAAGTGATTATGCACTTTCTTTTTGCGCTTTTATGTTCTCTTTGGTATAATAAAAAAGAAGTTATATGAAAGAAGAAGTAAAAAATAAAAAATTAATTGCTTTGGGAATTCTCTTCCTTCTATTTTTAGTACTACTATTTTTAAATAGTGATATTTCTTATATATATCAAAAAATAGGCTTAATAGGTAGGGATAGCCCAGAATATCTTTATCAAGAAGGAGTAGAACCTTCGAATGTATATGGGACAAAAGTCTATACTCAGTGGATTGAAGTAGATGGAAAAGCAAGAGTAGGAGAAAAAAGAATTATAAAATATCTAGTCATTCATGAAACTGATAATTTTGCGAAAAGTGCGACTGCTCAAAATCATGCGAATTATTTAAGTTACAATAATAAAACAACTACTTCATGGCACTATACTGTCGATGATCACTCTATTTATCATCATATTCCTGATGATGAAATTGCTCATCATGCAGGGGATCAAGAAGGAAATCAACATGGCATCGGCATAGAACTTTGTGTCAATGAAGGGGGAAACTTCGATAAGACTTTTGAGAATGGGGCTAGATTAGCAGCATATTTGTTGAAGACTTATCACTTAGATATCAGTGCTTTAAAAATGCATCATGATTTTTCTGGAAAAGATTGTCCCCATACGATTATTGAAAGACATTTATTTTCAAAATTTAAAAAAAGAGTAGAATATTATCTATCGAAAGAAGAATAAAAAGGAGTCAATATGAAAGAGATGTATCACAAATATATTCATGAAAACCATTCTTTTGACAAAATGACGATGTTAGGCATTTTTGCTCTCATCATCGTGATATCAGGCATCTTTGGTTTTCTCTATGAATTTATTTTCTATTACTTTAATGGTGGAATGAAAGTATGGTACTACCGTGGAGGAAATTTTCTTCCTTGGATTAATATCTATGCGATAGGTTCGATAGGAATTTATTTTCTAACTTATCGTCTCCGTCAAAAGCCTTGGAAAGTATTTCTCTTCAGTAGTATTTTTACTGGTGTATTAGAATATTTTTCAGGATTAGGAATGTATGTGATAGGAGATGGATTTCGGTGTTGGGACTATAATACCGAAATCTTAAATTTTGGAAATATTCAAGGATTTGTTTGCCTTCGTAGTGTCCTTTTCTTTGGTGTCTCTAGTTTACTTCTTATCTATGGAATTGTTCCTCTTTGCTTTCTACTTGCGCGAAAATTAAAGAAGAAAACTTTTTTAACAATTTCTTTTCTTCTTTGTTCTATTTTCCTAATCGATGAAGTTTACAATTTAGCAATCGCTAGAGTACTTTCTCTTCCAAGAGCATCTGACATCTATAAAAAGATAGGATTCCATTATGTCCAGTTTTGAGAAAAGAAGAGATATTTCTTCTTTTTTTATATCGTAACTTAGTTGTAACTTTCCTTCCATTATAATGAAATCAGAAAGGAGAAAAAAATGGAAATTTTAAAAGTAGAAAATTTAACCAAAGTTTATGGAAAAGGTTCTACCAAAGTAGTTGCCTTAGACCATGTTTCTTTTTCTGTTGAAAAAGGGGAGTTTGTTGCTATTGTAGGAGCATCCGGTTCTGGAAAAAGCACGCTACTTCATCTAATTGGAGGAGTGGACCGGCCAACGAGTGGGAAAGTATGGATTGACGGAAAAGATATCTTTTGTTTTGATGATGACAAATTAGCAATCTTTCGAAGACGACAAGTAGGACTTATCTATCAATTTTATAATTTAATTCCTATTTTAAATGTAGAAGAAAACATTACCTTACCGCTTTCTTTAGACAATCGGGAAGTAGATAAAGAAAAATTAGAAGAAATGTTAAAACTATTAGGACTAGATGAAAGAAAAAATCATTTACCAAATGAATTATCGGGAGGACAACAACAACGAACTAGTATCGGTCGAGCACTCATTACGAATCCAACGATTATTCTAGCCGATGAACCAACCGGTAACCTCGATTCTAAAGCAAGTGATGAAATTGTTTCTCTTCTTCAAAAATCAAATAAAGAATTGAAACAGACCATTATTATGATTACTCATAATATGGAGATTGCAAAGATAGCAGATCGTATTATCAAACTGGAAGATGGAAAAATCGTTCAGGAGGCATAATATGAACTTACTAAATAAATTGACGATTAAAAATTTAAAATTAAATAAGAAAAGAACGGTTGTTACCATCATTGGAATTCTCTTGTCTGTGGCGTTATTAGCAGCCGTTTCTACGATGTATGCTAGTACGATTGCGTCTTTAATTACCTTTGAAACGACACAGAAAGGAAACTTTCATACCGCTTTTTATGATATTCCAGTAGAGAACTTAGAAGATTTTAAAAACAATCGGAAGTTAGAAAGTCTTTATTTGACGCAAGGAATAGGATATGCTTCTTTAAAAGAATCTCAAAATGAATATAAACCATATCTTTATATTAAAGCCTTTACGAAAGAGGCAATAGAAAATCTTTCTTTAAAATTAATAGAAGGAAGACTTCCACAAAGGGAAGAGGAAGTTGTCATCCCTAGTCATTTAGAGACAAATGGAAGAGTGAAATATAAAGTAGGGGATACTCTTACTTTAGAGGTAGGAACAAGAGTGGCTGCGGATGGTACGGTTTTAACGCAAGCAGATAGGTTTCTTCCTAGTGATGAAAGTTCTTCTGAGCGAGAAGAAACGATTCAAAATACCACTACGAAAACTTATAAAATTGTAGGAGTAATAGAAAGACCGGCTAACAACATAGAAGATTATTCTGCTCCAGGATATACTTTAGTTACTCTTTTAGATGATACGAAATTAGAAGGAAAAGTAGATATCTATGCTAGGTATACGAAAGAAGGGGTAAAAGATTACTTTAAAGTAACGGCGGGTATTTTAGGAATTGATGCCGATCTATTTCAACAATACCTTACGGCTGATTTCTTAAACGAGGAAGATACGAATAGAATTTATTTAGAATTACAAAAGGCAAAGTACCGTTACATGGATAATAGCTATCTTGTTTTTCTAGAGACAAATCCTTTTCAAAATAGTGCGATAGGTGGTTTAGGAACAGTTGTTGTGATTGTTCTTGGAATTATTGTTTTTACTTCTGTCTTCTGTATTAAAAATAGTTTCGATATCTCGATAACCGAAAAGACAAAACAGTATGGAATGTTAAGAAGTATCGGGGCTACGAAAAAACAAATTAAGAAAAATGTTTTTTATGAAGCAACGATTCTAGGACTTATTGGTATTCCTTTAGGATTACTCTCTGGTGTTTTAGCTTCCTATATCTTAGTTTTTATTAGTAATTATTTTTTACAAGATATGGTTACCTATGAAAACTTTCTTCTCTTTCGTTTTTCTTGGGTAGCGCTTATTGTAGCGGTTCTTCTTGGAATTATTACCATTTATTTTTCAGCCTTTCGAAGCGCTAGAAGAGCCTCTCGAATTTCTCCTATCGATTCGATTCGAAATAGTGCGAATATTGAATTAAAATCTAAAAAATTACATACCCCAAAACTCATAAAGAAGTGTTTTGGTGTTGGTGGCGTTATTTCTTTTAAAAATCAAAAGCGAAATAAAAAGAAATATCGAACGACAGTCATTTCTATTGTCGTTTCCGTCTTTACTTTTATCGCTCTTTCTTCTTTTATGTCATTAGCGTTTCAAGAACTTGAACAAGAAATCTCTTTGTCTGACTATAATATTTCTTTTGCCGTAGCGTCTATTGATGAAGAGACTTATGCCAAAGTAGAAGCGGTAGGAGATTTTTCAAATATTAAGGATTATGCGATTACCAGTTCTTATTATGCCGAGGCGAAAAAACCAAAGTACAATCCAGAGTATCAAAAAATTCTACAAATCGAAGAGGATGAAAGAAATCGAAGACAAGTATGGATTGCTTCTTTAGGAGAATATCAATATGAGAAATATTTAAAAAAATTAGGACTAGATCCTAAGCAAATGAAGCAAAAAGCAATTCTTTTAGATACGACTACTTTCTCTATTTATGATGAGGAAAGTGCGAAAGAGACTCGTTATCGGATGCGGGTTTTTGACTATCAAGCAGGAGATAAAATTTCTGTGTTCTTGGATGAAAAAGAGAATTCTATTGAAATCGGGGCCGTTAGTGAAGAAGTTCCTTTTTCAATGAAAGAAAATGTAAATGGAAATCATAGTCCATATCTTATTGTCAGTGATGAATATATGAAAGAACTAGATTTACTTCATCATGTTGTTGTCTATATCGATTCGAAAGACGCTAATAGATTACAAGATGAACTAGAAGTTTATTTTGAAGATATTGAGAACTTTTCAGTAGATAATCAAGAAGAAAATGTTCGTATCATGAGAAATTTATTTACTTTAATTGGTATCTTCCTCTATGGATTTATTATTGTTATTTCTCTTATTGGAATTACCAATATTTTTAATACCATTACGACGAATATGGAACTTCGAAAACAAGAGTTTGCCATGTTAAAATCTATTGGAATGACAAAAAAAGAGTTTAGCCACATGATTCATCTAGAAACGATCTTTATTGGCTGTAAGGCTCTTTTCGTAGGAATTCCAATCGGTGTTGGACTTTCTTATCTCATTTATAGAGCTATTGGAAATACGGAATATGCTTATCATTTACCGGTTCAAGCAATTTTGATTTCCATAGTAGCAGTCTTCTTATTAATTGCGGCATTGATGCGTTATTCTATGAAGAAGATTCAAAAACAAAATACGATAGAGACAATTCGTAATGAAAACATATAAAGGCGAAAAGCCTTTTTATGGTATAATGAAGAAAAGGAGAAACGAATGAAAGTATTGTTAATAGAAGACAATTTGACGATAGTAAAAGGGCTTCATTATGCATTTTCAAAAAGTGGAGATGAGTTTTTCTATGCTGGAAAGTTAGAAGAAGCAATGTCTTTCTTAGAGAAGAATCATTCTATAGATGTTGTTATTCTGGATGTGACTCTTCCAGATGGCGATGGCTTTACTTTTTTGAAAGAAGTTCTTTTAGAAAGAAAACTTCCGACGATTTTCTTAACGGCGAAAGAGGAAGAAGACGATATTGTAAAAGGACTCAATATGGGAGCAGAAGATTATCTTACCAAACCATTTAGTACCAAAGAATTATTAGCTCGTGTTCATAAGATTGGTCTTCGTCATGAGAAGAAAAGTATCGTTCGCATTCAAGATATCTCTTTTGATATGGATAAAATGATTGTTTATAAAGGAGAAAATCGTATTGAATTGACTTCTTTAGAACTAAAGTTATTACATCTATTATTTTTAAATCGCAATAAAGTAGTAAGAAGAACAACGATTTTAGATAAAATTTGGGAATGGACAGGAAATGATGTGGATGATCATACGGTAACGGTTTATTTTAAAAGAATTCGTGCAAAGCTAGGAACAGATATTATTACGACATTGAAAGGAATAGGGTATCGTATCGATGAAGAATAAAGAAAAATTAAAAAAGTGTCTTATCTTAAGTTTCCTTCTTTTTCTTCTTTTCTTCTTCCTATTTTCCTTTCTTCATTATTTTGAGTATCGGCACTATATCAAGACTTATAATGAAAAATTTTCCCAAATCCTGTTTCAGATAAAAAAACATTATCCAGAAGTAACGGATAGAGAACTCATTCAAATTTTAAATGAGGAAGGAAAGAGTGATTCCTTTTTTGAGATGTATGGAATTAATTTATCGAAAGAGGAACTATTTCTAGAGAGCGAGAAAAAGTATGATTTTTTCTTTCTCGTAGATGGAATTCTTTTCTTCTTATTCACCTTCTTCTTGGCATTCCTTTTTTTACGCTATAACCATCAAAAAGATAAAGAAATTGAAGAGATTACCAAATATATCGAAGAAATCAATCGAAAAAATTATTCCTTACATATTCAAGAAATTTCGGAAGATGAACTTTCCATTTTAAAAACGGAAGTTTATAAAACAACCGTGATGCTAAAAGAGAGTGCTGAAAACTCTTTGAAAGATAAGAAAGAGTTAAAAAAATCTTTGGAGGATATTTCTCATCAGTTAAAAACACCACTTACCTCTATTTTAGTTATTTTAGATAATATGATAGATGATCCTACGATGGATTTAGAAACGAGAGAAGACTTTATTCACGATATTAAAAGAGAAATTTCTAATATTCATTTCTTTATTCAAAATATTTTAAAGTTATCTCGATTTGATGTGAATACGATATCTTTTCAAAAAGAAAAAGTTTCTCTGCGAAGTCTATTAGAAGATACTTTAAAAAATGTATCTACACTTTGTGATTTAAAGAATATTAAAGTTTTGATAGAAGGACCAAAAGAAATTACTCTTTCTTGTGATCGACACTGGCAAAAAGAAGCGATTACCAATATCTTAAAGAATGCGATTGACCATTCTTTAGAAGGTGGTACGGTAAAAATTACCTATGCTCAAAACCATGCCTATACGAAAGTAACGATAGAAGACTTTGGAAAGGGAATTTCGAAAAAAGATTTACCACATATCTTTGAAAGGTTTTATCGAGGCGAAAACGCGAATGCAGATAGTGTGGGAATTGGACTTGCTTTATCCAAAAGAATTATCGAAGAGGAAAATGGAAAAATTTTGGTAAGCTCTAGTGAGAAGGGAACGACTTTTGAAATCAAATATTTTACAATGTAGAAAGTCTCCTTTCTTTTTTTGTGTTATAATGATAAGGAAGGTGTAGTAAACATGGTAGAAGTAAAAAAGACATATCTTTTTCTTTTCCTTTTTCTTTTGTTTCTTTGTGGATGTGGCAAAAAGGAAATACTAGCGGATTCTCCAGTGAAGGAAGAAAATAGTAAACAGGAAGAGGTAGAAGAACCAATCGAAGAGGAAACCATGATAGATCCTTTCTTAGAGGGATATGAAAGAGCGAAAATAAAACTTTCTGAAATGACTTTAGAAGAAAAAGTAGGACAAGTTTTATATGCTAGATATTCTGGAAAGAATTCTACGCTTGAGGTTTCTACTTATCATCCTGGTGGATATATTTGGTTTGCGAAAGATTTTAAAGGAAAATCAATTGCTAATGTCCAAAAAGAAATTCAAAATCTTCAAATGGAAAGTACCATACCACTTTTCCTTGGAGTTGATGAAGAAGGAGGAAGTGTCGTTCGCGTAAGCAAGTATTCTACTTTTCGAAAAGAACCATTCGCATCTCCTCAAAGCCTTTATCAAAAAGGTGGACTTTCTCTGATTATTTCGGATTCTCATGAAAAATCAGCTCTATTAAGTCGCCTTGGTATCAATATGAATTTAGCGCCCGTTTTAGATATTGCTTCGAAAGGAAGTTATATCTATCCAAGAACATTAGGCGCTAGTGTAGAAGATACTTCTCTTTATGCAGAAACATTGATTCAAACTATGAAAGAAGATAATATGATATCTGTCATGAAACATTTTCCAGGATATGGAGATAATGTGGATACCCATACCGGAATTGCGAAAGATAAGCGAGCCTACGAAGAATTTTTAAAGGTAGATTTTCAACCTTTTCAAAGAGGAATTGAAGCAGGGGGACCAGCCATTTTAGTAAATCATAATATTATTGAGAGTATGGATAAAAAACTTCCAGCTAGTATTTCTCCTTCCGTTCATAAAATTTTAAGAGAAGATTTAGAATTTAAAGGAATCATTATGACCGATGATTTAGCGATGGAAGCTCTTTCTAGTTATACAAAGAAAGATTTAGCTGTTCAAGCCTTTTTAGCAGGAAATGACTTACTAATTACTTCTAGTTTAAAGAAACATTATCAAGAACTTTTAAAAGCAGTAAAAGATGGTACCATTCCTCTAGAACGATTAGATGAATCGGTTTTAAGAATTCTTGCTTGTAAATATACATACGGAATTTTAGAAGAATAAAATCCTTTATGATATAATAATAGTAGGTAGTGATGATATGGCAAGGAAAAGAAAAAGAAAAGTAAACCTAAAAAAAATTCCCTTTTTCTATTTGGTTTTATTGCTTTTATTTGGATATTATTTATATCGTTTTTATGGAGTTCCTAATTATGATTCTACCTTAGAGATTCCTCCGTATCAAGGATATTCGTATGTTACTTTAAATCAAAATGAACCGAATTTTAAAGAGGAAGATAAGATGACAGAATCCTTTGAAAGATATAGTAAATTAGATTATTTAAATCGATGTGGAGTCGCGTATGCGAATATTGGAATTGACTTGATGCCGACTACAGAAAGAGGAAGTATTGGTAGTATTAAACCGAGTGGATGGCATACCATCAAATATGATTTTGTGGATGGAAAATATCTATACAACCGTTGTCATTTAATTGGCTATCAGTTGACAGGAGAAAATGCGAACGAAAAAAATTTAATTACTTGTACACGGTCAATGAATACCGAGGCGATGTTACCATTTGAAAATCAAGTAGCCGAATATGTGAAGAAGACAAAGAATCATGTTTTATACAGAGTTACGCCAATTTATGATGAGGGAGCCTTAGTAGCAAAGGGTGTTGAGATGGAAGCTCTTTCGGTAGAGGATAATGGAAAAGGAGTGAAATTCCATGTCTTTGTCTACAATGTTGAAAAAGGGGTAGAAATCGACTATCAAACAGGAGAAAGTAAGTTGGAGGAATAAAGAAATGTGGAAATTAAAACGACCAAAAGGCGTAAGAGTCATGATTACTTCTGGTGATGAAAGTATCTTTTGTAGAGTGAAGAAAGGAACTAGGGTCATGATTGGTTCAGGAAGTCATGCTACTTTTATCAAAGCGGGAGAGCCATATACCATGGAACATGTAGATAAAAGAATGAATGAACTGTTTCAAAAAGAAAAAAAAGAAAAGAGAAAGCAAAAAGTCTTTTCTCTCTTTAGAAAATAAGTAAATATTTCCCTATTTACTTATTTTTTAGTATAATAAGAAATAGGAGTGGATACTATGAAAACATTGTTCGATGAAGAAGAAACGATAGATTTTAAACCTCTAGCAGAAAAAATGCGTCCTGCTACTTTAGATGACTTTTTTGGACAAGAAGAAATTGTGGGAGAAAATTCTCCTATTCGAAAAATGATTGAAACCGATACGATTTCTTCTATGATTTTTTGGGGTCCTCCAGGAGTAGGGAAAACGACTTTAGCGAAAATCATTGCTAAAACTACGAATTCTTCTTTCCATGAATTAAGTGCGGTTACTTCTGGTGTGAAAGAAATTAAAGAATTAATGGATATTTCTAAGTATAATAAAAGTCAAGGAAAAAAGACGATTGTTTTTGTAGATGAAATTCATCGCTTTAATAAAGCTCAACAAGATGCCTTTTTACCGTTTGTTGAAAATGGCAATATTATTTTAATTGGAGCTACTACCGAAAATCCTTCTTTTGAAGTCAATTCCGCTTTGCTTTCTAGAACGAAAGTCTATGTTTTAAGAAGTTTAACAGAAGAAGAAATTGTTGGTATTTTAAAACGGGCTTTAGAAAAGAATGAAGATTATAAAAAAGTCGAAGTAGAAGAAGATATCCTTTATCAAATTGCGGGAATGAGTAATGGGGATGCTAGAACAGCGCTCAATACATTAGAGAATGTTATTAATCTAGAAAAACCTAAAAAAGGAAAGAAACAAATCACTTCTACTTCGTTAGAAAAAGCGCTTCAAAGTAAAACTTTTCTCTATGATAAAAAGGGAGAAGAACACTATAATTTAATTTCTGCTCTTCATAAATCAATGCGAAATAGTGATCCAGATGCGGCCCTATATTATCTAGCTAGAATGTTAGAAGCAGGGGAAGATCCTCTCTATGTGGCACGCCGATTAGTTCGTTTTGCTTCGGAAGATATTGGACTTGCTAATACCAATGCTTTGACACAAGCAGTAGCAGCCTATCAAGCAGCGCATTTTAATGGAATGCCAGAATGTAATGTCAATCTTGCTCAGGCGGTTGTTTATTTAAGCATATCTCCTAAATCAAATGCGCTTTATACCGCTTATGGGAAAGCCAAAAGTGATGCTATAAAAACAGCGCAAGAAAAAGTTCCTCTGCATCTAAGAAATGCGGTAACAAAATTAGATAGTGAATTAGGTTATGGCGAAGGGTATCAGTATGCTCATGATTTTGATGATAAAGTGACAAACATGACTTGTCTTCCGGAATCTATTAAAGATCATAAATATTATTATCCAACCAATAGTGGTAGTGAAAAAAAGGTAAGAGAAGTCATGAAAAATATTGAGGCTATGAAAAGGAAAAAAGGTTAAGCGTGAGAAATATGAATATCTTAGTAGTTGATGATGAAAAAGAAATTGCTGATTTAATAGAAATTTATCTACAAAATGAAGGATACCAAGTATATAAATACTATTCTAGTAAGGAACTCCTTTCCAATCTTGATCATTTATCTATTGATTTAGCGATTCTAGATGTGATGATGCCAGATATTGATGGCTTTTCTCTTTGCCTAAAAATTCGTGAAAGATATGAATTCCCAATTATTTTTGTAACAGCGAAAGTAGAAGATATGGATAAAATAAGTGGTCTTACTTTAGGAGCAGATGATTATGTGACCAAACCTTTTCAACCTTTAGAATTAATCGCTCGGGTAAAGGCACAGCTGAGAAGATATAAAAAATATAACCATATCGAAGATGAAAATGTGATTGAATTTCGCAATATTTCTATCAATCATGAAACACACGAATGCTACTATAATGGAAAAAAACTAGAATTGACTCCCATTGAGTTTTCTATTCTCTGGTGTCTTTCTAAAAATCGTGGAAAAGTAGTAAAGGCAGAAGACTTATTTGAACAAGTATGGAAAGAGAAGTATTTGGAGAAAGATACCAATACGATTATGGTACATATTCGTCATTTACGCGAAAAAATGAAGGATACCAACAAAAATCCAAAAGTTATTTTAACGGTATGGGGAGTGGGGTATAAAATTGAAGAATAAGTATGCGAATCGTTTGACGATGCGACTAGTTTTTAAAATCGTTCTTTCTGAAGCTATTTATACAGGTATATTTTCAATTATCTATATTGCTAGTAGATGGGCTTGTAGAAAGTTTGGCGTATATTCTTGGTATATGGGGGGAATTTATAGTTTCCTAAAAGGTCTAGAATCCGACCTTCCTCTTATTTATACGGTAGGTTTTCTCATCCTTCTTTTATATCATTTAAGAAAGACTTTATCTTATATTGATGATGTGATTGCTGCAAGTAGTAAGTTAGTAGAAGATGATGAGGAAGAAATTCATCTTCCCAAGGCTCTTGAGGAAATCGAGGAGAAGATGAATCTAGTAAAAGTTCAGTCTAGATATCACCATCAACAAGCGATAGAAGCTGTTTCTAGAAAAAATGATTTAATTGTTTATTTAGCGCATGATATTAAAACCCCTTTAACTTCGATGATAGGGTATTTATCTCTCTTAGAAGAAATCGATGATATGCCTAAGAAAAAAAGAGAAAAATATATTCATATTGCCCTCGAAAAGTCCTATCACTTAGAGGATTTAATCAATGAACTATTTGAAATTAGTAGATATAATTCGGAAACGATTCTTCTTGAGAAAGAAGACTTGAATCTCAATTTAATGTTAGAACAAATCGCTGATGATTTTTATCCTACTCTAGAAGCTAATCATAAGAAAATAGAACTCGCATTAGAACCAGATGTGACGGTTTATGCAGATTCCTTTCAGTTAGCAAGAGTATTTAACAATGTTGTAAAAAATGCGATTGCTTATTCTAAAGAAGAGACAAGTATTCGCATTGAATCACGAATCGTGGAAGATAAAATACAAGTGGTTGTGATTAACCAAGGAAGAACCATTCCTCCAGAAAAACTAGAAAAAATATTTGAAAGATTTTATCGAGTAGATGCTTCTCGTGGTACTTCTTTGGGAGGGAGTGGATTAGGACTTGCTATCGCCAAAGAAATAGTAGAACTCCACGATGGCAAAATTTATGCGACTAGTGATTCGAAAGATACTAGATTTTATATCGAATTGCCAAAAATGAAAAGTTAAGAAAAAATTAAGAATTCTTTAAGATAAAAGAAAGATAAAAGAAAACGAAACATGATATTTTTATCTTAGAGGATGTGATATTATGAAAAAAAGAAGAGTGTTAAAAAGAAGGATAAAAAGAATTTTTACTTTCTTTTTGATTAGTACTTTTCTTTTTCTTTGGATAAATCAAAATATTTCTTGGCAAGAAAAAAAGATAGTTTTTGAAAAGGAAGATATTGAAGAAATTCTAGATCATGAAGAAGAGTATCCAGAAGAATTACTAAGTATGTTAGAAAAATATCCAGATATGGAAGATTATGTATTAGATTATCCAAGGAAAAAAGGGAAAGTATTTAGTGATACGATTGGAGATTTTGATAAAACAGAAGTACCTCTTCTACTTCAGTATGATGAACGATGGGGTTATGGCTTTTATGGGGATAGTCCTCTTAGTGTGAATGGCTGTGGACCTACCTCGATTGCAATGATTTATGCCTATCTTACAAAAGATAATTCTTTAACTCCTTACGAGATAGCATCTTATAGTGAAAAAGAAGGATATTATGTGGAAGGAAGTGGAACTAGTTGGACACTTATTACGGAAGGAATGGCTGATTTTGGAATCCTAGGAAAAGAAATACCGTTATCTAAAGATACTTTTACTTATTATTTAGAACGAGGAATTCCTATCCTAGCTAGTATGGGAAAAGGGGACTTTACGGATACTGGTCATTTTATTGTTCTCACCAAAATAGAAAATGGAAAAATCAAAATCAATGATTCTATGAGTAAGGAAAGAAGTTCTAAACTGTGGGATTATGAAATCTTAAAACCGCAAATAAAAAATGTATGGGTGTTTGAACTGATATAAAATAGAAAAAGAGTTATTTTTTCTTTAACTCTTCTGCAATTCCATAAACCATAGAAATACGAGTGGGGATGATATCTTTCACTTCTAAAATATCTACTAAAGCTTTTACACAAAGTCTCATTCCTCTAGCGCCTTTCCACCATCCTTCTTTTTTTGTCCTTTCCATGATGTCTTTTAAAGATACTTGATAGAAAAAGTTTCTATCTAACTGGTCCATGGTCTTAGTATCTAACGAATAAGGTTGTAAAGGATGTTGATAGAATTTATTTTTAGTAACAGGATAGTTTAATTCTTCATAAAAATAGATGTAATCTCCTCCCGCTAAAATCAAAATATCTGCCTTATTTTTAGGAATGGTTACTAATTTTTTGGTTGCTTCTACCATCTCTTCATAACTGGTAGTAGCGATATCTTCTTTTAAGTCAGGAAACTTATCTGTTATGTCCATAGCGCCAAAAGATGAATTTGCTTTTTCAATAATCTTTCCATTTTGAACAATCGCTAATTCCGTAGAACCACCTCCACCAATCATGACTGCTATTTTTCCAGGAAAGTTAACATTAGATACTGCTCCAAAAACGGTATATTCGTTTTCCATGTCTGAAGTAACGATAGTAAAATCAAGACCTGTTTTCTCTTTAAACTCGGTTAACCATTCTTTTCCTTCCTCCTCTTTTAAATTTCGAAAAATACTAGTACCATAGACAAAGATAGGACCTTCTTTTTGCTTCTTTAGAAAATGAAAGAGTAGTTCTTTATCTTGAGAACTTATTTTTCCTTCTTCTTTATAATGATTTTTAAATTCGATCGTTTCAAAGCCAATCTCTTGAATTTCCTTCTTATCATACAAATAAGCTTTGGTATTCGTGCTTCCAACTTCCACAATAACAAATTTTGTCATACTATCACCACCTTTATCGTAACATATTTCTTTTTCAAAAGGAAAGTCTTTTTATGATATAATGAAATAAGAAATGACTGTATCAAATAATGTGGGATAGATGGGAGGAGAAAAAATGGAAGAAAAAGAAACAATTTTAGTTAGTGCTTGTTTGTTAGGTGTAAATTGTAAGTATGATGGCTCTAATAATGAACAAAAAAATCTTCTTTCTTATTTAGAAGGAAAAGAGGTTATTCCGATTTGTCCAGAACAATTAGGGGGATTGAAAACGCCTCGCGAAAGTGCGGAAAGAAAAGGGCATAAAGTTCTTACCAAAAGTGGTACGGATGTTACTCTAGAATATCAAAAAGGAGCGGAAGAAACGCTTCACCTTGCTCGTCTCTTTGGCGCGAAAAAAGCTATTTTAAAGTCTAAAAGTCCTTCTTGTGGAGTTGGACAAATCTATGATGGCAGTTATACCCATACTCTAGTTGATGGTGATGGTGTTACAGCAGAACTTTTAAAAAAAGAGGGAATTGAAGTAATTAGTAGTGAGGAGATATCCAGCTAAAAAGTCAATTGCTTTCTTGGAAGCAATCAGAATATGATATAATGAATTAGGTGAGATTATGGAAGCGCAAATTGTTATCACGGCAGGGAACAAATATATTGATATTGATGCTTATGCAGGAATATTTGCTTATCGAGAGTTATTGAGACATATGGGATATTCTGCTTACGCCTATACGAGTGCGCCCACGAATGAAAGCGTATCTACCCTCATTCAAGATATGGGGTTTACCTTCGATTCGGTTGATTTTTCTAAGCCGGCAAAATACATTTTATTAGATGTATCTAATCCACAGTTCTTTGATGCGGTAGTAAAAGAGGATGATATTTTGGAAATTATTGATCATCATACCGGTTTTGAAGAGTATTGGAAAGAAAAGCAAGTTCCCCATACTATTGAATTTATTGGCTCTATTTGTACAATCATTTTTGAGATGTATGAGAAGAATCATTTCGAAAATTTATTAGATACTAATTTGTGTAAATTATTAATGGCAGGAATCTTGGATAATACATTAAATTTAAAAAGTTCTATTACGAATCAACGAGATGTAGACTGCTATTTGAAATTACAACACCTTGGTCAGGTGAATGAAGATTGGCGAATGGAATATTTTGAAAGTTGTTATGCGAAGACGGAAAATCATTTATCTCAATATTTGGCGAGTGATATTAAAATTGAAAAAGTAAGTGATACTCTTCCAGAAGTCATTGGGCAAATTATTGTATTAGATAAAGATATTATTTTTCGCCATCAAGAGGAAGTAAGAGCCGTATTTCAAAAATATCCTCATTGGATTTTAAATGTCATTGCTTTAAAAGAGGGAAAGAGTTATTTATTTTATGGTAGTGAGATGGATAAACTAGGATTAGAACAATTATTTCATCAACCAATCAAAGAAGATTATCTTTTATTAGAGCCTTTTCTTCTTCGTAAACAGATTATGAAGAAAGCAAGAGAAAGTAAATGTAGATAAATCGATGAGGGAGAATATATGAAGGATTATGTAATTGTCATGAAAGTGGGACCTCATGCTATAGTGTGAATTATATTCCTGCCTTTGAGGTGGAATTAGTAGAACCTTATGCTATATGGCTAAAAGAGTGATGGAAACAAGATAGGGGAGATTAGATGAAAAAAGAGCAAATTTTAGAAAAAGTAGAAATTCTTTTAAAGATGTATGAAGAGGGATTATTAGGTGGAGAGGTAATGCCAGAAGATAAGAATCCTAATTTACCAAAAGCCAGTTTAGAAAATTATCTATATTTTACTCTTCCTATGGCTCTTAACTATCAAAGAAATTCCTATACTTTATGGGAGAATGCTTTAAAAACTTATGAGGATGAAGAAACAAGATTTGTGTTTTCTCCAAAAGAATGTTTAAAACGAGGAAAAGAAGAAGTAAAGCAGGCTCTTTTAAAATATCAACTTGCTCTTCAAAAAGATAAACAAACAGAGATATGGATGAAATTATGTCAAACTTTTATGAAACTTTTTGATGGAGATATTCGTCAACTATTTAAGAAGATGGATCATGATGTTTATCGTATTAGAGATTTTATTCAAGTAGAACATAAAAAAGATTTTCCTTATCTATCCGGAATGAAAATTTGTAATTATTGGTTATATGTCATCTATCAATATACCGATCAAGAGTATCAAAATAAAGAGGCTTTAGAAGTAGCTGCAGATACTCATGTATGCAAGGGAACTTATCGTTTAGGACTAATTACGGAAGAAGAATTTTTATCTTCCAATGTGCAAAAAATTGTCATTGCAAAATGGCGAGAACTTCTATCTTCTACCAAATATTCTCCGATTGATGTACATACTCCTTTATGGCTTTGGAGTAGGGGTGGGTTCTTAGAATTAAAAGAATATTCCATGTTAGAGAAAATCCCTATTACCGCAAAAGAAGTAATGCGTCACGCAACAGAAGTTAGAATTTCTTTCCCAGCTATAGAGGTACTCGTAAATCAAGAAATTCCTCGTGGAAAGCACTGGGGAGAAGCCAATGCTTTTGGCTTTATGGACCACGATATTAAAACAATTATCCATTTCCTTTTAGGATATCAGAGCATTGATTTTTCCTTTTGGTCTAAAAATAAATGGAAGATAACAACAGAAGATGGTATTTTAGATGGTAGTCAGGCACTGATGTATATCTTTATCCAAAACTTAGAACTTTTTACTGATTTTTCAAAATTAGAAAAGATGACTTTAGAAGAATTTAGAGAACTTTTAAAAGGAGAAAATGAAATTCCTCTTCTAGAAGAGAGATATCAAATTCTTCAGGAAGTAGCGCATATTGTCAATACGAAGATGCAAGGAGATTTTTATCATTACATTAAGAATATTCGGGATGACCGAGAACTATTTGAAGTCATTATTCAAGAATTTCCATCTTTTAAGGATGAACGAACTTATCAAGGAAAACCTGTTTACTTCTATAAACTAGCAAGTCTTTTAACTTCCGATATTATGCACTTAAGAAATCAAAAAGAAGAGAATATCTATGATTATTCTCATATTGTAGGATGTTCTGACTATAAAATACCGCAAATTATGAGAAGTTTAGGATTTATTTCTTATTCGGAAGAATTGTCTCAAAAAATCGACAACGAAGAAGAAATTGCTTACAATTCAAAAGAGGAAATAGAGATTCGCGCAGCTACCATTGTCGTATTAGATATTTTAAGAGAAAAGACTGGATTATGTGGAATGGAAGTAAATGACTTCTTATGGTTAAGTAGTCAAAGTGGAAAAAAGAAAGCTCCTTACCATCTTACTAGAACAACGAATTATTAAAAAAAGAAAGGAATCTTAGGATTCCTTTTTACTTGGGTAGAATGTTGAAATATCATATTCGGTAGCAATCTAAAAGGGGGGAAAAGTTAGAAAAAGTGGAGGATGAATGGATTGCTACCGTTACTTTATTATATGAAGGTTTCTAATTTTGCTAGTTTGATAATCTCTTTTGAAAAAGAAAAAGACGAATTTTATTATTCGTCTTGACAAGTTGCGCCAGTTATACTATAAAGTTGTTTTAAATATTCTACTTGTACTTTTCCATCTTTGACAATACTTTGATTAGCAGAATCAATTTCTATTAATTTGTCAAGATCCATTTTAGAATAGTCGGCAGTAGTAGTACTAGTTAATGTATTTCCATCAATAGAAACGGTATTATCATAGTAATCTAGATTGGTATAAGGGGCATAAGTAGTTTTTAAACTTTGCTCTAGTATTTGTAAAGTATAAGTATCTGGTGCAGTTACTTTTTCTATACTTTTTAATTGAAGAGCTTCGTCTCCCTTATAAGTAACTTCATATCTAAAATCATACTGTAATCCGTTTTGAGATGCTGTTCTAGTACAAACCAATTTCTTCTCTTTTGTAGAACTAAAGATAAAATAGCCACAGATAATTCCTATAATGAGAACGATAGGAATTATAATATAAACTGGGTTTATCTTTTTTGGATTAGAAGTAGGATATACTGCTCCACCCATTCCATTCGCACTTCCTTGTGTATACATATGAAACCTCCTCGCTATTATCATTATAGCATAAATCAAAAAGTAGGAAAAGTATGTTATAATAAAATCGGTGATAGTATGGAAGAATATTTAGAATTTGCTAAGGAGATTGCGTTATATGCCGGCGACATTATGAGAAAATATTTTCAGGAAGATAATGGAGCGAATTACAAATATGATGAGACGATTGTTACCAAGGCAGATACCGAAATTAATGCGTATTTGATTCAAAAAGTAAAAGAGACTTATCCGGCACATTCTGTCGATGGGGAAGAGGAACAATTCGGACATAGTGATTATGTATGGGTCTGTGATCCAGTCGATGGAACGGCTATGTATGCAAGACATCTTCCCGTTGCTGTATTCTCTCTTGCGTTAGTAGTAAATGGAGCTCCGAAAGTAGGGGTTGTCTACGATCCTTTTACGGATTCTTTATATACGGCGATGGAAGGACATGGTGCTTATAAAAACGGCGAGAAGATAACGGTGAATTCTTGGAGACTAGAGGATAAACAAAGTGTTTCTAACTTTGATATGTGGCCTAAGGCAGAGTACAATATTTATGATGGTATTAAAGAGTTAGGAAAGAAAACTTATTTGGTAGCGGTTGGTAGTGTCATTCGTGCTTGTATGTGTGTTGCTAGCGGTGATTTTACAGCTGCTATTTTCCCGGGGACAGAACATAAAAATTGTGATATTGCAGCAGCGAAAGTGATTGTTGAAGAAGCGGGTGGAAAAGTAACTAGCCTTTTTGGGGAAGAACAACGATATGATAAAAGTATTAAGGGCGCTATTATCAGTAATTCTCTCGTACATGATGAAGTTTTAGATACGATTTTGGCTTATTTACCAACTATTAAATGAGAGATTTTGCTTGTATATGGAAAAAACATGATATAATAAATGAGGTTATTGTTAATTAGAGAAGACGGTTAGGAGTAGGAGAGTATGGAAAAGTTAAATTCAAGCACGGATAAAAAAGAACCAAAAGGAAAAGCGAAGAAAAGATCTACAAAAGAAAAAGAACAGCCAACAAATCATGCCAAAACAAAATCTAATGATATTCGTAAATGTCCAAGTTGTGGCGCCAATATCAGTTCCTTTAGTTATAAGTGTCCATATTGTGGAACAGAATTTTCTAATTTGGAAGTTGCTCATAGTTTAAAAGACTTTTCGGAAGGGTTAGAGAGGATAACAGCTACTGGAAAATCTCAACGAATTGCTAGTTATATTACAAATTATCCTGTTCCTAATTCGAAAGAAGATTTACTAGAATTCATGATTTTGGCATCTTCTAATATTCAATCGAAAAAAGGGACTGCCAATTCTAGTAACGCCGCTAATACAATTCAAAAAGCATGGACGATCAAGGTAGAACAGATTTATCAAAAAGCTAAAATTACAATAAAAAATTCCAATGATATGAAAGATATAGAAGACATTTATAATCAAGTAAAGCAATCTGATAAGCAACCTTTATATATGAGATTGCTTGATTGGAAAATATTGTTAATTGTTTTTTTTGGTTTAATCTTTGTTACATATTTCTTTTTCTGGCTATTAACTATCCTATTAGTAATCCTTGCTGTTTCTTTGTTCTGTTTTTATAAATGGAAAGGTCAAAAGATAGAACTTCTAAAAAAGTATGAGGTAATCATTTATATTGTCTGTATTCTATTACTAGTTGGGGCTATCTTATGTGGTGTTAGAGCATGTGATAAAAATGCGAATAAAGATGTTAATTGGAAAAACTATTACAGTGAGAGTGTAGAAAAGAATGATGTTGAAATTGATATTCAGTTTGAAGCCAATATTTTGTTCAATCGATATGATGTAAGTATACTTGCTTATGATCAAAAGGAAACACTTCCTCATGGGAAAGATAGAACGATTCATTTTCAATTACCAGATGGTGTACATCAAATCACTTTTAAAAGTGCGGATAATGATATTACAAATTCTATCAATTTGGTAGTCAAAGGAAAGACAAAAGTAACCTATAAAATCTCTTGCCTTAAAGATGAAATTAAGGTTACTGAAACTTCTTTAGAACATGTAACAGAATCCTAAAATGCTTTGAACTAGCAATTCTTTTGCTAGTTTTTGTTTTTAGAAAGTAAAAATTTTCAATTTTATGAGAATTCGTTTATAATGGAATTGGTGAAAAAAATGAAAGATGAAATTGTTTTTGAATCTCAAAATATTCAATATATCAAATTAAATGAAAGATTAATACCAGATTACTTAACGATGGTAAATGACCCTAAGGTAGCAAAGCAAATCAGTCATGATATTCGTACTTATACTTATGAAGAAGAACTTCAATGGCTTCAATCCAAGTTAGAAAAGCAAGCTATCTGTTTTTCTATGATTGAAAAATCTACAGGTGATTTTATTGGAAATATTGAAATTATGCATATCCATGAGGGGATTGGGGAGTTAGGAATTTCTATTACTCCTAAAAAACAAGATAAACATTATGGAACAGAATCTATTCAAGCATTATTAACTTATGCTTATGAAATTTGTCATTTAAAAGGAATGGAATTAAATGTTTATGCGACAAATCAAAAGGCCATTCACTGTTATGAAAAAGTTGGCTTTGTTGTAGATGGAGAAGGAAAAACTGAGGAAGACCTTCATATGATAATATCGAGAAAATAAAAAACTCCTAAGAGTTTTGGTGGTTATGTCAAAATTCTTCTGGAGTTTTTTGGTGGAAATAAAAGGAAATGAAAAACTTATAGATAATATATAAATAGGAGGTGATAAAATGAGCGAAATCAATGGATTTGATAATGAATTTGCTTTTGTTTTAGAACTAAATAATAAAAAGATTAAGGAATTGACTCCTATTTGTAGAGAACTAATTGAAACTATCTTTCCTGGTGAAAAGGAAGATTCTATTATCAAATGTTGGCGTAACCATCTACCACAGAAGTCTGATATTCTAGTAAAAATAAATAATAAAATGAAAGGGATTAGTATTAAAAAAGGAATGAAGAATTCTGTTCATGTAGAACCCATTTCAGAATTTGTTAGTTTCTTAATATCAAATCATATATCGCGAGAAAGTGTGATGGAGTATTTAAAATTTCACTATGCCGATGGAACCACAAATGGTAGAGGAACAAAAAGAATATCTACGGAAGAATATAAACTTCAAAATCAGGACAAGATTGACAAAATAAATAGTGAAATCAATAATGAGCAGTTATTAATAAAGGCCATAGATCGATTTATCCTTCGTGGTAATAATTCTAATTTTTCTATTGATGCTTTGATTTGCGGGGAAGTAGATGATTTTATCTTTATCACAAAAGAAGATATTATCAATGTTATTCTAAGTAAAAAAGAGGAATACTCCTCTACAGTTCATTTTAGTGTACTTACTGTTCAACCGAAAAATAGGTGTCTAAATTATAATGATAAATATGAAAAAGATAGATTTTGTATTCAGGTAAAGTGGTACAATCTTTTTGATCATATCCTTGAAAATATGTATTTAAAGAATCAAAAATTTCCAAAATCGGTTTCTTGATACTTCCATTGCTGATAACGTGGGATTAAAAAAACTAGTCCTCGTATAAGAACTAGTCTTTGTATTTAAAATGGAGCAGGTGATGGGAATCGGACCCACGTTATCAGCTTGGAAGGCTGGAGTTCTACCATTGAACTACACCTGCATCAACATTTATAATTATACTTAGAACTCCAGCCTTTGTCAATACCTAATTTTTGCTCTCTCTATATTTTTATTTGTATAGTAGTTCTAAAAAATATCCTTCTTCATATAGTTTAATGTAGAAAGGAAGAAAACAAAATATATGGAAACACTTAAAGTAGGAACAAAATCAAATCCTAATTCCGTAGCCGGAGCATTGGCAAATGTTTTTCGTGAAAAAGGAGAAGTAGAAATACAGGCAATTGGAGCAGGAGCATTAAATCAAGCGATTAAAGCAATTGCGATAGCGCGTGGGTTTGTTGCTCCCTCTGGTAAAAACTTAGTTTGCATTCCTGCCTTCACGGATATTTTAATTGATGGAGAAGAAAGGACTGCTATTAAATTGATTGTAGAAGCTAAATAAGCTTCTTTTTATTTGACTCCAAAATCAAATTTTGATACAATTTACTCTAGTTTTTCTTTCAAAATTGACAAACGAAAGACAACGAAAAAAGAATGTCTGTTGAAACAAAGGAAAGATTATCGTATAATGAAAGTGGTGATACTATGGATCAAAACTTTAGAAGAGGAATCATTTTAGAACATTATCAAAATCCAAGAAATAAGGGATTAGTAGAAGATGATAGTTATCTTTTAGCAGATATGAACAATGAGTCTTGCATCGATGAAGTAAAAGTACAAGTGAAAATAGAAGATGGTATTTTAAAAGATATTCATTTTGATGGAGAGGCTTGTGCAATATGTACTAGTTCTTCCTCTATTATGGTGGAAACATTAACTGGTAAAACAGTAGAACAAGCCATTGAAATTTTAAAGAATTTTTCTAATATGATAGATGAAAAAGAATACCGAGAAGATGTGTTAGAACAAGCCATCGTCTATGATGATATTTATAAACAACCAAATCGAAAAAAATGTGCACTTTTGCCATGGTGGGGAATCGAGAAAATTTTAGGAGAACTAGAATCTTATGAAACCAATCATTCAGTTTAAAATTGCGCGAGTAGTTCAATTCACAGAACCTAAATATGATAAAGATGGAATATTCCTTCTTTTTTTAGCAGATATGACACGACCTGTTATAGTTGTTGAAAATGTAGCCATTGATATTTATACTTATCAAGTTTTTGAAATCCTTCCAAAAGTTCATGGTAATATTTCAGTCGAAACTCTGCAATCGATAGATCAAAATCAATTATATGTTTATCAACTATATGAAGCAAGTATTCCTAAAGAATGTGAAATGGTTATTTTGAAGCAAGCCTTAGGTGCCTATGAATGGTATCATGGAGACAGGGAAGAAAAGGCAAGGGCGAATGTCCCTTCTTTTGAAAAAGCCAAACAAAAAATTTTTTCTAAAAAGCCAAGAAAAAAGGAAGAAAATCAAAAAAAGTGATGATTTTCTTTTTCTTTTTCTTATTTTCTAGTATAATGGTTAATGGGTGATTTTATGGAAATCAAAGGCCTTGATGCAGAAAAAGTAAGAGATATTTCACGCTTAAAAGGGGAACCTGATTGGATGTTAGACTTTCGTGAGAAAGCTTACGAAAAGTTTATGAATTCTTCTCAACCTACTTTTGGGCCAGAATTAAAAATTGATTTTGATACGATAACCTATTATAAGTCTAGAGCATCTCAAAAGGTAGAAAAAAGTTGGGATGATGTTCCGGAAGATGTTCGAAATACATTTGATAAATTAGGACTTCCGGAAGCAGAAAAAAAATATTTAGCCGGAATTGGGGCGCAATATGAAAGTGAAGTTGTCTATCATCATATGATTGAAGAGTTAGAAAAGAAGAATGTTCTTTTCTGTGATACGGATACAGCTTTACAAAAATATCCCGAACTTTTCCGTAAATATTTTAATCATCTAGTTAATGTGAATGAAAATAAATATACTGCTTTAAATGGGGCAGTTTGGAGTGGTGGAACCTTTATTTATGTTCCTCCTCATACGAAGTTAGATCGTCCTTTACAAAGTTATTTCCGTTTGAATAGTGCGAATATGGGACAGTTTGAAAGAACTTTAATCATTGTCGATGAAGGTTCAGAACTTCATTATATGGAAGGATGTACAGCACCTACTTATTCTTCGGATTCTCTACATGCTGCTGTCGTAGAAATCTTTGTTGGAAAAAATGCCAAATGCCGTTATACAACTATTCAAAATTGGTCTAGTGATGTATATAACTTAGTTACGAAAAGAGCGAAAGTAGAAGAAAATGGATTGATGGAGTGGATTGATGGAAATATTGGTTCTAAGGTGAATATGAAATATCCAGGATGTATTTTAAATGGTCCTCATGCCCATGGAAGATGTATTTCTATTGCTGTTGCCTCTTCTTCTCAAATTCAAGATGCGGGAGCGAGAATGATTCATTTAGCGCCTTATACATCGAGTGAGATTATTAGTAAATCTATTGCGGCGAATGGGGGAGAGGCTACATATCGTGGGACGGTTAGAATCTCTAAAGATGCTCATCATTCTAAAGCCATGGTAAAATGCGATACGATTATTCTGGATGAAGATTCTAAAAGTGATACTATCCCTAAAAATATTGTTGAAAATACAAGTTCTTTTTTGAATCATGAAGCGACGGTAGCAAAAATTAGTAAAGAAAAACTATTTTATTTAATGAGTCGCGGAATCAATGAGGAACGCGCCAAAGAATTAATTATTATGGGATTTATCGATCGATTCCGTGAAGAACTTCCAATGGAATACGCCGTCGAATTAAATGCGTTATTAAAAAATTATTTTTAAAATATCAAAAGAAAACATCAAAAGATGTTTTTTTTGCAAATTGTTGAAATTTGTAAAATAGCAATTTTTTTCTATTCCAAAATTTAGTTTTAGAGGCCAAAACGGCCTTTTGACCCGAAATAGGGCCTCCCATTTTTAAAAAATTGCTTTTTTTCTTTTTGTTGAAAAGGTAGTATGATGCTTTTCGAAAGGAGGAAAAAGTTGTGTTAAATCAGGCTGTATTAGTTGGAAGAATTGTTCAAACCCCAGAACTAAGAGAAACTGAAAATGGCAAAAAATTGACTCATGTAACCTTAGCTGTTCCACGTCCATTCAAAAATGCGAATGGCGAATATGAGACTGATTTTATCTCCTGTGTTATGTGGAAAGGAGTTGCAGAAAGTACAGTAGAGTACTGCAAACAAGGAGATCTAGTAGGTATTAAAGGACACATTCAAAGTAGACAGATAGAGACAGAAGATGAACAAAAACGTCAATTAGTTGAAGTTGTCGCTGAGAAAGTTACTTTTTTATCGAGCAAGAAAAAGGAAGCAGAGTAATCTGCTTTTTGCTTTTCTTAAAAAGAAAATATGATATAATGATTGTAGATGGTAGGTATTTATGAGAAAAGAAATGAATATAAAAATTGCGGCGTTACTAAAAGAGTATCAGGCACAAAATAAAATAGTGGGAGAATCGTTTTTTAAAGAATTAATTTCTATAGTAGTAAAAGAAAATGGGTTAGAAGACTATGTGCAAGAGATTTTTGTTATTCCGAAAGGAAAGGAAGAAGAATCTGAGTATCAAAAGTATATGGATGGATTAGCAGGACTTTTTGGTCAAGCTGGTTATGAAGCGGAAACCAAAAGAATTGTGATTTACGAAAAAAATATACATCAATTTCGAAAATCAGAAGTAGATAAAGAAAATATTTCAGACACTATTCTAGGAATCAATGCTTTAATTACTCAGTCTATTCTTCATGAACTAGAACATGCTTATCAGAAAAAGCAAGTCGCATTAGGAACAGATATGGAGTCTAGCATTCTTAAGATGGTTACCTTTGATGGACCAGAGTCTAGTGTTAGTTATGACTATAGTCCATTCGAGCGATTAGCCGAAATTCATTCTATCGAAGCCATTATGGAAGTCCTTTCTTATCTTCCTAAAGTAGATTCTAATCTTTTTACTTATCTAGAAAAATGTCTTAAAGAAACTTATCAAAAAGGATACGATTTTAGAACTCCTGATGGATTTTTAACGAGTCAAGAGAAAGGTATTTTTTCTGGCCCATTCGAACAGTATATTCTTTATCATGGTGGCAGCCTAGAAAATACTTTGGCATTCGTCTCTTCGTTAGATGATTCTCAAAAACTTCTTTATGGACTAACAATTCCTTGGGAAGAGTATCAAGAAAAGATGGCATCTAACTTTTCTCGAAAGCAATAGATTGCTTTCTTTTTTTCCCTGTATTTGATATAATGAATATGGTGATACTATGACCTTATTAGAGATAATTGAAAAGAAAAAAAGAAAAGAAAAATTAACGGAAGAAGAAATTCATTTTTGGATAGAAGAGATGGTAGCTGGAAGAACGCTAGATTACCAAGTCAGTGCTCTTTTAATGGCTATTGTTTTAAATGGAATGGATCTAGAAGAAACCTTTTATCTTACGGATGCAATGCTTCATAGTGGAGAAACGATTGATTTAAGTGCTATTGAGGGTGTAAAGGTGGATAAACATTCAACTGGTGGAGTAGGAGATAAGGTTACTCTTATTTTAGCGCCTTTACTTGCTTCCTTCGGATTAAAAGTAGCAAAGATGAGTGGTCGTGGTTTGGGCCACACTGGAGGAACTATTGATAAATTAGAATCTATTCCAGGATATCAAGTGGAACTAGATAGAGATGCTTTTGTGAAACAAGTAAATGACATTGGAGTAGCGGTCATTAGTCAATCTGGAAATTTAGTTCCTGCTGATAAAAAATTATATGCATTACGCGATGTTACAGGAACGGTAGATTCCATTCCTTTAATCGCTTCTAGTATTATGTCTAAAAAAATAGCGAGTGGTTCAGACTTTATTTTCATTGATGTAAAAGTAGGAAATGGAGCCTTGATGAAAAATTTAGAGGATGCTAAGGCTTTAGCGCACACCATGATTGATATTGGAAATCGCTTTGGCAAAAAGACGGTATGTATTTTAACTAACATGAGTGAACCTTTAGGAAACGCTATTGGAAATGCCATTGAAGTAGAAGAAGCAATGGACTGCTTAAAGGGAATGGGACCAGAAGATGTCATGGAATTGATTATTAAAATCGCTGGTTTTATTGTCAGCCGTGTAGAAAATATCGATTTAGAAGAAGCCGAACAACAATGCTTTAAAAAGTTCAATACGGGAGCTGCTTATCAAAAATTTGAAGAAATGGTAAAAAGCCAAGGAGGAGACCTAGAGAAACTAGAAGTTTCTAAGCGTATTTTCTCTGTTCGTAGTGCGAAGGCTGGATATATTACAGCAATTAATACTTTAGGACTCGGTGAGATTGCTAGAAAGATCGGTGCTGGAAGACTTACTAAGGAAGATGAGATTCACTATCAAGTGGGACTTCTTTTAAATCATAAAGTAGGAGATTTTATTGAAGTAAATGAAGAATTAGTAAAAGTTTTCTTAGACAATTTAGATGTCCGTGTCAATGAAATTTTAGAGTGCTTCACGATTGAAGCAGAGCCAAAAGAAAAAGAACCATTAATTTATGAAATTATCGAGTAATGTAAACTTTTGTCAATTTCTTGTAAAATTATTGAAGTTTACACTTAGATGGGATATCCTAATACTAAGGAGAGTGAAATTATGATATATCCATCTATCGATAAATTATTAACAAAGGTTGGTTCTAAATATTTGTTAGTAAACATTGTTTCTAAAAGAGCGAAAGAAATGAAAGAAAAAGAATATTATCAAATGAAAGAATCAGAATATGTTTCTAAAAAAGAAATCGGTCGTTCTTTAGAAGAAATTGCCAAAGATTTAGTTCGTGTATCAGAAGAATAGAAGAGGAAAGATATGAAAAAGATAAAAAAGGAGCTAAAAAAACTGTGGGAGATATTTCAAAATCCCCTCATTCGTGTATTGCCGGGACAAATTGCCTTTTTCTTGTTTCTAGCAGTTTTTCCAATCCTTATTTTAATTGGAGTAATTGCTTCTTTTTTCTCTATTTCTATGGCAAGTGTAGTAGAAATCATTACGGATACTTTTCCCAAAGAAGTGGTTAGTTTATTAGTTCCTCTACTAGAAGGAAAAGGATTCGATACCAATATTGGAATTTCCATGCTAACAGGATACATTCTAGCTAGTAATGGAGCCCATTCTATTATTCTTGCATCGAATACTCTTTATGGGTTTCCTCATGCAGAATGGTTAAAACGAAGAATTAAATCCTTGCTGATGATTATGTTAATGATTGGTCTTTTTGTCTTTACGGTAGTCGTTTTGGCATTTGGTCATATCATTTTGAAAGCTTCTTTAGAGGCTTTTGGATCTAGTGGGACAACGAACTTTATTTATCACATTGTCCTTTATGCAAGATGGCCTATTTCTTTGTTAATTATGTATTTTAATATTAAATTGATTTATGCGATGGCACCCGATTGGAAAATATTAAGTAAGTATACTACCAAAGGAGCAATTTTTACTACCATAGGTTGGATGATAGCGACCGCTATTTATTCTTATTATGTTAGTCACTTTTCAAATTACGATTTATTCTATGGAGGACTTTCTAATATCGTAATTTTAATGATTTGGATCTATGCTTTATCTTATATTTTGGTGATTGGAATAGCCATTAATGTAAATGAATATCAAAATGAAGATAAAGAGAATGCTTAAGGGATTCTCTTTTCTTATCTTATAGAAAGAAGGTTTTTTATGACACCACATATCGAAGCAGAAAAAGGAAGTATTGCGAAAACAGTAATTATGCCAGGAGACCCACTACGGGCGAAGTTTATTGCTGAAACTTATTTAGAAAATCCAAAACTTGTAAATCAGGTTCGGGGGATGTTTGCCTATACAGGAACTTATAAAGGAAAAGAAGTTACGGTGATGGGATCGGGAATGGGAATGCCAAGTATTGGAATTTATTCCTATGAATTATATCGAGAATATGATGTAGAAAACATTATTCGTATTGGGACAGCAGGAGCCTATACGAAAGATTTAAACTTATATGATTTACTTTTAGTTCAAAAATGTTATTCTGAATCTAGTTTTGGAAAAACCCAAAATGGAAGTGAAGAAGAGTTTAAAGAATCTTCTTTTGCCCTTAATTTTTATTTAGAAAAAACAGCGGAAGAGATGGGAAAACATCTAACGGTTGCTTGTGTTCACAGTAGTGATGTATTTTATAAAGAACAAGATAACTATTCTGAACTCTATCAAAAATATGGATGTCTTGCTTGTGAGATGGAATCTTTCGCACTTTTCCATAATGCTTCTGTTTTAGGAAAAAAAGCAGCTTGTCTATTAACGGTTTCTAATAATTTAGTAACAGGTGCGGAAACGACTAGTGAGGAAAGACAAAAAGCCTTATTAGATATGATTGAACTCGCGTTAGAAACCAGTTTAAAATTGTAGGTGATAATATGGATATAATGCTTCCTAAAGTAGAATTACATGTTCACTTAGATGGTAGTGTAAGACTATCTACTCTACAGGAACTTTCGCAGTTACCGATGGAAGAAGTTCAAAAAAATTCGACTACTTCTTCTGAGTGTTCTAGTTTAGAGGAATATTTAAAATGTTTTTCTCTTCCTATTTCTGTGATGCAGACAAAAGAGAACCTAACTAGAATTGCCCAAGAACTAGGAGAGGATTTACAAAAAGATCATGTGATTTATGCGGAAGTTCGTTTCTTCCCTTTAGCGCATACTCTCCAAGGATTAGACGCCGATGAGGTAGTGGAGGCTGTGATAGAGGGCTTTCAGAAAGTAGAGATTCCTATTGGTGTTATTCTCTGTATGATGCGAAATGAATCTACTAAGAGGAATGTAGAAATTATCAATTTAGCAAAGCGTTTTTTGAATCGTGGGGTAGTTGCTTTAGATCTTGCAGGGGATGAAGCATCTTATCCGACTAAAGATTTCGAAGAGTTATTTCGCCTTGCTAAAAAGTTAGATATTCCGTTTACTATCCATGCCGGAGAGGCAGCGGATGAAAAAAGTGTCGAAGATGCCATTCGTTTTGGTGCTTCTAGAATTGGTCATGGAATTCATGCCATTGCAAAAAAGCAACTGATAGAGGAATTAAAACAAAAACATATTTTATTAGAAATGTGTCCAACAAGTAATATTCAGACAAAAGCCGTTAAAAATATAGATGAGCATCCTTTTTGGAAGATGTATCAAGCGGGAGTTAGAATTTCTATCAATACAGATAATCGAACGGTATCTTATACTAATCTAGAAAAAGAATATCAATTGTTGTCACAACATTTTCCTGTTACCTATTTAGATTTTTGTCAAATGAATGAGATGGCTATGGAAGCTTCTTTTCAGCCCGAAGAAAAGAAACAAGAATTCTACCAAATAATCGAAAATTATAAAAAACAATTTAGAGAGTAGGTGATTACATGAACTATGAAAAAATAGAGAAATCTAATTATCATCTTCATGTTATTGAGACAAAACAATATAAAACCATTTTTGTTAAAGTAAATTTTAAAAGAAAGTTAATCAAAGAAGAGATTGCAATGCGAAATATGCTTGTCAATGTTCTTTTTGAATCTACTTCAAAATATCCTACCAAAAGATGTATGGAAATTGCTACCGAAGATCTTTATGAATTAGGATACCGAGGATCTAATTATGCTTCTGGAAATTATAGTATTATGGGATTAGATATCATTTTTCTAGATCCTAAATATACAGAAGAGGGAATGTTAGAAAAATCTTTTGAATTTTTAAGTGAAATTTTATTTCATCCTAATGTAGATAAGGGAGGATTTTTAAAAGAAGGTTACGATATTGCTTATCATAGCCTAGAAGATTACTTATCTTCTATTAAAGAGAATCCAGACTCTTATGCGAACATGAGACTTTTAGAAGAGATGGAAGAAAATACCGTTCTTTCTTATCGAGGATGTGGATACCCAGAAGATTTAAAGAAGATAACAAGAAAGAAACTCTACGAATATTATCAACAAGTTTTAAAAGAAGATACCGTAGATATCTTTGTGATTGGAGATGTAGATGCGAAGAAAGTAAGTACTATCTTGGAAACTTATTTTCCTTTTGAAGATAGAACTCCTGATAGAGGAACTCATTTTTATCATTCTACGGTAGAAAAAGAGAAAGTAACTTTTCAAAAAGAAAATGCGGATTTACAACAGAGTAAGTTGCTTTTAGGATATCGTATTAAAGAAGCAACAGATTTTGAATTACGCTATGTCCTTAATGTCTTAAATTATATTTTAGGAGGAAGCCCTAGTTCTAAACTCTTCCAAAATGTCCGTGAAAAGAATTCGTTATGCTACAGCATTTCTTCTTCTTCGCAACCATTAGTTAGCATTTTAACGATTCGTTCAGGAATTAATGCTTGGGAGTATGACCGTGCCTGTGCTTTGATTTTAGAGCAATTAGAGGATATTAAAAACGGTAAATTTTTAGATGAGGATATCAAAAATGGAATTACTACTTATAAAAATAGTTTAAAATCTTTTGAAGATAGTCCTGAAAGTATGATTTCTCTTTATGCTGGAATCGTCTACTTAGGTGCTGACACGATGGAAGTAAGAAAGAGAAAAATTTCTCAAGTAGACCGTAAGAGCATTCAGAAATTAGCGCAAAAAATAGAACTAGATACCATCTTTTTCTTAGAAGGGAAGGAAGAATATGGAGAAGAACCACCTCAAACACTTTGATTTAGATATCTATCAAGAAGTTCTAGACAATGGACTTCTTGTCAATGTGATTCCAAAAAAAGGAAATAATGTCTATGTTACTTTTGTAACCAAATATGGTAGTTTTGATAATGAATTTATTCCGTATGGAAAGAAAAAGTATTATCAAGCTCCTATGGGAGTTGCCCATTTTTTGGAACATAAAGTTTTTGAACAAAAAGATGGCGAAGATCCATTCGCTTTCTATACTAAAAATGGAGCAGATGCGAATGCGGGAACTTCCTATGTTCGAACGAGTTACTTATTTTCTGGACCAGGACATGTTGAAGAAAATGTCGAATATTTATTAGATTTTGTTCAAAATCCTTACTTTACGGAAGAAAATGTGGAGAAGGAAAAGGGAATTATTGAACAAGAAATAAAGATGTATGCGGATATTCCATATTGGAAATTATATGAAAAAGCACTTTTTAATACTTTCCATAAACATCCTCTTCGCTATCCTATTGCTGGAACTGTTGAAAGTATTCGTCAAATTACGAAAGAAGATCTCTATACTTGTTATGATACTTTTTATCATCCCTCTAATATGTTTTTAACGATTGTAGGGGATGTCAATGTAAAAAAAGTTATAAAGACGGTTGTTCAAAATCAGGCAAAGAAAAAGTATCAAAAAAGAGATACTATTTCCGTGAAGAAAGAAAAAGAAGAAGATTCTGTATGGAAAAAAGAAGAAATTGTAACCGCGGATGTAGAAATTCCTAAAGCAGCAATTACTTATAAATTCAGAATTCCTAAGATGGATAAAAATTGCTTTAAAACCTATTTAAATATCTTTTTTGATTTACGACTAGGTTCCACCTCTTTATTGCGTGAGCAGTTAAAAAATGAGAATGTCATTACTGGCGGAATTGGGATAGATGTCATGGAAGCAGGAGAACATATGGTAGTGATGGCTAGTGTCGATTCTAAAAAGCCAGAATATGTCCTTTCTAAGATTCAAGAAGAAGTTCAAAAGAAAGAAATCACCGAAGAAGAATTCCTACGCAAAAAGAAAACGATGAAGAGTAGTTGTGTATATCAAAGCGATAGTGTTTATTCTGTCTGTGAACATACGAATAGTCAAATTCTTCGTTTTGGAAAAGTTTTATATGATGAATATGCTTGGATTGATTCTCTTACCATGAAGGAATGTCAAAAAGCGATCGATAGTCTTTGTTTTGAAAACCATACGACTACGATTGTCCAAAAAGAGTCTATCGAAAAGTGTTGATTTATTTAGGAAAGTATGATAAATTATTAGTTGTCAAAGGAGGTAACTAGGTGAAAGTATTATTAGTAATTGTATCTGTTCTCTTAATTGCCATCGTATTATTGCAAAGTGGAAAAGCAGAAAGTACGGCAAATATTATGAGTGCAAGTAATAGTGACCTATTTAGTAATCGTAAGGAACGTGGAGGAGAATTATTCCTTACTCGTTTAACATTTGTTTTAGGAGTTGCGTTCTTTGTTGTTTGTATTCTTATGTAGAAAAAATAGAAAAGGTTAAAGTTTTTGATACTTTAACCTTTTTCTTTGCTTTTATGATATACTATAAATAGAAAGATACGGGAGGTGGAAAATGGAGACAATAGAAGAGAACAGTGCAACCTCACAATCCTTAGAAGGATTGCAATCTGTGACTGAAAAAGCAGGGGATGATATAATTACATCTCATTTGATCAGTACTCTTTTTCAAGAAGAAATCTCTTTAGATGAGAAGATTCAAGAAATACAATCCCAATTTCGTCAAGCAGATAGCAAAGAAAAATTAAAAACTATCCTTCAAAAAGTAGTTGCCGAAGAAGAAAATATAAAATCCCACTTTCCGAAAGTAGAAAGTATCTATCAAAGATTTCTTGCTTTTTATGAGCAAATTCCCAAAACTTTCTCTTCTGGTCATGATTATACTTATTTTTGCAAGTGCCTTTTAAATATGGGAATTACGCAAAAAAAAGAAGAAATCATCGAAGAAAAAATAAAGGAAATAGAAGCTTCTTTTCATCAAGTAGATAGTAAAGAAAAACTAAGAAGTCTTTTTCAACAAATTCTTTCTGGAGAAGAAAAAGTAAAAACTCACTTCCCAAAAGTAGAAAGTGTTTATCAACAATTTCTCACTCTCTATGAAAAGATACCATCCACTTTCTCCTCTAATCACGATTATCTTTATTTTTGTAAATGTATTTCTAATGCTGCTTTAGCAGAACAAAGAGAGACGATGGTGAGAGAATGGGTAGAAAAAATTCAAAGCGGGTTTGCCCATGTTTCTAGTAAAGAAGATTTAAAGAAAGTCATTTTTTCCATTCGAAATGTTAGTTCTATCAAAGATGTATCGCAACTATTTCCAGATAATCAAACATTCTATCGTTATTTCCGCCTTACTTATGATATGCTTCCTATGGTATTGGATTCTTCCATAGAGCGTTCTTATGATGGTTTTTATCAATATGTTATAACTTTTGCTTTGAAAAAAGTAGAACAGAAGTTACAAAAAGAGAAGCATTTAGCGCGTTATTATCAAGAAGCCATTACTGTTCTTGTTCAAAATCGTGAGATTCTTCTTCATGAGCAAGAGTTTCGTGCTTTAGCGGCGAATGATTATTTTGATCGGTCTACTCTTCGTGATATTTGGCAAGAAGAAGGAAATTTAGAGGTTCAGTTAGAAGACCTTTACGCTCAACGGCGAAATGCTCAACAAGAAAGAAGAAAATTACAACGAAAAAGTGTATTGATGCAATTCTTTTTCAAAAGAAAAATTCAATTTTTAAATCAACAAGTATCGCGTATGGGTCGAGCAATTGAAAGAAGGCAAAATAGAAGAGATTACATTCTTACACAGAGAAGAGAAATAGAAAATGAGTTAGCGTACCATAAAGAAGAACTTTGTCGTCTCTGTGGATTCCGTATTTCTTTTCAAGAATATCAAAGAGTTTTATCTCATCATGCTTCGAAAGGAATTACGGTAGATATGCTAAATCAGAAAATCGTCCAACTTCAAAGACAATATCAACAATTAACCATAGAAAGTTTAGAAAAGGAAGTTTCTTTCCTTCGAACGAAGATCCCATCTTCTCAACTTCCTCAAAAACAAAGTGTTCCCAGAAAATAACGAGAATACTTTGTTTTTTCTTGGTATGATTTTAAAAAAGCATGATATAATGAATATGAGGTGAGTATTTATGGATCAACTACTTCCTGCTGATGTTTTTATTGTTGTCAATAAAACAGTATTACAAGATGATAGAAAAATATTAGTAAGTCTTTATGAACCTTTAATTGGGGGACTTGCTATTAATCTATATAATACTCTATGGACTTATTTAGATCAGTTAGAACTTATTTCGACGGAATATACTCATAATGTTCTTTTAAATAGTATGATGATTAGTGTCAATGAGATGATGGATGCGAGAAAAAAACTAGAAGGAATGGGATTATTAAAAACATATGTTAAAAAGGGAAGTGTGAATAGTTATATCTATGAACTTTATTCTCCTTTAAGTGCGAAAGAATTTTTAAATAATCCAATTTTAAGTACAGCACTTTACAATGCTTTAGGAGTACAAGAATATGAAAGACGAGTAGAGTTCTTTAAGATTCCTTCTATCAATTTAAAAAGTTATGAAGATATTACAGCAAAATTTAGCGACATCTTTTCTTGGACAACAGATTCCTTAAGAAATATAGAAATTTATAACTTAAAGAATAAGACGACTAGACCATTAGAGATTGTCTCTAAAATTGATGTCAATACCGTTTTATCTCTTCTTCCGGAAGAACTTTTAAATCCTCGAAGTGTAACGAAAGAGGTTCGTTCCTTCCTTATGAAGATTTCTTTTATCTATAATTATGATAATGAAGCGATGGTAGAATTGATTCGTAATTCTATCACGGATAAACATACGATTGATAAAACGAAATTACGGGATTTAGCAAGTAAATGTTATCAATTTGAAAATTTAGGAAAACTACCAAGTTTAATTTATAAAAATCAACCAGAGTATTTGCGTACTACGAAAACGGGAGTTTCGAAAAGATTACAGATGATTCATCTTTTTGAGACGACTAGTCCTTATGATTTTATTGCTAGTAAATATAAAACAGGAACGCCATCGAATAGTGATTTAAAATTACTTTCTTATCTACTCATTGATTTAGATTTAAAACCAGGCGTTGTCAATGTTTTAGTAGATTATGTTTTAAGAACGAATAATAATACTCTTACGAAAGGGTATGTGGATGTCATTGCTTCCCAATGGAAGAAAAGCAATATAGAAACAGTAGAAGATGCAATGGAGATTGCGGAAAAAGAATATCATAAAAGAAAGGAAGCAACTTCGAAAAAGGGAAAGAAAGAAGAGAAGAAACCATCTTGGTATCATCAAGAAATTGCTGAAGATTTAGCGAGTGAAGAAGAGATTCATGCCCTAGAAGAGAAGTTGAGGGGATAAACATGGAAGCATTAAAGAAAAAATTAGAAAATACTCACTTTGAAAAGATAGATTTGGGAGTAGAATTTGAAAAGTCTATGCAGAATCCAGTCTTTCAAGACATTGTGAAAAAGACTAAATTACCAAAAGAAGAACTGCAAAAATACACTTCCTTTCTAGAAGATGCAAAGGAAGAATATAGTCATTGTTTAGAGTGTAAAAATCTACTAGACTGTCCAAATCGCGTTCGTGGTCATGTCTATTTTCCAGTCGTTCGCAATAAACAATTAGACTTTGAATATAAACCTTGTAGTTATCAAATCAAACTAGAGAAAAAGACAAAGTATCAAAAGAATATCCGCTTCTTTGAAGTTCCAACCATATTAAAAGAAGCTTCTATGGATTCGATTTATAAAACAGATAAAAGTCGTTATGAGGCAATTCTTTGGATAGGGGATTTCTTAAAGAAATATGAAGAGAATCCCTCTTCGAAAGGACTTTACCTCTATGGTAATTTTGGCTGTGGAAAATCTTATTTACTAGCTGCTTTATTAAACGAATTAGCAAAACAGAATCATGTAAGTGCGATGGTTTTTTGGCCAGAATTTTTAAGACAGGCATTCTATGATGACTTTAAAGAAAAATTTGAGTATGTCAAAAAAGTACCGATTCTTTTAATCGATGATATTGGAGCAGAAAATGTTACTGCTTGGAATCGGGATGAAATTTTATGTCCTCTTTTACAATATCGTATGGAAGAGGGATTAACAACTTTCTTTACTTCCAATCTATCGTTGGAGAATCTAGAACAACATCTTTCTAATTCAAAATCAGGAGTAGAAGAAATTAAAGCGGGAAGAATTATTTCGCGGATTGAGCAATTAGCGATGCCATTAGAAATGATTAGTAAAAACTTAAGAAAATAAGAAAAATTAGTGACTTATGAAAAAGAATGTGCTACAATAGAAGTGTTGAAAGCGAAGAATAGGACACGATGATAAAAGAGACTTGGAAGCGAGTTAGGAATTGGTGAGAGCCTAATCAAGAAATTTTATGATTACTACCTAGGAGCTGATATCGAAAGAATTATCCGGAGAGATCCGTTATCCAAGAAAGTGAAAAGGTAGGATGGTACCGCGTTTATACGCTCCTTATAGAAGACTATAAGGAGTTTTTTTGTTATCTAAAAGAAAGAAGGCTAAGAATGGGCAAGAAGAAGAAAAAGAATAGTTTAGGGGAAATTAGAAATATTAATGTTCAATCCTTTCTAGAAAGATATTATGGCATTTCTCATGAAGGCATTTCAAAAATGACACATAAGACAGCTACTAGTTTTTTTCCACAATTGCGCCGAACTAGTTTTGAATTTGTTCAAAAGAATCCCGAATTAGTATCGACAGGAAAAATTATTATGGTAGAAGATGCTGAACATTTTGAGGCTCCTTATTGGATGCCGGATATGGATGGGTTAGAAGAACTAGTTGGATGTACGATGCGGGAAAGAATTATTCATCAAGTCGTAGATACTTTCACCATCGCACAAGAAAATAATATTGAAGGTCTACTTCTTCTAGAAGGAGAAACGAGACTAAAAGAGGATTATTTATTTGAACCTGTAACTATTCATAATCGCTTCATAGAATTAGGATGCTTAGGTGAGATGATGGAAGCATCATCAGAAAATACTGGACTTGTCCTTACTCAAGCAGGAGAACTTTTAGAATATACGGTTTTAAATCACCGTGATAATCTTTATGAGACGATGATGCTTCCACCATTACAAAGACAAGCTGTTGGAATATCTAGAAAGACAGATACGATAGGAGTCTTTTATGAAGATGGCCTTTTAGGACTTGCAATTGATGGTGAAAGAAAGTTTTATGAAGAAGCTTTCGATATGCAAAAAGACTTACTTCGACTTTTACCAGAAGAGGAAGTTTATGAAGAAGAAAGAGAAGACACGATAGAACAAGAACCTCCAACTGCTTATGTTTTTAGCGAGATGCCAACTTACGAATTAGTTCGTTTGATGCATGTCTATAAAGCTTCTGGACAGATGGGTTACTATCATGTTGTACGAAGAGAAGTTGTCAAACGAACCAAAGATGCGAAAACTTATCGTGCTTTAAAAGAAAGTATAAAAATTAAAGAAAAGGAAGAGGGAGAGTAAAATGATAAATATAAAAGAAAATGAAAAATTAAGTGTTCTCAACCATAGTTGTGCACATTTATTAGCGCAAGCCGTAAAACATTTATATCCAAATGCTATGTTTTGGGTAGGACCTGTCATTGAAGAAGGATTCTACTACGATATGGATTTAGGGGATACGGTAATTACGGATGAAGATTTAGAAAAAATTGAAAAAGAAATGAAGAAAATTGCCAAAGATGGAAAGAGAATTGTAAGACATGAAATTTCTAAAGAAGAGGCATTAGAACAGTTCCACGAAGATCCTTATAAATTAGATTTAATTAGTCGTATGGATGAGAAGGATACTGTCATTAGTTGTTATACGCAAGGAGATTTTACGGATTTATGTCGTGGACCTCATGTAGAGAGTGTAAAAGAACTAAAGCATTTTAAATTGTTAAAGGCGAGTGGCGCTTATTGGAAGGGTGATGCCAATAACAAGATGCTTCAAAGAATCTATGGAATCTGTTTTGAAACGGCAGAAGATTTAGAAGCACATCTACAAGAATTAGAAGAAGCAAAGATGAGAGATCACCGTAAATTAGGAAAAGAATTAGAACTCTTCATGTCTGATGATTTAGTTGGTAGAGGACTTCCTATGTTTTTACCAAAAGGATATATTGTATGGCAAGAATTAGAAAACTATATTAAAGAAAAAGAAAAGAAACTAGGATATTTACATGTTATGACGCCTTGTGTTGGAAATGTAGAACTTTATAAGACAAGTGGTCACTGGGATCACTATAAAGAAAATATGTTCCCAGCCATGGAAGTAGATGGGGAATCTTTTGTTCTTCGTCCTATGAACTGTCCTCATCATATGATGATTTATGCGAATAAACTTCATTCTTATAAAGATTTACCAATTCGTATTGGAGAAATTGCTCATGATTTCCGTTATGAAGCTAGTGGCGCTATCAAAGGAATTGAAAGAGGTAGACATTTCTGTCAAAATGATGCCCATCTTTTTGTAACGCCAGAACAGATTAAATCTGAGTTTAAGAATGTAGTTGATTTAATTTTTGATGTCTATAAAGATTTTAATATCACTAATTATCGTTGTGTTCTTTCTTTAAGAGACCCAGAAGATAAAGCAAAGTATCATCCTGATGATGAGATGTGGAATAAAGCAGAAAATGAATTAAGAGAAGTATTAAATGATTTAGGAATCGAATATACGGAAGAGATTGGGGAAGCTGCTTTCTATGGACCAAAGTTAGATGTCAATGTAAAGCCAGCTGTTGGTAACGAATATACTTTATCTACTTGTCAATTAGATTTCTGCTTACCAGCAAAGTTTGATTTAAAATATGTGGATAGTGATGGTGTTAAGAAGACACCTGTTGTTCTACACCGTGCTATTTTAGGGTCTTTAGATCGTTTTATGGCCTACATTATTGAAGAGACGAAAGGGGCTTTCCCTCTATGGTTAAGTCCTGTTCAAGTCAATATCTTACCAGTCAATAATGAGTATCATTTAGAATATGCTAAAGAAGTAAAAGAATGGTTAGAGAATGCAAATATTCGTGTTGAACTAGATGATAGAGAAGAAAAAGTAGGATATCGTATGAGAGAATCCGTTATGCAGAAAAATCCATATACTTTGATTTTAGGACAAAAAGAAGTAGATGAAGGAATGATTAGTTATCGTAAATATGGTTCTCAAGATACGACAACGGTTTCTAAAGATGATTTCTTAGCTCTCATTCAAGAAGAAATCGCGCAAAAAAAATAAGAGTTTCCTAACTCTTTTTTTTGCATTTTTCCTACCTTTATTGTATAATGTTTTAGAGGATGTGAAAATATGAATAAAAAAGAACCTATTAATATTGTATCTTTGTTAATGTCTTTACTCTCATTAGTAATTGGTGTTATTTTCTGCTTTAATGGGGGAGATGCCATCTTTAAATTTATCGGTTACTTAGTAGGTGGTATCTTAGTATTCTCTGGTGCTGTAAAGATGTTGATGTATCTTTTTGGACGAAGAAAAGGGTATACAACTTTTGGAGACTTTATTATGGGTCTTATCATTGTGGGATTTGGAACCTTTATTCTTTGTTTTCCAAAATTCATTCCAGTTACGATTAGTATTGTATTAGGAATTATCGTCCTATTTAATGGAATTAACCGTTTGATTTTAGGACTTGCGGTTCGTACGATAGATACTTCTGGATTTAAAATTTTCTTAGTAGAATCTGTCTTTATGATTGTTCTAGGAATCTTAATTATTACTACAAAATTTATTAATCTATTAGGTATCTTCATGATTATTTATGCGATTTCTGAGATTGTTGGATATGTTTATTATACGAGTCAAAATAAAGACTACTCCGAGGTATTAAATAAAAAAGTTCCAAAAGAAATAAAAGAAAAAGAAGCCAAGGAAGCAGTTATCGTAGAAGAAGAGAAAAAAGAAGAAGAGAAAACTACGCCAGATGCGTAGTTTTTTTCTTGATTTTAGAGAAGAATTTATGCTACTATAAAGATACAAAAGAGGGTATATGTTTATGGAACAGAAGAAAATAATCGACAACTTAGTAAAAAAATATGTCCAAGAATATTCTTTTTTATGGAGTAAGGAAAAATTAGATTCCCTTCTTCAAGAAATGAATGCTTCTTTGACGGGAACGGATACTACAACGATGAAACAAAGAGGAAAGACCTTCCTTTTAAAGTGGTTAAAAAGAGAAGTTCCAAAAGCCATTCATGAAAACCCTTCTTTTTTAAAAAAGTATTTAGAACTTTATTGGAAACCAAATCAAAGAGGAGAAGAAAACTTAACTCAACTAGTTACTTTTTTCCAAAAAATAGAATATGAACCGAGCCTTGAAGAATATATTACTTGGATTCGCAATTATCCTCTTCTAAAAAAAACTTTAGAAGAACTTACGGATCATGCCAAAGAAAAAATTTCTTTAGATACCTTAGAAGCCATTCCTTCTTATCCGGTAATCTCTTCTTTGGTAGAAGCTTATTTAACAGCTTATCAAATTGATATTGACCTAGAAGAAAAAGAAGAGAAAAAGGAATCTTTAGAAGAAGTAGAATATCTTTCTTCGGATACGGTGAAAAGTTATTTACGAAGTATTTCTTTACCTCTTTTAAGTGCAGAGGAAGAAAGAAACTTATTCTTACAATTAGAGGCGGGAAATGAGGAAGCCGGAAAGAAAATTGCTGAGAGAAATTTACGACTAGTAGTATCGATTGCGAAAAAACGGGTAGGACGAGGATTAGAGTTTTTAGACTTGATTCAAGAAGGAAATATTGGACTTTTAAAAGCCGTCGATAGATATGATATTCATAAAGGGTATCGTTTTTCTACCTATGCGACATGGTGGATTCGCCAAGCGATGGATAGAGCGATTGCGGATTTAGGCGCTACCATTCGAAAACCTGTTCATGTAATTGAATCGGGAAATCGAATTTTAAAAATCAAAAGAAATTTAACGGCTCGATTATTTCGAGAACCGACTAGTCAAGAAATAGCGGAAGAAGCAGGTATTCCTGTCTCTAAAGTAGAGGAACTTTTAAAAGCTCAATTAGATACCGTTAGTATCCATCAAACGATAGGCGATGATGAGGAAACAGAGCTGCAAGATTTTATTGCTGATGAAAGCGATAACTATGAAGGAATTATGCAGACAGAACTGCGGGCGAAACTCTTTGAAGCGATGGATTTTTGTGGATTATCGCCAAGAGAAAAAACGGTTATTATTCTTCGCTTTGGATTAGATACAGGAGTTCCTAGAACCTTAGAGGAAGTAGGACACCAATTTCACCTTACGAGAGAAAGAGTTCGTCAAATAGAAGCAAAAGCACTACGCAAGTTAAGAAGACCAAAAGGAAGATATCTTTTAAATTCTTTTTCCGCGCACCCTGAAGATGAAGCCTCTTTAAGAAGTAAAGTACCATCCGGATTTATGGAAAGACCTTCTTATACGATTTCTTCTTCCGAAACAAAGAAAAAAATTACGGATTTTATTTCTGATGATGTCGATAGAATTGCTGTAAAAGCAAGATTATTACAAGCAGAATACCAAGCGATACTCTATCGAAAATTTGGAAAGTATTTAGAAAATCCACAAAAACCTTTATCAGATACCGATGAATTTTTATGGAGAGAAGGAATTCTACCTTCCCTTAAATTCTCATTACAAGAAAAAGATACACCAGAAGAACTTCAAGAATTAGAGCAGTACCGTATGTGGAAAAAGAAGATGTTAACACCTCCACCAAAACCAAAGAAAGTAGAACTACCAAAACCAGTTCTCAAAACACCAGTTATCGAAAAAAAAGAAAAGGAAAAAACGGGGGAACTTCCTAAAGTAGAAAGAACTGAGGAACCAAAGATGAAAGAAAGAAAAACAAGAAAGGGAAAACCATTTTATACTTGTTTTGAAGGATTTACAAGGGAACAAGTAGAGAGTGTTCTAGGCGTATTGAAGGAAAAAGACCTAGGAATTCTCTATCGTAAATATGGAGAAACTTTAGAAGAGGTTTGTCCACAAAATATTACCAAAAGTGAAAATGTCACTATCTATCAAAGAATTTTTCCAAAATTGAAAAAGGCGTTAGCAGAAAAATATCTTTCCAAGGATGAAAAACAAGAAGAAGGAGAAAGGGAAGAAAGACCAGTAGAAAGAAAAGAAGAACCTTCTAAAGAAGAGGGAAAACAGGAGAAAAAACATCGTCGTAGTTTAAAATCTATCTATATTTATTTCAAGGAAGAAGAGGAAACAGTTGTCGACTTTGCTATTTCTCAATTATCAGAAAAAGAAAAACAAATTTTAGATCATCTTTTTGGAGAAGATTATCATCAACCACAAAAGGGAACTTTGACAGCAGGAGAAAGAGCTTATCTTTTCCGGAAAGTATTACCGCATCTTACCACACTTATTCAATCTAAGAAAGAGATTGTATCTAGTGAGGTAAAAACGATAGTTCCAGAAGATATCTTTAGTACGCTTCCTATTTTACCAGAAGAATGGACGAAAGAAGATTATGAAAGAATGAAGACTTATCTACAACGCAAAGAGTATCAAGAAGAAGTATCAACGCTTCCACTCGATGCTTGTGTTGTTACTTCTTTAGCTCTTTCTATGGTAGGAAAAAGAGAGGTTTCTTTCAACGAATTAAAAACTCTTTTAGGATGGACTTCTGAAGAAGTAGCGACTGCTTTAAAACAGGGAATTTTCCAAATTAAAGAAAGATTTGATAAAGAAGTAGAGGAAGAAGAAAAAGGACAAGTAAAGAAGTTAGGAGGCCTTTCTTAAGATGGGAAAAAAGAAAAAAAGAATTTCTAGTGAAGTGGTAGAACCTTTTCCAATTGAGGAAGTTTGTACGAAATTCTTAGAAAGATATGCTTCTTTTTCCGCCTTTGTAACAAGAGATGAAATCCTTCCTTTCTTTCAAGAATCTACACAGGTTTATCGACCTGGAATTGATATTAGTTGGGAGTTATATGCACCTAATTATGTAGAAAGAAAAGTATTTCTTCTTCTTCGTAAGAAGATAGAAGAAGGGGATGTGGATATTGAAATTGCGCTTATCAATAAATATACTTCTACTGCCAAAATGATTCTTCATAAATTAGAATATACCAAAGAGGATATTTCTTCTCTTGCTGAAACAGGAATTATGAATGCGATAGAAAATTATACTGGCGAAGAAAGTTTTCAATTAGCGTTAGTTTCTTCTTTAAAGAAACTTCTTCATCGCGAACTTCCTAAAAAAGCGCAAGTAGTGATAGAGCCAATCGTGGAGGAAAGAAAACCAAAAAAGAAAAAGAAGAAAAAAGGGGAAGTCGTAGTTTCTACCCCTAAAAAGGAATTTGTTCCCATTCTAGATGGGAAAATGAGACCACCAACGACATTAGAACAATTGATTTCTACCATCGATATTCTTCATATTTCACCATTAGAGGATGAGGAATACTTACGATTTTTATCTTTAAAATATGGATATTATGAAAATAATTTCTATTCTTTAGAAGAAATTGCTGGAATGTTAGAACTTCCTTATGAAAAGGTAAGAATGTACTACCACCAATCTTTAGAATTTTTAAAAGCTTGGTTTGGAAAAGAACTAGATTCTTACTATACATACTATTTAGAAAGAAAAAAGGATGAGTGAGTAATCATTCATCTTTTATAGTGGGAATCAGATCTTCTAAATCTTCCTTTTGATAGGTAGGTTCTGTCCCTTTAATATAGTAAAACATTGTTGCGTTTTTTGTCTTTTGTGTTACGACTTCTCCACTAATTGGATTTACTAAAGTTCCAACGACATTTTCTGGAATGGGATACCAAGTATCTTCTTTTCCCTCTAAATACCCTTCGACAATATCTCGCCACATGAATCGTAAATCTTTTCCATTCGAAACAGAACTAGGGGTACTATCATCGTATCCACTCCAAATTCCTACAATGATATCTCCATTATATCCAAAGATTAAATGATCACTATCCGTTGTTCCAGTTTTAATCGCATAACGATGTTTTAAACTAGAAGTTAATTCATAACAAGTAGGATAGTTATAATCAATAAAATTATAATTGGTAGTACTAGTCATCGCTTCATTTAAAATATAAACCAAACTACTATTTAAAGTAGGTTCTTTTCGGTCTTTATTTTCATAGAGAACATTACCATCCATATCTTCTACTTTCGCGATAAGTTTCCCATCGACACGATATCCTAAGTTTGCAAAAGTAGCGTAGGCTTGAACCATATCAAATAAAGAGATTTCTTCACTACCTAACGCTAAGGAAGGAACGGCTTCTAAAGAAGAGGAAATCCCAAGTCGATGAGCCATATCTACTAAGACTTGTTCACCTAAAAAAAGATGAGTTTTGACAGCATAAATATTATCGCTATACGCTAAAGCAGCTGCCATCGTAATATTCTTATTTCCATAACGATTATTATAGTTTTTAGGACTATAGGCCTTATTTTCAGAGAATACAAAAGTTGTTTTTTCAGAAGAAAAAGTAGTCGATTCGGTAAATCCATTTTCTAGGGCAGCATAGTACAAAATCGGTTTCATGGTAGATCCTACTTGTCGTTTCGATTGAATTGCCCGATTAAATTGACTCGTAGAATAGTTTCTCCCTCCCGTGAGAGCGATAATATGTCCATTTTGCGGTAACATAACAATAGCTGCCAATTGAATTTCATCGTTGGTAATATTTTTATCCATTGCTTCTTCTAATAATTTTTGAGCGTCCATCTCTAGGTAAGTATAGATTTTTAATCCTCCCGTTTTTAGAAAAGTAGTAGGAATTTCTTCGATTCCTTTTAATTCTTCCATGACGGCATCTTGATAATACATCAATGTTTTTAATTCATTGGTATCCATTGTTCCATAGTAAGTAAGTTCTTCTTCTAAGGCTTCTTCTTTCTCTTCTTCGGTAATCTTTTTTTGTTTGACCATACTCGTTAAAACAAGAGTCTGTCTTTCTTTGGCTTTCTCTGGATTGATAAGCGGAGAATAGTTAGAAGGGGATTTTGGAATTCCTACTAACATCGAAGCTTCTGCTAAAGAGAGGTCTTTCGCACTTTTATGAAAGTAGTATTTACTAGCATTTTCAATTCCATAAATACCTCCATAGTTAATCGTATTTAAATAGGCTTCTAAAATATCGTCTTTTTCATATTGTGTCTCTAGTTGGATGGTAAGCCAAGCTTCCTTTAGTTTTCTAGACCAAGTTTTTTCAAAAGATAAAAAAAGATTTTTAGAAAGTTGTTGACTGATGGTAGAAGCTCCCTGCAAATTTTCTCCATGGATTAGATTGATATAAAGAGATTTTAAAATTCTTAGATAATCAAACCCACTATGATGATAAAAATTCTTATCTTCAACGGCGATGGTCGCTTCTAAGACATAGGGAGAAATTTCTCCTAAAGAGACCCATTTCTCACTGAGACCTTCTACTAATTCTCCTTTACTATCATAGATATAAAATTCATTCGCATTCCGGATTACTAATTTTGTCATATATTTCGCATAGATATACAAACTAAAATAGAAAATAAAAAAAATAAGGATACAAAAAACTCCTAATTTTAAAACTTTTTTTCGCCATTTCATATTCTCACCTAATCTTTTTTTAGTATTCCAAAAAAAATAGAAAAATATGAGTGCAATTTAGAATAAAGTATGCTATAATGTTTGGGAGTTGGTATTATGGCGAAAAAAAAGATTAAAACCGTATTAAAAACAAAGGAAAAAGAGACGGTAAAAGAAGTATCTGCTATCGTTTCCAAAACGAGTATTCAATATCTCGATGAGAATTTCCAAATGAGAATTGACATTGAAGAAGATTGTGCTACAATGATAAGAAAGAATTCTCAATATGAAATTGGTTTTACTTTTTGGAAAGATACCGCTACAGGCTATCTAAAAGTTGGAAATTATGAAACAAAATTAACTCCTGTCATCCAGGAGTTGGAAATAGAAAAAAATCATATTCATTTCGCTTATTCCTTAGAAAGAGAAGAGATAGAATATGATATTGATTATTAAGATGTAGGATTGGGAGGATCTATGGTAGTAGAACAATTAGAAAAAATATTTATGGATATCCTAAAAGAAAAAAATATAGAAGTAGATTCTATTCGTGTCATTCTATCCAATCGTCCAGATCTATGTGATTATCAATGTGATGAAGCTTTTAAATTAGCGAAAGTACTTCATCGAAGTCCGCTAGAAATTGGGCAAGAACTAGTGAGTGCTTTAGAAGAGAGAAGTGATTTTTCTTCTTACTTTTCGAAAGTAGAATGTGTTGCGCCAGGATTTATTAATATGACATTAAGTGATTCTTTTCTCTTTCAAATGTTAGAGAAGATGAAAGAGGATGAACATTTCCACCTTCCTCAAATCGGAAAAGGAAAAACGATTTTCTTAGATTATGGTGGACCGAATGTTGCTAAACCACTCCATGTTGGACATATGCGAACAGCGATTGTAGGGGAGTCCATTAAACGGATTTTAGCGTATGCTGGATATCATACGATTGCGGATGTTCATCTAGGGGATTATGGTCTTCAAATTGGCGAAGTTATCTATGGCTTAAAAGAAGAAGGAATCGAAATTTCAAAGATTACGATTCAAGACTTAGATCGAATTTATCCTAAGATGAGCGCTCTTTGTAAAGAGAATGAAGATATCAAAGAAGAATGCGCTACCATCACGAAAGAGTTACAGGATGGAAAAGAGGAATACCGAGAGTATTGGAAAAAAATTTGTGAAGTATCTTCCCAAGATATTTTAGGAATTTACCAATTCTTAGATGTTTCTTTCGATTTATGGTTAGGAGAAAGTGATGCTTACCCATATATTCTAGAACTTACGAAAATTCTAGAAGAGAAACATCTCTTAAAAGATTCGGAAGGTGCTCGAATTATCGAAGTAGCAAAACCAGAAGATAAGAAAGAAATTCCACCTCTTTTATATCAAAAGGGAAATGGTGCTTATCTTTATGCGACAACGGATTTAGCGACTATCTTAGATCGGGTTCATCGCTATCATCCTGAGAAAATTCTATATGTGACAGATAGTCGTCAAGCACTTCATTTTGAACAAGTCTTTAGGGCTTCTTCCTTAGCTGGAATTGCTCCTTATTCTACTTTTGAACATTTAGGATATGGAACAGTCAATGGTACGGATGGAAAACCATATAAGACAAGAAATGGAGATTCTCCAAAATTACAATATTTATTTGATCAAGCAAGAGAAGTTTTAATTTCTAAAAAAGATAGTAATGAAAAGTTAAAAGAAGAAGATATTGATTGTATTGTCAATGCGATTTTAAAATTTGCAGATTTATCGAACAATCGTGAAAGAGACTACATCTTTGATATTGCGAAGTTCTCAGAAGTGGTTGGAAAAACAGGACCATACATTCTTTATACCTATTTACGAATTTCTAAAATTTTAAAGCAGGAAGAAGGAAAAGAGCATAAATTAGGAAGCGAGATATATAATAGTTGTGATAGAGATTTACGACTAAAATTATTAGAGCTTCCCATTGCCTTTGAAAATGCTTTACAATATCGTATGCCAAGTTATATTGCCGACTTCGTTTATGAAGTGGCTACTTTAGCGAATGTTTTTTATCAGACAAACCATATTCAAGGGTTAGAGGATGAGAAAAAGAAAGAAAATTGGTTAGCGCTTTTAGAACTTACGAATCGAGTTTTAAAAGAAATGTTATCTTTATTAGTAATAAAAATACCTACAGAGATGTAGAAGATGGAGGATATTATGAGTTTAAAAAAAATGAAACCAGAAGAATTAGAACTACTTTCTTATACGGATTTAACAGAAATGATTTTAAAAGAGAATAAAAAATCTATGAATACAGCAAATATTTTTCACAAAATCTGTGATTTATTAGAATTATCAGAAAGTGATTATACTAGTAAGATAGGAGATTTCTATACTTCTCTTACGACAGATAAAAGATTTTTATTATTAGAAAATGCCGAATGGGATTTAAAAGATAGACATGTTGTCGATGTCGTTGTTGCCGATGATGATGAAGAAGAGGAGGAAGAGGATTCTATCGAGGAAGAGGAAGAAGACGAAGAAGAATCTTATGAAGAAGATATGGATGCCGTATCGGATGAAGATACTCTAGAAGATGAAGAAGATGACCTCGACGATTTAGTAGTCATGAGTGAGGATGAATTAGAAGGGGAATAAAGAACAAAAAGGAAAACCGTGGGGTTCTTTGTCAAATAGTGTTGGTAGACAATAAATTTGATAAATGAATCTAATTATAGAGGATGATGAAAATCATCC
>CANQZC010000005.1 GCA_947628235.1 uncultured Bacilli bacterium | reverse complement strand
TGTATCAAACTTATGTCTTTTTATAAAATAAAATAGTGTCAGTGATTTTTCTCACCAACACTATTTATAATACAACCCATACTTTTAGACCGCTTACTTATTTTCTCAATTCATCACCACTCTTTTCCTGATTGTCGTATAATTTTCATTTTGATATTGTAAAAAAAAGAGATTAATGATACAATGAGTATGTTGTTTTAAGAAATGGCCTGTTGGTGAAGCGGTTTAACACATTGCCCTCTCAAGGCAACATTCACGGGTCCGAATCCCGTACAGGCTACCATCGAAAAATAAAATACGGTCTTCCGTATTTTTTATTTGACTTTTTTCTATCATTTTTATATACTAATAATAGTAGGGTAGGAGGATATATGACAGAGGAAAGACAAGTAGAAGTTCGTAATTTAATTGACGAATATGTAAAAGATAAAGGATTAGATTCTGTAGCTGAAATGTTACAAGCAGAGTCTAAAGAGACAGGTAGTGGTCAATTATCAGCTGTATATAAAATCCTTTTACAACAAATGATTAGAGAAAGAGCAAAACAAGATGGAAGAGATATTGATACCCTAATTCAAGAAGAACAACAAGTAAGTCCACAACGACAAACTTTAGGGGTTATGACAAGAGTAGAGTCTAGTTATGTAGATGTTCTTTTAAAAGAAGCCGAAGAACGAAAAGAGACTCCTCAAGGAACCTTTTCATTTCTAACGAAATAAAATAGACTATCGTCTATTTTTTTTGATATAATGATAATGGTGATAAGATGAATCAAGAGAAGTTTTTAAGATATCGACAAGAATATCCAGAATTTTATTATCGAAAGGTAGAAATGGAAGAACAAGAAGAGTTTTATCTTTTCCGTTATTTCTTTGAAATTCCTACCTTAAAGGAGTTTCATCCAACGATTAAAATTTGGAAAAAAGAAATCAAAAATCAAGATCAAGAGTATATTTTCTATCTTGCTTATCAAATTGGCTTAGTAGAACTTCTAAGTTATTGGAAGTGTACTTGTAGCCCTAAAATTATTGTAGAAGCAGGTTCCTTAGAAGAAAAGCAAATTGCTTGGCTCTCTAAACTTTATTACTGGGGCTTAGGAGAATTTCGTTATGTCAATGGCATTTCTTGTGAGATGTCTTCGTGGGTAGAGATAGAATCTCGTGGCACGACGAAAGAAGTTTCTTTATCTTATGAAGGAAAGGGAAATTTAATCGCTATTGGGGGAGGAAAAGACTCTGCCGTTTCCCTAGAAATTCTAAAGAATGAAGAGAATACTTGCTTTATGATTAATCCGAAAGGTCCTGGAATAGAATGTATGAAAATTGCCGGATATGAAGATTATCTTTCCGTGGAACGCAAAATTGATCCAGAACTTCTTGCTTTAAATGATCAAGGCTTTTTAAATGGTCATACGCCTTTTAGTGCTTTAGTGGCTTTTCTATCTTATCTTTGTGCATACTTAACAGGAAGAAAATATATTGTTCTTTCTAATGAAGGAAGTGCGAATGAAGCAACGGTATTAGGAACAAATATTAATCATCAATACTCTAAAACCTATGAATTTGAATCTGATTTTGATTGGTATGCGAAAATTTACTTTCATCTCGATATTGAGTATTTTAGTATGTTAAGATGTCTCAATGAATTAGAAATTGCGATGATTTTTGCGCATTATCCAAAGTATCATCAAGCCTTTAAAAGTTGTAATGTAGGAAGTAAAGAGATGCCTTGGAAATGGTGTTGTCACTGCCCTAAATGTCTTTTTGTCTTTTTGATTCTAAGTCCTTTCTTGAAAAAGGAAGAATTGCTTTCTATTTTTGGAGAGAATCTTTATGAGAAAGAGGAACTTCTTCCAACTTTCTTAGAATTATTAGGATATGCAGAAAGAAAACCGTTTGAATGTGTTGGAACAACAGGAGAAGTTCGTTATGCCGTTATGCAAGCGATGAAGGAATATAAAGATACTTATCTTTTAAAGTATTATCAAGAACATTATCCATTAGAGGAGACGATAGATTACACGAAAGCCTTTAATGAAGAACATCATATTCCTCCTCATCATCTTGCTCTCGTAAAGGAGGAACTACAAAAATATGTATCATAAAATACTAGAAAAATTAGAAGGAAAGAAAGTGGCTATTCTAGGTTTTGGTATGGAAGGCAAATCGACCTACCATTTTATTAGAAAATATACAGATATGCCACTTACCATTCTAGATAAAAAGGATGTTTTCAAAGAAAATCCAGAATTGCAGGAAGATTCTAATGTTACTTGTATTTGGGGAGAAGATTATCTTTCACATCTAGAAGGGTATGACCTTATTATGAAAAGTCCTGGCGTTATTACGAAGGATATCGATACGAGAGGAATTCCTTTTACTTCTCAATTAGAATTATTATTAGAGGTAAATCGGGAACATATCATTGGTATTACAGCGACGAAAGGAAAGAGTACCACCTCTTCTTTAATCTATGAGATTTTAAAACAGAATGGAAAAGATTGTTATCTTTTAGGAAATATTGGAACACCTATCTTTGATGAGTTAGAACATTTTCAGGAAGATACTTATCTCGTCATCGAGATGTCAGCATTACAACTAGAGTTTGTAGAGCATTCTCCTCATATTGCTGCCATCTTAAATCTTTATGAAGATCATTTAGATCATAGTGGTACGGTAAAACATTATCATGAGAATAAACTCCGTATTTTTAAATATCAAACCAAAGAGGATTATCGCCTTTATTGCTCGGATATTGAACCTTTAAATAGTTATATGAAAGAGGGTTATTTAGGAATTCCTTATGCGATTACTTTGCGTGAGGAAGAAGGAGAAAATGTTACTTCGCTTCATCACGATAAAGTGTTTTTAAATGGGGAAGAACTATTTGATACGAATACACCAATCTCTTTAGTAGGAGAACATAATCTAAGAAATATTATGGTTGCTCTTACGGTCGCTTCTATTTTACATTTAGAAAAAGAAAAGACGATTGCAGCAATTTCTCATTTCCATCCGTTAGAGCATCGGATGGAATATGTAGGAACTTATGGAGGAATTCACTATTATAATGATTCTATTTCGACCATTCCGGCTTCGACTATTTCCGCTTTAAAGTCCTTACCAAAAGTAGATACTTTAATCTTTGGAGGTATGGACCGTGGTATTCACTATCAAGAATTAGTAGATTTTTTAAATACTGGCGTTGTTCCTCATTTAATTTGTATGCCTACGACAGGTCATAAAGTAGGACAGCAAATTACCAATCCAAATGTTCAATGTTTCTTTGTAGAAACCTTAGAAGAAGCCGTGAAGAAGGCCAAAGAAGTAACCGCCCAAGACAAGAGTTGTATCTTAAGTCCAGCCGCTTCTAGTTATGAATATTTTAAGAATTTTGAGGAAAAAGGGCGTGCTTATAAAAATTTGGTAAAAAATTTTTAACCCATTTACAAAAAAGGGGGAATATGTTAAAATGGAATTGTATTCATAGAAGAGGGTGATTGACATGGGCGAAACAAAGGTATATGAATCATCTGAATTTCAAGACGCTATGATTTCGCAAGTGATTAAAGAAGTGTCACAAAGCTTAGAAGAACGGGGATATAATGCGATTAATCAAATTGTAGGATATCTGATGAGTGGAGACCCTGGATATATTTCTAGTCATAAAGAGGCTAGAAGTAAGATTACTAAATTTGAAAGAACAAAGATCTTAGAAGTACTCGTGAAAGACTTTTTACAAAAATGAGATATTTGGGATTAGATTTAGGAACTAGGACACTTGGTATTTCTGTGAGTGATACGACAAGGATGATTGCCAGTACTTTAAAAACGATTCGTTTTGAAGAAGGTAATTATACTGATTTAATCCAGCCTTTAAAAGAAATAGTAAAGGAATATCAAATTGTCAAAATTGTTTTGGGATTACCTAAAAATATGAATAATAGTATAGGTGATAGAGCAAAGACCACCCTAGAATTTCAATCGTTAATAGAAAAAGAGTTAGGGATAGAAGTAGTGATGCAAGATGAACGATTATCTACCGTGGAAGCTACAAACTATTTACTAGAAGCAGATATGTCTAGGAAAAAGAGAAAGAAAAAAGTGGATGCGGTAGCTGCCAATATCATCTTACAAACTTACTTAGATAAAGAAAGAGAGGAATTATATCATGGAAGAAAAAATGACTTTTAAAGTAGTAAATGATGAAGGAAAAGAAGTAGAGTGTGAGGTATTATTTACTTTCGAATCTGATGAGACAAAGAAGAATTACATTGTCTATACGGATAATACTTTAGATGAGGAAGGAAATACGAAAGTATATGCTTCTATCTATAATCCAGATGAGGATGAAACTAAATTATTACCAATTGAAACTGAGAAAGAATGGAAGATTATTGAAACTATTCTTGATGAACTACAAAATGAAATTCAAGGAAAAGAGTCAGGAGCAGAAGAGTAATATTTACTCTTTTTTGTTGTAGGTGCCTATGAAGAAATTTTTGTTAGTAGTAAGTTCAATTCTTTTATTTTTTGTAATTTTAGCGTTAATCGCTTTATTTACTTATCGAAAATTATTAAGTCCAGTAGGGACAAGCGATACGATTATTGAGATTGAAGTCAAAGAGGGAAGTACTTATTCTACGATGGCTGATATTCTCTATGAAAAGAAATTAATTCGTTCGAAATTAGCGTATCGTGTCTACTTAAAATTAAACCCACCAAAAGAAGTTTTAAAGACAGGGATTTATTCTCTTACTCAAAAGATGGGAGTAGAACAGATTGTAGGTTCTCTTGCTCGAGATGGCAAGTATATCAATGATCAGGAGATTCGCATTACTTTTAAAGAGGGAATTAATATGCGTCAATTTGCTTCTGTTATTGCTGCCAATACCAATAATACGGAAGAAGCTGTTTTTGAGTATTTAAATGATGAATCTTTTATGGAAGAATTCGTTAAAAAATATTGGTTCTTAAGTGAGGATATCTTAAATGGCAATATCTATTATCCATTAGAGGGCTATCTTTATCCAAATACTTATAATTTTGCTAATAGAAATGTTAGTGTTGAGGATATCTTTACGAAACTATTAGATGAGACAGAAAAACAATTAGAACCATATCGTGAAGAATTAGAAAATAGTAAGTATTCCATTCATCAAATCATGACATTAGCTAGTGTGATTGAACTAGAAGCACCAAAGAGTGAATATCGTAAACTAGTATCTAGTGTCTTCCAAAATCGTTTAGCGAAAAAGATGCAACTAGGCAGTGATGTTACTACTTATTATGGAGCGCAAGTAGAACTTTCTGAAAGAGATTTATATCAAGCTGAGATAGAAGCTGAAAATGGATATAATACTAGACCAGCTTCTATGGCAGGAAAACTTCCTGTTGGACCTGTTTGTAATCCATCTATCGAATCTATTGAAGCTGTTCTCCATCCAGAAACTTCTGACTATTACTATTTCTTATCTGATAAGAATGGAAAGATGTATTTCCGTAAAACTTATCAAGAACATTTACAGATAAAACAGGAGTTAATTGATCAAGGATTATGGTACGATTATCAGAATTAGGACAACAAGCTCGTGAAAATCATATTCCTGTTATGCAAGAAGAAGGATTAGAACTCCTTCTTCAATACATTCAGGAAAAGAAAGTAAAAAGAATTTTAGAAATAGGGACAGCCGTAGGATATTCAGCGATTCGTTTTGCTTCTGTTTCTTCAGATATTCAAGTAACAACAATTGAAAGGGAAGATACTTTATATCAAGAAGCAGTTCATAATGTAGAAGAGTTTCACTTAGAAAATCAAATTACATTACTTCATGGAGATGCTCTTACTATATCGGTTGCTGGAACCTATGACTTTATCTTTATTGATGCTGCGAAAAGTCAGTATATTAAGTTTTTTGAAAAGTATAAAGAGAATTTAGCAGAGGATGGAGTCATTGTAACAGACAATTTAGCGTTCCATGGAATGGTAGAACATCCCGAGATGACTTCGAATCGAAATACGCGTCAACTTCTTCAAAAGATTCGTAATTATATTGATTTCTTAAAGACGAATGAGGAGTTTGATACGGTATTCTATTCGGTAGGAGATGGAATTTCTTTTAGTACGAGAAAGAAGAAAAAATAATAGGGAAAAACCTTATTATTTTTTTTCTACCGTGGTATAATGGAATGGTAGACAACGGATAAATTCTTTGATATAATGTGTTAGTTGCACAAAAAAAGAAAGGAGTTTTATGAGTAAAATAAAGATGTTCGCCCTTGGTGGGTTAAATGAAATTGGAAAGAACATGTATATCGTCGAAGTAGACGAAGATATTTATGTATTTGAAGCGGGTTTAAAATATGCAGATGACAGTTTATTAGGAGTCGATTATATTATTCCTAATTATGATTATCTATTAGAAAATAAAGAAAGAATTGTAGGAATTTTCATTACGCATGGTCATGATGAACAAATGGGAGCGTTAGCGGATATTTTAGAAACTTTAAAAGGAGTTCCTGTCTATGCGACAAAGTTTACGCTAGATATTATTCGTCAAGATTTAGAAGAAGAAGGAATTACGGATGCCATTCTAGTAGAGTTACCACTCCATCGAAAGGTATCTTTTGGAAAGAATAGTATTTTTCCAATTCGTGTTTCTCATTCGATTCCAGATTCGATTATGTATGTTCTTTATACGGAAGATGGAGCCATTGTATTTACGGGAAACTATGTATTTGATCCTTCCATGATGGATGCTTTTAGTACGGATATGGGAAAAATTGCCTATGTTGGAAAACAGGGGGTTTTAGCGCTCTTAGGGGAATCTATCTACGCTTCCAAAAGCGGATTTACTTCTCCAAATCATCGCGCTAGAGATATTATTCGGGAAGTCATTAACAAGAACGAAGGAAGAATTCTTATCAATATTATGCAAGCACAAATCTTTCGTATCCAAGAGTTATTAGAAGAGGTAACAAAGACGAATCGTAATGTCGTTATCATGGGTAAGAAACTAGAGAATATCATTTTAAAAGCCATTGACTATGGATACATTTCTTTTGATAAAAATCGAATTAAAAATATTCATCATGTTGAGGAGGAAGGAATTATTGTCATTGTTTCGAATGAAAGAGAAGTTCCTTATTCTAACATGAAAAGAATTTTACGAGGATATGATAAATTTATTACTTTACGAGAAGAAGATACCGTTGTCTTTGCTTCGCCTATCTATGATGGAATTGAAGTAACTTCTACGCAAGTATTTGATAGTATCGCTAAAATTGGATGCAATTTAGTAGTATTATCGAAGAAACAATATCGTTCTCCTCATGCTTCTAAAGAAGATATTATGATGATGATTAATATGATTCAACCAAAGTATTATTTTCCAATTGTTGGAGAATATAAAGATCAGGTAGAAAATGCTGCTTTAGCGTATCGTCTAGGAATGGATGAAGATCATGTCTTCTTAAAGTTAAATGGAGAGGTCGTAACCTTAGTCCATGGAAATGTAGTAGATACGGGCGAAAAAGTGAAAGTAGATGAGTTATTAATTGATGGAAAACAATCTGGGGATGTAGGTGATTTAGTCTTAAAAGATAGAGAACTTTTAGGTGAAAATGGCATTGTGATTGTCACTACTTCTTTAGATAAAGCAACAAAGAAAGTACTAGCGGGACCAGAGATTTTAACGAGAGGATTTATCTATGTAAAAGACAATAGTGATTTGATTAAAGAAGCAGAACAGATTTCCTTAGAAGTAGTCAATAGCTTTATCAATCCAAACTATATTGATTTTAATAAGATTAAGTTAGGAATTCGGGATAAACTAGGAAAATTCTTCTACAAAGAAACCTCTTCTAAACCAATGATTATCGTCGTTGTTCAAGAAGTATAAAAGAAATTTTATACTTTTTTTCTTGCTATTTATCTTCGCAATTTGTTATAATAGAAACTAGTATTATTATTGGGGGTAACATATGAGAAGAAGAGTAGAAAATAGACAGTGGCAGAACCTCGATATGGTCGAAATCACCATGAAAAAACAAAAGAATAAAAAGGCAAAAAGCGTATTTGTACTAGTATATAGTTCGTTTTATATAGAAAGAAGAAAGTTTTTTCTTTGTAGGGAAGATAACCGCTATGCTTCTCAAGGAATGTTAGAGAAAGTTTGGCGTTTGATAGAAGAGGGGAAGATAGAGGATGCTCTCTTGCTAGTAGAAAACCTTTTCTCTTATCATTATCACTCTAGTGAAGTCTATTTTGCTCGTTTTGTTATCGCTTTAGAAAGAAAAGAGAATGCTTATCCTTATTTGAAGCGCTCGTTAGAAGAGAAAAAAGACCACTCTTTTGACCGAGAATTTTCTCTTTATTTAAAAATCTATGAAGCCATGGAACTAGAAGATGATGTTTCTTTGCTAGAAGACTTTTTAACACCTGTTTTACAAGTACCAGCATTTGGAAAGAATTCTTATCAAGGAAAGTATCAGGAGATGGTAGAATCTCTTCCAAATGTGAAAAAGGCAAGAAAGAATTTAGAAAGTTGTCTTCATATGAGACCAGATAGTCTTCATCTAAAAGTTGTTGAACATCTTTTAGATAGTTTAGAACTTCGTCAAAAGGAAATAGAAAGTAAGAAATCACAATTAGAAAAAGAATTAGAAGAAGAAAGAATTGCTAAATTCTTACAGGCGATTGAAAAGCGAAACCTCCCACAGATCAAGGAGTCTTTAAACAAAATTTTAAGTTACCGTGAAGTAGAGGGAAAAGATAACTATATTTATCATCTTTTCTTAGAACTCGTTTCTATGATGGAAACGCTTCTTAGTGATTCTACTTTTGAATTATTACCTGTTTCCTATACCTATTTAGAAAAAGAACCGTTCGATTTATTTTTAGAGGCTATTTCTGTAGGAGATTTAAAATATGCTTTAGAAATAGGAAAAAAATGTAAGGGGAAAGCACTCGATAAAGAACATAAAAAAGTCAAGGTATCTAGCTATTTATCTTTACTTACTTATTTTTTTGATATCTTAGAAGAAAAAGAGAAGGAGACAGATTCCTTTTATGATATTTTTAAAGGAAATATTTGGAAAGGAAACTATCTTCATGCGAAAGAGTTTTATTTAGCGCACCAAGGAAGATTAGTCGCTTACCATCAACGCATTGTATTAACTCTCTTAGATGCCGGAATTGCTTTGCAAGGAAAGGTAGAACCAAAAGAACAAATTCATGAACAAATTTCTCTTCCTTTAGAGGAACCGCCTGCTACCACTAGAGAGATGCAAGAAGTACTTCCTTTAGAAATAGAAGAAGAGGAGGAAGAAGAACCCTCTAAGGATCCTTTAGAGCCTATCGTAGAAGTACAAGAAGAAAAAGTAACAGAAGAGCCTTTCTATCCTGTAGAACCACTTCTTTTACATTCTCTTCCAAAGCATGAATTTTTCGATAAATTTTTAAGATACTATCAATCTTATCAATTAGAGGAAGCAAGATATGCTCTTACCCAGTATGATCAATTACTTCATGCAAACCAAATTGAAAAACGATTAGATCAATTTTATTATTTATTGGAATTAGCAGAGATGGATAGGTTAGAAGATCCAACGATTTATGCGAAGAAGGAAGAAGCTTATGCGTATGCTTATAATGCCTATCGAAATATGCATTATGAAAATGCTCTTGCTTACCTAGAATACTATGAAAAACTAGATCACACGAATAATCAAAAAGGAAAAATTTTAAGAGGATATATCTATCAAAAGATGGGAAAATATCAAGAAGCTATAGCCTCTTATATTGAAGCCAATACGATTTCTCCTAATCCAGATGCTTATTATTTCTTAGGAGAAATTTACTATTTACAAAAGCGATATCAAGAAGCGATCTTCTGTTATCTTACCTACAATGAATTTTATCCAAAAGAAAATATTTCTGTTTACTTAAATCTATCAGAATGTTATCGTAAGACAAAACATTTTATGAAGGTTTTAAAATATCTTCGTTTAGCCGAAGAAATCAATCAAGAACAAGCGTTAGGATATCATTTAAGTGGTAGAATTTTAAAATCAGAGATGCTTTTTCAAAGACAGCAAGAAAAAAGAGTTTATGATCAAGGAAACAAAGAAGGAAATCTCCCTGAAAGAGAATAGCTTCTTTTTTCTTGACATTTTTTTCATGAAATAGTTATTGACAAAACCCTCTCTTTGCACTATAATGAATTCATAAGCGTTTTGACGAAGGAGAAGTAGTAGGAAATACGAATGAAAGCGAGTTAGGTATGGTGGAAGCTAACGATTACGATTCCTAGGAATAACACCTTCTAGTTGTTAAGTCGAAAGAGTTCGAGTAGATTTAATCGGAAGTAATCCGTTATCACATTACACGATTTTTTTTGAAATCGAGTGAGTGGCCAGAAATATGGCAATTTGGGTGGTACCGCGGATTTAGTTCGTCCCAGAAGAGGACGATATTATTTATTGCTCAATTAGCTCAGTTGGTAGAGCATCCGGCTGTTAACCGGCAGGTCGTAGGTCCGAGTCCTACATTGAGCGCCATTCGTTGCCTGATTAGCTCAGTTGGTAGAGCATCCGGCTGTTAACCGGCAGGTCGTAGGTCCGAGTCCTACATCAGGCGCCATTCGTTAATTAATAAGTCCTTAGGGACTTATTTTTTGTTATAAGGAGGAAATATGGAAAAACGATTTACGAGCGAAATGGTAGATGACTATGCAGATAAATTACTGATAGGTCTAACCCCAGAAGAAAACAAAATGGTATTGGATGAATTTGATGTGATTGATGCCCAAATTGACATTATCAATGAGATTCCAGGAATCGAAGAAGTAGAACCGATGGCTCATTGTTTAGATGACTTTGTCTATGAGTTAAGAGAAGATGAAGAAGAAGAGTCTATACCTATCGATGATGCTCTTTCTAACTGTGATGACTATGTAGGTTCTGAAATTAAAGTACCAAAGGTGGTGGGATAATATGATGGAAAAAGGATTAGTAGAACTTCATGAAGAATTGAAAAGTGGAAAAGTAACTTCTCAAGAATTAGTCGAAGAATCTTTAAAGAAATCTAAAGAAGTTCAAGAAAAATACAATGCTTTTGTAACGATATTAGACGATGCGAAAGGGGAAGAAGTAACGGAGGATATTCTTTCTGGAATTCCTTATGGAATAAAGGATAACTATAGTACCAAAGGAATCTTAAGTACAGGGTCTAGTAATACCTTAAAAGATTATGTTCCCTTCTTTACTGCGACAGCGATTGAAAATTTATCACGCCATGGTGCTGTTCCTGTCAATAAAACCGTTCTAGATGAATTTGGAATGGGAGGAACAGGAACGACAGGACATACTGGTATCGTTCGAAATCCTTGGGATAAAACGAGAATGTGTGCGGGATCTAGTGCTGGATCTGCTTGTGCGGTAGCAGCCGGAGTTTATCCTTACGCTACTGGTTCTGATACGGGAGATTCTATTCGTAAACCAGCCGCTTATTGTGGCATTGTTGGATATAAACCTACCTATGGTATGATTTCTCGATATGGACTTTTTCCATTTGCTTCTAGTTTAGATCACTGTGGAGTTCTTACTCGTAGTGTAGAAGATGCAGCAATTGTAGTAGATGGTATGAAAGGAATCGATAAATATGATATGACTAGTTGGGATTCTAGTGATATTCATCTTTATGATTCTTTGACAAAAGATATTCGTGGTATGAAAGTCTGTACGATTAAAGAAATCGTTGATATTTCTATGTATCCAAATGCTTCTCAAGAACTAAAAGAACATTTAGAGAACTTCCATAAGACCTTAGAACATTTTAAAGAATTAGGGGTGGAAGTAGAAGAAGTATCTGTTGATTCAACACTTCTTAATGCCGAACCATCCGTTTATGTCGTTATTTCTTGTGCGGAAGCTACTTCTAATATGTCGAATTTAACAGGAATTGTATTTGGACCTAGAGCGGATGCAGATAACTATATCGATATGATGAAGAAATATCGTACGGAAGGTTTTTCTCCTTTGATTAAGAGAAGATTTGTGATTGGTTCTTATGTATTACAAGCTGAAAATAAAAATCGTTATTTCTATAATGCGCAAAGAGTTAGAAGATTGTTAGTAGATCGTTGGAAAGAACTTTTTAAGGCTTATGATGCTGTAGTTTTGCCAGTCGGTAGTGGTCCGGCAAAAAAGTTCGATGATGATAAAGATATTCTAGATAAGAATACGGCTGTCTTAGAAGAACACCTACAGATTGGTAACTTTGGAGGATTTCCTTCAATTACGATTCCGGATGGATTTGTAAATCATTTACCAGTTGCTATCAATATTACAGGAAACTGTTATGAAGATTCGAAAGTATTAAATATTGCATATGCTTTAGAAAGTACGATGCCTTATAAAAATCAAGTAGCAAAGGAGGAAAACTAATGGAAGATTATCAAGTATTAATCGGTCTTGAAATGCACTGTGAAATTAGTAAGACCAAAACCAAAGTTTTCTCTAGCGCGAGAAATGGGTATAGTGAAGAAGCGAATTCCTTTATTCGACCACTCGATATGGGATTTCCAGGAACATTACCTGTTGTCAATAAAAAGGCGGTAGAAATGGCTCTGAAAGCAAGTATGATTTTAGGATGTCAACAACCAGAATACATGTATTTTGAAAGAAAGAATTACTACTATCCAGATATGCCTAAGAACTTTCAAATTACCCAAGAGACAAAACCGATTCCTGTTGGAATTTATGGCTCTTTAACTTATGATTTTAATGGCGAAAAGAAAACGGTTCGTATCAATAACATCCATCTTGAGGAAGATGCTGCTAGCCTAGATCACTATCCTAGTTTTTCTACTATTGATTATAACCGTGCGGGCGTTCCTCTTTTGGAACTAGTTACTGAACCAGATATGCATTCTGCCGAAGAAGCGGTTGCGTTCTTAGAGACGATGAGATCTATTTATCAGTATGCCGAAATTAGTGATGCAGATAGTAGAAAAGGACAAATCCGTTGTGATGTCAATGTCTCTATCATGGAAAAAGGAAAAGATCCAAAAGACCCAAAAAACTGGGGAACCAAAGTAGAAATTAAAAATGTAAACTCTTTTGGTGGTGTTAGAGATGCGATTAACTATGAAATTGATCGTCAAATTGCTCTTAAAGAAGAGGGAACTTACGATGAGATGGAACAACAAACACGCCGTTGGGATGAAGATACTTTTACGACTATCTATATGAGAAGTAAAGTAGATGCGATTGACTATCGTTACTTTGTAGAACCAAATATTCCAAAGTATCGAATTAGTGAAGAATGGAAAGAGTCTATTCGTAAAAGTATTCCCAAATTAGCGAGTGAAAGAAAAGAGATTTATCAATCTGAATATAGTCTTTCAGAATATGATGCGAAAGTATTAATCAAAGAAAAACCAGTATCTGATTACTATGAAGAAACCATTTCTTTGGGAGCAGATCCAAAAGGCGCTGCGAACTGGATTACGAGTGTCATTTTAGGATATTTAAATAAAGAGGAAATGGAGATAAAAGACCTCTACTTAACACCTAGAATGTTAGTAGATATTATGGACATGGTTCGTGATGGAAAAATTTCTTCGAAACAGAGTAAAGAAGTTTTAAATACGGTATTAGAAGAGAAGAGAGAACCAAAAGAGATTGTTAAGAAATTAGGTCTTACTCAGATTTCTGATGATAAAACCATTCGTGATATTGTTGTCAAAGTACTAGATGAGCATCCAGATTTAATTGAAGATCATAGAAAAGGAAAGAATACATTTGACTTCTTTGTCGGACAAGTTATGAAAGCGACTCGTGGACAAGCCAATCCAAGTTTAACAGCGCAGATTATTCATGAAGAGATAGATAAGAGGTAATTATGAAACTAGATATAAGAGAAATTGTAGAAGAGGAAGAAAAATATCTCCATCAAGAGATTACAGTTCAAGGATGGATTAGAAATCATCGAAAACAAAAAGAGTTTGGATTTATTGATTTTAGTGATGGAACTTCTTTTCAACATTTACAAATTGTCTACGATAATCAATTACCAAATTTTGAAGAAATTTCTAAACTTCATATTGGAAGTGCGATTACGGCAACAGGAAAATTGATTCCTTCTCCCAAAGAGGGGCAAGCGATGGAGTTACAACTTCAATCTCTTACTTTAGAGGGAGATGCTCCCGAAGATTATCCGATTCAACCAAAACGGCATACGAGAGAATTTTTACGAGAGAATGCGTATCTTCGTCCCAGAACGAATTTATTCCAAGCTGTCTTTCGGGTTCGTAGTGTTGCTGCGCAAGCTATCCATACCTACTTTCAAGAGCGTGGTTATGTCTATTTTCATGCCCCATTAATTACAGCTAGTGACTGTGAAGGAGCAGGGGAAATGTTTCAAGTAACCACCCTAGATTTAGAGAAAGTAGCGTCTTTAGGTACTGTTGATTATGAAAAAGATTTCTTTGGAAAGAAAGCAGCGCTTACTGTATCTGGACAATTACAAGCCGAGACATTCGCTCTTGCTTATAAAAAGACTTATACATTTGGTCCTACTTTCCGAGCAGAGAATTCTAATACGAAAACACATGCTTCTGAATTTTGGATGATTGAACCAGAAATTGCCTTCTGTGACCTAGAAGAAGATATGGATATTATGGAAGATATGTTGAAATATATCGTATCTTATGTATTAGAGAAATGTCCATTAGAAATGAACTTCTTTGATGAATTTGTCGAGAAGGGATTGAAAGAAAAATTAACTACCTTAGTCCATAGCCATTTTACGAGAATTGATCATGAAGAGGTAATTAAAATCTTAAAAGAAGCGGATGTAAAATGGGAGTTTGAACCAGAATATGGCGAAGATATTGCCAAAGAACATGAAAAATATATTACAGAATATTTCCACGGACCAGTATTTATTAAGAACTGGCCAAAAGATATTAAAGCTTTTTATATGAAACAGAATCCTGATGGAAAGACGGTCGCTGCGGTTGACTTAGAAGTTCCAGGAGCAGGAGAATTAATGGGTGGATCCCAAAGAGAAGAGAATTATGAAAAGTTAGTAACAAGAATGCAAGAGATGAATATGTCAAGAGAAGGGTTAGAATGGTATTTAAACCTAAGAAAATATGGAGGATGTGTTCATTCTGGCTTTGGTATGGGATTTGAAAGATTATTAATCTACTTAACAGGAGTAGAGAATATTCGCGATGTTATTCCTTATCCAAGAACGCCAAATAATTGTGAATTTTAAAAAATAAGAGGTGATAAGATGAACAAGAAATATAGAACGATTTACTGTGGAGATGTTTCTTTCAAAGAAGTTTCAAAAGAAGTTAGAATAGCAGGATGGGTAGAGAATATTCGTGATCACGGTGGCGTTATTTTCGTAGATATTCGAGATGAATCTGGAGTTGTTCAAATCGTAAGTAATGATGATACTATGTTTCTTCATCTTACCAAAGAATCTTCCGTTACTGTTTTAGGAACGGTTCGGGAAAGAAGTGAAGATGACTATAACCCAAGATTAAAAACAGGAAAAGTAGAAATTTTAGTGACTACCTTAGAGGTATTAGGAGCAGCTCCTTCCGAACTCCCTTTTGAGGTAATGACTTCTCCTAGTGTATCTGAAGAGATTCGTCTAAAGTATCGTTACTTAGATTTACGAAATGAAAAAGTTCATAGCAATATGAAATTACGAAGTGAACTTTTAAAATACTTGCGAAATAAAATGGATCATTTAGGATTTACAGAAGTAGAGACACCAATTATTACTGCATCTAGTCCTGAAGGAGCTCGTGACTTTGTCATTCCTTCGCGAAAATTTCATGGAAAGTTCTATGCGCTACCACAAGCTCCTCAAGTTTATAAAGAACTTCTTATGGTAAGTGGCTTTGATAAATATTATCAAATAGCGCCTTGCTTTCGGGATGAAGATTGTAGGAGTGATAGAACCCTAGAATTCTATCAATTAGATTTTGAAATGGCCTTTGTCGAAGAAGAAGATGTCTACGAAGTAGGGGAAGAAATCTTCTATGATACATTCACGCATTTTAGTGATAGAAAAGTAAGTCCAAGACCATTTCGAAGAATTTCCTATCAAGAAGCTATGTTAAAATATGGAACTGATAAACCCGATTTACGAAACCCACTAGAAATTATCGATGTTAGTGATGTTTTCTTAACTAGTGAATTTAAACCATTCCGTGGCTCATTCGTTAGAGCGATTGCTGTTTCTAATATTGCGAATAGACCCAATAGTTGGTTCAATGAGATAGTAGAGTATGCCAAATCTATCGGTATGCCAGGAATTGGATATTTAAGTATCTTTGATAAAAACACTTGGAAAGGACCTATCGATAAATTCTTAACGGCCGAGGATCGAAAGAGCTTAGTAGAAAAAGCTTCTTTAAAAGAGGGAAGCGTTATCTTCTTTATTGCGGATAGACAAGAGAAGACGGCTGCTAAACAAGCGGGCCTCATTAGAACTTATCTTGGAAATCAATTAGGTCTGATTGATCCAAATGTTTATGAATTTTGTATTATCAATGACTTTCCAATGTTTGAATATGATGATACCACGAAGAAATACGACTTTTGTCATAACCCATTTAGTATGCCTAAAGGGGGATTAAAAGCCTTAGAAGAAGAACCAATCGAAGAGATTCTAGCTTATCAATATGACTTTGTATGTAATGGCTACGAGATGGCTAGTGGTGCTGTTCGTAATCATCGCATTGACTCTTTAAAGAAAGCCTTCTCTTTAGTAGGATATGAAGATACCGTTGTCGAAGAAAAATTCCGTTCTTTATATCATGCTTTCCAATATGGCGTTCCTCCACATGCAGGAATGGCTCCGGGAATTGATCGTATGTTAATGCTTTTAAGAGATGAAAAAAACTTAAGAGAAGTACAGGCTTTTCCAATGAGTGTAAGTGGTCAAGATGCTTTAATGGGATGTCCTAGCGAACTTACGGAACAACAGTTAAGAGAGGTACATATTAAGATAAGATAACAAGAAGCACCAAACGGTGCTTTTTTAGTGAGAAGTTGCTTTTTTTCTTTCCCTTTGATATAATCGAAACTGTTTGAATTCAAGGGGGATTTATGCAAGAAGAGAATAAGAGAAGAATAGTTCAATTATTTTTAGAGAAATATGTAGGAGAAGTAGAAGATTTAGAGTATTATCAAAAAGAGACTGAAAAACTAGCAGAAGATCTTTTTTCTACCAAAGAAAAAGTAGGGGTATTAACACCAAAAAGAACAGAAGTTTTAAGAAAAATGTTTGGGGTTTATGATGCCGGAATATGGCAAGATGCCAAAAGTATTGCTCGTTCTTTTGGAATTACTTATCAATCTGCTTGTCAAATGGTACTTACCCTAGGAGAAGATATTCGTTTTATGGTATATACAATTCCTTCTAGAAAGAAAAGACCACTTACGAAGATGAGTTCTATTTTTTCTAAAGAAGATCAGGAAAAAGCAAGAGATATGACAATTTGGGATATCGGTTTAAATACGAGAACTATCCAAGCCTTAAGAAGAGAAGATGTAATTACTTTATTAGATTTATCTTGTTATGGAATCGGAGATTTCCGTTTAGGAGAAGTAGGAAGATATAAAATTTTATCAGAGTTTCATCAACTTGGTTTTTCCTTTATGGAAGAATTAAGTTTAGAAGAGAGAAGAAACATTATTGAATCTTCTTTCAAAGAAGTAGTTGATCAATCCAGTGTTTGTTGGTTCATGAATCAAGAAGATATTTATTGGTATCATGCGATTCGTTCTTTTAAGACGATTGCTAATTTAAGAAAAGAAAGAATGAATGGCTATTGTGTTCCTATCAAATTTGAAGAAATAGCTACTGCAATCGGAGTTTCTTTAGAACTTCCTAAGAGTGAATTTTATGGAATGAGGAAAGAAGAATTGTTACGAAAGTATCAATCTCTTACTTTAGAACTCGCTGCTTTAAAAGAGCAGGAAGGGGAACTTTCTCAAAAGATAGAAGAAGTTTTAAAAGCGTTGGAAACTCCTACTTTAGAGGAAATTAAGGAGAAAGTTTATGAATAAAGAAAAAGCTGTCGAAGAAGAACTCCAACTTTTAGAGGAAGAAAATCTTCGCCTTCAACAAGAAGTAGAAGAAACAAAAAGACGAATCGAAGAGAAAAGACAAGTATTAGAAGAATTAGAGAAGAACTCTTAAGAGAGTTCTTTTTTACACTCTTTGACAGCTCCAAAAATTTCTTTTTGCAAATTTTCTTGTTTTCTAACATTTCTATGGTAATATGAAAAATAGGAGGAGAAAAAAATGAAAAAATTTGCGATTTTAGTTTTATGTTTAGTTACTATTTTAGGAGTAACTGCTTGTGGAAGTAAAGAGAGTGAGAACGAGGAAGGTTCTCAAAGTGGAGGAGGTTCTAATGTGTCAACTTATAGTTTAAATCAAACAATTACCAGTAATGGTGCAGAATACAAACTTTCTAATCTAACTTATGATGCCGGAAGTGGTATCAATATTCCAGAGGAAGGAAATCAATACGCTGTTGTTACGGTAGAGATTAAAAATACTTCGAATGCTAGTGTAGAATATAGTAGTAGAAACTTTGCTTTAGTAGCATCTGATGGAAAACAATATATTCCAGAAGTTATGCTTTCAAATTCTGCTTTATCAGCAGGTACCTTAGCAGCCGGACAAACTGTAAGTGGAACGGTTTATTTCCAAATTCCAAAAAGCACTACAGCATCTAGTATTTCTCTTTATGCTGATTTACTTCACAACGGAACTCCATTCTTTACTGTAAACTTAAAATAAAAAGAAAAAAGATGAATTTTCATCTTTTTTTATTCTACAGTTACTGATTTTGCTAAATTTCTTGGTTTATCAATGTCACAGCCTCGTAATTTGGCAATTTCATAGGCAAGGAGTTGAAGGGGGATAATCGCTAGAATTGGTTCTAATAAAGGGTGAATGTTAGGAAGGAGAATGAGTTCATTTCCTTCTTTGATTTCTTCATTACTAATTAGAATAAGATACGCACCCCGCGCAGCCGTCTCTTTTAAGTTACTAATTGTTTTTTCTTGAATCTCAGAAACAGTGAGAATTCCAATAACAGGAGTTTTTTGTTCTACTAGAGAGATGGTTCCATGTTTTAATTCCCCAGCAGGATAGGCAACACAATTGATATAAGAGATTTCTTTTAATTTTAAGGCACCTTCCATACTGATAGCGTAATCTAGTTTTCTACCAAGATAGAAGATATCATCGCGTTCATAAATCGTCGAAGCGATTTTTTGATATTGAGGATTTGCTATTAACTTCTCCATTTGTTGTGGTAATGTTTCTATCTGTTTCCGAATCTCTAAGAATTCATCTTCCCGAATTGTCTCATGAATTAACGCTAGTTTTAAAGTGAGAAGACTAAGAAGCGCTAATTGAGCAGAATAGGCTTTGGTGGTAGCGACCGCAATCTCACATCCTGCTTTAATATATAATACTTGATCAGCTTCTCTAGCGATAGAAGAACCAATGACATTGACAATCGCTAAGGTATCGATTCCATCTTTCTTTGCTTTTCTTAAAGAAGCTAAGGTATCTGCCGTTTCTCCAGACTGGGAGATGACGATGACGAGGGTATTCGAATCATAAAAAACCTGTTTATAACGATATTCAGAAGCAATTTCACAATCAACAGGTAGATGGACAATCTCTTCTATCCAAGATTTTGCAACTAGCCCTGTATGATAAGCAGAACCACAGGCTACAATATGAAATTTTTGATATTTTTTTAAATCTGGTAAATTTTGAAAGAGAGAATTTTTTGTTCCATCAAAATAGTACTCTATCGTATCTTTAATAACTCTTGGCTGTTCATGAATTTCCTTTAACATAAAGTGTTCGTATCCTTCTTTTTGAGAAGATTCTAAACTTCCTTCAAAAGTAAGTTTTTCTTTGGTAATTTCTTTTCCATCATGATAGAAAGAAATTTTATTTGGTTTTAAGATAGCGATATCAAAATCATCTAAAAGATAATATTCTTGTGTATAGGAAAGAATAGCAGGAACATCGGATGCAATAAATTCTTCTCCCTCTTTTTCTGCAACAATTAATGGACTAGAATGTCTCATTGCATAGATAGTATCTGGAGTGTCCTCAAAAAGAATTCCAAAGGCATAACTGCCTCGTAACATTTTCATTGCTTTTTCTAGCGTTTTTAAAACGCCTTTTTCTTCCTCATAGAGATAATCTAGTAAAGCAACTGCTACTTCGGTATCCGTTTCAGAGAGAAAGGAATATCCATTTTCTTGTAGAATATTTTTTAATTCTAAATAATTTTCGATGATACCATTATGAACTAAGGTAAACTTTCCACAACGATGAGGGTGGGCATTTCGTTCACTCGGTTCTCCGTGTGTTGCCCATCTTGTATGTCCAATTCCAACTTGTGCATCTTTCTTCGGAAGAATTTCTTTTAAAGCCGAGATTCTTCCTTTTTTCTTTAGAATTTGAATGGTATCCTTTTCAAAATAAGCGATTCCTGCAGAATCATATCCTCGATATTCCAAGGCTTCTAGTCCTGTCACAATCTTTTCAATCGCTTTTTCCTTTCCATTATATCCAACGATTCCACACATATGGTATCACACTCCTATTTCTAATCTCATTATACACTAAAATAAAAGGAAATGAAAAAGAAATCACTAATTATTATATAGAGAGAAGGTAGGTAGTATGAAAAATTTAAAAAAATATCTTTTATTGGGCGCTACTCTTTTCTTTCTCCTTTGTTTTTTCTTTTTCCCTACGAAAAAGGAAGAAGCAGTAGAAGAGTTTTCTTTTCCAGAAGCAAAAGAAGAGGGAGAAAAATGGATGGTAGATATTAAAGGAGCAATAGAAAAACCTGGTGTTTATGAAGTTTCTTCGACAACGCGTGTCATAGATGTGATTACCTTAGCAGGTGGATTAAAAAAAGATGCGAATACAGACTTTTTAAATTTAAGTAGGAAAGTAGAAGACGGAGATATTATTTGGATCTATACAGAAAAAGAGATTGCTGCTTTAAAAGAAGGAAAAACAACGATTGAATATGTCCAGGAAGCTTGTCACTGTCCTGATGTACAAAATAGTGCTTGTCTTTCCACCGATACAAGCACGACAAATTCCTCGAAGGTAAATATTAATACCGCCTCTAAGGAAGAACTGATGTCTTTATCAGGAATTGGGGAATCCAAAGCCGAAGCCATTCTAGCTTATCGTAAGAAAACGAAATTTCAAACGATTGAAGATATCAAAAAAGTATCAGGAATAGGGGATAGTGTCTTTGAAAAGATTAAAGAGCATATTACCGTCTAATGCTTTTTTCTTTTGTTTTGTCTTCTTTTCTCTTCTTTTTATTTTACTTCGTTTGCAAGTTTCCCATACTTCTCTTTTTGGACAAAACCAAATAGAAGGGGTAGTACACAGTCAAAAGAAAAAAGGGGACTATGTAGAATTATCGATTGGATCCGTCTTAGTCTATAGTAAAGACTCTTTTTCTTTAGGAGATACGGTTTCTTGTGAAGGAAAGATAGAAGAACCCCAAAAGAGTTTTAATTTTTATTTATTTTCTTATGAAAAATATTTAGCGAGTAAATCGATTTATTATGTGATGAATGGAACTTGTCAGAAGAAAAAAGAAAATAAAAATCCTTGGTATACTTTTAAAAATTGGGTGATTAGGAGAATCGAAGAACGAAAAAGTAAAGCTTATTTAAAAACTTTTCTCTTAGGGAATCAAGAGGAGATATCTTCTGAAGTAAAAGAAAGCTATCAAGAAAATGGAATCAGTCATCTTTTTAGTCTTTCAGGACTTCATATTGGCTTTTTTTCTTTTTTGCTATTTTCAGGAAAAAAGAAAAAGAAAAGTTTCTGGGCCTTTCTTTTCTTTACGGGTTATTTTTTCCTTGCCGATTTTTCTCCTTCCTTACTACGAGCTTGTTTTTTTCCTTTCTTTGCTGCTATCCTAGAGAAGTTTTTGATTTCTAGAAAAAGGGCCTTTCTTTTTTTTACACTCCTTTTATTACTTTGGAATCCTTATCTTCTCTATCATCCTGGATTTTTATATAGTTTTACTATCAGTTTCTTTCTCATGCAAGTACGAATAGAAGGAGGATACTTTGAAAAGATAGGAAAGATTAGTCTGCTTGCTTTTATCAGTAGTGTTCCGATTCAGCTTGCTACGAATTTTTCTCTTTCTATCAAGGGACCTTTCCTCAATCTTCTTTTTGTCCCACTTATTTCTTTTCTTCTTTTCCCGCTTTCTTTTCTTGTCTTTCTTTTTCCTATTCTCGACTCTTTTTATTTTTTTCTTCTTACCAAACTAGAAAGTTTATCTCTTTTCCTAGCGAATGGAAAAGGTATCTTTTTCTTTCCTTATCCTAGTTGGTGGTTTCTATTCGGATATTATGCTTTTTTATTTTATTTCTTGCACCAAAAGAAGAAAAAAGCATATGATTATAGTGTCTTTTTCCTTTTACTTCTCCTTTTAAAAGGAAGTCCCTATCTTTCTTGTAAGGGAAAGGTCGTTATGTTAGATGTAGGGCAGGGAGATAGCACTTTAGTTCTTTATCCTCATCAAAAAATTTCTTTATTAATCGATACGGGAGGAATCTATTCTAAGTCTTTAAGTGAACAGGTTCTTCTACCTACTTTACACGCTTTTGGAGTAGATACTTTAGATTTTTTAATCCTAACGCATGGGGACTTTGATCATGCTGGAGAGGCACTTTCTTTAGTAGAGCAGGGAATGGTTCGCAAAGTCATTCTCAATAGTGGGAACGATAATTCCTTGGAGGAAGAACTACTGAATTATTTAAAAAAGAGGCACATACCTTATCAAAAAGTATCTCAGGAAAAAATTACCTATCGAGGAGAGGAACTCTTTTTCTTAAATACGAAAAGAGAAGAGGAAGAAAATGAAGATAGTCTAGTTCTCTTGTTACAAATTCAAAATCATTCTCTTTTATTTATGGGAGATAGTGGCTTTTTGACGGAAGAATATCTAGAAGAAGAATATCTTCTTCCAAAAGTGGATATATTAAAAGTAGGACATCATGGTTCGAAAGGAAGTAGTAGCCAGTCCTTTTTAAACCAAATCAATCCTTCTTACTGTCTCATCTCGGCTGGGCAAGAGAACCGTTATGGACATCCTCATGAAGAGACTTTAAAACGATTGGAAAATTGTCGTACCTACATTACTAGTAAAGGTGGCGCTATTAAGATAGAGATAGGGCAATCTTTACGAGTTTCTAGGGCACGCTAACGTGTTAGCGTTTTATATAGATGGAAAGATTTTTTCTTTCCTTTTTTCCTTTTTGTGATATAATAAACACCGATTGGGAAAAAATTTCAAATTTTTTTGTCAAAAAAAAGGAAATGAAAAAGTTTCCTCGTATATTATAAGTGTAGGGTTTCTTGAGGAAGTGATGATATGATAGAAAACAGTGTCATTAATGATATTCGAAATGGCGTAGATATTGTTGATGTAATTTCTAATTATATTCCATTAACTGCTCGAGGAAAAAATTATTTTGGTGTTTGTCCTTTCCATGATGATCACTCTCCTAGTATGAGTGTTTCTAAGGAAAAACAAATTTATACTTGCTTTTCTTGTGGAGCGACAGGTAATGTCTTTAAGTTTTTACAGGATTATGAAAATATTTCTTTTCTAGAGGCCGTGAAAAAGTGTGCGGATTTAGCAGGTATTCCCTTAGAGATATCTAATTCTCGTTCGAAAAGAGACGAAAAATACCAAGAATATTATGAGATTTATGAAATTAGTCAAAAGTTTTATCAAAATAATATGCATAGTATCGAGGCAAAAGAGGCAAAAAATTATCTATTGGGACGAAGTTTAAACGATGAGGTCATTCAAACTTTTGGAATCGGTCTTTCCTTAAATGTTCCCGATATGTTGACAAAACTTTTAAAAAAGAAAAATTATAGTGATAAAGTATTGCTAGAAAGTGGTCTTGTTGGGGAAGAGCAAAAGGGAATGGAACTATACGATTTGTATCGGAATCGAATTATGTTTCCCCTCGAGGATGTTCAGGGGCGAGTCATTGGTTATAATGGACGAGCCTATCATGGCGAGGCTACGAATAAATATGTAAATTCGAAGGAAACTCCCATCTTTCGAAAACGTGAATTGTTATATAATTATCATCGGGCAAAAGAGGCTGCTCGTGTTCAAAAAGAGATTATTATTATGGAAGGTCCTATGGATGTCATTCGTGCTTATACGATTGGTGTTACGAATGTTGTTGCCTCTTTAGGAACTGCTTTTGGTAAAGAACAAGCGATGTTGATTCGAAAACTAGCGGGTCATGTCATTCTTTGTTTTGATGGAGATGCCGCCGGTTTAAAAGCGACGAAGTCTGCCTTAGAAGAATTAGGACATCTGGGAATAGAACCGAAGATTGTTCGCCTAGAAGACGATATGGATCCCGATGAGTACATCTTAAAAAGGGGCAAAGAGGCATTCTTAAGAAAATTAGAACAGGCCATGAATCCTGTCGAATTTAAAGAATTTCAATTAAAGCAAGAATTAGATTTTAATAATACTTTAGATATTGCTAATTATGCGAATGCGATGATTGATGAAATTAAAAAAATGCAGGATGATACCTTAAAAGAAGTTAGTATTGCTAAATTAGCTGAGGAAACCAAGTTATCTATCGACTTTATTCGGAGTAAAGTAGGAACTAGTGAGAAAGAAAAAATAGAAATTCCACATCCTAAAAAAGAAAAGAAAAAGTTGACAAAATGTGAGAAATCCGAACAGAATTTGTTATTCTATATGTTACGAAACGCAACGGCGATTAAGATGTATGATAAGAAGATTACACATATGCCAACCGATAAATATCGAAAGTTAGGGTTTCAAATTAGTTCTTTCTTTCGTCAGTATGGATATATTGATATGGCCGATTTGTTAACGGAGTTGAGAGACGATGCCGAATCCGTAGCGACGATAGGAGAAATTTCTATGTTGCCATTAAAAGAGGATTTTGAGGAAGAAGAATTAGAAGACTATTTAAGAAATATTAAAGAATATAATGAGTTATTACAAATGGATAAATACAAGCAGGAACTAAAAAGATCACAAGATTATGATCGCAAAATTGAATTAGCGCAGAAGTTAGTATCGTATAAATTGAGGAGTGAAGAAGAGAATGGAAGAAATTAAGAGCTACGAAAAGAGAAAAGAAGAGTTAGTTAAAAAGGGAAAAGAACAAGGTTTTATTACTTATGAAGAATTGGCCGCTTCTTTAAAAGGATTGGAGTTAGACGCCGACACTTTGGATGACTTATACAATGTCTTCAATGAAAATAATATTGCTGTTGTATCTGAAGAAGATGATTCTGATGGGGGAGATAAACTACTTCTAGATGATAGTACGCTTACTAAGGATTTAACTATCAATGACCCTGTCCGAATGTATTTAAAAGAGATTGGCCAAATTAAGTTGTTAACCTTAGAAGAAGAGGCTGCTTTAGCAGATCGAATTGCAGAAGGAGATCCTGAAGCAAAAAACATTCTAGCGGAAGCAAATCTTCGTTTAGTAGTAAGTATTGCGAAGCGATATGTAGGAAGAGGTATGCTTTTCCTAGACTTAATTCAAGAAGGAAATATTGGACTTATGAAAGCAGTAGATAAGTTTGATGTATCCAAAGGATATAAATTTTCTACTTATGCGACATGGTGGATTCGTCAAGCGATTACTAGAGCAATTGCTGATCAAGCAAGAACGATTCGTGTTCCTGTGCACATGGTAGAAACAATCAATAAGTTAGCGCGTGTTCAACGTCAATTAACTTTGGAATTAAATCGTGAACCAAGCGAAGAAGAACTTGCTAAAAAGATGAATACTAGTGTAGATAAGATTCGTGAAATCTATAAAATTAGTCAAGACCCTGTTAGTTTGGAAACCCCAATTGGGGAAGAAGATGATTCTCACTTAGGAGACTTTATTAAGGATGAAAGAAACTTAAGTCCAGAAGAGTTTGCGACTAACGAAATGTTAAAAGATGAAATTAGTGAGGTTTTATTAACCCTTACAGAAAGAGAAGAAAAAGTGGTTCGTTTACGGTTCGGTCTAGAAGACGGAAAACCAAGAACATTGGAAGAGGTTGGCCAAATGTTTGGTGTTACGCGTGAAAGAATTCGTCAAATTGAAGCGAAAGCTTTAAGAAAGTTACGTCACCCATCAAGAAGTCGTAAATTACGTGACTATATGGCAGAATAATGAAAATATCAAAACGATTAGAGACGATTGCCAACCTTATTCCAGAACATAGTAAAGTGATAGATGTCGGATGTGATCATGCTCTTTTAGATATTTATTTATCCCAAGAAAAGGGTTGTGAATGCATTGCATCAGATATCAATCAAAATGCTTTAGATCAAGCTCGTTATAACATTCTTCGTTTTCATGTAAAAACAGTAACTCCCGTTTTAGCGGATGGGTTAGAGGGAATTTCTATTCAACCGGAAGACATTATTGTTATTTCTGGTATGGGAACTTCTACGATTCAGCACATTTTAGAAAATCAAAGCCTTCCCAATCGTATGATTATTGGAACGCATACTGATTTTGAAGATTTACGAAGATATGTCGTATCTTTAGGATACAAAATTACCGAAGAAAAATATGTAGAAGAAAAGAAAAAAACATATATTATTATAGATTTTCAAAAAGGGGATGCTTCTTATACGGAAGAAGACTATCGCTTTGGTCCTATTCTAAAGCATAATCTTCGTTACATTGAAAATGAAAGAGAAAAAGTATTAGAGATTATGGAGCAAATTCCTAAAGAAGACCCAGATTTATTGAGAAAGAAAAAAATATTAAAAGAACTAGAACATTTAAAAGAGAATGTCTAGTTCTTTTTTATACAAAGAAGGTAGGACCGTTATTCGAATAGGAAGGGGACTTCGTTTCTGTCGATTCTATCAAGTGTTCTTCCGAAGTAGGCGTTTCCACTTTTTTAAATTCATTCATGACTTGAAACATTGTTTTCATGTTCTTTACCATAGGAGAGACTTGTTTTACCATCGGGATTGCTTGATTTGCAAAATTTAAAACTCTTGTCGCACCATTTAAAATACCACTTAGACTGATTCCCCGAAAGAGTCCACCTGTCGTTGCAGGAGCGGTGAAAAGATAAGGATTATAAAAGTTCATGGTATCCTCCTTTTTCTCATTTCAAAATATTGTATGCTTTTTGTCGAAAAATGTTTTCTATTTTGCAAAAAATATGCTATAATCATTATAGTGTAAGAATAAGAGGAGGCAATATGGCTAGAATTATTGATATCATATTATCCATCCTATTATTTCCAGTAACATTAGTGCAAGCAATTGGCAAGATGTTTAAGAGATTTGATAGTGTTGGAAAAGCAATTACGGATGGTTGCCTATGGGTATGTATTAAAGTATATCACTTTGTAAGATATGTACTCATTGGATTTAGTTTGCCTTTTGTTTTGATTTTTAATGTGATTGGTAAAATCTATTTGAAATTGTTAGATTATCAAAACAAAGTAAAAGTCAAAAGAGAAGAAGAGATTAACTTAAAAGAAAAGAAAAAACAAGAGAAAAGAGCGAAGCGTTTAGCGCAAGAGAGAGCAAAGAATCCAGAAAAATTCAAAAAGAAGGAGCCAAAGCCTTTATCTGCAGAAGAGCAAAAATTAAAGGGACTTCGTTTAGATTCCATTATCAAACCTGAGAAAACAGAAGAAGACGAGAAAAAGAAGGAAACGGTGAAAGAAGCCATTCCAAAAGATGATTTCGCCTATATCTCAGATGATTATGAAGAGCATAAACGGGGAATTGGAGATGTCATCAACGATGGCTTAGAGAAATTGATCAGTATTCCTAAAAGGATGATTGAAAAGGGTAAAAAATCCTTTGAAAATTCTACGATTATGCGTCAAGCCAAAAATAAAAAAGATGTTAACCGCCAAGCTTTGATGATTGACTTTGAAGGAGCAGATGCCGAAAAAGAAGAGAAGAAAGTTATGTGGGAGTATGTTTGTAAGACTCCAGAAGGAAAGACTGTCAAAGGTTATTTCGCAGCTTATTCTCGATTAGAGGTACATTCCTTCTTAATGAGTGAAGGAATGACGGTTTATAGCATTCGTACCAATAAATGGATTCAGACGATGTATAGTAGTGTCAATGGAAATGGTGCGAAGATGAAGAGAAAAGATTTAATCTTCTTCTTAACACAGTTATCTACTTATGTAAAATCTGGTATTCCACTTGTTGAATCTATGGCTATTTTAACAAGACAATTTAAAAATAAGAATTATCAAAGAATGTTCCGTTCTATGATGTACGATTTAACGATGGGAGAAAGCTTTTCTAAGGCAATGGAAAACCAAGGAAATTCTTTTCCACCTATCTTAATTAACATGGTAAAGTCTTCTGAACTTACTGGAGAACTTCCTGAAGCACTAGATGATATGGCAGAATACTTTACACAATTAGAGAAAACACATAAAGAGATGATTAGTTCTCTTACTTATCCAATTATCGTCTTTGGTATGGCAATTGGAGTTACTATTTTCATGATGGTATATATCGTACCACAGTTCGTTGAAATCTATGAAACACTAGATCCGAACGCTATTCCAAAATTTACTTTATGGGTTATGCATACGAGTGACTTCCTGAAAGCAAATTTATTATGGATAGTTATTTGGACAGTTGCAATTATTATCGCTGTTATCTATTGTTATCGAAATATTAAGATTTTAAGAACGATGATGCAATGGGTAATGATGCATATTCCAGTTATGGGAAACATTATTATCTATAAAGAAGTTATGATGTTTAGTAAAACATTCGCATCTTTACTATCTCACAATGTATTTATTACAGATAGTATGAATATTTTGAAAAAGATAACAAATAATGAAATTTATAAATTAATGATCTTAGATACAGTAAACAATCTAGCATCGGGAGAAAAAATATCCGCAGCCTTCAAAGATCACTGGGCTTTCCCAGTACCTGCGTATGAAATGATTGTTACAGGAGAAAAAACTGGACAATTAGCAGAGATGATGGCGAAGGTAGCATCTTACTATCAAGATGAACATCGTAACATGGTAGCTCGTGTAAAATCTTTGATGGAACCAATTATCATTGTTTTCTTAACAGCGATTGTTGGTACGATTGTTCTTGCAATTGTTATTCCAATGTTTAGTATGTACGATCAAGTATCTAGTATGACGGGGTGATTTTGTTGGTTATCTATTATGCAGTTGTATTTTTCATCTTTGGATTAGTATTTGGATCGTTTTACAATGTTGTTGGGTACCGTTTACCAAAGAAGGAATCCTTAGTGTTTCCTTCTTCTCATTGTACGGTATGTAATCATAAATTGGGAGCGTTGGAGTTAATTCCTGTGCTTTCTTTTCTTATCCAAGGTGGAAAATGCAAACACTGTAAAGCAAAAATATCTTGGTATTATACCATTTTTGAATTATTGACAGGACTTTTATTTCTTTTTTCTTATTTGAGGTTTGGACTTACTGCTTCTTGTTTTATCTCTTTAGTTCTTGCCTCTATCTTAGTTATTGTCATCATTAGTGATTATAAATACTATATTATTCCAAATGAAATTATTGTGATTGGGATTTTTCTTTTAGGAATTGGCTTTTTCTTAGAAGGGGGAGGGGCTTTCTCTCACTTTTCTTGGACGAGAGCATGGATTCGCCTTTTCCATTCCATCCAAAATGGATTTCTATCTTTCCTTTTAATGTATGGAGTGAAATTATTTGGGGATTTCCTCTTTAAAAAAGAATCTATGGGCGGTGGAGATATTAAATTGATGTTCCTAATAGGAATGTCGATTGGATTTCCTCTTTCTATTATTTCTATCTTTTTAGCAAGTATTATTGGATTACCAATCGCTCTGGTTTTATTGAAACTAAAGTCTACTCATGTCATTCCATTTGGACCATTTCTAAGTGTTGCCGCACTCATTCTCTTTTTCTTACAATGGAATTGGTTAGATATTTTATTATTGTTTTCTTAAGAGTCTGTGAAAACTCTTTTCTTGTATAAAAAAACCATCCTTAAAGGATGGCATTTTATTTTAATAAATCTCTTAGAGCTTCTAAAGAAGCATCATCATCACCGAAGTCAATACTTGATAAGATATCTTCAATTTCTCCAGAACGATCAGGTAATTCTTCTTTTTCTTCCTCTTTTGGAGATTCCGGAGTAACGTTTTCTCTAGGTTTAGGATCAATATTAAGGGATTTAAGGGCATCAGCAATCGCGTCTTCCTCAGAGAAGGTTACATTTTTCTTTTCCTCTTTTGGTTCCTCAACAGGAACTTCTTTTTTAGGTTCTTCTTCCTTAGGTGTTTCTACTTGAGCAAATTCTTTTTTCTCTTCTTCTTTCTCCCGTAATTTTTCTTCTTCCTCTAAGGCTTTTTCGTGTTCTTGGGCTAAACGTAGAGATTCTCTTAATCCCATGGAAGATTCTTGACTAGTTTCATCGTTTTCCAAATCAATTAACTTTAATAATTCCTCTACGGTAGTAAGTCCTTGTTCTACTTTCATCAAACCATCTTGTAAGAGGGAAGTAACATCTTGGGAATATACTAATTTTCTTAATTCTTCTTTTCTAATGTTTGCTGTAATAGCATCTCGAATTAAGGTATTAATCAAAAGAACTTCGTGAATAGGAATTCTTCCTTTATATCCATGATGACATTCTTCACAGCCGACTGCAGAATATAAGTAATCTACATCTTTATGAAGGGCTTGTTTAAACAAGTCTTTTTCATATTGACTAGCGGGCCTTTTCTTTCGACACTTTTCACATAGTTTACGCGCTAATTTCTGAGCAATAATTCCTTCTAGAGCACTCGCTAATAAATATCGCTCTACATCCATATCCAAAAGTCTTTCAATGGTATTTAACGCATCGTTGGTGTGGATAGTAGAGAGTACTAAGTGTCCTGTAATAGAAGCACGAACTGCTATTTTTGCTGTTTCTGTATCACGAATCTCTCCAATCATAATAACGTTAGGGTCCTGACGTAAGATAGAACGAAGAACTGTAGCGAAGTCAAGACCAATCTCACTATTGGTCTGTACTTGGTTAATTCCTTCAATATTCATTTCGACTGGATCCTCAACGGAAATGATATTGGTATCTTCTTTATTTAATCTTTGTAACATGGCATATACCGTAGTAGATTTACCACTACCAGTAGCACCAGTTACCATGATAATACCATTTGGTAAGGAAAGCATCTTTAATATTTTTTCATAATTAGAAGCGGAGAAACCTAAGTTTTCAATACCCGTTCCACTTAAACTATAGTCCATGATACGAATAACGATTTTCTCTCCAAGGTTGGTAGGAAGAGCAGATACACGCATGTCTAAGTTTGTTCCTTTTAAATTTGCTTTGATAGCACCATCTTGAGGAAGTCTAGATTCTGTAATATTCATTCCAGCAATAATTTTTACACGAGTTACTAAGTTCTTTTGAAATAATGCTGGTACTTCCGCATAATCGATAAGAGCGCCATCTATACGAATACGAATTACCATATCGTCTTTATGGGGGTCAAAGTGAATATCAGAAGCTCCTCGTTTAGAGGCATCAAGCATGATATCGTTGACAATCTCGACAATTGGTATTTTTTCATAGTCAAATGTTCTAAGCATCCTTGTCAATCCCTTCTTATTTTTTGTTCTTTTATTCTTTAGGACTAGCATTTATCCTGAATATATTATATAATAATCTTGTAATAATTACAATACAAGGAGTGAATTCTATGAAAAAAAATCTTTCCCTAGACAATCGTGGATTTCTCCTCATGGAGACCCTTTTAGTTTCCTTGACGATTGCGGGAATTTTAGTATATATGTATGTCCAATATTCTTCGATAGGAAATACTTATCAACGGTTTTATCGTTATAATTCCTTAGAAAATGTCTATCGGGTAGAAACCATTAAAAAATATTTGATTTTTACTTCAGGAGATTCTTTCTACTCTAAGTTAGATAATGGAGAAGTCGTTGAATTGACAAAGGATTCTAATGTTGGAAATCTTTGGACGAATCTTTGGAATGATTTAAAGATTTCGAAAGTCTATGTAATCAGAGTAAATCAAGGAATCACAACTGATCAGTATCAAGCGTTAAAAGATAAAATAACGGCTTTAGATAGTACTTTTGGACCATTTTTAAAGACGTTAGCGCCTCTTAGTGTAAAAGATGCAGAGTATACTTATCAAGTTATCGTTCGCTTTGGGTATGACGCTAATCAGTATACTTTTGCGACACAACATTTTAAGAAACCAAAGGTAGGTGCGTAGAATGAAAAATCAAAAAGGATTTACAATTGTAGAACTCTTAACAGCCTTTTCTTTATCCATGGTTGTTATGGTATTTCTTTTCAATATTGTCATGATGATTAAAGAAAATTATTTAGCACAATCTATCAAGAGTGAACTCATTGTTCAACAAGGATTACTAAGTGATGAATTAGCGCATGATGCAAGTGAGTATACCTTAATACAGATGTCCGGAAAAAAGGGAGAATATAACTTTTTATTCCAAGATGCTTCTGGAAATAGTGTGATGAAGAAATTAATGGTTACTTCCTCTAGTATTACTTATTCTGGAAATGGTAAGACATATGAATATCAATTTGTCGATAAAGCCGATCCTGTGATTGAAGTATCAGAAGTAAAAGAACGGACAGATGGTATGGATATTGGCTATGTTTTCTTGGATATTTCTATTACGACACCATTGATAGAAAATGAAGATTTCGGGGTGAAGATGGTATATTTATATTCTCCACTTTTTGCGACAATTGATGTTTCTTAAAAAAGAAGAAAGACTAGTAAACTAGAAAGAAAAGCATGAAAAATTCTCATTCGAAGATAAGGACGATAAGGAAAATGATATTGGGATAGGATTCCATATGTTTGAAGATGTACACTAAGCCCACCAAAAGAAAGTAAAAAGGTGGATAACATCGCACTTTGTTTTGGGGTGAGAGAAAGTGTCTTTAAATAGTTTAGACCTTGCGATACTTCTAAGAAAAGAGAAGTAAGTGGATGATTGAAAAAAGAACCTATGAGAAAGAAAAAAGAGATGACTCCTAGAATGAAAAGAAGGCTTTCCATCGTATGATGAATTGCCGTTGAAAAAATCGTAAAAAAAGGATCTTTTTCGATAACGGTTTCTTTTTTTTCGCCTTCTAGAAGAGGTTTTCTAATGCAAAAACCAATAAAAAAATTAGAAATATAGTGACATCCTAAAACAAGAAGAGGATGAGTGGGAACCATGGCAAGAATAAATAAAGGATTGGAAAAATGGGAAAAAAGAAGGATATGAAAAGCTTCCTCTTTTTCCAATAGATTTTTATCTAGTAGATCCTTGGCATAATTCGCACTAGAAGGAAAGCCGGATAACATGCTCATAAAGAAAAGGTAGCACCCATTTTTAGAGATATGAAAAAACTTGCTAGCGATGGGGCCAAAAACTTCTTTTAAGAAATCGAACAGTCCATATTGGATAAAAAAGGGAGAAAGAACAAGAAAGGGAAAGAGACTAGGAAAGATTCTATTTTGAAAGAGAATTCCTGCTTTTAAAAGGGCCTCACTGCCTTCCTTGCCGTGGAATAAAACTAGAAAAATAAGTAAAAAACAACCGATAGAATAAAGTTTTGATTTCATACTATAGTTTATTTGAAAAAAGAAAAATTAGTCATGAAAAAGTTTTTTTTCTTCTTTTTTGCAAAAGAATTTGACAAAAGTTGAAAAAAATGCTAGGATAATGCAATCTGAGTGAGAGAAGGGGGAAAGATTATGAGAGAAAGTATGGAAGAGTTAAAAATAAACGAGATGAATATTCGTCCTGCTGCAGGGATGGTAAATTTCTTTGCAAGACAAAAGAATCAAAAGAGAAAAGCCGTAGTTGTTAAGGAAAGAATTTTAAAAGTGGTTCTTGGCTTATCACTTGCTTTATCACTTGTTGGATGTGCTTCTAATAGTAAACAAACAACTATAACAGAAGAACCTATTGGTCCAACTACAACACAAACTGCAGATCCAAATGCGGCAGAACCTAGCGAAGAGGAAATGGTATTACCTGCCGATTTACTTCAAGGAAGAGTAACCCATTTATCTTGGACGAATAACATGAAGACAAGAGCAGAAATGGAAGCCGAATTAAATGCTGGAAGTGATTCTTACAAAGGACCTACCTATACGCCAGAAAAAGGTGGAGATACTTGGGTTAGTAAAGAAGATTACCAAGAAGCAGTAGATGCCGGTTTGGAAAATGCTCCTGCTGGTACAACTGTAACGACAGTAGAAAGTGGTTATTTAGCGCCAGATGGTACTGTATGGGAATCTGAAGCAGAGTATAAGAAATATGTGGAAGGACAAAAAGAAACCGGTACAACGGAAGTAGAAAGTGGATATGTTGCCCCAGATGGAACGATTTGGACATCCGAAGCAGAATATCAAAAATATGTACAATCTAATAATGGAACAACGGTTCTTCCAGGTAGTGGAGAAGTTGTTGAACAAGGAGAAGGATATCGTGCCCCAGATGGAACTTATTGGACATCTGAAGCGGAATATTGGGAATTCATAAATGGAAATAGTTACCATGAAGATAATCAAGACTTCTATGAAGATACTGGTTCTAATTCTTATGATGTAGATGAATATGGAGGATATTATGCGGATGGTGTTTATTGGGTAGGTGGAGAAGCTTACGCCTCTAAACAAGATTATATAGATTTAGTATATGGACAATCTTATAATCAACCTTCAGGAGATTATCAAGAAACTCCAGATACCGGTATGACAGATGGAGATTACTATCAAGATCCAGATGGAAATATTTGGGCAAGTTATCAAGACTATCTAGATTATATAAATAGTCTAGGAGATGGATATCATAGATAAGATTAGCGATTGCTAATCTTTTTTATTTTAAAAAGTTGACAAAAAAATCTTTCACATTTCATAAAACACTTGACTAATCGAGCAAAAAATTATATGCTTTTAATAGTAGAGTAGAAGAGTCGGATTTGACAACATCATTAAAAAATGATAATATAACCGCGTCTTTTGAAAGAGAAGAGGGAGAAAATGGATTCAAGTTTAGAAAACCTTCAATTAGATGAAACAAATATACATGTAAATGAGGCTGCTTTTCGTAGAGAGTCTTCAGGAAAGAAGAAAAGAAAGTTTGTCTTAATAAGAGAAAAACTTTTAAAGGCAATTGTAGGGACTTCTTTAGTAAGTGCGCTTGTTGCTTGTGGAATGAGTGCTATCCCACAAGCAGAACAACCAGAAACAGAAGTGACAGATACAAACCAAGATGGAGAGCCTGTTGTAGCGGGTGATACTGAGGGAGAAGAACAAGAAGATGTTCTTCCTGCCGATTTACTTCAAGGAAGATTGAATAGTTTATCTTGGCAAAACAGAATGAAGACAAGAGCCGAGATGGAAGCTGAGTTAAATGCTGGTAATGATTCTTATCAAGGACCTACCTATACACCAGAAAAAGGTGGAGATACTTGGGTTAGTGAGGAAGATTATCAAGCAGCAGTAGATGTCGGTTTGGAAGATGCTCCTGCTGGTACGACTGTAACGACCGTAGAAAGTGGTTATTTAGCGCCAGATGGTACTGTATGGGAATCTGAAGCAGAGTATCAAAAATATATTCAAGGACAAAATGAAGTTGGTACAACGGAAGTAGAAAGTGGCTATGTTGCTCCAGATGGAACGATTTGGACATCTGAAGCAGAATACCAAAAATATGTACAATCTAATAATGGAACAACGGTTCTTCCAGGTAGTGGAGAAGTTGTTGAACAAGGAGAAGGATACCATGCTCCAGACGGAACTTATTGGACATCTGAAGCCGAATATCAGGAGTTTATTAACAGTTCTTCTTATACGGAAGGATATACTGATAATGGAGAAACTTTAGGTGGTAGCCAAGAACAAACCCATACATTAGATGAATATGGTGGATATTATGAAGATGGATATTATTGGGTAGGTGGCGATGTCTATGCCTCTAAACAAGATTATCTAGATATTATTAATATGGATAATGCCAACTATGGTACTTATGATAATAATGATGAGAATTATCAAGATCAACAAGTAGATAATGGTAATTATTATACTGCCCCAGATGGAACTATCTGGGAAAGTGAGGAAGATTACTTATCTTCTCTTGGTGGATCAAGTTATGAAGAAACTTACGATGATACTACTTATACTAGTACAACGACAGATGATAGTTACTATACCGCTCCAGATGGAACGATTTGGGAAAATGAATCTGATTATATAGCTTCTTTACAAAATAGTACACCAGAAGCACAAACTGTTAGTGCTGAAGAGACTTCTGCGTCTACTACGGAAGAAACTACAACAGAAGATGATTATTATATTGCCCCAGATGGAACGGTATGGGTAAGTGAAGAAGATTATTTAGCTGCTCAACCAGCTACTACCAATATCGGCATAGAAGAAGCTTCTTATCAAGGGGATGCTGTTATCCCAGGAGATGAAGCAATTCTTCCTGTAGAGCCTGTTGTTACAGTACCAATGGATACTGGTACAGGAGAGGAAACAACTTCCACGACAGAAGAAACTCCTGAAGCAGAAGCTACTTCTGATGATTTCTTTGTTGCCCCAGATGGAACGGTATGGGTAAGTGAAGAAGAATACAATTTATACATTTCTTCTTTACAAGCAGAGGCTCCAGAAGCAGGAATGGAAGAAGGAAAAACATTATAAGAGTCTATTTTAGACTTTTTTTTTGTTGTGTATTTTTTCAATTTGTGGTATGATTATATTGAAAATAGGAGAGATTAAAATATGAACAGTATAAGGTATGTGAATTTTCCATGTTTAGTTTCAAGTAGAGCTGTTTCTTCTGGTGTTCAACATGCTAATCCCAATAAAGAAGTATTTGCGGGAATGTGGTTACTTACGGTAGTAACCAAAGAAGGATATAGTGGCTATAAAAGATTACGGGAAGAAGATTTTCGAAATCAAGTGAAAAGAGCCATCTCTAAGGCTTTAGCGCCTACAACAGAGAATGTAGAAAAAGTACGATAGGAGGGTTACTATGAGTCAAAGTAGAAAGATTACTTATTCGGTTGTTATTTTGGGGTTATTTGTATTAGTTCTTTTTACCGTAGGACCTAAAAATTCTAGAACGAGTGTTAGTAATGTAGGAAATGAAGAACCATATCAGGATAAAGACGGTAATTTTTGGGATAGTGCCAAAGATTATGAACGATATGATGATACCCAAGATTATTATGTTGCTCCCGATGGAACCGTATGGGAAAATGAGTATCGATATTTAGAATCAAAAAGATAATTTTTATCTTTTTTTGTGGATAGGAAATGAATATGCAAAAAGTAAAAGATTTTATCAAGAAACATAGAGTTTTTATTTTCCTTTATCTTCTTTTAATTTTTCTTACTTTTTTTAAGATTCCTTATTATATTGATGCTCCTGGAGGGTTAATCAATATTGGAAAAAGAATCCATGTAGAGAATGGGTATTCTTCTAAAGGAAGTCTAAATCTTGCTTATGTATCTGAATATGAAGCGACCATTCCTTTAGCGATCCTTTCTTTTTTTCTTCCTAGTTGGGATTTATATCCTAAAGAAGAAAATGAAGGAATGGAATCTTATGAAGATATTTTATTAAGAGATCAATTATGGCTAAAAGAAGCTTATGGGAATGCTGCGTTAGTAGCGTATGAAGCAGCCGGAAAAGAAATTCAAGTGGTAGAAAATCAAGTCTTTGTTCTCTATATTTATGAAGAAGCTAAAACGGATTTACAAATGGGAGATTTAATTCTTACTTTAGACGAAACGAAAATTACTTCTACAGAAGATTTTTCGAAACTAATTCAGCAAAAAGAAGTGGGAGAAGAAGTTACTTTAGAAGTTCTTCATGGAGAGAAAAAAGAAATTAGACATGCGACGATTATCGAAGTAGAAGGAATAAAGTTAATCGGAATTGTTCCTGCCGCCATTCCTATCTATGAAGAAAAGCCTTCTTTAGAAATCTCTTATCGTAGTTCTGAATCAGGACCTAGCGGAGGATTGATGGTTGCCCTTGCCATTTATAATGCCCTTACCGAAGAAGATATTACAGGTGGATTAACTATCGTTGGTACAGGAACGATTGATAGAGAAGGAAATGTCGGAGAAATTGGGGGAGTTGACTACAAACTAAAAGGCGCTAGTAAAAAAGCAGATATTTTCTTTGTTCCTGCCGGGGAAAATTATGAAGAAGCGATGGCTTTAAAGAAGAAAAAGAAATATGATATTACGATTGTTCCTGTTTCTACTTTTGAAGAAGCCTTAACCTACTTAAGGGAAAATGTAGAGGACTTTGCGAAATAATTTGCAAACCTCTTTTTTTTATGATAGAATAATGGCGATTAGAGATAAATTGTAGAATTTATGATGAGGAGGGTTTTATGAGAGTAAATAGAAAAGGAATTGAAAATTTACGGCAAGAGACCAGCATACGAATTCAAAACTTTAGTAAGAAGGCTGTTCCTTTAACTTTTGCAGCGATTCTTACCTTAGGTTCTTTTATTGGAGTTCCAATCGAGGCGAAGGCAGCCGAGGTACCACAAGAAGCCATTACCGTTTCTTATGCTTATGTTCCTTATAATCCAAATTGGGGAAATCAAGAAGCAAACCATTTAGAGAAAGTTAGAGTAGGTAAAAATGGTGTCTGTGTGGTAGATAAAGAGGATGCGAGTAAAGAGTTATTGGCGGCTATCTATGATTGCATAGGAGAGAAAAGAGTTCAAGATTCTCGTTATGATTTGATTACTTTCCGTCTTATCTATGAAGAAGGAGAGGATACACCAATTATTGATAGAGATTCTTTTGCTATCTATAAAAAGAGATTATCTACTTTAAGACCATTTCATAAAGTAGATGCTTATTTAAAAGTAAAAATCTTTATGTCTCCAGAAGGACAACAATGGGTAGATGAGAAAAACTATAGTGAATATGCTAGTGGACAATGGATGGTATATCAATGTAGCGATGGCTCTCTTGCTCATTCTTATGAAGAATATAAAGCGATTGAAAGAGAATTAGCGTATCGTCCACATCATCCTAATTATCCAACCTATCCAGAATGTACTTCTACATTAGAGGATATTGGTTATTTAGAATTAGGTAGTGATGGTACGGTATGGAGAGATCAGACGATGTTAGAAGAGTATTTAGCCTGGAGACAAGATCCTACCGTTCGAATGAAGGATGGCGTTTACTACGGTGTCTATGGAACTGCTATCAATTTTGAAACTTATGCAAGCATCTATAATGCAGGATACTTCATCAATGCAGGATTAAGAAGACAAGAACAGTTCTATGGAGCTCACGGATTCTTATATTCTAGTGCAGAAAAAGCCGCTTTATCGATTGATTTACAAAATGGATATCAGAAAGTAAAAACAGCTGAATAAAAGGAAAAAAATAGACTTTGGTCTATTTTTTTGTTACAATATTATCGGTGGTATGTATGAAAATGAACGAGGTAGATGAAGCAAAAATTACCCCAATGATGAGGCAGTATATCGATATCAAACGAGCGCATCCAGATATCTTTGTATTTTTCCGATTAGGAGATTTTTACGAAGTATTTTTTGAAGATGCGGTTACGGTATCGAGAGAACTAGAACTCACTCTAACAGGGAGAAATGCTGGGTTAGAAGAACGCGTTCCTATGTGTGGAGTTCCTCATCATGCTGTTGATATTTATATTGAAAAATTAGTAGAAAAAGGATACCGGGTAGGAATTTGTGAACAGTTAGAAGACCCTAGAGAAGCGAAAGGATTAGTAGAAAGGGGACTCACTCAAATTATCAGTAAAGGAACCTTAATGAGTGGGGAATCTTTAAATGAAAAAGACTTTAATTATATTGGTAGTATTTTAGATTTTGATCATGCTTATGCGCTTAGTTATGCAGATATTACGACAGGTCTTATCTATACCATGTTAGTACCTCATCAACCAACGAAATTAGTAAGCGAAATAGTTTCTTTAGATTTAAAAGAAGTTGTTTGTTCTTCTAAGGTGGATAAAAGTGTTATTGCGGTATTAGAAAACCAATTTAAAATCTTAGTCGTTATCAATGATACTATCTCTGAAAATGAAGATTATTTATCTGTCTATGAAGAGATTCCTGATCAACGCCTTCAAGAAGGGTTAAAACATTTACTTACTTATGTAACTAGTACGCAGATGAAATCTTTAAGTCACATGCAAAAGGCGATGATTCGAGAGAATCAAAAGATTTTAAAGATGGATATGCATACAAAAAGAAATCTCGAATTAGTAGAGACTCTTCGTTTAAAACAAAGAAATTATTCGCTTCTTTGGTTACTAGATAAAACGAAGACGGCGATGGGTTCTAGAATGCTTAAAAACTATATTGAAAACCCTCTCATAGAGAAGGATGAAATCAATGCTCGGTATGATGTTGTTGAAAAATTATTAGAAGAATTTCTTTTAAAAGAAGATTTAAAAGGATTACTATATGAAGTTTATGATTTAGAGAGATTAAGTGGTCGGATTGCTTTTGGAAATGCGAATGCTAGAGACTTACTACAATTAAAGAATAGTTTTAAGGTATTGCCAGATATTGCTAATATCTTAAAAGCCTTATCTTTTCGTACATTTGAACCGTTGACCGATTTATATGACTTACTAGAAAAGAGTATCTATGAAGATCCTCCCGTTGGAATTCATGAAGGTTCTCTCATTAAAGAAGGATATTCGAAAGAATTAGATGAGTTAAAAGATCTTCGCAAGGGAGGAAAAGACTTTGTTGCTAGATTTGAACATGAAGAGCGAGAACGAACGGGAATTAAAACTTTAAAGGTAGGATATAACCGTGTCTTTGGATATTATATTGAAGTATCTAAAGGACAAATAGGAATGGTAAAAGAAGAATATGGATACGAACGAAAACAGACTCTAACGAACTGTGAACGATATATTAGTCCTATCTTAAAAGAAAAAGAAGCATTAATTTTAAATGCAGAAGAACGAATTATTGAATTAGAATATGAATTATTTACAGAGATCCGTGAGAAACTAAAATCTTATATACCACAAATTCAAGAGATTTCTAAAACGATTAGTGAAATTGATGTCTTACAATCTTTTGCGACAGTAGCGGAAGAAAACAATTATATAAGACCTACTCTCACAGAAGAAAGATGTGTTCGTCTTTTAGAAAATCGTCATGCGGTTGTCGAAAAAGTATTAGAGAATGTCTATGTAGCTAATGATATTTTGATGGATAACAATACAGATATTCTTTTAATTACCGGTCCTAATATGGCTGGAAAAAGTACTTATATGAGACAGTTTGCTATTACCGTTATTATGGCTCAAATCGGCTGTTTTGTTCCTGCCAAAGAAGCCACGCTTCCTATCTTTGATGCGATTTATACTAGAATTGGCGCTAGTGATGATTTAGTAAGTGGAGAATCTACTTTTATGGTGGAGATGAAAGAGGCTAATGATGCGGTTTCTAATGCCACGGAAAATAGTTTAATTCTCTTTGATGAGTTAGGCAGGGGAACAGCTACTTTCGATGGAATGGCTTTAGCGCAAGCGATTATTGAATATATTCATGATAAGATTCATGCGAAGACGATGTTTTCTACTCACTATCATGAGTTAACGGACCTAGAAAAAACATTAGATCATTTAAAGAATATTCATGTCAGTGCTCATGAAGAAGATGGTAATATTACTTTCTTACATAAAATCAAAGAGGGAAGTGTCGATAAGAGTTATGGAATTCATGTTGCGAAATTAGCGGCTCTTCCTCCTACTTTAATTGATAGAGCAACTAAGATATTAGAAGTGTATGAAAAGAAAGAAAAGAAACGGGATATTCAAATTCAAGAAGCGCTTCCTCTAGATGATTTACTTCCTAAAGAAGATGCTTTAAGAGACCGTTTAAAGGCCATTGAACCAATGCAAGTATCTCCTATGGAAGCTTTAAATCTTTTAGTAGAATTAAAAGAATTAAGTAAAAAAGAGATGTAAAGGGAAGGAAGAAATTCCTTCTTTTCTTGACTTTCCTAAGGACATTTTTTATAATGATATTGGTGATAGTATGAAAGATAACGGGTTTACTTTAGTAGAGTTACTAGCAGTCATTACCATTCTTGCTCTACTTGCCATTGCCTCTATGGAAGCGATGGATGTATCTACACGAAAAAATAAAGAACATGCCGAAGAAGTTCAACGCTCTAGTATTTTAAATAGTGCGATAGCGTATGTACCCACGAGTCAAGTACCTCTGCCTGATGTAGTTAGTGAAGATGGATGTCAAACCATTACCTATCCAGGAAGTGATGCTAGAAACAATATTTGTGAAGTTAGATTGTCTCTTAGTTTTCTTCATGAAGAGGGAGTTTTAGAAGACCGTATTAAAAATCCAAGACTGGATCAATACTATGATATGGATGCATCGTATGTCTATATCGTCTATGTTACTCCTAGTATGAAAGAAAAGTATCAAGATCAACATGGTGAATATGATGGGGTTTATTACTACCGTCTCTATGAAGTGTTTGAGGAGGAAAAATGAAAGAAAATGGTTTTACTTTAGTAGAGATATTAGCAGTTTTAGTCCTTTTAGGACTCATTGCGTTAGTTACTTTTCCATCCGTTTCTAGAAGTATTCGGGATGCTAGAAAAGACCGCGATAGTGTTAATATTGATACGGTATTAAATGCTGCTTATGATTTTGCGCAACAAAATATTTCTTATTTACCAGTTACAACGGAAGAACCAAAAAAGATATGTGCTCAACAATTAATCTGTGCCGGACTAGTAAAAGAAGAGGTTGTAAGAGATAATATCATTGAAGATTATGCTTCTCATGCTATTACAGTTACTTATTATGCTACCAAACCAGAGACGGAAAAAGAAAATAGTAAGTTTTTTGGAAATTATCAATTTACTTTTGTTGAGGATAGTAGTTGTGCTACTTATGTCTGTACGACGGTTGGATAAAAGTTTTTCTTAGGAAAATCAAAGAAAAGTTCGCATTTGTTTGTCAAACTTTTCTTTTTTTGATATAATGTTATAAGGTGAAAAGTATGGCAAAATATGATGAAAGCTCAATAAAAATATTAGAGGGGTTAGAAGCCGTTCGAAAAAGACCTGGTATGTATATTGGGTCTACGGATAAAAAAGGATTACACCATTTAATTTGGGAGATTGTAGATAACTCTATTGATGAAGCCATCAATGGATACGGAAAGAAAATACGGATTATTCTCCATGCGGATCATAGCGTTAGTGTCGAGGATGAAGGAAGGGGAATCCCTGTTGGAAAACATGCAAATGGAATGGATACCCCAGAAGTAATCTATACGATCCTTCATGCAGGAGGAAAATTCGAATCGAGTGGATATAGTGTCTCTGGAGGACTTCATGGAGTAGGAGCATCCGTTGTCAATGCACTTTCGAAATGGATGAAAGTAACGATTAAAAAAGATGGTTATGAATACTTTATCTCTTTTAAAGACGGGGGTCATGTCGACCAAAAGTTAACACGGTTAGATAAGACTTCTAAAACGGGAACGAAAGTTCAATTCTTACCAGATGATGAGATTTTTCAAACGACGATGTTTTCTTTTACGACGGTTTGTGAAAGAATGCAAGAAAGTGCTTTCCTACTTCAAGGATTAACGATTGAAGTCATCGATGAAGAAGACCATAAACAAGAGACATACTGTTATGAAAATGGTTTAAAATCTTTTGTTGAGTATATCAATGAGGATAAAGATTGCCTTCATAATATTGTAGAATTTACTGGCGTTAGAAATAAAATCGATGTCGATATTGCTTTTCAATACAATACTTCTTATTCTGAAAGTATTATCTCTTTTGTAAATAATGTTAAAACGACGGATGGTGGTTCTCATGAAGTTGGATTTAAAACAGCGCTTACGAAAGTATTTAATGATTATGCGAAAACGAATGGTCTATTAAAAGCAAAAGATAAGAACTTAGAAGGTCCTGATACCAGAGAAGGATTAACTGCAGTCATCAGTTTAAAGATTCCTGAAAATTTACTTCAGTTTGAAGGACAAACGAAATCTAAATTAGGAACGCCTATTGCGCGGACGGTTGTCGAAGCGATTGCCTCTGAACAACTAGAGTATTTCCTAGAGGAAAATAAAGAAGCCGCTACTACCATATTAAATAAAATGTTGCGTAGTAAAGTGGCTAGAGAAGCCGCTAGAAAAGCTAGAGATGAGGCAAGAAACGGCAAAGATAAACAGAAAAAAGAACGCGTTTTAAGTGGAAAATTAACGCCAGCGCAATCAAAAAATCCTGCGATTAATGAACTATTCTTAGTCGAGGGAGACTCTGCCGGAGGATCTGCTAAAACAGGAAGAGACCGAAAGTATCAAGCGATTTTACCACTCCGTGGAAAAGTATTAAATACAGAGAAAGCATCCTTAGAGGAAGCTTATAAAAATGAAGAAATTAATACGATGATTCATGCGATAGGGGCAGGTGTTGGAAGTAGTTTTGAGATGGAAGACAGCAATTATGATAAAGTCATTATTATGACCGATGCCGATGTTGATGGCTCTCATATTCAAATTCTTCTTCTTACTTTCTTCTATCGATATATGAAACCATTAATAGAACAAGGTCATTTATATATCGCTATGCCACCACTTTATAAAATTGAGTGTGGCAAAGAAGGAGAATACGCTTGGACGGAAGAAGATCGTAAAAACTTATTAGAAAAATATAAAGGAAAACAAACCAAAACCCAACGATATAAAGGATTAGGAGAAATGGATGCCACTCAATTATGGGAGACAACCATGGATCCTAAGACAAGAAGTTTAATTCGTGTCAGTATCCAAGATGCGGCTTTAGCGGAAAAAAGAGTCTCTGTTTTAATGGGAGATAAAGTCGCACCAAGAAAAGATTGGATTGAAGAAAATGTAGAATTCTCATTAGAGGATAATTATAAAATCAATTAGGGGGAAGTATGAAAAAGAAACCGGAAGAAGAAACTATTTTAGGAAAAATTTATAATTATACTCTCGAAGAAATTATGGGAGATCGTTTTGGACAATATGCGAAAGATATTATTCAAAACCGTGCGATTCCTGATGTCAGAGATGGATTAAAGCCAGTTCAAAGAAGAATTTTATATGCGATGTTCCGTGATAAAAATACCTATGATAAAGCACATAAAAAATCGGCTACAGCCGTTGGAAATGTAATGGGTCACTATCATCCTCATGGCGATTCTTCTATCTATGAAGCTATGGTTCATATGAGTCAATGGTGGAAACAAAATGAATGTTATATCGATATGCATGGAAATAATGGTTCGATGGATGGAGATGGACCAGCCGCTATGCGTTATACGGAAGCTAGACTTTCTAAAATTAGTGGTGAGTTATTGAAAGATATCGATAAAAATACGATTGAATGGGCACCTAACTTTGATGATACACTTTATGAACCAATCGTTTTACCAGCGAAATATCCAAACCTTTTAGTCAATGGTTCGAAAGGAATTAGTGCAGGATATGCAACAGAGATTCCACCTCATAATTTAAGCGAGATTATTGATGCCACTATCAAAAGAATTGATAGTCCAAATTGTCGATTAGATTCAATCTTAGAGATTGTAAAAGGACCTGATTTTCCAACAGGAGCAGTCGTAGAAGGAAAAAAAGATATTGAAGAATGCCTTGCTACTGGAAGAGGAAAAGTAGTCATCCGTGCGAAGTATGAGATTGTCGAAGACAAAAAGAATAAACAGATTATTTTTCATGAAATTCCTTTTGAAGTAAATAAAGCTCTTTTAGTTAAGAAAATATCTGATATTATCTATGATAAAAAGATAGAGGGAATGACCGAGATTCGGGATGAATCCGATAGGGAAGAATCTGTTCGTATCGTTATTGATTTAAAAAAGGATGCGAATACTGAAAATATCTTAAATTACTTGTTTAAAAATACAGAATTGCGAATTAATTATAATTATAATATGGTCGCTATTGTCAATCGTAGACCAATGGTAGTAGGCATTTTAGATGTTTTAGATGCCTATATTCGTCACCAAAAAGAAGTTATTACAAGAAGAACAGAATTTGACTTAGAACATGCACGAGCAAGAATGCATATTGTAGAAGGATTAATCAAAGCAATTGATATCCTAGATGAAGTGATTCAAACGATTCGTGCTAGTAAGAACAAAGCGGATGCTATTCAAAATTTAGTGAAAGAATACGAATTCACCGAGGAACAAGCAGAAGCTATCGTAAACTTACAACTTTATCGTTTAACCAATACGGATGTCGATGTCTTAAAAGAAGAACATGCTAATTTAGCGCTCATCATTCAAGGATTAGAAGCTATTTTAGCAGATGAAAATCGTCTTAAGAGTGTCATGAAAGAAGAACTTCGTAAAATTAAGAATGAATACGGTAGCCCAAGAAAGACCGAAATTCAAGAAGAGGTAACTGATTTTAAAGTAGATACGACATCGATGATTGCCAAAGAAGACTGTGTCGTAGTAGTTACGAAAGAAGGATATGTAAAACGAGTATCTCTTCGTAGTTACTCTGCTACGGAGGAAAATACGACTTTAAAAGAAGGAGACTATGTCCTTGGCTTATTTGAATTAAATACTTTAGATACAGTTCTCTTATTTACAGACTTTGGAAATTATCTATATGTTCCTGTCTATGAACTTCCTGATTTAAAATGGAAAGAAATGGGAAAACATATCAGTAATATTATTCAAATTAGTTCTGGAGAGGCGATTATCGCAGCGATTCCTGTAAAGAAATTTACGGAGAAATTAGCGATTACCTTACTCACTCATGATGGTATGATTAAAAGAACCTTACTCTCTGATTTTAAAGTACAAAGATATACAAAACCAATCGTAGCGATGAAGTTAAAGGAGAATGATTCTGTTGTTGGTGCGGTTCTTTCTTCAGGAAAGAATATCTTTATCACAACACATAGTGGATATGGTCTTTGGTATGAAACAGCGGAAGTACCAATTACAGGACTTCGTAGTAGTGGGGTAAAAGCGATTAGCCTAAAGAATGATTTTGTCGTTAGTTTAGCGCAGTTTGAAGAAGCTGAATTTTTAGCGTTTGTTACTACGAAAGGAACTGCAAAACGAGTAAAATTACAAGAGTTTGAAAAAACGAGTCGTGCTCGTAAAGGAGTATTAGTCATTCGCGATGTAAAAACGAACCCTTACTATATTCTAAAGAGTTTTGTCCTTTCTTCAAAACAGTTACTAGGCTTAAAATGTCAAAGTGATATGTTAGAAGTAAAGACAACCGAACTTCCTATCGTGGATCGTTATTCTACAGGTACTGTGATTACCAAAGAAAAAATAGAAGATGCTTATTTAGTAGCAGCTTTAGAAGAAGAATCAAAAGAACCAGTAGAAAAGGAAGAAGAGGAAGTATCTTTAAGTAGTGTTGATGAGCGAATTATGACCATTGATGACTTTTTAGATAATTTTGATATTGAGGAAAGATAGTTCAAAAAACTATCTTTTTTCATATACTAAAATAGGTGGTACTATGTCCAAAGAATCTTTTAAAGAGTTTGTCAAAAAGAATCCCTCTTTAGTGCGTTATGTGAAAGAAGATACGATGACTTGGCAAAAGTTTTATGAAATGTATGATATGTATGGGGAAGAAAATGAAGTATGGAAAGAGTATCTAACGCAAGAGAAAAAAGAAGAGAAAGGAAAACTAGATAGGATGGAATACTTTAAGAATTTAAATTTAGATTCGATTCAAGAATCCATTCAAAGTATTCAAAGAGTATTAGGCGTATTAGGAGATTTAGTAACGACGAAAGAAGTAGAAAAGAATACCTATGAACCAAAACCTATCTATCAACACTTCGATGATTAATGAGTTATGAATTACAGATAAAATTAAGAGAAGATCCCAAATATAAAAAATATCTTCGCGAAAATAGTATTTGGTATAAACGCCTGATTCGTCATCCAGAAAGTTTTCAAGAATTTAAAGAAGCCATGAGAAGAGATTATCATCTACGACCAAGCGATCGTTTTTCTCAGGCCATGGATACTTTTGATATCATTACGAATTTATTAAAGAATATGGTATAATGTTAGTGGTGATGATATGCGTGTCATAAGTGGAAAATATAAAGGAAAAAAGATAGAAGGATTTCATACTTTAGGAACAAGACCAACGATGGACCGAGTAAAGGAATCTTTATTTGCGATGATTCAAGGAAACTTAAAAGATACGACGGTATTAGACCTTTTTGCTGGTAGTGGTTCTTTAGGAATCGAAGCATTATCGAATGGTGCGAAAGAATGCTACTTCATCGATCATGGAAGAGAAATTGGCAAAATATTAAAACAGAATTTAGAAGGAATAGAAGGGAGTCACTTCTTGTCATTAGATTATCGGGAGGCTATAAATCATTTAAAAAGAGAGGGAAAAACTTTTGATATCGTCTTTCTAGATCCTCCCTATCAAGAAAACTTAATTACACCAACCCTTCATGATTTACCAGAAATTTTAAAAGAAAATAGTCTCCTTATTTGTGAATATGAAACAGAAGAAATGAAAGTTCCTTCCTGCTATCAATTATGGAAAGAAAAACAGTATGGGGAAAAGAAAGTGTCGATTTACAAATACTTGCCATAGAAAAGAGAGCTTTGCTTTCTTTTTTGTATGAGGTTTGATATAATGAATAATAAGGGAAGGTGATAAAATGAAACGATATTTTTTAGTTTTTGTACTTTTCTTTTTGTTCTTTTTATCACCACTTTCTTTAGAAGCAAATTATGAAGGAAAATTTATTGCTACAGGAACCTGTTCTTTAAGGAGTGGTTCGACGGGAAATTGCTTCTATAAAGATACAACTTTTAAAAAATTAGTAGATAATGTTTATTGGGTAGATACGGGTGATCCTGTTACGGTCATTACGACCACAGAACCAGTTCCCGCACCTACCAAAGGAAATGGTAGTGAATGTAAAACAACCTTTTCTTATGTCAATGTAAAAACTAGAAATACCAATTATAAAGGATGGCTATGTACGGATAATATTCATATTGCGGAAGTCAGTGAAGAACTTCAAAAAGAATTTACTGAAGCAGGATTTCCAGAAAGTTATTGGGAGTCTTTAGCCATTTTAAAAGAGGCTCATCCATCTTGGCAATTTGTTGCTATTGATACTGGACTTGATTTTAATACTGCTGTAGATAATGAAGATTCTGGTAAAAAAAGTTTAATTCAATCCACTTCTTCTTCTACGCAAGGATATCTTTCTACCAAATCTGAAAACTATGATTGGGAAAAAGATAAATTTACTGTTTATGATGGAAGTAATTGGTATGCCGCGAATCAAGAGACGATTGCTTATTATATGGATCCCAGAAATTTCTTAATTGATATGTATATTTTCCAATTTGAAGCCCTTTCTTACAATAAAGAACTACAGACATTAGAAGGAGTTCAAACTTTATTAGGAAATGCTTATATTGCTAAATTCTCTGATCTCTTTATAAAAGCGGCAGAGAAGACTGGTGTTAATCCTATTTATTTAGCGGCATTATCAAGGCAGGAAGTAGGGGCAGGAACTACTGCTTCGGCGGCGGTTAGTGGAAAAAAATTTACTTATGATGGAAAGACTTATGAAGGAGTCTATAACTTCTATAATATCGGCGCTACTTCTGGTGTGGGAGGATCGACTGCTAGAGGATTAGTGTATGCTGCGGAAGGTCTTCCTAATAAAACAGCTTCTTTTGGTCGTCCATGGACATCGGAAGAAAAAGCGATTATTGGAGGAGCTGAATTTATCGCTGATACTTATATTACGACAGGGCAAGATACTAGTTATTTTAAAAAATGGAATACTGTTCAGAAATATGCGGAATCAAAAGGAATTGAAAATGTCCATAAAAACTATACGCATCAATATATGCAGAATATTCAAGCACCTTCTTCTGAAGCAACCACAACCTATCATTCGTATGTAGCTTCGGGATTAATTGAATCTGCTTTTACATTTCATATTCCTGTCTATAAAAATATGCCTGAAAAAACATCTCTTCCTTCCAAGGGAAATCCAAATAATTTACTAAAAGAGATTGCGATTGATGGTACTAAAGTAGAAGGATTCTCTTCTTCTAACACAAGTTATAAAGTTTATGTCGATTATGGCGTAGAAAAAGTAAAAGTAACAGCTAAAACGATTAATTCAGCTGCAACGGTAACAGGAACCGGAGAGACTTCCTTAGAAGTAGGGGATAATACTATTTCCCTAAAAGTAAAAGCACAAAATGGAGATACCAAAACTTATGAAGTAATCATTGTTAGAAATGAAAAACTATTTGAGGATGATGTCACCTATCCAACTGTCGAAGAGATTCTTGCAGCAGCAAAAATCACAACGAGAAATGATTATATTGTAGATTTAACATTTGGTGAAAAAGCATCTGATATAACAACGCAAATCCTATCGGTATCTGCGACTGCGAAAGTAACCATTATCAATAATAAAAAAGAGAAAACGACAGAGTCTTTAGTTACTGGCGATCAAGTAACGATACAAAGTGGAGAAGATAAGAAAACTTTGACAGTTGTTCTTTATGGAGATGTTTCTGGAGATGGAAAAATTTCTATTTTAGACTTACTACAACTTCAAAAACATATCTTAGGTTCTTCTAAATTAACTGGCGCTAGTATGGAAGCTGCTGATCCAAGCAAAGATGGAAAAATAACCATCCTAGACTTATTAAAAGTTCAAAAACATATACTAGGTAGTAGTAACATTAGTCAAAAATAAGGAGTGATAAAATGAAAAAAAATATATTTCTTTTTCTAGTCTTATTTAGTTGTCTCTTCTTTAAGATAGATACGGTTTTCGGAGCAAGCGCTAAAATTACCGTTACAGGATCACCAAAAACCGTATTGGTAGGAGAGAAAGTAAAAGTAACGATAACCATTTCCTCAGGAGATCCATTAGGAGCTTGGGAGTTTGATTTAAAATATGATACCGCTAGATTAAAATTTGTAAGTTCTACTCTAGAGGGAAGAACAAACTCCGTAGGAGTTACATCCGGTTCAAATATTAAAACAAAAACATATACAGCTACCTTTGAAGCCATCAAATCTGGAAGCGCTAAAGTATCTATTGCCAATTCTGAGGTCATGAACTATTCTGAAAAGTATTTATCCGTTACGAATGGTAGTTATACTTTTAATGTAAAAACCAAAGCCGAGATAGAAGCTAGTTATTCTAAAAATAATAACTTAAAGAGTTTATCTGTAGAAGGATATGAATTGACTCCTAAATTTGACAAAAATACTTTAGAATATTCTCTAGAAGTAGAAAATGGAACAGAGTCTGTCACCATCAAAGCATCTAAGGAAGATTCTAAAGCTAGTATTTCGGGAACGGGAACGAAACTATTATCAGAAGGAGATAACAAGTTTACGATTCGTGTTACGGCAGAAAATGGAAGTACCAAAGAATATAAAATTCGAATTCATGTCAAAGAGTTAAATCCTATTGTCGTAACAGTCGATGGAGAAGAATATAATGTCGTTAGAAAAACAGAAGGCTTATCTGTTCCTTCCACTTTTACAGAGACAACGACTTTCTTTGGAGAAGAAGAAGCACCTATTTTTGAATCGGATATTACAGGATATCGGTTAGTTGCCCTAAAGAATCCAGAAGGGGAAGTTGGCTTTTATAAAATGGAAGAAGATGGCAGTTATACGCCTTACATTGAAACTTCATTTAATGGAATTACGATAGTTACCTTAACACCGAAAGAAGAAATTCCAGAAGGCTATGAAGCAAAAGGAGAAGTTTCTATCGATTCTTTAAAAATTCCCACTTATCGTTCAAGTAATTCTAACTATCCTTTAATTTATGGAATCAATATTGAAACAGGAGAAGAAAATTGGTATACCTATGATGAAGAAGAAAGAACTCTTCAAAGATTTCAAGTACAAGATATGAAAGAGATAGAAAGTTTAGAAAAGAGATTTTTCTTTGTTACTATGATTTTATCTGGATGTGTTATTTTCCTTCTCTTCTTCCTTGTTTTACTCTTTGCGAAAAAAAGAAAAATAGAAAGAAAAATGAACCTATAAAGGTTCTTTTTTTGAAAATAAAAAAGGAAGAAAACTATTTTTCTTCCGTACAATTAAAGCCTTCTAATTCTCCTAGATATTTTGTATAGAGATAATTTTCTCCTTCAAGATAAGTAAAATCACTTGTTTTTCGCTGATAGTCTAAGTAAGTACGCATCAATACTTTATATTGATTACTATCTAATTTGGTAAGATCAAAAGTCATCGTAATTTTTTCTTTTTCTTGTTCAATCTGAAATCCATCTACGATTTCGATAGATTCTACAAATTTTTTAGCTTCCTCTTCTTCGCTTACCTCAAAAGTAATGAGAAGGTTTTTCATATTTCCATCTTCTGTTTGAATTTTTTGAGTCATATTTTCTTCTTCATAAGTACAAAGATAATTTTTAACAATTCCTTTTTTGCTTTCTTCTTCTACTATCTTGTTTTGTTCTTCTTCGTATGTCATAAGAAAGTATATGTTGTAACCAAGATAACAACTAGAAAGTAAAAAGCATAGAAAGGAGAATACGAAAGTTCCTTTTCTTTTTAATAGAGTAGCAATTCCAAAAAGGAAAAGAAGAACTAAGAGTCCAAATCCATCTATCATAAATAGATTCTCATTTCCCGTATGGAATAAGATAAGATAAAGGAATATTCCTAAGCATCCTAGAAAAAGAATTGCAATCCAAGGAATGGGATTCAAGGATTTCTTTTCTTTGGAAGGGAAATCGTCTTTAAAGATTTCTTCATCGGAATTCTCTATATTAGGAAGAAGATTTTCTGGTAAACTCTCTTCTTGAACTTTAATTTCTCCTACTTGAATTTCTGCTGTATTTGTCGTCGTAATTTCTTCCTCTTTTATTTCTTTAGCAGGAATTTCTACCACTTCTTGTTCTTGAGATATTCTTTCACTTCTTGTGATTCTATTATCGCGTCTTCTATTTTCTCTTTTCATAGACTTCACCACTATCATTATACAAAAAAATAAAAGAGAAAGAAATATTTTTCTCATCACTTTCCTAGACTTGACAGAAGAATAGTAAAACAAAAGAAAATATGATATAATGAATTTGGTGATTTTATGAATCAAGGACTTATTTTACAAATTTTTTCGATGATTGCGATTCCTTGCTTATTTGTAGCAATGACAATTCCTTTTATTCGAAAAGTAGCAGAGCATGTAGGGGCCCTCGATATTCCGAATGCTAGAAAGGTTCATACTCATCCCATTCCTCGACTAGGAGGACTAGGAATTTATGGTGGTTTCTTATTAGGATATATGTTATTTGGTAGTGCGACAGCACAGATGAACTCTATTTTAATAGGAAGTTTTGTGATTGTACTAGTAGGAGTTATGGATGATATCAAACCGTTAAAAGCTTCGCATAAGTTTGTTGGACAATTGATTGCTGCTTTAATTGTGGTTTTTTATGGCGGCATTTTATTAAAAAATATTGATGCTTTTCATATTTATATTGATTTTGGATACTTTGCTTATCCAATCACGATATTCTTTATTTTAGGATGTATTAATTGTATTAATTTAATTGATGGATTAGATGGATTAGCAGGGGGAATCTCGACGATTTTCTTTCTTACGATTGGAATTATTGCAGCTTGTAAGGGAGAATATGGACTAGCGTTTGTTTTATCTTTCATCCTTGTTGGTTCGTGTTTAGGATTTTTATTTCATAATTTTTATCCTGCCAGTATCTTTATGGGTGATTCTGGATCCATGTTCTTAGGATTTATTATTGCCGTAATTACTTTATTAGGATTTAAGAATGTCATGATGACTTCTATCATCGTACCTCTTTTACTTTTAACGATTCCTATCTCTGATACCTTATTTGCGATTATTCGAAGAAAGTTAAAAGGAGAGAGTATTTCTACTCCGGATAAGATGCATATTCATCATCAATTATTGAGAAGACATTTAAGTCAAAGAGCAACCGTATTAATCATCTATTTAGCAACGGCTTTATTTGCAGGAGCTTCTTTAGTCTATGTCTTAAAGGACGCTAAATTAGGATATATTCTCTATGGTATTTTACTTTTTTGTGTACTTATCTTTGCGCTTAAAACCGATGTAGTATTTGATCATAATCATAATGATATTTCTGAAAAAGAAGAAAAGAAGAAAAAGAGTAGTCCTAAAAAGAAAGGTTAAAACAATGAAATGGATAAAAGAAGTAATTCATAAATACGAAGAAATTTTTCGCTATTTAGTGATTGGTGTTTTAACTACTTTAGTTTCGTTAGCTACGAAATATGTCTTATTATTTACTTTTTTAGATGCGAAAAATCCTATAGAACTACAGATTTCTGTTGTTCTTTCTTGGATACTTTCTGTTCTTTTTGCGTATGTAACGAATCGAAGTTTTGTCTTTCAAAGCAAAAGTAAGAAAATTTTCCATGAAATTTCTCTTTTTGTTTCTTCTCGAGTAGTAACTCTTTTGATGGAATCTTTTCTTCTTTGGCTTTTTATTACTCATTTAAAGCAAGATGGAAATATTCAAGTTATTTTTTGGACGCTTGTTGCTCAGGTAGTTGTCATTGTGGGAAACTATCTTCTTAGTAAATTTATTGTTTTTTCAAAAAAACGCTAAAGAAAAGAAAAAATTTCTACTTAATTTTTTAACTTTTATCATATTCCATCTTCTAGGCTTTAGAATTTATCGATTAGGAAAAGTGGAAAACAGATGTAAAAACAAAAAATATTTCAAAAGAAAGTTGATATGTTCAACTTTTTTCGTTATAATAAGACAAGTGATTTAGGAGAGTGGATGATTTTATGAAACGAATTCTTGGCAGTTTTTTCTTTGTCTTACTAGTTAGTATAGCTGCTTATTTTTTCCATCTAGAAGATTCGAAAGTACCATCTCTAGATAAAGGCGTAGATGCGAAAGTGGAGGAGTCATCTATTTATCTAACAGATAAATTTATTGTGATTGGGGACTCTAGAACTGTCGATGTCAGTGAAGTCGTAGAAGAACCTAATATCTTTTTTATTTCTAAGGATGGAGTTACTTGTAATTATCTTTGGGAAACGGCGGAAAAAGAAGTAGATAAACTTATTCAAGAATATCCCGATGAGCACTTTTCTATTTTTATCAATCTTGGGGTAAATGATTTAATACGAGTTCAAAAATTAGATAATAAAAAAATATGCGATGCGAAAACCTATGCTTCTTATATTCAAAAATTAAAAGAAAAATGGCAAGATCATAATGTATTTTATGTCTCTGTCAATCCCGTAGATTTGGAAATGCATAAAAAAGGGCCTCGTAAGGGAAAAGCCACGACTACGAATGAAGCAATTGAAAACTTTAATCAAGAAATTGTAGATTCTATTCAAGAAGAAAATATCTTTTATTGTGACACATATACTTATTTACAGGAAAATGGATTTGGAACCGCCGATGGTCTTCACTATAGTGAAGATACTTCGAAAGAAATTATGGAACAATTAAAAAACTGTTATCAAAAACAAACGAATATCTTTGACTTTCAATTTTAAAAACCATCCTTTAGATAAGAATGGAAAAAGATTTTTGAAATATATTTTTCAGAAGTGCATAGAATAGTATAAATTTGACAAATTCTGTTAAATTTGCTAAAATGTTACTTGTTGATGGCACATTATTCTAGTCAATAATGTCTATTGTGAAGACAGAATTAAAAAGCTGTTAAAGAGCACATCTGTGAAACTTTTGGTGTTTGCTTCTTACGCCCAGTTTGGGGTGGATGCTGAAAGGTAGAGTGTTGGGCAACCGTAATGGCATACGATCATGACCCAGCATTCATGGAGACCTTATTGTTGTGTTCTACCATTGATAGAGTACAGATAAGGCGTGAACCTACCGTGTGGCGCATAGTTATGGGTAGTGTAGCTTGTCTTGCGTGATATGAGGGAATAATTGAACAAACTTAGCCGGTTTTTAGCTAGAATCAGTTAAGTATCGCAATTTGAAACTCCTATTGCAAAAAAGAATTAACAATGGACAGTTGGTGAGGAAAACTCCTAGAGTGTCATGTAATGTAGGATTGCAGTGCGTACTGAGTGGTAATCAAGCCATACATTCGGAAACGATGTATTAGTTTTCTTAAAGGGGAACCGCAACCATGGTAACGTGATGTGGAAACTAGAGAAATTCTGCTTGACCTATGGCGCAAAGTTAACTATATTAATAGCCATTTAAGTAGTGAATAAAGGACTTTGTCCTTTTTTTTGTGCCTTGTCAAAGGCTTTAGAAACATGTTATACTATTTTTAGGTGATAAGATGAAAAAGAAATTATTAATTTTTGGATATTCTTTCTTTTTAGCATTTCTTTTTCTAATGATTGCAACAAAGTCTTCGTTTCTTTATTCCCTAAATGATTGGGGCGATGCGAATACTTTCTTCACGATGGGGAAGGGACTTATGAATGGAATGGTTCCATATCGTGATTTATTTGAGCAGAAAGGACCAATTCTTTATCTCATCTACGGAATTGGTTATTTGATTTCCAACCGAACTTTCTTTGGCATCTTTTTATTAGAAGTATTTTCTTTTACGACGACATTATGCCTTTTCTATAAAATTTTAAAATTATATCAGAAAGAAAACAGTTTCTTTTTATTAGCGCCTCTTTTTGCGTCTGTTTTCTTCTCTATGAGATCTTTTTTTCATGGAGGAAGTGTAGAGGAGTTTGCGGTTCCTTTCAGTCTTTTAGGAATTTATCATTTTCTTTCTTTATTAAAGGATAATCATGATTTGAAAACAAATAACAAAATCTTTTTTATCGAAGGATTGGTAGCCGGAATCATTCTTTGGATGAAATATACTTTCTTAGGATTTTGGATTTTCTTTGGCCTTTTCTTCTTTTGTCTTTACATCAAAGAAAAAAAGGGAAGGGAACTACTATCTTTTCTCCTTTCTTTTTTCCTAGGAATGTTTTTCGTTACTCTTCTCGTTCTTCTTTATTTCGGAGTTCATGGGGCCTTAAAAGATCTATGGGAAGATTATTTCTATTTAAATATTTTTCTTTATCATGCTTCTTCTATGGCAGAGACATCTTTCTTAACAAAATTAGGAATTATTTATACGCTAATAACTACCAACTTTCAAAAACATCTTGTCTATAGTGTTTTTCTCCTATTAGGGATACTCTTTATTTGGAAAGAGAATAAAATTCTATCTTCGAAAAGAAAATGGATATTTCCACTAGCGTTTTTCTTTCTTCTTTTCTTTCTCTATCTAGGGTGTGTTAGTTATCGATATTATTTCTTAATAGCTTTTCCATTTTGTATTTTTGGTATGTTATGGATTGCCGAGTACTTAGAAAAGGAAAACTTAGAAAAAAATAGTTTACTTATTTTTATCATTCCACTTCTTTTTTCTTATATTTATGCGGTTAATGATAATATTCCTTATCTTTCTTGGAAAAAAGAGGACTATGCTCAGTACGAATTTTTAAAAGATATGGAGGAAGGAAGTACGCTTCTTTACTATGGAGGAATTGATGGAGGTTTTTATACCACATCAGGAAGTTTACCGACCGAAAAATATTTTTCTAAAATTAATATAAATTACCAAGTATTTCCTGAAAATTTAGATTCTCAAAGAGAAGCGATTGCTTCGAAACGAGTAGATTATGTTATTTTTAGACTAGAACATGGAGAAAAATTATCAGATCAGTATCTTCCTTTTCTTTTAGAAAATTACCATCTAGTGAAGGAACATACACAAAAGTATGAAACCATATTAGCGGATTATTATTTATTTCAAAAAAATAGATGAGTGGTTTTTGGAATGATTGAAACGAAAGCGTATATGTGGTATACTTGAAGCAGTGGGAGTTTATGAAAAACAATAGAAAAGTAATTATTTATTCATTATGTATTTCGTTTCTTTTTTTATGGATAGCAACAAAATCTTCGCCACTATATCCTATGAATGATTGGGTAGATGCGAATGCTTTCTTCACGATGGGGAAGGGACTTATGAATGGAATGGTCCCATATCGTGATCTATTTGAACAGAAAGGTCCTATTCTATATGTTGTTTATGGAATTGGATACTTGATTTCCAATCGAACATTCTTGGGCATCTTTTTAATAGAAGTACTTGCTTTTACGATTTTCCTCTACTTCTTTTATAAGATTTTAAAGTTATATGGAAAAGAAGAACATTTTTATCTTTCTTCTTTGTTTGTGATAGCGATTTTACTGACAATGCCATCTTTTGTTCATGGGGGAAGTGTAGAGGAATTGATGCTACCGTTTTATGCGATTAGTATCTATCACTTTCTAAAGTTAATGAATCAAGATTCTTACTTACAAAAAAATGATTTTCTCTTCTATACGGAAGGAATTCTAGTAGGAATTCTTCTATGGACGAAATATATTCTCTTAGGTTTTTGGATTGGGTTTGTCCTTATTATTAGTTTTTTATTACTGAAAAAGAAAAAATGGAATCTATTTTTACGAATGGGAGTTTGTTATTTTTTAGGACTTCTTACGGTTAGTATTCCAATTCTTCTTTATTTTGGAGTTCATGGTGCTTTAAAAGATCTATGGGAAGACTATTTTTATTTAAATATTTTTCTTTATCCTGCACAGGAACTTACTGTTTCATTATTCGAAAGAATTCAAAAATTAGGAGAAATTTTGGTAACGAACGGCAAGAAGAGTGCTTTATATAGTTTTTCTCTCGTCGTTGGTATGATAGGTGTTCTCAAAGATAAAAGAGTCTTACTAAAAGGAAAAAAGATATCTTTTTTCATCTTGTTATTTAGTACTTTTCTCTTTAACTTTATTGGACTAAAGAACTATGCTTACTATTTTTATGTCATGGCTTCTTTTACAATTTTCTTTGGTATTTTTGTAGCGCATTTATCCATTCCAAAATTACCAACTAGGTATTGGGTTATCTTACTTTTTCCTTTCTTTTGGGGAATGGTTTATCTAGTAAGTCCAAATACCTATTTCATTGGAACCAAAAAAGAGTCTTTAGCGCAGTTTCGATTTGCTGAGATTATGTCTGCTTATGAGAATCCAACCGTATTAAATTATGGCAAACTAGATGGTGGTTTTTATACTGTGTTAGGTATTTTACCGACCGAGAAATATTTTGAAAAAATAAATATTAAATATGAAGCCTATCCAGAGAATAAAGATGCTCAGGATTTAGCAATCAAAGAAAAACATACGCAGTTTGTCATCTTACGGATGAAAGAATATATAAATGAAAATACCATTTCTGTTCCTTATCTTCATGAGAATTATGAGGTAATAGATGTTGTTTATCAAGTGTATGAAAATATCCATTTTAAATATGTTTTATATCAAATGAGGGAGTAGTATGAAAAAAGAATTAATATCGATTGTAGTTCCTTGTATGAATGAGGAAGAAAATATTCTTCCATTTTATGAGGAAGTAACAAAAGTTTTAAAAGAAATTTCCAATATTCATTATGAAATTATCTATGTCAATGATGGATCAAAAGATACGACAATTGAAAAGATGCGAGAATTAGCTAGACAAGATAAGTCTGTTCACTATATTTCTTTTTCTAGAAACTTTGGAAAAGAAGCGGCTATGTATGCTGGATTAGAGGCTTCTAAGGGAGATTATGTCACTACTATGGATGTTGATTTACAAGATCCTCCCGCTCTTTTAAAAGAAATGTATCGTTCTATCAAAGAAGAAGGATATGACTGTGTAGCAGCAAAAAGTGTCAGTAGACATGGATATTCTTTCTTTCGAAAAATATTTACAGGATGGTTTTACAAGATTATTGCGAAGATGTCTAATGTTGAGATGGTACCTGGCGCGCGAGATTATCGCTTGATGAAAAGAAGAATGGTAGATGCGATTTTATCGGCTAAAGAGTATAATCGATATTCGAAAGGGCTTTTTAGTTTTGTCGGATTCGATACCAAATGGATTGAATATGAAAACCAAGAAAGGGTAGCAGGAACAACGAAATTTAATTTTCCAAAACTTTTTGCATACGCCATGGAAGGCATTGTTGGATTTTCAACGACACCTTTATTGATTTCCGCAATCTTAGGAATTTTCTTTTGCTTTGTTTCTTTCATTGCGATTATTGTGATTATTGTGAAAACACTAATTTGGGGAGATCCTGTTGCTGGTTGGCCTTCGATGATTTGTATTCTCTTTTTTCTTAGTGGAATTCAACTTTTCTGTACGGGAATTATGGGTGAGTATTTAGCAAAAACTTACTTAGAAGCAAAGAAAAGACCAATCTATATCGTCAAAGAGACAGAGGAAGACCTTTGTGATAAATAATTGACAAAATTCTGAAAATCCGGTAGAATGTCATTGTGTATAAGGGGGATTAACTTGAAACCAAAAAATACAAAACAAGAAGATATAAAAAGAGAAAAGAAGTTAAAAAAGAGGGAAAACTATAAGTGGGTTTTAGAACTTACTTGTTTAGCGTTCGCTATCTCTTTTTCCTTTTCTTTCTTTTCTGAGGTAGCGTTAAAGAAAGCGAATCTTCTCATTAGTTGTGTCATTGTTTTCTTGTTTGTTGCTATCGGGGTCCTTTTTGATATGGTAGGAATGGCTGTTGCAACAGCGAGTGAAGCACCTTTCCATTCCATGAGTTCTAGAGGGATTAAATCAGCAAAGGTAGCTGTTCTTTTAAAGAGAAATGCGAATAAAGTTTCTAGTTTCTGCCAAGATGTCATTGGTGATATCTGTGGAATTATTTCTGGTTCCGCAGGTGTAGTTATCGCTAGTTCTATCTCGGAAATGTGGGGAATATCTCTTCTTATTTGTTCGCTTTTTACAACAGCAACGGTAGCCGCTTTAACGATTGGTGGGAAAGCTTTAGAGAAAAATATTGCGATGCAGAAGAGCAATGAAATTTTAAATCGATTTTCAAAAATATTAGGTGTATTTTATTTTGGAAAGTAGGGATATCTTGAAAAAATTTTTTAATAACATCAAAAAATATTATAAGTATGCGATTTATTCAGCCAAAGCCGAATTAAAAAGCGAGGTAGCTGATTCTTATTTAAACTGGCTATGGTGGATTATTGAACCAGTTTGTTTTATGCTTATTTATACATTCGTTTTTGGTGTTGTATTCGATAATAACGAAAAGTATTTTGCTTCTTTTGTATTTATCGGACTTACTGCTTGGGAATTTTTTAATCGGATGATTACGGGTAGTGTGAAACTCATTATTAATAATCGAGATTTGGTTACAAAAGTATATATTCCAAAATATATTTTATTGTTATCAAAGTCTTTTACTTATCTATTTAAAATGGGAATTTCTTTACTCATTTGTCTTGTTTTAATGATTTGTCAAAGAGTACCATTTTCTTGGACGATGTTATTAGCGATTCCAATCTTTGTTGTCCTTTATGTTCTTACATTTGGTATGGGAATGATTTTGATGCATTTTGGAGTTACTTTGAATGATTTATCCAATTTGACAAATATTGGTCTTAAAATGGTTTTCTATTTATCTGGTGTCTTCTATAATATTCAAAAGAAGTTAAAGAAGCATCCAAGTTTAGTAGTTCTTCTTTTAAAGGTAAATCCTATTGCCTTTATTATGAATGAACTCCGAGTGGTTCTCCTAGAAGGAAATCTACCTCATTTAGGCTTACTTGGAATTTGGGGACTTATCGGTGTTGTCTTATGTATGATAGGGGTTCATGTCATCCATAAGAATGAAAATAGTTATGCGAAGGTGATTTAATGAAAAAGAAGGATGAAATGGAAACTAATAGTGAAATTGTCTCTTCTAAATCTAAAAAAGAGATAGCGATTACCGTTAAGAATCTTCATGTCACTTATCGTGGTCTTAAAAAGACATCTATTCGTGCTTCTTGGACGAAACTAGGTTCTAGGGTAGAACTCTTTCGTGCTTTAAAAGGTGTTAGTTTTGAAGTAGAAAAAGGAAAAATTCTAGGTATCATCGGAAAGAATGGATCTGGAAAATCAACCATGTTAAGAGCAATTGCCGGAATCTTTTCACCAGACGAAGGAAAGATTGATTTACATGGAAATACAATTTCCCTTCTTTCTATTGGAGTCGGATTTAATAAGAAACTAACCGGAAAAGAGAACATTTATCTATCCGGAATGTTATTAGGTTTCTCCGAAGAACAGATTCGTGAAAAAGAACAGGAGATTATTGATTTTGCCGATATTGGAAAGTTTATGTATAAACCAGTAAAAACTTATTCTTCTGGAATGTACTCTAAATTAGCGTTTGCGATTACGGCGATATTAGAGACAGATATCATGTTAATTGATGAAGTATTAAGCGTTGGAGATGCTCAATTTAAAGCGAAAAGTTACAACAAGATGAAAGAACTTATTTCGGATGAAAATAGGACGGTTTTAATTGTATCTCATAATTTGGATACTATCGCATCTCTTTGTGATGAAGTATTATGGTTAAATGATGGTAATCTTATGGAGATTGGTCCTGCCGAAGAAATTCTTCCAAGATATCGAGAATTCATGGGACAACAAGATCCCGAAAAAGAGTCTTAATTGTTTTTAAAATGTCTACTTTACATAATTTTTTGTAAAAAATGTAAAATAGACATTTTTTTGTTGGAAATGAGTTCTTTTTTGCTATAATTAAGGTAGAAGGTAGTGGAAACACTACAAAATATAATTTGAGGTGATAAATTTGAGTACAATAATGGATGGAGAGGCATTAAGTTTAAAAATCCAAGAAGAGATAAAACAGAAACTAAAAAATTGTATGATTCGTCCTAGTGTGGCTGTCATTCAAGTTGGTAGCGACCCAGCTAGTGATTCTTATATAAAGAGAAAAGAAAAGGCTTGTAGTGCGGTAGGGGTTTATTTCCGCCACTTTAAGTTTGAAGATGATACTCCAGAATTGACAATTATTAATAAGATTAAAGAATTGAATAATGATGAATATGTCAATGGAATTCTTGTTCAACTTCCTATTCCTGAACGATATAATGAAAAAAGAATTTTAAATTCCATCAGTAATAGTAAAGATGTCGATGGCCTTACCGATATTAATACGGGACGAATGATTAATGGAAGAAAGACATTAGTTCCTTGTACTCCATTAGGAGTTATGAGAATTTTAAAGGAATATGAAATTCCTCTAGAGGGAAAAAGGGTAGTCATCGTAGGACGAAGTAAATTGGTCGGCAAACCTCTTTTCCAATTGATGTTAGCTGCAGATGCAACAGTAACTGTTTGTCATAGCCATACTGTAGACTTACCTTCTATTACCAAAGAAGCCGATATCTTAATCTGCGCGGCAGGAGTTCCTAAAATGATTACCGAAGATATGGTTAAAAAAGATGCGGTTGTCATTGATGTAGGAATCAATCGTGTGGATGGAAAATTATGTGGCGATGTCGATTTTGATAAAGTTTCTAAGAAAGCATCTTATATTACTCCAGTTCCTAAAGGAGTAGGACCTATGACAGTCGCTATGTTACTAGAGAATATTGTTACTTGTTATGAAAATAAACCAGTAACCAAATAAAAACCGCTATTTTAGCGGTTTTTTACATCTTGATTAGTATCTTGATTAGTATCTTGATCGTCACCTTTTAATTCTTCTTGTAATTGTTTTGTCTCTTCTTGTAAAGATAACTTTAAAGGACCTAACTCCGGATTGACAATCCATATAGTAGTACCTGCTTGAAGAATTCCTCCTAAGTGATTCTTTTCGATAATTTTATTCGTTAATAAAGCAGTTTCAGCATGACTGCCAGATGCTTTTGACGCTAAAACGGAAATATTATCGCCAAGCTGAACGGTATAACTAACCCAGTAATTATTTTGTTCAATCGCTCGAATTTGATTTTGAAGTACTAACATCTGAATGTAGTGAGGATTGGTTTCATCGACAATGACAGGAAGTTTAATCGTATCTCCGACATGAACTGTTTCATTGTGATATAATCCGTTAATTTCTTCAACAACTTTCGCATAAGTATTTAATCCATGATACATATCATCATAGGCTTCATTATAGTAATCTCGAGCAGTGTCAGTCACATTTCCCCCATAGTCAATGGAATCTTCAATATAGGTTAAAACACATCCTGCTGGAATAGTTCCTGGAAGTTTCATACTTTCTACTTTAGTACCTAAAGCATATCCTGTAATTCCTCCGGCAAGAGTTACGGTAGCAACGGCTACTAAGACATATTTTTTTAATTTTTCTAACGCTCCCGCATTATAAATGACCAATTCTCCATTTTCAATGCGACGAATCGTTCTTTCTGATACTTTTCTCATGATTCACCTCTATTATTTTCTATTAACATTATATAATACTTTTCTTTTCTTGTAAAGAATCTAAAACTTTCTTACTAGCGTATCCAACCGCCACGAAGATATTGATAGAAAGAGCGATTAAAAAGCCATAAAAACCGATAGATAGTGAGGTTAATAAAATAAGTCCTAAAGTACGAATTCCAAAATTGATAAGGGAGATTCTTAATTGAATATTGGCTTTTCCCATCGCTTGTAGAGCCGAACTGAGAGGTCCTTCTAAATAATAAAGAAGAAAGATAGGGAGTAAGAAGAAAAAGTATCCTTTACCTTCTTGTGTATGATATAAAAAGAAAAAGATTTCTTGATGAAAGAAGAAGCAAAAGATAGTATAAAGAATTCCAATTCCTAATGATAGAAAGATAGCTTGTTTTAATTTCTTTTGAAAAGATTTCCTCTCTTGGTGGTGATAATGCCTACTTAAAATTGGAAGAAGAGCCTGTGAAATCGCATTTGTAAAAAAGGAAGGAAGCATTAAAACAGGAAGGACATAACTAGTAATAATGCCATATTGTTCAATAATAAATCCTTTTTGGTATCCTAATTTTAAAAGAATGGTAGTGAGGATAATAGGTTCTAAAAAGTAAGTAATTGATCCTACTAATCTGGATAAGGTAGTTGGGATGGCAATCGGTAAGATGGCTTGAAGGGATTTCTTAGTAGGGAGAAGCTCCTTTTTGGAACATCGAAATTTGGGAAAGCAAACAAGAAAGATTAGAATCGAAGAAAACTCACAGGCAATATTAATCATCATTAAAAAAGTAAGACTTTTTTCATAGCTATCTAAAAAATAAGAAATTCCAAAATAGATGAGGAAAAGTTTAATAACATCTTCTAAGACATTGGAAAACACATGGGGAATCATTCTTTCTTTGGCAAAAAAATAACTGCGAAAAATATTCGATACCGTAATAAAAGGAAGAACAAAGCCAATCGAAAGAAGGGGATAAACTAAAATTGGTTCATGAAGAAAGTTGTTGGCAAGTATCTCTTTTCCGAAAAAAAGAACAAGAAGAAGCAAGAAATCCATCGTAAGTCCTAAAAAAAGAGAGGTAGAAAGCAAATTTTTAGTCGCATATTTTCCACTAGCAATTAAGACATTTAAAGCTGTTGAAAGTCCCATTCCACTAATGGATAAAAAAAGAGAAAAAGTAGGCATTAAAAGGGAATATAGGCCCATTGCCATCGTTCCCATTTTTCTTGTGAGGACAATTTTCGCAACCATTCCTAGTACTTTTGTCAGAAATCCACCGATTAAAAGATAAATACTAGAGCGAATAAATTTACTTTTTTTCATGTTTCTCCTTTTCAAAATCAAGATTTTAGTATACAATATTGTATGTGAAAACGAGGGATATTAGAAATGGAGATTGAATTTGAAACGCTAGAAGATCTTCACGACCGATTATTACCAGCACTAAATAGTAAAGTGTTAGACCTCGAAAGAAATGATTATTTGAATATTTCTGAAAAGGAAGTATGGAACTATTTAGCAGAAACGAAGTGGAAACACGCAAGTGGTTTACTCCTTCATGAAATGGTAGAAGATATTCTACATACCGATAATCAGGAAATATATCAATACATGCAAAAGAATGGGGATAGGTGAATATGGCAAAAAGAAAAAAATTACAACCAACAAAAAAAGAAGAGAGAAAAGTCTCTTCGAAAGAAGAAAAAGTAGAAACGAAGGAAAAAGAACCTGTGAAAAAGACAGTTTCCAAAGAAATCAAAAAGGAAAGTCCAAAAGAATTAGGAAAGGAAATTCGTGTTAGAAAAGCGAGAAGAAAATCTTTCCTTGCTTCTCTTTTGGTAACAATTGTTCTTTTAGCAGTTGTATCAGCATCTCTTTTTCCAATTTTAAAAGCAACGAAATTTGGATTAGATTTGCAAGGCGGATTTGAAATTTTATACAAAGTAGATAGTGTTGATGGTAGTAAAGTTACACAAGATATGGTAACTAGTACTTACAATATTATTTTAAAACGTATTGATATTTTAGGAGTTAGTGAACCAGAAATTTCTATTGAAGGAAATAATATTCGTGTTGGATTAGCGGGTGTTACGGATGAATCAGAAGCAAAAAATACATTAAGTAAAATGGCGAATTTAACCTTCCGTGATACTTCTGATAATTTCCTTATGGACGGAAGTGTTCTAAAGGCTGGTTCTGTAAAAGTAGCGCAGAATCCAGATCGTGTTGGAACTTATATGTTATTAATTGATATTTCTGATGTCGATACTTTCTACCAAAAGACAAAACCATTAATTGGAAAAGAAATGGTAATTTGGTTAGACTTTGAAGAAGGGGTAGACTCTTATGCTGAAGAAGTGGTAAATTGTGGTACTAGTGGAGATTCTAGATGTATTTCTCATGCGACGATTCAAGGAGAACTTACTGGTGGATCTGTACAATTAACAGGAAACTTTACGCAAGAAGAAGCTCAGGATTTAGCAGATCTTATCAATTCTGGTAGTTTACCTACCAAGTTAGAGGAAATTTCAGCTCGTACGGTCAATGCCTCTTTCGGCGAGGATGCTCTTCAAAAGACTTTCTTTGCTGGCGTTGTTGGAATTGTTCTTATTATGTTACTATTAATCGCGATTTATCGTTTTAGTGGATTTATTACGAGTGTTGGTATTATGGTTTATACCGCTCTAGTTTTCTTAATCTTTAATTTAATTGGAGGAAGACTTACTTTACCATCTATTGCTGCCGTTGTTATTGGAATTGGTATGGCAGTAGATGCCTGTGTTATCAGTTTTTCAAGAATTAAAGAGGAATTAAGGACAAAAAGTACTTTAGAGGAAGCCTTCAAACGAGGAAATAAAAATTCATTCTGGTCTATCTTTGATGCCAATGTAACGACTTTAATTGCTGCTTTTATTCTATTTATCTTTGGAGAAAGTAGTGTAAAAGGATTCGCAACGATGCTCCTTATCAGTATCTTTGTTACCTTTGCTGTCATGGTATTATTTGTTCGTTACCTTTTAGGAAAGTTTGTCGAAAGTGGTATTTTTGATAATCACTTAGAAGCTTTCTTAGGAATTCGTCATTTAGAGAAGAGAAGTTTTGTAGAAAAGATTTCCTTCACTAAATGGAATCCACGCTTCTTTACCGCTACCATCATTATTTTAGTAGCTGGATGTGTTTATGTAGGTATTCATGGATTTAATTTAGGTATTGACTTTAAGGGTGGATCTAGTATCTCTTTACAAGCCGATGTAAAACTAGATAAGGATACTGTTAAAGAGGAACTTACTGCGTTAGATTATCATGTTGCTAGTGCTGAACAAATTGATGAGAAAAATGTTTATCTTACTTTATCAGATATCTTTGAAGCCGAAGATAATGCCAAAGTAGAAGAATACTTTAAAGAACATTATGAAGGATCTACGACAAGTGTTGGTATGGTATCTAATATTGTTAAGAAACAGCTTTTAGAGAATGCGATTTGGTCTTTAGTTCTTGCTTTATTAGGACTTATTATCTATGTTACATTACGATTTACCTTTAGTTACGGAGTAGGGGCTATCTTTGCTTTACTACATGACTGTTTAATCGTTGTTATCTTCTTCAGTATTTTCCGCTTTGAAGTAACTAGTATCTTTATTGCTGCTATTTTATCTATCATTGGATACTCTATTAATGATACGATTGTAGCATTTGATAGAATTCGGGAAAATAAAAAGAAAATCTATCATGGTAAATTAAAGACCAAAGAAGAACTTAAGAATTTAGTAAATACCAGTTTAAAGCAAGTAATCTCAAGAAGTATCATTACCTCTGTTACTACTTTAATTCCTGTTTTAGCGCTTATCTTCTTAGGCTCTCATGAAATCATTAACTTCAACTATGCGTTATTAATTGGTTTAATTGCAGGTACTTATTCTTCTTTATTCTTAGCTGTTCATTTATGGTATTTATTAGAGAGAAAAAATATCGGTAAAGACGAGAAGAAAAAATGGTATGAAGTAGAAGATGATGATAAAGTACAAGAATTAAAAGTAAAAGGAATTAATTGCTAATTCCTTTTTATTTTTTCTTTATTAATAATCTTGGATATGGTATAATTTATGGTAGGTGATTTCATGAGTGTAGAAAAAAAGAAAGATAAAAATGATCAGAAATGGTTATTTGTATTAATCCTCTTAATTGGGGCTGCTACTCTTTATAGTTTCATTATTTCAAAAGATATTTTAGTATTAGAATGGATTGCTTTAGGGATGACCGGATTTTTTGTTCTTTGGAATTTTTACTACCTTATGAAAAACAAAAAGATTATGACGCGAATGAAAAAAGCGATTCCCAAACGAAAAATCGATTGTATTTCTTTAAATCCTATCGATGCTTCCGTTATTTATACCAGTTGGTATCATAAACAACTTGCGATGGGTAAAAGAGAGATTTCTATTCTTCTAGATTATCTAGTTTCCAAAGGATATATGATAGAAGAGGAAGAGGAATATTCGATTTCTCCTTCACTTTCTCTTCCTAGTTTAGGGGAATCTGATCGCTACCTTTTAAAACTTTTCTTTTTAAAACCTTCTTTCTTTCATCAAAAGGAAGAACTTCGAATGGAAAAGTTAGAGAAATTTCAAAAAGGAGGAAAACTTCCTATCGAAGAAATTTTACGATACAGCATCGAGAATACGCGAGATAATTCCAGTTTTAGAGAACTCGTTCAAAGTATTAAGGGAGACTATTTTATTGGGGTAGAGAATGCTACTTCCGCCTTTGTCACGATGGCTTCTATGATTTTTGCTTTCTTTAATCTATTTTTAGCGTTATCTTTCTTAAAGGAACCTACCTTATGGACTTTTTATCTTCCTGTGGTTGGAGCGGTTCTTTTAGTGCTAGGAATTACTAGTAAGTATCGGGAAAGAGTGATTTTAAGAAGTGATAAAAAAGAAAGTGTTATTGAAACATTAAACTATCTTTCTGAAATTCAAGGAAAAGACACTAGACCTGAGATTTATTATTTAGGAATGTTAGGACTTTTACCAAAAGAGAGAGAAGAACAATTTGAAAAAATATTTAGAGAATAAGGTGAAATGATGAGAAAAGATAATCCAAGGTTAACTTTCGATGAACTTTATGAGAAAGTTTGTACCTATATCACAAAACCGGAAGAGCGTAAGCTCATTTCTAAGGCTTATCTTTTTGCTTATGAGAAACATTTTGGACAGACTCGTTTAACAGGAGAGGATTATATTGTCCATCCCTTAAATGTTGCCTATATTTTATCCGATATCAATGCCGATTATCAAACGATATGTGCGGCTATCTTACATGATACGATTGAAGATTGTGATGCGACTTATGAAGAAATAGAAGAGAAGTTTGGAAAGGAAATTGCTTCGTTAGTCAATGGAGTAACCAAAATTAATAAATTAAAATTTACTTGTGATAATGAGGCTACGATTGCTAACCACAGAAAAATCTTAGTAGGGCTTTCCGAAGATGTTCGTATTTTAATTATTAAATTAGCGGATCGTCTTCATAATATGCGAACACTGTGGATTCTTCCTGAGAAAAAGCAAAAGGATAAAGCAAAAGAAACACTAGATATTTTAACGCCTATCGCGCATCGTCTAGGAATGAATCAAATTAAAAGTGAACTAGAAGATTTATCACTTCGTTACTATAAACCAGATGTTTATTTTTCCATCGTCGAAAAACTCAATCAAACCCGAAAAGAAAGAGATCGAATCGTCAATGAAATGATGGAAAAAGTAAGTGAATTACTTCATAAGAATGGAATTGAACACCAAATTAAAGGTCGAGCAAAGAGTATTTATAGTATCTATAAGAAACTAGATAAAGGAAAACGCTTCAGTGATATCTATGATTTACTTGCGATGAGAGTTTATGTCAATACCGAGCAAGAATGTTATCAAGCTTTAGGAATTGTTCATTCCAAATATCGACCAATTCCAAAACGATTTAAAGACTATATTGCGATGCCAAAGACGAATATGTATCAATCGCTTCATACGACAGTTTTTGGATTAGAGGGATATCTCTTTGAAATTCAAATTCGTACATATGAGATGGATGAAGTGGCAGAGCGAGGAATTGCTTCTCACTGGTCTTATAAGGAACATGGAAGTAATGTAAAAGCAAGCATGCAAAGTGCGATGGAACAAAAACTTCAATTCTTCCGTGAAATTATGGAATTAAAAGAAGAAGAGTCGAATGATGAGGAGTTTGTTCGAAGTGTTCAAGAAGATGTCTTAAAAGATACTATCTATGTATTTACTCCGAAAGGAGATGTTATTGAACTTCCTCAAGGATCTACGCCAATTGATTTTGCTTATCGTGTTCATAGTGGAGTCGGAGATACGATGGTAGGAGCATTAGTCAACGGAAATATCGTCCCACTCGATTATACATTAAACGATGGCGATATCATTAAAATTAATACGAATAAGAATTCGAGTGGTCCTTCACGAGAATGGATCGATATGGCATTTACTTCTCAAGCAAAGAATAAGATTCGTAGTTTCTATAATAAGATTGATAAAGAGGAGTATTTAAAAACAGGTACAGAATTATTACAAAAAGAAGTACGAAAGAGAAAAATTCCTTTTGCTGAGTTTTATGCGAATGATTCCTTAGATAATATCCTAAAAGAATTTCATATGGCAGATATGAATGAACTTTATATTTCGATTGGAAATGGAAAAGTAACACCATTATCGATTTTAAATTTTTATACGAGTGAGAATCGTAGTAAAGAAGAAATTCTTTTAGATAAAGTAACAAAAATGGAGACAGTGAAAACTCCTGCGAAGAACGATATTGTCGTTGAAGGAATCGATGAGATAAAAGTAAATATTGCTTCTTGTTGTAAACCAATTCCTGGCGATAGTGTCGTTGGATATATTACGAAAGGAAACGGAATTAATGTACATCGTTCGATTTGCCCGAATGTCAGCGAGTTAGAAGAAAGAATTATTGATGTGAGTTGGAATGAAGAAATTACGAAGAAATATTCTACAGATATTTTAGTACGCGCTACTGAAAATAAAGATTTGCTTTTAACAATTATCTCTAAGACATCTGGAAGTGATATTACAATTCAAAGTATCAATACCTTAAATAGTGAATCTAATTATATGATTACTTTAAATGTTTTAGTAGAAAATACGGAGAAATTAGCGAAGTTTATGAATGATTTACTTTCTATTAGTAGTATCATTCAAGTAGAGAGGATTATTAATTAATGAGAGTAGTAGTTCAAAGAAGTTTATCCTCTTCGGTAAGTGTTGAGGGAAAAGTGGTTGGTAAGATTGATTCTGGCTTAGTCCTATTAGTAGGATTTAAGAATGGAGATACGGAAAAGGAAGTAGAGGCTCTCGCTAAAAAAGTTTTGAATTTAAGAATTTTTGATGATGAAAATGGTGTGATGAATAAGTCGATTTTAGAAGTAGGAGGAGAGATCTTAAGTATTTCTCAGTTTACCCTTTATGGCAATACCAAAAAAGGAAATCGTCCTAGTTACATCGATGCGATGAAAGGAGAGGAAGCAAATCCTCTCTATGAGCTATTCAATCAAAAATTAAGAGTTTCTGTTCCTGTTTCTTGTGGCGTTTTTGGGGCGGATATGAAGGTATCTATTACCAATGATGGACCGATTACCATTCTTCTAGAAAGTGAGGAAAATCATGTTTAAAAAAGAAAAAGTGGATTATAAATTAGTGAATTTAGCGCTCATTGCTTTGATTATCTTTTTAATCTATCGTACTGGAAATTTATGGATTGATGGAGTTAATAAGTTTATTGCTATCATTACTCCTTTTGTACTATCTTTTGCGCTTGCCTATGCAACTTCTCCAATTGTTGAGAAGATGCGCCAAAAAGGATTGCCAAAATGGTTAGCTATTTGTATTTTACTCTTTGTTCTATTTGCCTTAATTGTCTTTACAATCTACTTAATTACGAGTGTATTAGTAGGACAATTATCATCTCTTTTCTCTAGTATTAATACCTTCTTAACAGAGATTTCTACGCATGATTGGAATATTAATATTAGTGGGTTACAAAGTACTATTAATGAAGGATTTCAAAAGATTATTACTGATGTCACAACTTATGTATCGGATGGTGCGATTAATTTAATTGGTTCTTCTATTGGATTTATTGGAAAACTATTCTTTGGCCTTGCTGCTTATATTTATTTCTTGATTGATATGGATAAGATTCGGGCAGAAGTAAAGAAGTTCTTCCGTTCTAAGAAGGAGAAAACTTATAATTATGTCAAAGCACTTGATACAGGTATGAAAAACTATCTTAGTGGATTAGTGGAAGTTATGCTTATTTCTGTAGTAGAATATGCTTTAGCGTATAAGATTATTGGACACCCAAATGCTCTTCTATTAGGATTCTTAGCGGGAATTGCCAATATGATTCCATACTTTGGAGGAATTGCTTGTAACTGTGTTGCTGCTATTACGGCATTTGTTGTAAGTCCAGGTCTTTTCGTAAAGACATTAATTACTTTCTTTATCTTATCTAGTGTCGATAGTTATGTTATTAATCCAGCTGTTTATGGAAAGACAAATTCTATTCATCCATTACTTACGATTTTTGCTATGTCAGCAGGAAGTATGTTATTTGGAATTGTCGGAATCTTTATTTCCTTCCCAGTTGCGATTATCATTGTTACAACCTATAAACACTACCGAGATGATATTACCGATAGTATTGGAAAGATGAGAGAGAACAATAAAGAGGTCAAAGGAACATAGTTCCTTTTTCTTGTTATTTTTACCTTCCTATGTTATAATAGGCCAATGTGAGGGCGTATGAGAATAGAACCAGTGATTGGATTGCAAGCAAAAGATAAAATTATATCGGAAAGGGAGTTTGAACATTACTCCATTTTTCGTACTCAAGATCAATTAGAAGCCTACTTTCAAAACTATGGATATCACTTTATTGGTTTTTATGATGAGGCAAAGGATTTAATTGTGGTAAAAAATAATAATAAAGATTTAGAAATTCTTCTTGCGAATCCCAATATGTATCGTGTCATTAATTATCGAACAAGAGAAGTAGTGATTGAAAATCTAGGAGTGGTAGAAGCCTTAGAAAAGAGTTTTCCGAAAGGGGGATGCGGTCTTTTAGCGACTCTTAAGTATCGCATTGACTTCCGGGAGGGAATCTATCATTTAGTAGATGCCGCTAGTCATGAAGCACTTTTAGAAGCAGAAGAGATGTATTTTTTAAATCATCGTTTACTTTTCTATCGTAACTACGGAATGGAATATCTTTTCGATACGGAGAATGTACAAGTTTATCCACTTTCTAATACAGATCAAAGAGTATATATGGGAAGAGAAGAATTCTTTGTAGATATGCGAACAGGAATGTATGCGACATCTCCGAAAGTAGTTTATACTTATCCGGTAGATCAATCTAATTTAAGAGAATTGGTACGAATGTATCCATATGGAGAAATTCGTGGCAATTGGTTTCATCTTTTAAATTATCCAATTCGTCATGGTATCTTTTATGAAAATGAAGATACCTCGAAAACAAAGTGGTATAGTTCTCATCAGGAACGCAATGATGTTTTAACCTCTTTAGGAATTCTTGTGGAGGAAGCCTTAAAGCCCCCTCCCAAACAAAAAGAACTTCATTGACTAAAATTCAAAAAAACTATATACTGAATATATTGAGGTGAATTATGAAAAAAGGAATTAAAGAGTGGGTGAAAGATTTTCCTTATTACTTCTTCCGACATTGATTATTTTGAATCATTAGAAAAAAATAGAAAGAAGGAGTTATATGAAAAAAGTAGAACCAAGAATTTTATCAGGATTTATGGAATTATTACCTTCTGATCAAATCCTGTTTAACCGAATGGTAGATACGATTCGAACGACTTATGAAGAGTTTGGATTTCTACCATTAGATACCCCAACAATCGAATTATCAGAAGTCTTATTAGCGAAAGCGGGAGGAGAAACTGAAAAACAGATTTATCGTTTTTTAAAGGGAGACACCGATCTATCTCTTCGCTTTGATTTGACTGTCCCTTTAGCGCGTTATGTATCAGCCCACTATAATGATTTAGTATTTCCATTTAAGAGATATCAAATTAGTAAAGTATTCCGTGGGGAAAGACCTCAAAAAGGTAGATTTCGGGAGTTTTATCAATGTGATATCGATATTATCGGAAACGAATCCCTAGATTTCATTTATGATGCAGAAATACCAACCGTTATCTATCATTTATTTCAAAAATTAAATTTAGGAAAATTTACGATTCGTATCAATAATCGAAAAGTATTAAATGGATTCTTTAAAAGTTTAGCGTTAGAAGAGAAAGCAACGGATATCTTAAGAATCATTGATAAAATTGAAAAAATAGGGGAAGAGGCTGTCTCTCAAGAATTAAAAGAATTAGGTGTCGAGGAAGAGGCTGTAACGAAAATTCTTGCTTTCCTAAAGATAGAAGGAACAACGGAAGAAAAATTAGAAGCCTTAAAAAATCTATCTGAGGAAGAAACTTTCCAAGCCGGAGTACAAGAGTTAGAGATTGTTTTTCGAGCCTTAAAAGATTTCCAAGTCGACGAAAACTACTATACCCTAGATTTAACGATTGCTCGTGGATTAGATTACTATACTGGAACAGTCTATGAGACTAGATTAGATGATTATCCGTCTTTAGGAAGTATTTGTTCTGGTGGTAGATATGAAAACTTAACAGAGTATTACACCGATCAACACTTACCTGGAATTGGAATTTCTATCGGACTTACAAGACTATTTTCACAGTTAAAGGAAGTTGGCCTAATCTCTTCTTTAGAAAATTCTTTAAGTCAAGTATTGATTGTACCTATGGATAAAGAGAATAATGGCTTTGTTTTAGAGATTGCTAACTATCTTCGTGAAAATGGAATTAAAACAGATGTATATTATCAGGAAAAAGGCATGAAACAGAAAATGAAATATGCTGATCGTCTTGGTATCCCTTATGTATTAATTATTGGTGAAAACGAGGTTCAAGAAGGAAAAGTTGCCTTCAAAGATTTAAAAACTGGAAACCAAGAACTTCTTACCAAAGAAGAAGTTTTAAAGCAATTGACAAAATAAAAAAATAGGATTAGAATAATAGTAATATTTGTTTAGAGGAGTACTTTTTTAGAAGTTTATCAGAGAACTGATGGTTGGTGCGAATCAGAAATGGAGAAAGAGGAAGACACTAAACGCTAAATAATCGTAATTCTGCGTTAAAGAAAGAAAGTGCATAGAAATTCTATGAAGTAGGGTGGTACCGCGATGATTCGTCCCTATCTTTATAGAATTTTTTTAGTTAGAAAGAAGGAGAATATGAAAACAATAGAAAATGCTACACTATCGAAAAAAGAGATTGGAAAGAAAGTAGAACTCTATGGTTGGGTAGCAAAAAGAAGAAATTTAGGAGGACTATTATTTATCGATTTACGCGATAGAAGTGGGATTGTCCAATTGGTAGTTCGTCCTGAAGATAGTTGCTATTCTGTTGCTGAGACATTACGAAATGAATATGTTATTCGTTGTGTAGGAACAGTAGCCGCAAGAGAAAATCCAAATGAAAAGTTAAAAACAGGAGAAATTGAAATCTTACTAGAAGAGATGGAACTTTTAAATACTTCGTTAGAACTTCCTTTTGAAATTAGTGAAGAAACAACTGCCTTAGAAGATACGAGATTAAAATATCGTTATCTTGATTTAAGAAGAAATCGTCTTCAAGAGAATTTAAAATTGAGACATCAAGTGACAATGGCAACGAGAAAATTTCTTGATCAAGAAGGATTCTTAGAAATAGAGACGCCTATTCTATGTAAATCTACGCCAGAAGGAGCCCGTGACTATCTTGTTCCTTCTCGTGTTAACGAAGGAAAATTTTATGCCTTACCTCAATCTCCTCAAATCTTTAAACAATTATTGATGGTAGGAGGTATGGAGAAGTATTTCCAAATTGCAAAATGCTTCCGTGATGAAGACTTAAGAGCAGACCGTCAACCAGAATTTACTCAAATTGATATTGAGATGAGTTTTGTCGAAGAAAACGATGTTATGAGTTTAGGAGAACGCCTTGTAGCGAAAATCTTTAAGGAGGTAAAAAATATCGATATTGCTTTACCACTTCGGCGAATGAAATACGATGATGCAATGGATACTTATGGTTCTGATAAACCAGATTTACGGTTTGGCATGGAGATACAGGATGTTACTTCTCTTTTTGAAAAGACAGAAGTTAGTTTCTTAAAGAGCAGTATCGAAGAAGGAGGCATCATCAACGCGATTGTAGCGAAAAATTGCCAAGACAAATATTCTCGAAAAGAAATAGATAAATTGACCGAATTTGTAAAAACTTATCGTGCTTCTGGACTTATTTATCTAAAATTAGAAGAAGAATTAACAGGAAGTATCGCAAAAGTATTATCTGATAGTGAAAAAGAAGCAATTATCAAAAACCTTTCTTTAGAAAAAGGAGATATAGCCTTCCTTGTTTCTGGTCCTAGAAACATTGTAAAGACTAGTTTAGGAGCTCTTCGTCTAAGATTAGGAAGAGAATTAAATTTAATCGACAATAATCGATACGAACTTCTTTGGGTAGTAGATTTTCCATCTTTCGAATATAGTGAAGAAGAGGGAAGATATGTCGCTTGTCACCATCCTTTTACCTCTCCAAAAGATGAGGATGTTGATAAATTAATCCATGATAAAGCACATTGTTATTCTAAGGCTTACGATATCGTTATCAATGGATATGAAGCAGGGGGAGGATCTATTCGTATTCATGATCAACAAGTACAAGCTACCATGTTTGAAGCATTAGGACTTACGGAAGAAGAAATTGAAGAGAAATTTGGTTTCTTTGTCGATGCCTTAAAATATGGAACCCCTCCACATGGAGGAATGGCTTTTGGACTAGATAGAATGGTAATGTTACTATCTGGAACAGAAAATATTCGGGATGTCATTGCTTTCCCTAAAACAGCAAGTGCATCTTGTCTAATGAGTGAAGCACCTAATTTAGTAGCTCCAAAACAATTAGAAGAACTCCATATTTCCTTAAGAAAATAAAAAAGTATAGGACACCTATACTTTTCAGACTGTTGACAAATAGGTAAATATTTTTACTTATTTGTCTTTTTTTCACAGAAAATGAAAAATCTAGGATA
>CANQZC010000004.1 GCA_947628235.1 uncultured Bacilli bacterium | reverse complement strand
TAAATTTCTAACAAACTTTTTCTTACCAAATAACAAATTTTGTATTTTCAAAAAAAATTTAGGATTTCTCCTAAATTTCTTTCTTTATTTATTTGCTTCTTGATAAGCATCACGAGCAATCATAACTTCTTCATCTGTTGGAATAACATAGATTGGACATACAGAATCTTCTTTAGAGATTTTTCCTTCATGTTTTTCTTTATAACTTGCGATAGACATATTTTCTTCTTCATCAATAACAAATCCTAAGCAAGCAAGTTTACGAATAATCGTTTCTCTAAATTCACGAGCATTTTCTCCTAATCCTGCTGTAAATACCAAAGCATCTACTTTTCCTTCTAATTTTACAAAGTATTGAGCAATGTAGTTAACAATTTTTTGAATGTACATATCATTCGCTAGACGGGCTTTTTCATTTCCTGCATTCATAGCATCTTCTACATCACGATGATCAGAGTAATCTACAGAGATACCAAGAAGACCACTCTTCTTATTTAAAGCAGTATCTACTTCTTCCTTAGACATTCCTTTATCCATCATATAAAACGCTAAAGAGTAATCAATGTCTCCGCAACGAGTTCCCATCATAATTCCAGCATTAGGACTAAATCCCATCGAAGTATCAAAAGATTTTCCATCTTTGACAGCAGTCACGCTTCCTCCACTACCAATGTGGCAAACAATAAGGTTAACCCCTTCTTTTCCAAGTAATTTTTGCATGTAATTGGTAATGTATTTATGACTCGTTCCATGGAAACCATATTTACGTACTTGATAATCGGTATACCAAGAATATGGTACTGGATATAAATAGTTAATAGCAGGTATTGTTTGATGGAAAGCAGTATCAAATACAACAACATGAGTAGCTTCCTTAAAACTTTCCATACAAGCTCTAATTCCTACTAAGTTAGCAGGATTATGAAGAGGCGCTAAAGGAGAAATCTCGTCAATTGCCTTTAAGACATCTTCCGTTACCACAACAGAAGAAGCGTATTTATCTCCACCATGAACAACACGGTGTCCTACTCCCTTAATTTCATTTAAATCTTCAATAATATGATAAGCAAGTAATTCTTCAATAACTTTATCAACTGCTTCTTGATGAGTAGCAATCTTTTCTACTTTTTTAATTTTTTCGCCATTCAATTTCAAAGTGTAGAAACTATCTTCTAACCCAATTTTTTCAAAATATCCAGAAATTAATACTTCTTCTTCTGGCATTTCATAAGCCGTAAACTTTAGGGAAGAACTTCCCGCATTTACTGATAATATTTTCATAACTTTCCTTCTTTCTAATTTTCATATTTTAACATCGTATCTCTTACTTCAATAAAGTAAGGATTTTCAATTCCAGCACCGGAAGTCGTCTTGGTCGTTCCATCATAGTATAGAGTAATACTCTCTTCATAGCCACCTTCAACTTCTTGTCCTATATTTCCAGTAAGTTCAAAAAAGGCACTTTCAAAAGTTTTCTTTAAAATCTCATCGTACTGCTCTTGGGTTAAACTAACTGCTTTAAATCCATCTTGATTACTATATCCAATAGTAATAGTTCGATTCGTATAAAGATTCACTTCTTTTGAGATAGCATTTTCTCCTCCTGGAGTTCCTCGATACGCAATGACAACATCCTCACTATTTCCATATGTTTGAATTTCTTTCTTTTCTTTTTTGGTTCCACATCCTACCAATAAGAAAAGAGCAAGAAGACAAATTCCTAATTTCTTCATTATTTAACCTCATATTCTATAATTCTTAAATTTGGTATTTCTATTTTTCCTAAGTTTCCATCCTCAGGAATAGTTCCTAAAAGATAATGGATAACTCTAACAACAGCACTATGAGTAACTACTAAAACATTTTTATCTGGATAGCGAACTTTCATATCCTCAATAAATTCAGAAACTCTTTTCATGAAATCTTGAAGACATTCGATATTTTGTACTTTGGTATTGAGAATGACATCCCAACAGTCCCAAGTGTCCGTTTCACTAATTAGCATTCCTTCATTCCTACCCCAATCTCTTTCTTGAATCCGATCATCAATATTGATAGGAAGACGATTTCCAACTAGATACTTTGCAGTATCTCGAGCCCGAGACAAAGGGGAAGAAACCACCACATCTATTTTTAAGGTATCAACCTCTTTTTTTAATGCTTTTGCTTCCTCGATTCCCTTTTCACTAAGAGGAATATCCGTAATTCCTTGAACTCTAGATTCTTGATTCCAAAGTGTTTCTCCATGTCTTACTACATATAAAAGCATATTAACTTCTTTCTTTCATGGTTGGAAATAGTAAGACATCTCGAATAGATTCTTGTTCTAGGAACAACATACATAATCTATCAATTCCATATCCTATACCACCAGCGGGAGGCATACCATACTCTAAGGCTTCTACAAAGTCATAGTCAATGTCATTTGCTTCTTCATTTCCTAAGTCTTTTTCTTTTAATTGTTCCTCAAATCTCTCTAATTGATCGATTGGGTCATTTAATTCTGTATAAGCGTTCGCAAACTCTTTTCCAGCAATAAATAATTCAAAACGATCTACAAATCTTGGATCTTCTGGATTCTTCTTTGTCAAAGGAGAGATTTCTACTGGATGTCCATAAAGGAAAGTTGGTTGAATTAAAGTTTCCTCTACATATTTTTCAAAGAACAAATTGATAATGTGTCCCACAGTATGTTCATGGTCTTGTACCTCAATATGATGTTCATCCGCTAATTTTAAGGCTTCTTCGACAGTCATTTCTTGTTTAAAATCAATTCCTGTTTTTTCTTTAATTGCCTCTACCATACTGATTCTCTTCCAAGGTCCATCTAGATGAATTTCATGTCCACTAAATTGATAAGTCATCTTTCCAAATACTTCTTGAGCAATGGTTTGAAACATATTTTCCGTTAAATCCATCATTCCCTCTAAATCACTATAAGCAAGATAAGCTTCCATAAGCGTAAATTCAGGGTTATGTTTTGGATCCATTCCTTCGTTTCTAAATACTCTACCAATTTCATAAACGGCTTCCATTCCTCCAACAAGCAATCTTTTTAGTGGTAATTCTAGAGCAATTCTCAAATACATATCTAAGTTTTGTGTATTATGATGCGTTATAAAAGGTCTAGCGCTCGCACCCGTAAGTAAGGTTGATAAAATTGGTGTTTCTACTTCCGTAAATCCTCTTCCATCCATAAATCTTTGAATAGAACGAATAATTTTTGGACGCAAGAATGCTACTTTCTTAGAATCCTCATTCATAATTAAATCCACATAACGACGACGATATCTTTCTTCGATATCGGTAAGTCCATGGAATTTCTCTGGTAATGGTCTTAATGCCTTTACCAAATGAATATATTTAGAAGCCCTAACAGATAACTCTCCCGTATGAGTAATAAATAAAGTACCCTCAATACCAACGATATCTCCTAGGTCTGCTTTTAAGAATAAGTCATAATTTTCTTCCCCTACATTATCTAATTTCATGTAGATTTGAATTTGACCATCGCGATCTTGGATATGCATGAAACCTGCTTTTCCTTTGCCTCTCTTGGTCATAATTCTTCCGGCAACCGTAACAGCTACCTGTTTTTCTTCTAGCTCCTCATTGGTCATGCCTTCATATTGTTTTCGAATATCACCTGAGGTGTGAGTTCTTTCAAAGCGATGTCCGAATGGGTCCATGCCAAGCGTCCGAATCGCTTCTGCTTTTTCTCGTCTCACCATTTCTTGTTCTGTAAGTTCGCGCATATCATCACTTCCTTTTCTTTTCTTTGCGTTTTTTACTCTTCTATGATATCACAAAAAAAGGAAAATGTACTAGTCATTTCCTTGAAAAATTAAATTATTAAAGGGAGTTTTAGAAAAACAATAGAAAGTCTTTTTAAGATTGTTGTTTTTCTAACTCACGAATTCTTTTTTTATCAATAATTCTCGTTAATTCCGTATTGCTTACTAGTTCGTGGAGTCCTCTTTTCTCTTTTCCTATTAAAACAGAAAGCATAGAGAAAACCGCTAAAACAAATTGGAAAATAGCAACGATAGAAATTGTTATAAAGTACGATTTAGAAGTTAAACAAACTAATAAAATATTATTTAATAAAACATAGCCAAGTCCAAAAGTAAAAGAGTATCGAACGAGTAACTGCCAAGGATGAAGTCTTCCTTGATCAAACCTTTCTACTTCTAGATTACATAGATAACATCCTATCGTTCTTCCATTCCAAAAGAAAGGCAGAAGAACAAAATAACCTAACATAAATACTAAATAACAAAGATAAGAAGTTTGTCCTTCCTTACTAGTTTCATAGTAAAGAGAGCCATAATTCGTAACATATTCTTGAAAGGTAATACGATGAGATAAATAGTCTTCTAAAATCACATCTTGTTCTTTTTGTAAAGTCTCTTGATATTCCGTTTTTGGGAAAAGGAAACCAATGATAAAAATCGCTAGTAATAATATCATAAAATCAAAAAGATATGCCTTTACTCTAAGAATCTTCATAGTCCCTCCTTTTTTCTTCGTACTCCTCTAGTAATCTCAATAATTCTTTTTCTTCTTTTGTTTCAAAAATAGCTTGTTTTAATTCTTTACCGTGAGGAAGACCTTTTAAATACCAAGCTGCATGACTACGAATTTCTAACATCGCTACTTTATAAGGTTTCGTCTTTAAAAGATAAGATAAATGATGTCTTATCATCGATAATTTTTCATGGATAGAAATCTCTTCCGGCTCTTTTCCTTCTTCTAAGTACTCTACACATTGACGAATTAACCAAGGATTTCCTAAAACGCCTCTTCCTATCATTACAGCATCACAAGAAGTTTCTTCCATCATTCGCTTTGCATCATAACAAGAAAGAATATCTCCATTTCCAATCACGGGAATAGAAACTGCTTCTTTTACTTTCTTAATAATAGACCAGTCCGCTTTGCCACTATATCCTTGACTACGCGTTCTAGGATGAACCGTGATGGCACTAGCTCCTGCCTCTTCACAAATCTTCGCAATTTGAACAGCATTGATAGAATTTGCATCCCATCCACTTCGAATTTTGACGGTGACAGGAATAGGAACAGCTTGGACAACAGCAACAACGATTTCTCTTACTTTTTCTGGACTTTTTAAAAGAGCACTCCCTGCTTGCGCAGAAATCGCTACTTTTGGAACAGGACACCCCATATTAATATCGATAATATCTGGATGCATAAATTCATACACATATTTGGCAGCAATGACAAAGGATTCTTTATCACTTCCAAAGATTTGTTGTCCGATTGGTCGTTCAAAATCTGTCATATAAAGCATCTCTTGTGTCTTCTTATTTCCATACATTAAGGCTTTATCACTCACCATTTCAGCAACCATATATCCACAACCCATCTCTTTAATAATCGTACGATACGCATTATTACAGATTCCTGCCATAGGCGCTAAAACAACTGGATTTTGAATTTCCACATTTCCTATTTTCCACATAGTATTCCCCTTGTCAAAAAAAGCTCTTAGAGCTTATTTAATAACACATTTTATTTCTCCATCTTGTTTTCTAATTTCGATAGACATATCTACCTTATCCGTACTTGGATTTACGGTATCATCCGTCACATATCCAGTAGACATTAGTGTCTCAATAGAAATCGTTTGAGGCGTACTTAAATCAACATCTCTTTTTTCTATCTGCATATAACTTTGCGCTGCTAAACATAGATTCTTTTCATACTCAATAGACTCTAAATCCTGTGATTTTTTTAATGTCTTGGTAATACTAGGCGCTGATATCAACATCATCGCTGCTAAAATTACTAAAATAGCCATTAATTCTACGAGTGTAAACCCTTTATTCTTTCTCATAACGATTCCTACCTTCTAGGAATATTATACCTTATCTTGCCTTTTTTTACAACCTAAGATTTAGAACATCTTATCGACATTCTTAGGAACTTGATCATGAATGACAGCGTTTACAATTTTGTTTTCTTGCTCTGTAGTAACTGGTCTACCTGTCATCGCGCTTAATTTTTGAATGACATCTCGTAGTGTATTTTCATTTTTTAAATCATTATCCTGTAACTCTTTGGCGAGTGTTAATATGGTATCTTTATCTACCTTTGTCTTCTTTTCTACTCGATGAAAAAAGTTATCTGAAAATCCCATAGATACCTCCTGCTATAGTATATGGAGATAGAAAAAAAGCGTGAAAAAAATAGTCAAAGAATGACTATTTTGTAACGGTATTATTTGCTTTTTTCATAAGATGATATCCAATTTTTTCTAATTCTGCTGGTGTAACTACTTTTTGATTTAATACATTTCTAATAGTGTAATCCTTATTATTTACAATAACATGAATACAACTACTCATACCAGAATTAAAGTAATAAATATATTGGTTATCTTTATAGTATTCATCAATTTGTTGAGTTGTATATTCGCCACAACGATTTTCTACTTTAATACTTTTTCCATTCGCTGTACCGCTCGCTAATACTTTAGAAACAGGTGTTACATTCGTACTAGTTCCAACACTTGGTTTATTACTGTTCGTATTCGTACTTGGCTTATTACTACTATTGGTATTAGAAGTTATATTTGTACTAGAAACAATATTGGTACTCGTTGTTGGATTCGTATTAGAATTGGTAGGTTCATTTGAATTCGTATTGCTTTCTTCGGTAGGATTAGAATTCGTATTAGATACTTCATTCGTACCAGAGTTACTATTTTCACTAGAAGAATTTGTATTAGACGAATTCGTATTCGTATCACTATGAATATTTGTTTGATTAGAACTTGCATTTTCTCTCGCACTTTTACTTTTTTGCTCCATAAAATAAGTTCCTAAAAAACAACAAACAACGACTAACCCCATGAATGCTATCGCTATATTTTTATTTCTTTCACTCATCATAATTATTGTTCTCCTTTATTCTTAAATTGTAACACGATTGGTGTTCCTGTAAAATCAAAAGACTCTCTGATTTTATTTTCTAAATATCGCTCATAAGAGAAATGAATTAATCCTTTACTATTGACTTGAATTTCAAAAGTTGGTGGACTGACACTTACTTGATTACTAAAGTAAATCTTTAATCTCTTTCCTTTATAAGAAGGTGGAGCATTTAACTCATAAGCATCCATAATCACACTATTTAAAAGACTTGTCTTAATTTCCTTATGACTATTTTCATAAGCTCTTAATACTTCTGGCATAAAAGTATGAATTCTTTTTTTCGTTTTCGCAGATAAAAATACGATTTGCGCATAAGGCATAAATTGGAAATTGGCCTCAATTTCTTTTTTCCATTTTTTCATTTCAGCATCTTTATCTTTAATAACATCCCATTTATTAACGACAATCACTAATGCCTTTCCGGCTTCTATCGCATATCCAGCAATATGTTTATCATGTTCCACAATTCCCTCTTCCGCATTGAGAACTAAACAACACACATCAGATCTATCAATGGCTTTCATACTGCGAAGTAAACTATATTTTTCAACCGTCTCATAGACTTTGCCTTTTTTTCTCATACCAGCTGTATCAATGACTACATAATCTTCCCCATGATAGGTAAATACCGTATCAATCGCATCTCTAGTAGTACCTGCAATATCGCTTACAATGACACGATCTTCATTTAAAAGAGCATTGACAAGACTACTTTTCCCTACATTCGGTCTTCCAATAATAGAAAATTTAATCACATTTTGATACTCTTCTGTCATTGGTTCAAACTCACTAACAATCTCATCTAAGAGTTCCATAAATCCTAAATTATGTTCTCCACTAACTTGGAAATATTTTTCAAATCCTAATTCATAAAACTCATATTCTGTCTCTTTAATACGACTACTATCGCATTTATTGATAGCTACAATAACTTTTTTATTGGTACGAAGAAGCATATCACGAACCGCAAAGTCATTGGAAGTTAAGCCTTCTTTTCCATCTACTACAAAAACAATAACATCTGCTTCTTCGATTGCTAAAGAGGCTTGTACTTGAATTTCATCTCTAAAATCTGTATTTTCTAAATCAATACCTCCCGTATCAATAAGATGGAAACTATAGTCTCTATACTCTACATTTCCATAGATTCTATCACGCGTTATACCGGGGGTATCTTCAATAATGGATACTTTCTTGCCTACTAACCGATTAAATATAGTACTTTTTCCTACATTCGGTCTTCCTAAAAGTGCAACAACAGGTTTCTTCATCAGCATCCCCCTTTCCTTCTCGTATTATACCATCTTTTTTCTAATTTTCCTAGACTAATCTTCCTTTTCTAGAAAACAAAAAAAGTCCAATAAAATTGAACCTTTCTTTATGTACTAAGCAGTTTCTTTTACTGCAGATCCACGAGTAGTATCTGAAGCATTTGGATCATTATTGTATTTGAATTTAAGGGTTGTACTTCCTCCTACACTACATCCGGTCATTTTTAAGAATCCATCTTTATATTCAATATTAGTACATGATACTTTACTTCCTGAATATGTTGGAGTCTTTGTAATTGTTTGTCCTTCTGTTGCTCCTGGAGCTGTAACAACACCAGTTTCGTTGTTTACAGTAACATCTCCTCCGCCATAACTTGTGTCATACATTACTTCAGCAACTGCATCTTGGATAGCAGAAGCAAATTGCTCTACTGATCTTGCTTGTGATGCTTCTCTTGCATTTTGGATAATTCCTAAAATGATTGGAGATGCGATTAATGCGATGATGGCTAAAATTACGATTACTGCTAGTAACTCGATTAATGTAAATCCTTTTGTATTTGCCTTCATTTTCTCACCTACCTTTATTCTTCTAGTATAATCGTACCACAATTTAGAAAAGTGGTCAATTCACAAACCGACATTTTTTTCTACTTGACACTTTTCTATATCAACAAAAAAAGTTCAATCATATTGAACTTTTTAAAAAACTATTCAGCGGCTGCTTCTTTTACTGCAGATCCACGAGTAGTTCCTTCTGCTTCTGGATTGTTATTGTATTTGAAAGTAGTTTTACTTCCTCCTACGCTACATCCTGTCATATTTAAGAATCCATCCTTATATTCAATGTTAGTACATGATACTTTGCTTCCTGAATATGTTGGAGTCTTTGTAATATCTGTATCTCCAGTAGCTGCTTTAGCAGTTACTTCCCCTGTTGTTATATTAACAGTAACATCTCCTCCACCGTAGTTAGTATCATACATTACTTCAGCAACTGCATCTTGGATAGCAGAAGCGAATTGTTCTACTGATCTTGCTTGAGATGCCTCTCTTGCATTTTGGATAATTCCCAAAATAATTGGAGATGCAATTAATGCGATGATTGCTAAAATTACGATTACTGCTAGTAACTCGATTAATGTAAATCCTTTTGTGTTTGACTTCATTTTCTCACCTACCTTTACTCTTCTCTATGATACCATCGTATCATATTTTTAATAAGGTAGCAACCTTTTTTCTACTTTCTTTTTTCTATTTGACATTCCACAAAAAAAGTTCAATAATATGAACTTTTCTTTAAAAACTATTCACCAGTTGCCTCTTTTACAGCAGATCCACGAGTAGTGTCTGCATCATTTGGATTATTATTGTATTTGAAAGTAAGTGTTGTACTTCCTCCTACACTGCATCCAGTCATTTTTAAGAATCCATCTTTATATTCAATAGACTTGCATGATACTTTACTTCCTGAATATGTTGGAGTCTTAGTAATTTGGGCTTCTCCTGTTGCTGCTGGAGCAGTTACTACACCAGTTGTTTCATTAACAGTAACATCTCCGCCACCGTAATTCGTGTCATACATTACTTCAGCAACTGCATCTTGGATAGCAGAAGCAAATTGCTCTACTGATCTTGCTTGTGATGCTTCTCTTGCATTTTGGATAATTCCTAAAATAATTGGAGATGCGATTAATGCGATAATTGCTAAAATTACGATTACTGCTAGTAACTCAATTAATGTAAATCCCTTTGTATTTGTCTTCATTTTTTCACCTACCTTTATTTTCTTATACAATACATATTGTATCACATTTTTCTTCTATCGACAACTTATGACAAGAAAAAAAGTTCAATAGAATTGAACTTTCTTTATATACTAAGCAGTTTCTTTTACTGCTGAACCACGGGTAGTGTCATCTGCATTTGGATCATTGTTGTAGTGGAATTTAAGAGTTGTACTTCCTCCTACGCTGCATCCTTTCATATTTAAAAATCCATTTGCGTAAGTAATACTTTCACATGTTACAGAACTTCCTGAGTAAGTTGGCTTCTTTTCAATTTTGGTACTACCTGTAGCTGCATCTGCCGTTACTACACCAGTTTTAGTATCTACAGTAACATCTCCTCCACCGTAGTTAGTATCATACATTACTTCAGCAACTGCATCTTGGATAGCAGAAGCGAATTGTTCTACTGATCTTGCTTGAGATGCCTCTCTTGCATTTTGGATAATTCCCAAAATAATTGGAGATGCAATTAATGCGATAATTGCTAAAATTACGATTACTGCTAGTAACTCAATTAATGTAAATCCTTTTGTGTTTGACTTCATTTTTTTCACCTACCTTTACCTTCTTATACAATACCATCGTACCATATTTTAAAAATAGGGTCAACTCATTCTTCAACAAAATTTTTTCGAAAAAAGTTATGGAGTACAAAAAAAGTTCATATTATTGAACTTTTTTTAAAAACTATTCAGCAGCAGCCTCTTTTACAGCAGATCCACGAGTAGTGTCTTTTGCGTTTGGATTATTATTGTAGTGGAATTTAAGAGTTGTACTTCCTCCTACACTACATCCAGTCATATTTAAGAATCCATCTTTATATTCGATGTTAGTGCATGATACCTTACTTCCTGAATATGTTGGAGTTTTTGTAATCTCACCTGTTCCAGCAGCGTCTTTTGCCGTTACTACACCAGTTGTTTTATCTACAGTAACATCTCCTCCACCATAGTTCGTGTCATACATTACTTCAGCAACTGCATCTTGGATAGCAGAAGCAAATTGCTCTACTGATCTTGCTTGTGATGCTTCTCTTGCATTTTGGATAATTCCTAAAATAATTGGAGATGCAATTAATGCGATAATTGCTAAAATTACGATTACTGCTAATAACTCGATTAATGTAAATCCTTTTGTGTTTGACTTCATTTTCTCACCTACCTTTACTCTTCTCTATGATACCATCGTATCATATTTTTGATATGGTAGCAACTTTTCTAAGAAGAAAATTTTTTTACTTGACACTTATTTATTATGAAATAATTTATTGAAAGCAGAAGACAATAAAGTACTTAATTGTTCTACTAAGAAATCTACTTCTTTGGTTGTGACTATAAGGTTATACCCGATTGGTATTAATACTTCATAGATAAGAGATTTCATCTCCTCTTCTTCTAAGGTTCCTAAAAGTCCTAAAAGTTTTTCTTTTTCGCTAGGCGTTATCGTATTTTCTTCTTGTAAGTAATTTACATTCATCATGAGTTTATACTTAGGACTATTCATATGTTTTTTCGTATAAACATAGTGTTTGGTTAAAAAAGAAAGAGTATCACTGACAATCGTAACAGCGTCTACTACCATAGGAATTCCAACAGCAATCACAGGAATCCCATAAATTTCTTTGGAGATTTCTTTTCGATGGTTTCCTACCCCACTTCCTGGATGAATTCCCGTATCAGTCATCTGAATGGTCTTTTGAAGCCGATCTACCGAGGTACTAGCTAGTGAATCAATAACTACAATCATTTTAGGATGTAATAGTTCAATCACTTTCTGTAATAAATCGCTTGTTTCAATTCCCGTCTTTCCCATCACAGAAGGAGTAAATACAGATACCCTTTGATAAGTAGAGTCTGCTAGTCCTAATTCATAGAGATGATTGGTAACGGTAATTCCTTCTATCGTTTTTGGCCCTAAAGCATCTGGAGTAGAATTTTCATTTCCTAATCCAATGATTAAAACATGATCTTGCTTCGATTCTAGTCGTATCATCTTTTTTAATTCTTTTACTACGACTTGAAGAACTTTCTTGCGATTTTCTTCTTCCGTAATATCTTTAAATTCAATGGTAATATACTTTCCTGGTTTCTTTCCGATAACAGGGCTTCCCTTTCTTCCAACAAGGACCGAGGTAACGGTAATCTCTTCTTGCTTTTTCGTAGAGACTTTAATTCCTTTTGGTATTGCCGAAGAAGGAAGAGATTCTATCGCTAAATCTGTTCTTAAAGAATATTTACTTAAATCTACTTCATGTTTCATAAACATCACCAGTAATATTTTTAACAAAATCAATGATTTTATTTGATTTTTTTAGGGAAGTTTGCTAAAATAGGTTTGTATGTAAAGCCGGGGAGGTGAATGATATGCCAAATATGAAAAATGCCGAAAAAAGAGTTTTAGTAAACGCTAAAAAGGAAGTAACAAATAATAATTATGATGCTAGTATGAAAACAGCTATTAAAAATGTAGAAAGAGCTGTTGCTAGTAAAGATAAAGGAAAAGCCGAAGAGTCTTTAAAAACTGCTATTAAAGCAATTGATAAAGCTACAAAAAGTGGAGTTAGCAGTCCAAATAAGAGTGCAAGAAATAAATCTCGTTTAACAAAAAAAGTAAATGAAATGGAGTAATGAACTCCTTTTTTTATTCTATTTATGATACAATGATAAAGGTGAGAACATGAAACTGAAAAAAATAATTCCTACAATTGTGCTTTTTGCTTTATTAGGCGCAGTTATTTTTTACCACGAAGAGATTTCTCATTTCGTGGTAAAGAAATTTATTTATCGAAATCATTCAGTAGAAGCAATTCAGGCAAATGAGTATGCTCTTTCGAAAGATTATCATTTTGTACAAATAACAGATGACTTTGTCGCTAAAGATTATCAACAATTATTAAATATCTTTTATACTATCTTAGATAGTGGTGTAGATTCTTTCTACTTCTATTGTGATGATGCTTATGACAGTTGTCTAGAAGATGTAGATGACCTCATTCCTGATGGACAAAAAGATAGTGCTTTATCTGATTTAAATAACTTTGTTCATCCTTACAATACTTATAATACCATTACAATTAAATCGAATAACTTTGGAAAAGTAGAAGTTGTTATTGAAAAACAATATCCTACCGATAAGATTGAAGAAGTCAATGAAAAAGTAAAAGAAATTAAAGCGAAGATTGAAAAAGATGGAATGTCTACCAAAGATAAGATTAAAGCATTCCATGACTATATTATTAACTATGCTAGATATGATAAAGATAGAGCAGAAAATATGAATCATCCTGATTTTAAAGATAGTACCACTCATACTGCTTATGGTCTTTTAGAAACAAAGATGGCTCTCTGTGGAGGATATAGTGATTTAATGGCGATTTATCTAGATACCTTAGAAATTCCAAATATTCGAGTATCTGCAAATAACCATGTATGGAATTTAGTTTATTTAGATGATAAATGGCAACATTTAGATGTGACTTGGGATGACCCAGTAACAACGACAGGAGAACAAATTTTAATTCATGAACATTTCTTAATTAGTTATCAAGAATTAATGAAATTAGATGCAGTAGCTCATAAATTTGATGAAAATATTTATGTGGAAGCAAAATAAAAAGAGATTCTTCACTCGAAAGAATCTCTTTTTTCACATTATTGCATTTGTTTTGGTTCTACTTGATAATCTGCAGGAATTGTTTGAATCTCATATTTTTCTGGTAAAGAACTTCTAAAAGCATCCATCACAGCAAAAGGATTGTCAGTAGTCTTTGGCGCTATTAAATTATAGAGAGGTTCAATTTCTGGATGAGTCTCTAATAAATAATGAGACATTAAACTAGAAGTAGCAGGAGAATATACATCATATACCATGTCTGGATGTTCTTCCTCAAACTTTTTACAAACATCAGCAAGCAAGAACTCTTCTGCTTCCATCAATTGTCCCCATTCCTCATTTTCACATAATTTTCTTCTTGTCGCGATAGACATCATAACATTTAAATTAATTTCCATAAATACTTTTCCCTTTCCAAAATTCTATAAAAACTTAAAATCTTCAATCATTTATCAAGAACAAGAAATCTTATTCACCATGGATTTCTTTTATTTTTTCTTCTATTTTTCTTCCGTATTCAATAGACTCATCATAGACAAATTCTAACTCTGGAATATGACGAATATCAATTCTCTCTCCTAAGGCTCTCTTGATAAATCCCTTAGCGCCTCGAAGAGCTTCCATTGTTTCTTCTTTATATTCTTTATTTAAAACAGTAACATAAATCTTACAGAAGCTTAAATCACTCGTCGTCTTCGCCGCCGTTACGGTAACAAAACGAATATTTTGATTCTTCACTTCATTCGCTAGAATATAACTTACTTCTTTGACAATCGCACTATTAATACGTTCTAATTTGATACTGTTCATAAATCACCTCAGTAGTTATCTTAATCTCTTGCTTTTTCTACCATTTCATAAACTTCAATAGTATCGCCTACTTTGATATCATTGAAATTAGCAATGGTAAGTCCACATTCTAATCCTTTTTTCACTTCTTTTACGCTATCTTTTTCTCTTTGAAGAGATTGAATAGCCCCATCATAGATAACTTTACTATCACGGATAACTCTTGCTTTCGCACCCATTTTTACAAGTCCATCTACGACATAAGAACCAGCAATAATTCCTACTTTAGAGAACTTAAAGAGTTGTCTTACCTCGACAGTTCCTAAAATTTGTTCTTCATAGACAGGTTCTAGTAATCCCTTCATTGCTGCTTCCATTTCTTCTACTGCTTTATAAATAATGTCATAAAGGCGAATCTCTACCCCTTTATCTTTCGCATATTCACGGATAGCATTATTTGGACGAATGTTAAATCCTACAATAATGGCATTCGAAGCGGATGCTAAAACAATATCACTTTCTGTAATCGCCCCAACACTACTACGAATAACTTTTACACGAACACCATCTACTTCAATTTTCTCTAAAGAATTTTTAACAGCTTCAGCACTACCATTCACATCGGCTTTGATAATTACATTAATTTCTTTTACCCCATCTTGAATTTTCGCAAATATCTCTTCTAAAGAGACACTAGTAGATTTATTCTGTGTTTCTTTTTCTTCGGCTTTTCTAGCTTCTCCAATACTTCTCGCTTGTTTTTCTGTTTCAAAAGCCATAAACTTATCTCCTGCTTTTGGAGTTTCATTCAATCCCGTAATTTCTACTGGTTGAGATGGAGAAGCAGTCGTAATTTCTTCTCCTTTATCATTCTTTAAAGTACGAATTTTTCCAAATGTACTTCCTACTACGATAGGATCTCCTAACCGAAGAGTACCATTTTGAATTAAAACGGTAACGATAGGTCCTACATGCTTATCTAGTTTTGCTTCTACGACAGAACCAATCGCATATCGGTTAGGATTTGCTTTATACTGTTCCATCTCAGAAACTAATAAAATATTTTCTAATAAAGTATCAATTCCCTCTCCTGTTTTTGCAGAGATTTTCGTATAGATGGTATCTCCACCCCAAACATCTGGGGTAAGTCCATATTCTGCTAATTCCGTCATAACACGGTCTGGATTAGCGCCTGGTTTATCAATTTTATTGATAGCCACTAGAATAGGAACTCCGGCTGCTTTTGCATGGTCAATCGCTTCTTGTGTTTGAGGCATAACACCATCATCAGCAGCAACAATAATAATAACAATATCTGTGATACTAGCGCCACGAGCTCTCATTTCTGTAAAGGCAGCATGCCCTGGTGTATCAATAAAAGTAATATAATCATCTTTATATTTCACTTGATACGCACTAATTGCTTGGGTAATTCCCCCTGCTTCTCCTAACGCTACATTCGTCTTTCGAATCGTATCTAGTAAAGTAGTCTTTCCATGATCAACATGTCCCATAATCGTAACAACGGGAGGTCTTTTTACTAAATCTTCTTCTCTATCATGAATTTCAAAGTCTTCAAACTTCGCTTCATTTTTTTCTTCTTCTCTTTTTAACTCTTTATTATAATCCATAACTAGTAAAGAAGCATTGTCAAAATCAATAGAATTGTTGACAGTTGCAAGTATACCAATTGTAAAGAGTTTCTTAATGAGTTCAGCAGCCGTAATTCCTAGTTCTTTTGCTAAGTTTCCTATTGTCATTCCTTCTTTATAGAGAATTACATTCTTATCTTCTTGCGGAGCATTACTAATTAATTTCTCCTTATTTTTATACATTTCTTTCTTCTTACGAGCTAACTCTTTCTTAGATGACTTGACATTGGTGGTATTCATTTTACGATTTTTAGAACTATTTGACATCGTATCAATTTTATTTTTCTCTTTCTCAATCAATTCATCTTCTATTTCATCTATTTCATCGTAGTCTTCTTCGGATGGTTCTTGCGCTAAAACATTGTCTAACTCCGTAATAGCATCCTCATCTAGCATATCTTCTTCTGTGGTAGCAGCGATTCCTAGTTCTTTACACTTTTTAAGAATCTCTTCTACACTTCTTTCTACATCTAACGCATATTCAAATACGCTCATCATACTACGCACCTTCTTTCTTTTCTAACACATTTTTAGTAGTTCATCAAACACCTCATCTGGAATCACAACTTCCAAATGTCTTTCTAATATTTTTGTTTTCTTAGCTTGTTCAATCACTTCTTTAGACTTTTTTAAATAAGCACCTCGACCATTCGCTTTTCCTGTTTCATCAATAATAACAGTCTTCATAGGTGTTCTTACAACCCGAATCAATTCCTTTTTCGGTAATTTCTCACGAGTGACTACACAAGTTCTTTCAGGAATCTTTTTCATATTATTCTAGAATGTTAATTCCTGCTTCTTTTACTTGTTCAAAAGTTTTAACATCTAACTTATAATGCGTAAGTTTAGAAGCAAGTCTAACATTCGCTCCTTTCTTTCCAATCGCTAAAGAAAGGTTTTCATCATTGACTACTACTAAAACTTCTTTATTTTTATCATCTGTAATAAATACTCTAACATCCTTAGCAGGACTTAGGGCATTTGCAATGAAAGTAGCTGGATCCTTACTATAAGGAATAACATCTATCTTTTCCCCATTTAATTCTTTGATAATAGCATTGATACGAGACCCTTTTTCGCCAATACAAGCTCCTACTGGATCGACATTTGGATTCTCAGAATAAACAGCGATTTTCGTACGATTTCCAGCATCTCTAGCAACGCTATATACAAGGACAATTCCTTCATTAATCTCAGGAATTTCAAGTTCAAATAATCTCTTAACAAATCCATAATGCTTTCTTGTTAAAAGAATTAAGGCTCCCTTCGAATTAATATCTACTTTATTAATATAAGTTTTGATATGAGAACCCATTTGGATTGTCTCTCCTGGGATAATCTCTGTCTTAGGAAGTAATCCTTGCGTTTTTCCTAAGTTAATGAAATAGTTTTTCTCATCTTCCATCTCTACGATTCCAGATACCATTTCATCTGTTTTATCTCCAAATTCTTGAGCAATATTCGTTCTTTCTGCTTCTCTAATCTTTTGAACGATAACTTGTTTTGCAGTAGCAGCCGCTACTCTTCCAAAATCATGAGGAGTAACTTCTTCTTCAATCGTTTCTCCTACTTGAATTTCTGGAACAATTTTTCTAGCATCCTCTAAAGTGATATGAAGTCTCTCATCATAGATAAATGGTTGATACTTCTCTTCCTCTTCTTCATCCTCTTCATCAAATTCCATATTTTCTAAATCAGCAAAAGAAGTAATTCCCTCTAAAGAATCATCTTCATAATCATTCTCATCTAAAGATACTCTGTGCTCTTTATCAAGTACTACTGTACGGAAAGAATATACTTTAATATCTCCCTTTTCCTTATCAATCGCTACCCTTACATTCGAAAGTGAATGATAATTTTTCTTATAAGCACTTGTAAGCGCTAATTCCATTGCTTCTAAGATATAGTCTTCTGATATATCTTTTTCTTTTACTAAGGCATCTAAAGCCTTTTTAAATTCCTTATTATCCATTCTATTCACATCCCTTCTCTTTAGAACATACATCTAAAATATAGCTTTCTTCGATAAAATTCTTCTCATCTAATAAAGGATTAATAATCTTACTTACAATGACACAATCCTCTACTTCCATTACTCCTGGTTTATCAATCACCACTCGTAAGAAATGATTTCCACCTTCTTGTTCATAAAGAATCTCATCGATACTATACCCAGCTTCTTCGACTGGTTTTGTAATTAGTTCTCTCGTTTGTGTTACTATACTCAACACCATCACCACTTTCAAATAATAGCAAAGAGTGGGATAAACCCACTCTTTCTCTTCGTAGAACTGGTTCTATTATAGCATATTTTTTTTAGAATGCCTACTTTTTTATTATTTTTTTATGTTTTTTTGATATAATGATAATATCGAGGTGAGTTATGGAAAAGGCAAAAGTAAAAAATTTTTTTGTAGGTCTTTTTGTATTTATTCTTTATTTTGTAGCAACATTAAATCAAGAACTTCCTTTAAAACTCCTTCATATCAATTATCAAGCTTGGAATGATTATTGGCTTATTTTCTACAGTCTTATCTATGAATTAGTTTTAATTGGAATCATTATTGCTATTTACTATAAAGAATTAAAAGAACAACTTCAAGAATATATTCGACATGCGAATGACTATTTAAAGAAGTATATCAAATATTGGTTTATTGCTTTAGGTGGTATGTATGTTAGTAACTTAATCATTCTTAGTTTCTTTCAAAATGGAATTGCCGGAAATGAGGAGAGTGTAAGACAACTCTTAAATTACTTCCCAATTTATACATTTATTGCTAGTGTTGTATTAGCGCCTTTCCTAGAAGAAATCATCTTTCGATATTCTTTTCGAAAAGTTTGTCTTCAAGGAAAATGGATATTTATCATTTTATCTGGACTCATTTTTGGAGGAATGCATGTCGTTGGGAATGTTCAAGTATGGGAAGATGTTCTCTATTTAGTTCCTTATAGTATTCCAGGCATCGTATTTGCCTATACTCTTGTAAAATCAGATAATATCTTTGTTCCAATTACTCTTCATACGATTCACAATGGAATTTTGATATCTATGCAGATTTTTCTAAGTCTATTTTTATAAAAGAAAAGATAGTTACCCTATCTTTTCTTTTGCGTCTTGAATCGTATGATCAAAGTTTTCAAAATCAACATCTAACCAAATTACAGGAAGTTGATGACGAAACCAAGTGTACTGTCTCTTCGCATAATGACGACTCCTTTTTTGAATTAAATCAATTGCTTCATCATAAGTAATTTCCTGATTAAAATAAAGAAATAATTCCTTATAACAAATCGGTGTTAAAACAGCCTTACTACGAATATTTCTATCATAAAAGTTTTTTGCTTCTCGAAGAAGTCCCTCTTCTTCCATTTTATGCACACGATTGTTGATTCTTTGATAAAGAGTTTCTCTATCGGTCGTAAGTCCTAGAAAAATAGCATCGTAAAGAAGCGTATCATTCGTACCTTCTTTTTTTGCTTCGCCATGTTGATAATAATAAGAAAGCGCTCTTTCTACCCGTTTCCGATTATGAGGATGAATCTTCGTATCTGGAACGAAAGAGATTAGTTCTTGATAAAGTTCTTCATCTGTTTTCGAAGAAAAAGAATAGGTTTCTGTCTCTTCTTCAAACTGATAATCATATAAGGCTGCTTTGATATAAAGACCTGTTCCTCCTACTAAAATAGGCGTTTTTCCACGACGGAAGATATCTTCTATCCAATATCGGCAATCTTTTTGATAGTCATAGATGGTATAATCTTCCTCAATATCCCGAATATCAAATAGATGATGAGGAATTCCTTCTTTTTCTTCTTCTGTTACTTTAGCGGTTCCAATATTCATCTCTCGATAGATTTGGGTACTATCGGCATTGATAATTTCGCCATCATAAAGTTTCGCTAAAGAAACACTTAATTTCGTTTTTCCAACCGCTGTTGGACCACAAATAACAATTACTTTTTTCATCTTAATCATTCGCTAAATTATCGAAATATCCTTGAATAAATACGACCGGAGTTCCTTTGTCTCCACTACCAGAAGTTAAATCACATAAAGAACCCACTAAATCGGTAATTCTTCTTGGCGTAGTTCCTTGCGATAACATATTTCCTTTTAAGTTAGAACTCTTTTCACGAATTTCTTCTTTGATAGCTTCTTTTAATTCTTCACCACGAAGGTCAGCAAACTTATTATCAGATACATATTTTAATTTAATTTCATTAGGAGTTCCTTCTAATCCTTTCGTATACGCAGGGGATACGACTGGATCAGCAAGTTCCCAAATATGTCCGACAGGATCTTTAAAAGCACCGTCGCCATAGACCATAACTTCGATTTCTTTCCCAGTTAATTCTCTTAATTTATTTTGAATTTCTACGACTAGTTTATCACCACTTTTAGGGAATAATTTTAATCTTTCTTCCGTAGATTTATTAGAACCTAAAAGACCATAAGTAGGATTAAATCCACTTCCATCAATAGATTCATTCATAATTTCATAAAGTCCATAAACATGTGCCCCTAAAGATTCCAACATTTTCTTTGTATGAAATCTAGTATGAATATCACAATTAATAACATGGTTGGTATAGTTTAAGATCGTCTTTGGTTGATTAGAGAAAACAAATTCTACTTCACAATTTTCGCCATGAATTAAATCACGATAAAAATGAACCATATTAATTCCAGTAAAAGGATGAATGAAGTCTCCAAATTCTCTTTCATAATCTGCTTCCGTAAGAGTATCTCCTAAATGATAAGGACTTGCTTCTAGTTTATCTTCGTCTAGAATACCATTTCCTACCTCATCTGCTGGAAAACTAAGTAACATTGTAATTTTCTTCATTCCTCTAGCAATTCCTTTTAAAATCATAGAAAAACGATTTCTACTTAGAATTGGAAAAACAAGTCCAACTTCCCCTTCTGGAAATTTTCTTTTTACATCTTCTGCAATTTGACCTACTGTGACATAATTTCCTTCTGAAATTCCTACTACTGCCTCTGTAATAGCGACAATATCACGATCTCTAAACGAAAAAGGTTCCGATTTAGATGCTTCCATTAATGATTCTACGACAATGCTCGCTAAATCATCATTCTCCTTAATAATTGGGGTACGAATTCCCCTTGCAACAGTTCCTACATTTCTCATATTTTACCTCCTTATAATCTATGTAATTCCTTTTGATAACTCATTTGTAATTGTTTTTGAGATTCTTTACTAAGTTCTAGAGTACCTACATCCAATACTTCTAGTCCTAAATAGTATAAAGTATCTTCAAAAGCAAGTTCGTTTAAAGAATCATTTAGTTCCACAAATTCTCCAATACGAGATGGTTTTTCTAAGATTCTTTGATGCATATAGGACGCTAATACGCCTCCTATTACATTTCTTTCTAAATCGTAACATTGTAATTCTTTATCTTCCCAAATACGTTCTAAATCTCTTGTTAGAATATCTTCTACCGTGTGAGGAAAGCCAGAAAATATTTGGTCTAATAATTCTTCATCAAGATAACGATAAAGTTGATAAAATTCGAGTAGACGAATTTCAAATTCTAAAGCAATCGCTTTTATTCGTAAGGCATAATAAGTATCCCTTTTATTCTTTCGATACTCCCGTAAGGATTTTCCCCGAAAATAATCTTCCGCTAAACTTTCTATTAAGATAGACATTCCTTCTGTCATCAATTCCCAATTATAGGTAGGATTCTTTTCCCGACAATTCCAACTATGCATACTTTCATGCGCAAAAGTATAAGCATCTTCAATCGTATCTGTCGCATAAAATTCAATTTGTTTGTCCTCTTCACTAGCAATCATACAAGATAGAGATTCCAAATATTTTCCTACTCTCGGATGAATATGAATTTTCCCACTCGTCATAAGAAGTTCTAAGTATTCTCCATATCTTGGGTCAACCGTAGTTAAAAATTCCTTGGCTAGTGAAAAACTCCTAGAAATTCTCATATGACTATGATAACTTTGCTTTTGTAAGTGAAATTTAGGAGTTCGAACAATCGATGTCATATTCTTTAAAAAAGAAAAGTCAACTTCTTCGGTATCCTCATAAAAGTATTCTTGTAATAATTTATTTAATAAGTCAATTAATTGCAAATAAACATACTATCGCCAAAAGAGAAAAAGCGATATTCCTTTTCTACAGCCTCACGATATGCATTTAATATATTCTCTTTTCCTGCTAACGCACTAACTAACATAATCAAGGTAGATTTAGGAAGATGGAAATTTGTAATTAAAGCATCAATTGCTTCAAATTGATATCCTGGATAAATAAAGATATCTGTCCATCCACTACATTCTTGAAAAGTATGATATTTTTTCATAATCGTCTCTAAGGTACGCGTAGAAGTTGTTCCGACACTGATAATTCTTCGTCCTTCCCTTTTGGCTGTATTTAATACCTCAGCTGCTTCTTTTGACATCTGATAATACTCACTATGCATCTTATGCTTTGTAACATCTTCGACATTGACAGGACGAAAAGTTCCTAAGCCAACATGGAGAGTAATATACACTAAGAGAACTCCTTTTTCTTCTAACTGATGCATTAATTCTTTTGTAAAATGAAGTCCTGCGGTAGGAGCAGCGGCACTTCCTATATTTTTCGCATACACGGTTTGATAACGATCTTTTTCTTTTAACTTTTCATGAATATAAGGAGGAAGAGGCATCTCTCCTAACTCTTCTAAAATTTCATAGAAGATTCCTTCATATTCAAAACGAAACTTGCGAATACCTTCCTCTCCAACCCCGACACAGGTTGCCTTTAGTTTGGATGAAAAAGTTACGGTTTCTCCTAAATGAATTCGTTTCGCTGGTTTCACAAGACATTCCCATGTATCTTTTTCTTGTTCTTTCAACATTAAAATCTCTATCAAAGCTTTCGTCTCTTCTTTTACTCCATAAAGACGAGCCGGCATTACTTTAGTATCATTTAGAACTAAAACATCGCCTTCTTTTAAATATTCTAAGATATCTGAAAAGTGTTTATGTTCCAAATCTCCGGTTGTCTTATGAAGTACTAAAAGCCTAGATTCATCTCTCTTCTCGAGAGGAGTCTGAGCAATTAAACGCTCTGGTAGTTCAAAATCAAAATCATCTGTTTTCATACATCACCATTTTCTAATCGATTTTTCATGATAAAAGGGCGAAACAAAAAATTTCTCAATCTCATGATTAATTTTATTGACTTGGGGATCTTTAAAAATATCATGCGTTGTTCCCTCTAAAAAAATTAACCATTTTTTACCTTTTACCGAATCATATACAAATTGCGAACTTGTTTTGGGAACAATTTCATCTTTCGTTCCCTGAAAGATTAATACAGGAACCGTTACTTTAGAAGGGTTCTCCTGTGATAGATTAATCAATTTTGTAAATTCTAAAAACATGGGTACGGAAACCTTTAAAACTCTAGATAAAATCTCTTTCGCTTGATAGGTTTTAAGGATAGACATTCCATGTTTCATCAAAGCATCCAGTTTATTTTTAAATTCTGGATGTTCATCTAGATATTGAAACGCTGGAGCAGCTAGCACTAATTTCTTTACTTGCTTATATTTAATAGCTGCATAAGTAGCAAGAACTCCTCCCATACTATGCCCTACAACATAGATGGTTCGATATCCTTTATGAATTAATAATTCAATATGTTTTTCCGTGGAATCAATCCAATCTTGATAAGTAACATCATGGCTTAGATTTCTCTCATGTCCTGGGAGAGTAAAACTATAAACATCTATTCCCATCCGCGAGTTTAAATAATACTGAAGAGATTCTTCATCATATACTCCTCCCGCAAATCCATGAATAATTAAAACTGCCTTTCGAAATATCATATTTTCCTTCTTCCTACTGTTTCTAATAATTTTACTTTTGTCTCTATCTCTTTCTTAGAATTTTCTAAGATATCCTGATCTGGAATAACAGTATCTTTCGGATAAAGAACAATGACGGTAGAGCCTCCAAAGGCAAAGTATCCTTTCTCCTCTCCACGATGGAATGTCTTCTTTGAATGATTACAGATTTTTCCAACCAGTAAGGCTCCTACCTCCATTTGAATGATGGTTTTAAAGTTTTCTGTTTTTAAAACCATATATTCTCTAGTATTTTCATGGAATACTCGGTACTTTTTAAAAGCGATAGGTTGTACGGTATGAAGTCTTCCTTCAATTCTTTGAGAAGATACTACCTTTCCTTCATCTACATAAGCATATCGATGATAGTCATCCACACATAATCGATAGACAAAGCAATATCCTCCTTGAAAAGAACGCGCTAAGAAAGAAGAACGAAGCAATTCTTCTAGGGTATAGCAACTTCCTTTTATCCAAAAACAAGAATCTTCTCCAATAGGATAGACAGTTAAACGACTATCTGCAGGAGATAAAACAAGATTTTTATTCTTTGGACAAGGCCGCTTTTCTACTTGGATTTTGCGAGTAAAGAAATCATTAAAAGAAGAGTACTCTTCTTTTTCATATTCTTCCATGAGAATATGATTCTTTTCGATAAATTTTGGAATTCTTCGTTTGGAAAGAGAACTACTCATATACTTTCCTACTAGATTACTGATGAATCTTGCACTTAATCCTTTTAATAGCATTCTACCGAGAAATGTTTGATAGAAAAAAAGGAGAACTCGACTTGTCTTTTCTTCTACATAAGTTCCCTCTTTTCTGAAATAGATCATTATCTTAACTTTAACCAAAGAAGAATCACGGTCATGACAATAGCAAGAACCGTACAACTGATATACCACCAGTTTTTCTTTGGCTTTCTAATTTTAAAATTATATACAAACAAGAATGCAATTAAAAGGAATACTCCTAAATAAATACTTACAAACACTGTCTTAGATATCGCTTTTACATAACGTAAAAGATAAATGACTGGAAATATCATGGCGGTTGTCGTAACAGGTAACCCAGAATAATATTTTACTGGTCCATCTTCACTATTCGCAGCTAGATTAAAAAACGCTAGTCGACTAATTCCAGCAATGGTAAATAAGGCAATTACAAGTACTGTGGCAATCGGATTTAAAGCCACATCGAAATAGGCACTTACACCATAGAGTGTAACGATAGGGAAAGCAATAAAAGAAATCATATCTGTTAAAGAATCGATTTGAATTCCATACTCTACATCTTCTTCTGTTCTATTTTTACACATTCTAGCAATTTTTCCATCAAACATATCACAGATTCCTGATAACATTAAACAAATCATCGCACCCGTTATTTTAGGAGTGGAAAAACCCAATACAAAATAAATTCCAATCATCGTAGATAATACCCCTAAATAGGTCACAATAACAGAACGATTATACTTCCCAATAAACATAACAAAACCTCAATTTCTAACAACTAAAATTATACCATATTCCCTAAAAAAAAACAAAGGAATTATATCACTTCGTTTCTTTCTCTAAATAAGGGAGTCCTAAATGCTCATAAGCCTTTTTGGTAACCATTCTTCCTCGCGCTGTTCTCTTTAAAAGACCAGTCTGCAATAAATAAGGCTCATAGACATCTTCTATCGTCGTTTGTTCTTCACCAATGGAAGAAGCAATCGCTTCAATTCCGACTGGACCACCATTAAATTTTTCAATAATGGATTTTAAAAGATGATAGTCTGTCTCATCGAGTCCTAAACCATCTACTTTTAATTTATCTAAAGCTAGTTTCGTAATCTCTAGATCCATCGTCCCATTTCCCATCACTAGAGCATAATCTCGTACTCGTTTAAAAAGACGATTGACAATACGAGGTGTTCCTCTACTTCTTCTAGCGAGTTCTAAAGCCGCATCTTCTTCAATTTCAACCCCTAAAACGTGTCCTGTTCGCTTTGCTATCTGTTTTAACTCATCGACACTATAATAATTCAATTTATTGATAATGCCAAAACGATCCCGTAAAGGTCCCGTTAAATCTCCCGCTCTCGTTGTCGCTCCTACCAAAGTAAATGGGGGTAAATCAATGCGAATATTTCTACTACTAGAATCACTTCCTACGATAATATCTAAGGTAAAATCTTCCATCGCAGAATATAAAATCTCTTCAATAAACCGAGGAATTCTATGTATTTCATCAATAAATAAAACATCTCCAGGTTCTAGACTAGAAAGAACGGCAGCTAAATCTCCACTTTTTTCAATAGAAGGACCACTCGTTGTCTTAATATTACTACCTAATTCATGTGCGATAATATAAGCAAGAGTTGTCTTTCCTAATCCGGGAGGGCCATACAAAAGAACATGATCTAATGGTTCTTCCCGCATCTTCGCTGCTTTAATAAAGATTTCTAAATTTTCTTTGACTTCTTTTTGACCAATATATTCCTCTAATTCTTCAGGACGAATATTAGTCTCTAATTTATCTTCTGCTAATTTTTCACTAGTTAAAATTCGATCTTCCATAGATCCTCCCTCCTATTTTAATAATAATTTTAAAGCCTCTTTAATCTGTTCTTCAATAGAAAGTTCCTTATGGATATGAGGTAATACTTTCTTAATATCCCCATTTTTATATCCTAATCCTTCTAATACTTCTACTAACTCTTCTAGGGAAGCATCTTCTCTAGAAACTGTATCAGAACTTAGTTTTCCTTTTAAATCCAAAATAATTTGACGAGCTACTTTATCCCCAATCTTTGGAAATTTCTTTAAGTATAGAATATTCTCTCTTTCAATCGCATCTAAAATACCATCGATAGAACCACTCGCTAACATCGGAAGAGCCATTTTACAGCCTAATCCTTTTACTCCAATCAATTTTAAAAATAATTGTTTTTCTTCCTTCGTATGAAAGCCATAAAGACTTAGTTCATCCTCTCTTACTTGTTGATAAAGATAGATAGTCTCTTCTTTCCCTACCGTATAAGAATAAGGATTTCCAACATAGATTAAGTATCCTACGCCTTGATTTTCTAACACGATATACATACTTTCTATCCCTGTTACGATGCCCTTCATATATTCGTACATACTATCACCAAACTCATTATATCACAAACAAATGTTTTTAAAAACAAAAAAAGAGTATTTTTATTTTTTAAAAAATACTCTAATGATTAAAAATAAGAAATAAATCATCAAGATAACAAACATCCAAGCAACTAAAGTATATAAAATACCATCCATATACTTATCTGCTACCCATAATAAACTATCTGGAAATCTTCCTAAGAAAGTCGCTACTTCATTCTTTCCAATATGCGTGGAAATAAAAGCGAAAAGGCGAAGTCCTAAATCCAAAGCAGCGATTCCATAAGCAGCCTTTTCTAACCTTCTTCGGTAACAAGACCAACAAATAATTACAATGACTAAAAATAATATAACAAAAGCATCCATTTTATCACTACCTTACTAATTTATTATATCACAAACGGATTATCGTTGACGTAAATTCTCCTTCTTAGAAAGTCTCATAGTAGTACCAACTCCTTGAATATTACTTCCACAATATGGACAAATCGTTTCTCCGCCAGTAAGAGATGCTCCACATCCTGGACAAGTATCACTAGATTTTTCTTCCCATACGAAAGTTAATAAATAAGTCATATCTACTTTACGATGATTGTTTCCACGAACAACATCTTTATTTTGATTTACAACATAGTCATAGAACTCTACTTCTAATTCTACTTTTAAAGTAGTAATACTTCCTTCCGTTTCTTTACTAACAGCGCCAATCTTTTTCATAACGAAGTCTGACATAATATTTTGTTGTCCTTTTAAAGAAAGAACCCCTAATTGACTATAGTAAGTATTATAAAGTTCATCGGTTAATAAAGTTCTTAAGGTATCATAATCAAAATTCGTCCAAGCTTCTTGTGTCTTGACAAAGATATTATAAGCTTTATCCAAATATCCTTGAAGTTCTGGAGTAGTTGGTAAAAGTGTATTGATAGAAGGTCCAGCTGGCTTAGATGGAGTACTACTTGTCGTTGTTTTCTTCTTAGAATTTTGAATGCAGATAACAAGAACAACAAGAAAGATAACAATGACAATCGTACCAAAGGTAACAGATCCACCCGCATCTGATCCTCCACTGCTAGAACTATGGTGATAATCACTTCCTGAATCATAGTCATAATCACTACCATAATCGTAGTCGCTACCATAGTCATAATCATAATCCGTATCCCAACCAGAATCTGCGGCTAGATTGGAAAGACGAAACTCATTGTCAAAACTAAAGAGTAATCCGACAAGGAAAAAGGCTGCAACAAGAAGAGGTATCTGTTTTTTCATTCTTGTGTCCATGATACTAACACCCAATCGTAATCTTCCTTAGGCATTTGCGAACCGCAGTATTCACAAACACCAGTATAATTGTAATCGATAGGAGCCCCACAACTAGGACATTTCGCAGAAGTTCCTAAAGACTTATGGTTTCTCTTTTCTTCAAAAGTGAGCCAATTTACTTTCTCAATTCTACTAGAATTATTTCCACTCTTCAATGCTTTACTATCACTATCCAATTTATAATCCATATATCTTGACGTTAATTTAACATCTATTTGATATCTATCTTCTAAAATTGTTACTTTTACTACTTCATTATGTTTAACATTTAATTCATCATACATCTGAATCTCATGGTTCTGATTAAGTTCATTAATCCGGTTAGAAATAACTCCTCTCATCTCTTCTCCTAAAGAAGAAGATACCCTTTCAATATCGCGAAACATAATCGCATTCATCATAGCAACAAAAATATTATTTACTTTTGTCTGAAACATACTTTCTGTAAATTCTGGTTCTAATTTTTGTAATTCATCAAACATAACTATCCTCCCATCCGTTGATGTAATACTTCTTTCTTTGATAATCTCATTTCTTTAGAAACTCCCTGAAGTGGTGACTTACAATAATCACAATAATTTGGTGTTGTAAGTGGTGCGCCACAGTTTGGACAAATATCTAATTCGACATCTTTCGATACAAAGGTTAATCGATAAAACATCGTTACTCTTTGTCTATCTTTTCCTCTTACTACTTTGTTAGAAGCATCAACAACATAATCATAGAAGCTGACAGAAAGAGAAATCTCGGTAGTATCTACCCCTTCTTCTTCCTTTCTACCATTCAAAGAAATAGATAAGATTCTAAAATCACTCATAATATTTCTTTGACCTTTTAACTCTAATGCCTCTAATTGTGTTTTATACATATTGTAAAGTTCATCCGTTAGTAAGTTTTGTAACTTTGGATAATCGAAATTCATCCAAGCTAACTGTGTTTCATAGAATACTTGATAAGCACGAAGAATGATTTTTTCTTCCTCTTCTGGAAAATGTAAGTTTTGAATGTATTGAATATTAGTATTCGGATCTACTGTAATCTTCTTAGGATGCATACTAGCAAAAACACTATAGATTAAGAAAATACAAAGAGGAATACCAATAATAGGATATTCTAAAATCAAATAGATTAAAAAGAAGAGATCTCCACCATCACCATCAGAACTACTACTGCTGCCTCCTCCATCATAACTCGTATCCCATCCGGAATCTGTTCTCATGGAAGAAAGATTATGCGTCACTACTGTAGTAACAAGCAAAAGCAAGATAATACTAAGAAAAATAATTCCCCATTTTTTTCTATCCTTCATACTTTCACTACCCTATCTTCTTCCATTATACCAAAAAAGAGAAAATATTACTTATTTTCTCTTAAAAAAAATCCATTTTTATCAACATCAATGATTAATTCTGACTGAAACTTGATATTATCCATAATTAAATTACTAGCAATTAGGGTCTCTAAATTTCTAGAAATGAAACGGCGAATTGGTCTAGCGCCATATTCTGGAACAAAAGATTCCTCCATGATATACTCTTTGGCTTTCTCCGTTAGAATTAAGTGAATCTTTTTATCAGATAGCCGAGCTTCTATCTCCCCAATAATCTTATCGATGATATCTCCCACTACCTCTTTGGTTAAGGATTTAAAGATAACTACTTCATCAATTCGGTTAATGAATTCTGGTCGGAATGTCTTCTTTAGTTCTTTTAAAACTAATTCTTCGCCATCTTCCTGTTCGCTTAAGATATATTCACTTCCTAAGTTAGAAGTCATGATAATAATCGTATTCTTAAAGTCTACTGTTCTACCTTGCGAATCCGTAATTCTACCATCATCTAAGATTTGTAGTAAAATATTAAAAATATCATGATGAGCCTTTTCAATTTCATCAAATAGGACAATACTATAAGGATTTCTTCTTACTTTCTCTGTCAATTGTCCACCTTCATCATATCCGACATATCCTGGAGGCGCTCCTATCAATCTAGCGACACTGTGAGCTTCCATATATTCACTCATATCAATTCGAACAATATGTCTTTCATCATCAAAAAGTTCTTCTGCTAAAGAACGGGCTACCTCCGTCTTTCCTACACCGGTAGGGCCTAAGAAAAGGAAAGAACCGATTGGTCGATTAGGGTCTTTAATACCTGCTCTGGCACGAATAATGGCCTCACTAACCAATTTTAATGCTTCGTCTTGACCTTTCACTCTTCGCTTTAAATTTTCCTCTAGATTTAATAATTTCTCTCTTTCGCCGCCTACTAATTTGGCAACAGGTACATTCGTCCATTTAGAAACAATCTTCGCAATATCTTCTTCCGTTACCTCATCACTTAAAATTTGTGAGTTTGTGGTACTTCTTAAATCTTCTAATTCTTTATTTAAGGTAGGAAGAACACCGTGACGAAGTCTAGCAGCTACCTCTAGGTCATAGTTATTCTCTGCTTGTTCTAGTTCAAAAGTACATTTTTCAATCTCTTCTTTTTTAGCATTAATTTTAGCAAGAATATTTTTTTCATCTTCCCATTGACTACGAAGGCGTTTCTCTTCCTCTTTCATACCCTTTAACTTCTCATGAATCTCTTCTACTCTCTTCTTAGAAAGTTCATCTTTTTCTTTCTTTAAAGCTTGTAGTTCAATTTCTAGTTGCATAATTTTTCTAGTTAATGTATCTAGTTCGGTAGGTACAGAATCCATTTGAACCTTAATGGTAGAACATGCCTCATCTACTAAATCAATCGCCTTATCTGGTAAGAATCGATCAGTAATATATCGATCAGATAAAGTAGCTGCAGCAACTAATGCCTTATCTTTAATACTAACACTGTGGAATACTTCAAAACGAGATTTTAATCCACGTAAAATAGTAATCGTATCTAATACGGTAGGTTCCGATACTTTTACTTTTTGAAATCTACGCTCTAAAGCGCCATCTTTCTCAATATACTTACGATACTCATTTAAAGTAGTTGCGCCAATCATGTGAATCTCTCCACGCGCTAACATCGGTTTTAACATATTTCCAGCGTCCATAGCGCCTTCTGCTCCAGCCCCTACAATCATATGAAGTTCATCAATAAATAAAATAGTATCTCCATCAGTCTTCTGAATTTCTTTTAAAACGGCTTTTAACCGGTCTTCAAATTCACCACGATATTTTGCTCCAGCAATAAGAGCGCCTAAATCGAGTTCCCAGATTGTTTTTCCCTTTAGACTAAGAGGTACATCACCTTTTACAATTCGTTGCGCTAAACCCTCTACAATAGCTGTTTTTCCAACGCCAGGTTCCCCAATTAGAACCGGATTATTCTTTGTCTTTCGTGATAAAATACGGGTAATACTACGAACTTCTTCATCCCTTCCAATAACAGGATCAACCTTTCCATCCCGAACAGACTTCGTAATATCTCGTCCGTATTTTTCTAATACATTCTCTAAATTTTCTTGATATGGATCTTGCATATTCATACTATCCCCCTCTTTCTAGAATTCCTCATTCCTACTTCATTATACTCCTTTTTTAGCACTTGTCAAGTGAGAGTGCTAAAACGAGATAAAAAAATAAGAATGAAGTTCACTCTTATTTTAAAGCCTCTAATAAATCTGCTTTTTTCATAGTAGTATATCCTTCTACACCAGCTGCTTTTGCCATTTCTTTTAACTCAGCAACGGTCTTTTTAGATAAATCTTCTGCTTCTTCTTTTACAGCTACTACTTTTTCTTCTTTACTAGCAGGTTTTCCTGCTTTTCCAGCTAAGGCATCTTTAGCAACTACTACTAATTTTGTAAATGCTTCACTATCTTGAATAGCGATTTCACTTAACATCTTTCTATTAATAGTTACTCCTGCTTTATTTAATCCATCAATGAACTTAGAATAACTAATCTCATTCATACGACAAGCAGCGTTAATACGAGTAATCCATAACTTTCTCATATTTCTCTTTGTTTGTCTTCTATCTCTATAAGCATATTTTAAAGAATGCATTACTTGTTCTTTAGCAGTTCTATATAATTTATGTTTACTTCCAAAGTAACCTTTAGCTTGTTTTAAAACTTTTTTTCTTCTTGCAGCGTGGATAGTTCCACCTTTTACTCTTGCCATTCTTTCATCCTCCTTCTGTTATTTAATCTTTAGATTCTTAAATCTATTAGCATCTGCCTTACTAAGCGCAGAAGCATGTCTTCCACTTCGATTAGAAGCAGCGTTTTTCTTTCCTGTATTGTGTCTTGTTCCTGGGTGACCAATTTTAACAGATCCACCATCACGAACATTTAATACCTTTTTAGTTCCTTTATGTGTTTTTAATTTTGGCATAATTTTCCTCCTATTTTTCTTTTTTTGGCATAAGTATCATTGTCATATTACGACCGTCTAGAAGTGGCTTTTGTTCAATTTCAGATACTTCCGCTAATGCCTCAGCAAAGCGTAGTAATACCTCTTTTCCTAACTCTGTGTGAGCCATTTCTCTTCCTTTAAAGCGAATAGACCCCTTCACACGGTGACCTTTCTCTAAATATTTAGAAGCTTGATTTACTCTCGTTTGAAAATCATGAACATCGATAACTACAGAGAGACGATATTCTTTCATTTCTAAATTGGTTTCTCTTTGTTTTTTTAAGTTTTCTTTCTGTTTCTTTTTACTTTCGTATTTAAACTTATTATAATCCATAATCTTACATACTGGTGGATTACCAGATGGATTAATTAAAACAAGATCAAACCCTGCATAGGTAGAAAGAGTTAAAGCATCCTTAATATTTTTAATTCCTAATTGTTCACCGTTTGGACCAATGACCATTACTTCTTTCGCGTGAATTTGCTCATTAATGAACAAATCTTTTTCCTTGTTTGCGATAACAAACACCTCCTCATAACTGAAAATGGTATCCTATACCATGAAAAAAGTGCATACAGGGTATCCACTTTTAAGCACGCATAAATTATTATGTTAGGCCTTTACCTATTGCTTTAGCAATCAGGTGGATGTGGATACATCGCTTTCCTTTTTTTCATTACACGAATGATTATATCGAATAATTCTTTATTTGTCAACAAAAATCAATGATTTTTACAAATTTATCCTTGAAAATGGTCATGTCCACAGCGTGAACAGAAACGGCCAACTACTCTCTCTCCACAAATTGGGCAGAATTGATAAGTATATTGAGGCATTCCCATAGGAGTTGCCATATAACTAACTGGTTCTGGAGTCATAACTCCTAATTGAATATCATAATGAATCGCCGCTAATTGACGAATCAACTTAGGCGCTACAGAAAATAAGAAGATAACAAATAAGATAAATGGAACCTTAAAGAAGGCTTCAGTAGCGGTTGCAAAAATAAAGTAATCATAAAGTCCATGCGCTAAAATAGGGAAAAGAAGACTCTTTATTAAATTGGTTCGAATTACCTTTCTATTTTGATTTCTTTCTGCTGTTTTAGCAAGTCCTAAGTAAAATCCCATAATGACTCCAAAACAAGCATGTCCTGGAACTGCGGTTATCGCTCTCGTGAAGGCTGTCCCAATTCCTCCCATAAAAACATAGAGAATGTTTTCAATACAAGCAAACCCTAACGCTACAAAAGTAGAATATACAATAGCATCATAGGCATGATTAAACTCTTTTGTATGATATCCAATCAAATAAGAAAATATCCACTTTGAAAACTCCTCAATCAACGCTACACCAATAAAAATATATGGAATTAATTCGAAAAGATTAATCGAATTTTCATTTTCTGGGGAAAAGAAAGGAAAGACTATCTCTAATGCAAAGGTTAATACAAGGGTGAGCGCAATCGATCCAAATCCCATCAAAAAAAGTCCCACTAATAATCCTTTTGGCTCTTTTTCAAAATCGTTTTTATAAATATATCTCCCTAAAAGAATAACTGGTAATACGGATAATAGAATTAGTATAATAGGCACGAACTCACCTACTTTCTTTTCTATTATAACATAGTTTTTTATAAATAAAATACTTCCCGAAGGAAGTATTTTGTCACTTTACATTTGGCCCCAATATTTTGCTGTTCTAACCATTTGAGCACTGTATCCCATCTCATTGTCATACCATGCTACGACTTTTACTAGTTGACTACCATTTACATCTAGTACCTTTGTTAATTGACCATCTACTAATCCTCCTAAATAAGAACCAATAATGTCACTAGATACGATTGGATCCATCGTAAATCCTAATGTTTCACTAGCATTCGTACGGAATAATTGATTAATTTCTTCTGCGGTTGTAGGTCTTGTAAGTTCTAGTGTTAAATCAACAACAGAACCATCTGTCGTAGGAACACGAAGAGCTCCTCCATCCATTTTTCCTTGAACAGATGGAATAACAAGTCCTAAAGCACTGGCTGCTCCTGTTGATGATGGAACAATGTTGGCAGCACAAGCTCTACCACGACGAGCATTAATTCCCTTTTTATGAGCAATATCAAGAGTTGCTTGATCGTTTGTATAAGCATGAACGGTTGTCATATATCCTTTTACAATACCAATGTTTTTCTCTAATACATTGACAACAGGCGCTAAACAGTTTGTTGTACAACTAGCAGCACTAATGACTGTCTCGCTACCATCTAATGTATTTTCATTAACATTGTAAACAATTGTCTTTAAATCCCCTTTGGCAGGAGCAGAGATAATTACTTTTTTAGCTCCAGCACGAATATGAGCAGAAGCTTTCTCTAAATCAGTAAATTTACCAGTACATTCAAATACTTCATCAATTCCAAGTTCTCCCCAAGGAAGGTTAGCAGGATCAGTTTCTGCATAGACACGAATATGTCTTCCTCCTACAATGATAGAATTTTCATCATGAGAAATATCATCTAGACGATAACAACGATGAGAAGTATCATACTTTAATAAATACGCTAATTGTTCTGCATCGGTTAAATCGTTAATAGCGACAACTTCAAATGTTGGGTCTTCCTCCATAATTCTAAATACTAGTCTTCCTATTCTTCCGAATCCGTTAATTGCTACTCTAATCATTTTTTTCCTTCTTTCTAATTTTTAAAGCAACTTCCACCGATAAATTCTCTTAAAACAGAATCTACTGGAACATCATCTCCAGGAATTGGTAAGAAATTTCGTAAGAAATTAATTAACCTAAGTGCTTCTGGATAAGATGGGTCATTTTCCTCCACACAGAAAAGTAATGGTTCTACATAAGTCTTTAAAACTCCTATTTCATAGATTAAAGAAGAATTAATAACCTCATCCACTTCATCTTGGAATGGATAGATATTTCTTCTTTCTCCCTTTTCCACAGAAGCCCACATACTAAGTGTCTGCGATGCTGTGTACCCACGAGTTTTACTATCTCGTACGATACGTCTTAACTTTCTTAAATCACTTGTATGAACATGACTATGATGATCAATATTCATCTGTGTTAATGGACTAATGTAAATTTTAAATTTATTCTTTCGATCAATAGACATAGTAAGTAAATCATTTAACGCATGAATTCCTTCTACAATCAACATATCTTTCGGACCTAATTTAACGAAATTACCATGATATTCTCGTTTTCCTGTCACAAAATTATAAGTTGGAATTTCTACTCTTTTTCCATCTAATAATTGAGATAGATGTTTATTAAATAAATTTAAATCTACCGTATAGAGAGATTCAAAATCATATTCTCCCTTCTCATCTTTCGGAGTATCCTCTTTATTTACAAAATAATCATCCGTAGAAAGTTGAATAATATTGATTCCTCTACTTTTTAAACAAGTAACTAACTTCCGCGCTGTCGTTGTCTTTCCGCTACTAGAAGGTCCAGCTAATAAAATGAGTTTAATTTCTGGTTTTTCTTCTATGATAGAAGCAATATTGACTAATTGCGTATTATAGTTTGTCTCTGCTAAACGAATCAATTCTGCCTCTTTTGCAGAAGAAACCACTTCATTCAAATCCGCTGCTGTATTAATTCCTAGTTTCATGCAAAGAGTATTATACCTTTGAAATTCTTCAAAGACCTTTTCATGATGAACATAATCTAAGGTACATTCTGGATTTAATGTACTTGGAAAAGATAGTACAAAACCACGATTATCAATTCTCGTAATCTTAAAATCATTAATTTGTCTAGTACTATAAGCAAGTTTTGTATAGAAATAATCATATACATCATCTAACCGATAAAGATTGACATAGGTATTAGAAATATATTTTAATACTCGCACTTTATCCATTTTTTTCTTTTTCTTATAGTATTGAATCGCATCAATTCTAGAAACACTCACTTTTTTGAAAAGATAATCATCTCGATAAATCTTATGCATCTCTTCCTCAATATCATGAGCAACCTCTTCTGTAATTTCTACACCATCAATACGGCAGAAAACACCAAAATCAATAGAATGATCAATATATACTTCTTTTTCTTCTCCAAAGAGATGTTTCACCGCAACAATCATCATAAACATCGCACTTGCTGTATATACACTATATCCTAAGGCACTGCTTCGATCAAAGAAATCTACACTACATTTTTTGGTAATCGAATCTCCTAATTCGACAATGTCATTATCCACTTTAGCAACTAAGATATCATATGGATAATTGTGTCCAAAACTCTTACTTACTTGCTTGAGAGTGGTTCCAACTGGAAACTCTTTCACTTCGAGTTGATGATATATTACTTGTACCGTTTTCTCACCCATACAATCCCTCTATTCTCTAATATCCATTTTACCAAAAAAAGCTATCCTTGTCATTATTTTTTGAATATTTTTCTCTATTTCATCCTATGCTAATAACAGGAGATGATGAACTTGTTAATTCCAAATGTCATTGAAAAAAAACATGGTAGTGAAAGAGTCTATGATCTCTACTCTCGTCTCTTAGAAGATAGAATCATTCTATTAACGGGTGAAATCGATGAGAATTTAGCGAATATTATCGTGAGTGAACTGCTTTATTTAGACTCCCTAAATCATCAAGATATTTCGATTTATATTCATTCTCCGGGAGGAAGTGTGACGGCTGGAATGGCCATCTATGATACGATGAATTTTATTCAAAGTGATGTCTCTACTATCTGTCTTGGAATGGCTGCTTCGATGGGGGCTTTTCTACTCTCTAGTGGAACGAAAGGAAAACGCTTTTCCTTACCGAATAGTGAAGTTATGATTCATCAACCTTTAGGAGGAGCGCAAGGACAAGCAACAGAAATTAAAATTGCAGCCGAACATATTTTAAAAACAAGAAAACGATTGAATGAGATTTTGGTAAAAAATACGAATCAACCTCTTTCGGTCATTGAAAAAGATACCGAAAGAGACTTCTTTCTAGATGCGAAAGAAGCCTTAGAATATGGATTAATTGATAAAATTCTAGATACCTAGAATTTTTTTATGAAAAAAAAGTAGAGAAAACTCTCTACTTAAGCAATTGCGACAATCTTCACATCGTATTTTCCATTTGGGCTATCAACAGAAACCACATTTCCAACACGCATTCCCATAATTGCTTTCGCAATAGGTGATTCATTAGAAATCTTATTCGCGAATGGATCTGCTTCCTTACTTCCCACAATAGAATACTCTTCTTGTTCTTGATCTTCTACATATTCAATCGTTACTTTTGTTCCAATTGCAACGACATCTTTACTAACTTCTTTAATAACAACGGCCTTTTCAACCATGTGTTCTAATTCTTGAATTCTTGCTTCTACTTGTGCTTGATCATTACGAGCAGCATCGTATTCTGCATTTTCACTTAAGTCTCCAAGTGCTCTTGCATCTTTCAAAGCCTGGATAATTTCAGGTCTTCTTTCTAGTTTGAGGAAATCTAATTCCTTCTTTATTTCTTCTAACCCTTCTTCTGTTAGATAAATCTCTTTTGTACTTGACATAAAATTCACCCTTAACTTTCCTTTTAACATTAAGTCTACCAAATAATACTACTTTTTTTCTTATTTGTCAACCTTTAATTTTGCAATCCGAAGCATATCGTAAGGTTCCAATTTCTCATTCATAGGAATCCTTACTATCTGCCGTGGATGTCTTACAATATCTATTAAATTTCCATCCTCATCATAAATATCGCCTACTTCATAGAAAATATCTTCGTGATGAGGCCCAAAAATTTCTATCTTATCCTTTTTCTGAAAATAGTTACGCTGCTCAATAACAGCTTCTTTTTTTTCTTCATCATATGCTAAAACAATTCCTAAAAAGTCTTGATTAGATACCTCTTCCCTACCATTATAGTAACTACATTCTTCTCCTGTCGAACCATCAAAGAATTGGGGAACAGAATCCCTGTTAGCACAATTTCTAAGAACCGTCTCTAATCTTTCATCATAGACATAGTTCTCTTTTTCTTCTAAGTACTTATCAATCGCTTTTCGATACACAGAAACAACCGTCGCGATATAGTAAACGGAACGCATCCTTCCTTCTATTTTAAAAGAACTGATGCCCATATCAATCATTTCAGGAATATATTTTAATAGGGATAAATCTTTACTACAAAGAGTAAAATCTCTTTCCCCTTCTATCCTTTTTCCATCTTGATCTTGTAATTTGAAATCCCACCTACAAATCTGACTACATCCACCACGATTAGAGTCTCGATCTGTTAGAAAGTTAGATAATACACATCTTCCACTATATCCTGCACACATCGCTCCATGAATAAATGTCTCTATCTCAATAGGAACTCTAGTAATAATCTCTTTTATCTCTTCTTTACTACATTCTCTTCCTAAGACAATCCTTTTCACTCCCTCTTTTTGAAAGAAGGAAGCAGCCTCATAATTGATGGTAGATTGTTGTGTGGATAAATGAATTTCTAAAGAAGTATATTTTTTAGCCATAGAAATGACATAAGGGTCACTTACAATAATGGCATCGATTCCCGTTTTTTCAATATTTTGAAGATAAGAAACTAATTCTTTAGCCTCTTTATTATGAAGAATAATATTTACTGTAACATAAACTTTTTTCCCTAAAGAATGCGCAAAAAGAGCTGCTTCTTTCATTTCATCGAAAGTAAAATTAATCGCATTGGCTCTTAACCCAAAAGAAGGTCCACCAAAATAGACAGCATCTGCTCCATAAAGAAGCGCTACTTTTAATCTTTCTAAATCTCCTGCTGGAGCAAGTAATTCTGGTTTATTTTTCATTTTTCTTCACCTGATAAACCGTTTCTTTATATAAAAATCCATTTCCTGTATTAGGGAACAGTTCTTGAATCTTTTGTTTCTTCTCTTCGACATTTTCTTCCGTTACTTCTTGAAAGCAAGTAATAACTTCTTCTAAAGATGAATAAGGAACTAAAAAGCCACTAATAATCGCATATTCTATTCCACTTTCTTGATATTCTAAAAATTCTGAAATAGCGTTCAATAAGAAAGAAGAATAGATTTCTGTAGATTTTTCTCTCTCTAAGATGGGATAAGTATGATTCTCCTTCCATAGATAAAATTCTTTCGCATCCCGTTTTAAATGAAAATGCTTTAAATAATTATCAATAGCAAGTCGTCTAGAAACATACATTGGTAGGTACCCAAAAACTTGAACAAAGGTATATGTCTTAGTACTTTGATGAATCTCTAAAATTTCTTTCATTGTAATTTCATTAGATAGAAAAGTTCCACTGATACCAAAATTTTCCCAATATCCTATCGTATAGGCATTCGTCGTTAGATGTTCCGCACTCCAAATGAGAGGGATTTCTAACGATAGTTTATGATGGATAGATAAAACTGCTACATCATAATAAAAAACACCATCTACTTTTAATTGATTACATTTTTTTAATAGTTCTGTTAATGCTTCTAAATCAGCATGATGCATATTCTTATTTAACGAGATAAAAATTTCTTTATTCGCCTTTTTTACTTCCTTCGTAATCTTTTCTAATTCTTCCTTAGAAATTTCCGTAAAATTATTAGAGAAATTTTTCACTCCAACGAGAATTCCATCTACTTTGGAAAGTAACTCAGAAATATCCTCTTTATGTGGGGGAATGACTAATATTTTTGTCATAAGAAACCTCCTTTAGAATAGAAAAAAGCGTCCTCCAAAGAAGACGCCATAATCGTATCATAAATAATTTGTTTTTGTCAAATCTATCGGTAAGCCTCTGGTGGCTCTGATTCCGTACATCCATCATAATAAAGAAAACAACTAATACAAGAAGCAATATTATTTCCTTCGGAATCATCCGCTGCCTTCGTAACTACAAACTGTGTAATTCCTGCTACAAAGAAAATAATAGCAGCAGCAATAAACTTCTTAATTAATTTACCTCTCGCTTTTAAAATTTCATCAGGAGAACCTGCTGTAACCGCCTTTACCAGAGTAACAATACTAAAAACAATTAAAATGACAGGTACTGCTATAATAATTAAAGTATATGCCACACTAGTTAACTGAGGAACTGGTTGAGGAATAGACTTCGCATCTCCACAAGCTACATATGTCGTATGACTAGGAAGTGGGTCAATCGCATGTACCATAGATGGACAAAGTAATAGAACTGCCACCATTACTAAAACTATACTGAACTTTTTCATTTTATCACCTATACAATTCTAAGGTCATTATATCATATTTCTAACATTTAGAAAATATATTTTAAGAGAAAGGATGATTTTATGAACAATAATTATGGAAATATTTCTCCCTATCAAAATACTCCTCCCTTAAATGAACAGTCATATGTAGAAAACATTTTACGGTTAAACAAAGGAAAGAAAGTGGAAGTATATACTTCTTTTGCGGACTCCTTAGAATGGCGAGACCGTGTCTTTAAAGGTATTATTGAACAGTCTGGAAAAGATCATATTATTTTAAGTGATCCCACTACTGGAAATTGGTATTTACTCTTATTAATTTATGTGAACTATATTAAATTTGATGAAGAAATTAATACGAGCGAAATTTTTTATCCTTCTATCTAAGTTGTCAAGAACAAAGAAATTTGCTATAATGAGAATGGTGATAGTATGACAGTAGCAGTTATCATTTTAAGTGTGATAGCAGTCAGTGGAATTCTCGCTTTAATCTTTTTATTCAATTATAATCATTTTCAAGAATATCTTATTCGTATTAATGAAGCCGAAGTAAGCATTGACTCTGTCCTACGAAAAAGATTTGATTTATTAAATAAATCCGTTGATTTTATTAAAGAAACTACCAATATTGAAGATACCGGAACCATCTTACCAACCATTATTCAACTTCGTTCCCAAAGTGTATCCAATATTGAGTTAGATAAACAACTCTATCCAGCGATTGCAGAGTTTCAATCTTATGTTGAAAAATACGAAGATTTAAAGAAAAACGAAGGATATGTAAAAACGCAAATTCTATTGATGGAATCGGAATCAGAAATTGTTGCTTTACGAAAGTATTATAACGATATTACAAAGGATTACAACAAATTCATGAGAAAGTTCCCTTCTCGTATTGTAGCGTTCTTTAAAAAGTATACGAAAAAAGAACTCTATGAAGAGCAAAAAGAAAAGAAAAGTATCTTAGAAGAATTAAAAGCATAAAAAAGAAATCACTTAGTTGATTTCTTTTTTCTATGTCCTCCAAAGATAATATATAAGAATACGAACGCTATGACAACTAAAGAGATCGTAATAATATTTTTATTTCTATCTAACTTATCTTCTTGTTTGGCTACTTCTTCATTCGTCTGATTAATCTTAATAATCAATTCCCCTTCTTTAGAATAAAGATAGTTCTCTCTAGCATACTGCGCTAAATATTCTGGATCTTGTAATTTATTGATTTCTAGTTTCAACTCATCAGCATGTTCCTGTAACTCAGCATAAGATTTTTCTAACTCTTTTTTTTGCTTCTCTAGTTGATAGATCGTAGTACTATAAGATAATAGGGTAAAAACTAAAGTAAAAAAGGCAATCATACTAAGAGAGCCAAAAACAATTAATCGACATTTTGCTTGAGAGGTCATCTCTTTTCTACGCTTTGCCATATCCTCACCCTAAACTCATTGTATCATTTTTTTAGTCTTCTTGCAATCATCTCTCCACAGACAAAACCTAACAAAATTAAAAATAAAGAATAAAGGTGTAAAATTCCATCACTAATTTTTTCAATTCCTAAAAAATAAAGTAGTGTGGACGCTAAAACGAGACTTCCCGTATTTAAGATTCTAAAATAGACATTTTCACAATAAAGAAATCGTTCACAGAGAAAGTATACGACAAAAAAGAAAAGACCGAATCCAAAAGAAAAGAAAATGAGTTCTATTTGAATAGAAAGTGGAATCACTTAAACAACTTAGAAAAAATAGAGTCTTCTTTTTCTTTTTTGGTATTTTCGGTATAACTTAAACTATTGAACTTTCCTTTAATTGATACATTTCCTTGATAGGTATCTAATTTAATAATTTCTAAGTCATTTCCTTTAATCAATAAATGACCCATCGAAGTCTCAATTAAAAATTCTTCCGCATCAAAATTATCAATCTTTTTTACCCCACTTACCACAATATTTTTTCTTTCTGTAATGGTAATATTATGATTAAAAGATGCCATCTCCTTGTCCATATTTTTTCCTCCTAATTATATATATGTCCAAGTTTTCTAGATATGAAAAAAAACTCTTTCGAGTTTTTTATTCAGCTTCTTCTTTATTGTAAGCTTCAAATATTGCATCTTCAAACATTTTTCTTGTTTCTGAATTAATTGGATGCGCTATATCATGATATTCGCCTTCTGCATTCTTACGACTAGGCATAGCGATAAATAGTCCATCGTTTCCTTCAATGATTCTGATATCACGAACTGCAAAGCAGTCGTCGATTAATACAGAAGCAATCCCTTTCATTCTAGATTCTTCTTTGTCAATTTTCTTGACATTTACAGATGTAATTTGCATAAGCACACTCCCTTCGCTAGTCTTACACCTTAAGTATATAATATTTTTATTTTGAATGCAAGAGTTTTCTCTTGTTTTTCATAATCTTTCTAACGATAAGAATTTTTCATATGTTGCTTCATATCTCTTTCCATATCCCGTTTTTTAATAGACTCTCTTTTATCGTATGTTTTCTTACCTTTAGCGATCCCTAACAATACTTTGGCTCGATTTTTCACAAAATATACTTTGATAGGAATTAAAGTATAACCTTCTAAGGCTATTTTATCTCTAATCTTTAAAATCTCTTTCTTATGAAGCAATAGTTTTCTAGTTCTCGTTTCTTCATGATTAAAAATATTTCCTTCTTTATAAACACTAATGTGCATATTCAAAAGATAAACTTCTTCGTTCTTTAAAATCGCGTAACTATCTTTCAATTGTGCTTTTCCATTACGAATAGATTTAATTTCTGTCCCTTTTAAAGCAATACCAGCCTCGTATGTTTCTTCAATCAGATAATCATATTTAGCTCTTCGATTGGTAATCTCCATGTTATACCTCCCTGCTTAAAATCTCTAAGTACTCTTTTTCAATGGTATCATGATTCTTTAAGATTTTATCCGTAAGTTCACTAAAAGGATAAACTTTAAAGTTACGGTTATTGTTATCGTAATAAGTATAAAGTAATTCTGTTTTCATATTTTCAAAATGAACTTTCCCATCTTCCTCAACCACAATATCTAGTCCAACTAAAAGACCAATAATCTTTTCAAGTCCTAATACTTTTTGAGCTGAGATAAAATTTCCTAAAGAATAAATGACTAAGGTATCTCCTACATAGGCGATTGGCTGAATAACATGTGGATGCGCTCCTATAATGAGATTAACTCCCAAACTAGATAGATAAGTAGCATCTTCTTTTTGAAGTTTGGTAGGAACATGAGTATATTCTTCACCCCAGTGCATACACACAATAATGACTTCAGCCCCTTTTTCTTTCACTGCTTCAATATCTTTTTTTACTTGTTCTTTTGAATAGACATTTACTAAATATTCTTTTCCACTTGGCATCGTAAGTCCATTCGTCTTCATCGTATAAGATAAAAATGCATAGGTAATTCCATTTTGTTCATAGACAGGTAGTGCATTTCTCTCTTCCCAAGAAGAATAGGTTCCTGCTGTAATGACATTTTTTTGTTTTTTCCAAAAAGCATTAGAATAAAGAATTCCCGATTCATTTTGATCAAGAGCATGGTTGTTCGCTAAACTGACAAGATTAAATCCTGCCGATACTAAATTTTTTCCAATTTCGTCTGGAGAATTTAATCTAGGATAATGTTGAGGAACTCCTCCCCCAATAATACTTTCTTGATTATAGTATTTTAAATCATAAGGCTTAATCATCTTTTGGATAGAAGTAAACATCTTCGTAAAATCATAAGTTCCATTCGATTTTTTAGCGTCATAATAAACAGCGCCATGAATTAAGGCATCCCCTACCATAACTAAAGACATTCTTCTTTCTTTTGACTCTTCCTCTACTTTCGGTTCTTCTTTCTCTTCTACCTGTGGTTTTTCTTCCTTAGAAATCGTAGGATTAGAAAGAATTAAATAAACTCCAAATGACAAAATACTTAAAAGAACGACCCAACAAAAGGCATATCCCCAAGGGAAAGATTTCTTTTTCTTCTTTTTAGAAGGCTTTTCCTCCTTGAAAATCTCTTCTTTCTCCTTTTTAGAAGATTTTTCTTTCTCTAATACCTTCTCTTTCTCTGGTTTAGAAGACTGCTTTTTCTCCAAAGTCTTCTCTTTTTTCTTATCTTTAGACCTTGGTTGATCTTCTAAAAGCAGTTCCTCGTCACTTAACGGTTTTTCTTTTTTTCTTACTACTCTTTTCATACTTTTCTACCCTTACACTTTCTTGTCTAAGATTTTTAAATAATCTTTTTCTATACTTTCATAATTCTTTAAAATTTTATCTGTCAATTTTGAAAATGGATAAACCTTAAAATTCTTTCTAGAAGAAGTACAATAGGTATAAAGAAGTTGCTTATCGATATTTTCAAAGCGAACTTTCCCATCTTCCCCAACGACAATATCTAATCCAACGAAAAGACCAATTGTCTTATCTAGTGTTGGAACTTCATGACCAGAAATAAAATTTCCTAAAGAATAAATGACTAAAGTATCTCCTACATAAGAAATTGGCTGAATCACATGTGGATGTGCTCCTATAATTAGATTTACTCCTAAACTAGATAAATAGGAAGCAATTTCTTTTTGTTTCGCATTAGGAGTATGTGTATACTCATCTCCCCAGTGCATCGCTACCATAATGACTTCCGCACCCTTCTTTTTCACTGCTTCTACATCTTTTTTTGCTTGTTCTTTGGAATAGACATTTACTAAATATTCCTTTCCTGAAGGAGCTTTTAACCCATTCGTTGCTACAGTATAAGATAAAAAAGCATAGGAGATTCCATTTTTACTATAAATCGGTGCGCTATTCCTATCTTCCCAAGAAGAATAGCTTCCAGCCGTAACTACTCCTTCTTTTTTCTTCCAATAAGAAACAGAATGTAAAATACCAGATTCTCCTTTATCTAAGGTATGATTATTCGCTAAACTAACGACATTAAAACCCATAGTTGTTAAATTATTGGCGAAGGCTTCTGGTGTATTGAATCTAGGATAAGTACTAGGCGTTCCTCCACCAATAATCGTTTCTTGATTATAATATTTTAAATCATAAGAAGTAAGAAGTGGCTTTATTTCGGTAAACATATTCGTAAAATCATATTTCCCATTCTGATATGCATCTCGATAGACAACTTCATGAATTAAAGCATCTCCTACCATCGCCAAAGACATTCTTTTCTCTTTTTGAGTTGGAACTAATTCTTCTTCCTCATTGTTAGCATATTCCTCTACTTTCGCCCGAAAAGAGAAAGTATTATGAAAAAAGGAAAAGCAAAGAATTCCTAATCCAAGAAGAAAAAGTACCGTTATAAAAATTCTTTTTTTACGCAGTTTTCTTTTCTTCATTGATAGCATCCTTTTTCGTTATAAAGTCAATCGTATGAGCTTCTTTAGAGGCTGTCTTTACAACCACATCTATTTCATCCCCTAAACGATATCCTCGTTTATTTTTCTTTCCTGATAAAGAGAAAGTACTTTCATCGTAAGTATAGTAATCATCTTTTAAATCTTCAATTCTAACAAGTCCTTCAATCATATTAGGAAGTTGAACAAAGAATCCAAAACTCATAACACTCGTAATAATACCATGGAATTCTTCCCCAATATGAGATAACATGTATTCTGCCATTTTCATATCGTCGACTTCTCTTTCGCAATCCACAGATGCTCTTTCTGTTTCAGAAGAATGTTCTGCATAATAAGGAAGTTTCGCTTCCCAAGACTTGATAACACTCATATCTACATCAGGGTTTAAAAGACATTTGCGAATAGAACGATGAACGGTTAAGTCTGGATATCTTCGAATTGGCGAAGTAAAATGACAATAGATTTTACTAGCTAGTCCAAAGTGACCAATATTTTTCGTATCATAGACTGCCTTCTGCATACTTCTTAACATTTGACTAGATAAAATATAATATTCTTTTTTATCCTTTAATTCATTTAAGATTTCTTGAACTACTTTTGGCGTTATTTTCTTTGTATTCGCATGAATTTGATATCCTAACACACTCACTAGGTGAAGGAATTCTGTCATCTTCTCTTCGCTAGGTTCACCATGGACACGATATATTAAAGGATAATCCATATAATAGAAGTGACTAGCCACGGTTTCGTTGGCAATAATCATGAAGTCCTCAATCAATTTTTCTCCAACCCCACGATTTCTAAGTTGAACATCAATGGCTTCTCCCTTTTCATTAACAATGATTTTAGCTTCTTCTATCTCAAAATCAATATATCCTTTTTCTTCTTTATGTTTTCTTAAGATAGTTGCTAATTCCTGCATCATTTTTAGATGAGATACATAATCTTCATATCCTTCTGGTATTTCATTCTTTTCTAAGATTTGATTTACTTTATCATAAGTCATTTGAATACGAGAACGAATAACACTATCAAAAATGTCATATTTCACAACATTTCCTGTAGAATCTATCTCCATAAAACAAGAGATAGCAAATCTATCTACACCAGGATTTAAAGAACAGATTCCATTCGATAATTCGTGAGGTAGCATTGGGGTTACACGATCTGCTAAATAAACACTAGTTCCTCGCGAAGCAGCTTCTTTATCTAATTCTCCATCTTCTTTAACATAGTAACTAACATCGGCAATATGAACTCCTAATAGATAGTTTCCATTCTCTAGTTTATGGATTGAAATAGCATCATCAATATCCTTCGTGTCATTTCCATCAATGGTAAAAATAACTTCATCTCTTAAATCTTGTTTTGGATCTTTCACTCTTTTTTGAATTTCTTCTTCCGTTACTTTATCTGGAAGATGACTTACTTCTTCCATTACTTCATCGCTAAAGACATCATTGATACCATACTTTGCCATAATTGATAAAATATCTACTCCAGGGTCATTGATGTGTCCAATCACTTTTATAATTTCTCCACGATAATCTAATTCTTTGGTAGGAGATAAAAGTTTGACAACAACTTTATGTCCGTCTACTAAATTCTTATGATAATTGACATCAATTCTGACACTTCGTTGAATTTTTTGGTCATCTGGTTTTACGAATATCTTACCATGTTTATAGAAAACAGTACCTACAATCTGCTTTACACCACGTTCGACAATCCGAACGACTTCTCCCTCCATAGGCTCACTATTTTTATCGATAATATTGACGATAACTTTGTCTTTATGAACCGCTCCATTCAAGTGCTCCTCATAGACTTTTATCTCTTCTCCATTATCCATCATCACATAGCCAGTCCCTTTAGAGGTGACAGAAAGAATTCCAACTCTAGAATTACTATCTTCAAATAGCATGTAACTACCCTTTTTAGTACGATATATTTTTGTATCTTGTTCTAAAGTATTTAAGGCCTTTAATAGTTCCTTTAAATCTTCTGCTGTTCCTAGTTTCATCAATGTTTCTATTTCATGAACACCGAGTGCTCGTCTTTCTCGATTTAAAATTTCTAATATCTTCTCTTCCATACTATTCACCAATTCTATTATACTATAAAACAGAAAAAAATAGATAGGGTTTCCTATCTATTTTAAACAATAATTATTGGTTGATATATCAAATATTCCAAGTAAGAATTCTAGAATAAGTGGAAGTAAGAAAATAATGACTGCAACAATTAGTCGTTTTACAAACTTTCCACTGGCTTTTTTCATTTCATCTTCACTATCGGCAGCAATAGCTTTAATAAAATCTAGAATTGTTAAGATAATAATAATAGCAGGTACGATATATCTTACCCAAGATATAATTCTCATTAACCATGTTGCTAATCTTACAGAAATGCTGCAACTATTAGTAGGATTCGTGATTACATCAATTCCATATTTTTCTTTTCTAGAATTTATATCTTTTTCCATTTGTAAACAAGCTTTTACACAGTTTTCTGCATAAGTATAATTAGCCATGACACTTTGACATAAGGTTGCCAATGTTTCTTCTTTATCATGAACTTGTTTATACAAATTAGCTGTATCTCCAGTTGCGCTTTTTATTTGTGAATATAAAGAATCTATATCATTTAAATACTTCGTATATGTAATGCATGAATACTCTTTCGTTTCATCACAATCATCACCAGAGCATTTTTGTAATTCACAATTTTTATATCCGGCAGCAGCTGCTTCCATAGAGTCATTAAAAATATAAGAATAACTAATAGTTAATGAATCTGTCGAACAAGCAACAGTAGGTAAGCACTTATCTGTTCCTCGTTCCTCAGAGAACCAACTCTCTTGTAATTGATCACTTACTGAGTAAAAAATATTTAAACTTGCTAAAGTAGACTTGGCTGTCAAAGTCTTTTGATTAGTATCAACTGTAATACTATAATAAGAATTATTTTCATCAGGATAATAGCAAGTATATGTTGGATCTTCCAAACTATCATTTTTTAAAACTGCCATAGAATTACTGTTATCATGAGAAGCAACTTTAGGTCCATAACTAGATAAACCACTAGAGGTAAATCCATACCACTTACGATCTCCAAGGCCTTGAACAATAACACCAATATAATCTGGGCAAGAAGTTCCTTTGATATCAGGAGCATCATTATCTGATTTTCCCCAGTTTAAAATTTCTTCATGCCCACCAAAATTTTCAGCTAAAAAAGTACCATTACTTTTTCCTTGCCCATCTTGGGAACCATCTGTATATACACTTAAAGTGATAGTTCCTCCTCGGTTAGCAGCAACTGTATCCGTATTACCATTTTCTGTCAATTCATTTACATAAGTATACTTACAAGTTTTTGAAACCTCTTTTGCCAATACATTTTTCCCCCCAAAAAAGAGGCAAAAGCAAATAAAAAGCAGATAAATCCGAGTTTGTTTCATAACATCACCTAACATAATTATATCATATTTAAAAAAAATAGATAGAGATGTCTATCTATTTTAAGCAATAATTATTGGTTGATATATCAAATATTCCAAGTAAAAATTCTAGAATAAGTGGAAGTAAGAAAATAATGACTGCGACAATTAGTCGTTTTACAAATCTACCACTGACCTTTTTAATCTCATCTTCACTATCAGCAGCAATTGCCTTAATAAAATCTAAAATCGTTAAAATGATAATAATAGCAGGTACAATATATCTTACCCAAGATACAATTCGCATTAACCATGCTGCCATTCTATCGGAGAATCGGCAACTATTTGAATCTGTATCTTCAAAATCCATATGCAAATCGGTTCCTTCTTTATATTTATTTAATGTCTTACGCAAAGAAATGCAATTATTAATACATTCAGTTTGAGTTTCATTATATTCGTAATTTCGAAGAACTTTTTTGCACAAAGCTTCAAGTTCTGATTGTTTTCTATTTAACTTACTAACCGCATTTGCTCTACAAGAATCATCTCCGCAACTGCTATACTCACTCACATAAGTTTGATACTCATGGGTTTTTGTTGTCAAAAAAGAGCAGTTAACATCTACAGTAGAATTTTCCCCTTGATAATTCGCTTTTTTACAAGTAAAATTTTTATAAAATAGAACATCGATTCCATCACCAATTATTGTTTCTCCAATAACTCCATCGATAGCAGACCACAGAATACCACAAACTCCTCCTAGCAGCCACCAAAGTCCTCCGCCATCACCATTACAGCCTTCATATCCTTCCATATAAGCCATATCTAAATCATCTGATACAAGACCACCTTCGTAGATACGATATTCATGGTTTTCATAAGATTCATAATTCATAACATATAATTCAGATTTTCCTAGTGTAAAAAGAGACCAACCTTCTTCTAGCATTTCATCAGAAAATCCAAGTGTATCAGCCCCAAAAAGAGCCGGAATAAGCGCTAAAACACCGGCGATATCTTGTCCTAAACTAAGTAAGCTTGGTAATTGAGCACTCCACTCTGTATATTCACAAACATACATTTTATCAGGACAAGTATCTCCTTGGAATTGTCTGTATAAGTTTTGATCAATACGAACTTCATCTTCGGCATATTTATGCTGTCCAAGTTTTACAGCTAATAAATTAACATACCAATCAGACTGTGCCCAATTAGAATAACTGATTGATGGCTTATCTTGACCATCATAATATGTTAAAGTCATATCTAATTGTGGATATTCACAAGAAACTGGTGCTGCTAAAACTGTTTCAAAGCATATTACAAATGCTAATAAGAAAAATAAACTTTTTTCAACTAACTTTCGCATGTTAAACCATCCTCAATAAAATAATTTTTCATCTCTTCTTTTGTCATCTCATAAAAATTCGTATCATATAATTGGTACATCTCTACCGCATTCTCTTCGGTAAGTTTGTTTTCAATAGAAATAATAGCCTTGTTTCCTTCAATTTTTGAACTAACTACCACATCTTTAGGAATTTCTCCGCCAGCCGCTGACTGTATTTTTTGTTTTGTTTGAAATTCAATAATCGCTAGATAATTTTCTAACATATTCTGATTTACATCTTGATCTATTCCTACAACAATTTTTAGAATCATCGTTTTATAAGAAATATAATCATATATTTCTATACTCTGTGTAATTTCTGATGTTTTTGAATGAACAGTTCTACTACAATTTACCATCAAATTACTACTATCAGATTTTTCAAATAAACTAAGCACTAGTATTCCTATAATCAATATAAGGATTACTACTAAAAAAATAATCATCTTCTTATTTTCCTTAATTATTTCCATACTTTCCTCCTCGTGTATTATTACAACTTTATTATAGCAAAATAAGAATTAAATTTCCACTATTTTATTCCATTCATAAATCCTTTTACTAACCAATCTCTATCTTTCTTCTCCTCTAAAACATAACAAATACAAATCACAATAGAACCTAAAGTTGCAACAATAATATCCTGCATGGTATCATTTACTCCCGTTAAAGCTACTCTTTGGGCATCTCCACCAAAAAAGATATTTGCTACATACTCAAACATTTCCCAACCACCAGCTACTAAAAGAGTCAAGGAAAGCATAAATAGAATATTAAAGAAAAGATTCTTCTTATGATACATCCCCATAACATTTAAAAGAAGCATCGCAAATAGTGCTGTTAATGCTCCAGAAATGGTATGAATAACTTTATCAAAATATGAAATATGGTTATAAAGCTCTACTGCTGTTCCTAAGAAATGTGCGCTAAAAACAAATAATACACAAACAAACTTGATAACGATTGAAATCTTTTTATGAAATAATTTTTCTATCCAATAAGGAGCGGTTATCGTAAATAGAATAGAAGCATCTTTTAAAATTAAACCAATCTCTCTATCCCTTGTTATTACATAATAAAAACTACCAAAAAAAGCAATTCCAATCATTATATAATTAAGAATCGAGAGTATTTTCTTCATCTATCGTTTTCCCCATTTCTACTTGATTAATACTATTAAATCTTTTGGTAATTTTATCCGTTGTGGTATGAATATCTTTAACATCCTTACTAACAGTTTCAATACTACGATAAAGTTTATCCCATCTTTCCCGATATCTGGAAAACTCACTATCTAATAATTGTAATTCTTTATGAATCACTTGTGCATACTTATCTCTTTCGATATTTTTCATAATGATTTGAATCGTTGTTAAAGTACTAATTAATGTTGTAGGAGAAGTAATCCATACCCTTTTCTTGTAAGCGTATTCTAACAATTCTGTGTGGTAAGCATTTACTTCTGCAAAGATAGCCTCTGCTGGTAAAAATAAAATAGCTTGATCACTCGTTACTCCTGGAATAATATACTTACTACTAATGGCATCAATATGCTTCTTCATATCTGATTTAAACAATTTTTCAGCATTTGCTCTCACATCAGTACTATTTTTTTTATTTACCATTGCTTGGTAATTTTCTAATGGGAATTTGGAATCAATAGCGATTACTCCTAATGGTTCTGGCGCAAATAAAACGCAATCGGCAATCGTTCCATTTTCAAAAGAATGTTGCATCTCAAAAATCTTCGTATTATTAGCGCCAAATACATTACTCATAATATGTTCTAGATTTACTTCTCCAAAAATTCCTCTTGTTTTCTTATCTGTTAATATTCCTTGAAGAGAAACAATATCTGTAGATAAATTATCAATTTTCTTTTGTGCTTCATCAATTTTAGAAAGTCTCTCTAACACAGAAGTAAATGTTTTATTGGTCTTTTCAAAGTTTTCATCTAATCGTTCATTTACTCTTTCACTAATTAATTGTAAACGATGATCGATTCTATCGTTAGTCTTTTCAAAATCATCTCTAATATCTCTAGTAAAATCCGTTTTAAAATCTCCAATTTCCTTAATCATTTCTGTTTCCATTTTACTAATTCGTTCCAAGGTTGAATCATCATGATTTGGTCTCACCAGTAAAATGACTAAAAGAATGAGAATGACACATAGTAGTCCAATAATAATATATTCCATATTATCCTCCTATTCTTGTACTTTTTTTGCTTTATTTTTAATATATTCTTCAAATTTTTTCTGTTCTTCATCTTGATATCCCATATAATAAATTTTTTCAATTTGATCATGGTTAAAGGCAAACATGCTTTTACTATCAATCAGACCTTCAGGAAAAGAACATCCACAATAATCATATCTTTTTTTATCTTTTGACTTCACAATTTCAAATCCTGTTATCATTAATCTTTTATTTGCGCCTTTAAGCAATACTATCGTTCCTAATGGTAAATATTTTTCTTTCATTTATATTTTCCTCCTCTTAATTCCAAAAGCAAAGAAAGTCTCCGGCATCAGAAAAAAAGTCTTCTACATCTTCCCAAGCTTCCACTCCCCAAACTGTGACATCTTCTATAGTCTGCTCTCCCCAATCCTTAACATCTTCAATGGCTTGCTCGCCCCAGTCTTTGACATCTTGAATAGCCTGTTCTCCCCATTCTTTAACATCCTGAATAGCTTGCTCGCCCCAGTCTAAAACTTCTGCACCAAAATTTTTAACATCATTTATGGTTTTATTTCCCCATGCTTGTATACTCGTCCAAGTATCGTCTAGTAAATCTCCTCCAAAAAGCATCAAGGTTCCACCTATCGTAACCCCAACATCTGTTATTCCTAGGTCTAAAAAGTCAGTTAGTTTTCCTATCGCTTTCAACATATCTAAAATATTTCCTTGAAATAATCCTATAATATTTTTAATTTCAGTAATAGAAGAGGAAGCATCTTTAAAAATTGGTGGTAAAGATTTTTTTATTAAGTCAGAAGTTACATAAATATTATTTTCTCTAAGTTTGGCAGAAATGCTATCTGCTAAGTCAGGACAAATATCTAAAATAGCTTCTGTAACTGCTTCTCCCCTCTTCTCTTCCTTCTTAGAAAATGCATCATAAAGATTTTTAATATGATCTCTATCTAAGTTCATCTCTAAACCAGTTTTTTCTGCTAAAGGAGATAAATATTCTTGAATGACTTCTGTAATATTCGTAAAATTTGCTTCTAGTTCTTCATAAGAAATACCTGAATTTGCAAGGAAATCAAAAAGAATAATCGCTAATTTCTCTTCGTCTGGATTTTCGACATCCAATCCTTTTAGTTGAAGCGCTAAAGAACCGAAAAAGATAATGTGATCATAAATTAATTGATCTGTTAAATGATCCGTGTTTAATCCAATTTGAGGCGCTAATTCTTGAATCATTTGAATTGCCTCTTCTATTTCTTCGCCAAAATGTTCATAAACCAAACCAGAAAAAAATCCTTTAGGTTTTTCTTCTTCCTCATACTCTTCATAAACTTCAGTCGTTGATACATTAGAAAGAGTATTGTTTGATAGGGAGGAAGATTCACTTCCTGTTACTACTTTCATTTTAGCATTTTTGAAATTATCAGAATCCATATGAAATTGCATAGCATCCCTCTCTTATTAATACTACTTTTATTATATCACACAAATCTTTCATTCATGAAAAAAACCTTCCATAAGAAAGGTCTTTTAATCATCTCCAAAGAAATCATCAAAGAATTCATCATCGCTAACTTTTGGAGCAGTTGTCTCTTTAGGTTTTTCTGGCTCTCTAGTTGGCGTGACAGGAGAAGAAACAGGCATTTGTGGCTGTGTTTCCATAGGTGTTGAAATTTCCGGATTTGGTATCTCTGGATTTGGTATCTCTGGATTTGGTATCTCTGGATTTGGAATTCCACCACCTTGTGCCTCTTTTTCTCTCTTTTCTTCTTCTTCTAATTCAGCAATTTTCGCATCTATTCTCTTAACTAAGTCTTCTACATTAATTCCTCCACCAGCAGGTTTCTTTTCCGCAGCATTCGTCATGCCAGCCTTTGGTGGGAATGGTCTAGAAGAGAAAGGGTTGCTTGGTGTTCCTGCTCCAAATGGCGTAGGTGGGAACTGAGAAGTTGGCATTCCAGGAGTTGGAATTGGAGTTGGAACTCCTCCTCCAGGAGTTCCGGAATTTCCTAATAAATTATTAATTTTCTCTTCTCTTTTCTTCTCTACAAATCCCTTTAAATCAAAGATTTGAACAGGAATTTCCTCTCTTTGTGGATAATCTGCTTTAGGGAAATTATGTCCCCAATCCATCTTAAAGTTAGGAGTTAATTTAGTCTTAAATGGCATCGTTCGAATACGAAGGATAATTGTTTGCCATTGTTCCATTCTTTGTAAATCACTGACAGTAACCAGTGGCGTAGAGGAAGTCTTTTCTTTTTCTTTTGATTTTACTTCTCCACACATTTTACTAATCTCTTCCAAAGCACTTAACTCTGTACTAATTAAGTAAACGATGTTACCACAGTTACCTTTAATTGTTTCACCATTTTCTTTTCCATATACTTCATATAATTGAGAGAAGTTCTGGATAATAAACGTAAAACGAATATTTCTAGAACGAGCCGCTGTAACCATCGTAGTAACATCTTTTAATGGTGGCATGTTAGCAAACTCATCTAGAATAAAATTAGTTCTATGAGGAAGTTTTCCTCCACTTTCTTGCGCTACAGAAATAAGTGTTTCATAGCATTGCTTCAAGAAAATCGTAACTAATGTATGATAAGTTGTTTTTTCATCTTGAATAACGATAAATACAGCCGTCTTTTTTCGACCAATATCTCGCATATCAAAGTCATTATTGGCAAGCATCTCAGATAAATTGGTACGAGATGCGAATAATTGAACTCTCTGTTTAAATACAGAAAGGATAGATCCTTTTGTTTCATTTGGTGCCATCAATGTTGATGATGCTTTAATATAAGCTGTACTAGCAGGATCTTTAAAACTAAAATACTCTTTAATATAGGTAGTATTAGCTAGTTTCTCTTCTCCTACTGTCGTCATTAAGTTAATACTATTTAAGTTAATTTGAGACTCATCACCATCTTCAAAAAGCGCAAAAGACAATCCTGAAAAGTAATCTGCTGATGTATTTTCCCAGAATGGGTCTTGTCCCTTCGCAGAAGGGTCCTTTAAGATATTGGCTGCTAAGTCTTCCAATAACTCGATAGATTTATCAATTTTATGCTGTTTATATAAAGAATATGGTAAATACATTGGATTCCAACTATTTCCTTGCTGAGGATCACGGAAGTTCAAAAGAACGATATTGTATCCTAAACTTTTTAAATAGTTAGAAGTTAATTCATAAATTTCACCTTTAGGGTCTGTAATAATCATAGACTCATCATGTTTTGCAAGTAAATTTACCATAGGAAGTACAGTAGTCTGTGTTTTACCAGCACCAGTAGAACCGATAACTAGGTTGTGATATCCACCATTATCTACCCAAACTTTTTTAGGTGTCATAATTAATGGTATACCAGCAGCATCAGTCTTAGGCGCTAGAGGATCAACGGCTACTACATCTAGTCCATTTTGAATTTCTTTATCTTTGGCCCATCTAGAATAATTTTTTTCCTTTTTGGCACCAATTTGAATACCAATACCTTCTTCTCTTTCAATAAACCAAGACTGAACACTTAAGAACATAGCTATAATAGAAATAATAAAAAGCATCAAGGTAAATGGTAAATATCTTGTTAAAGCAGGAATGATATTGAAACCAACAAATTCATTTTCCGCAATAAAAATTCCTACATTCGATACAGCTAAGCAAATAAGAAAGAAAAGAACTGCAGAAAAGATGCAAAAGATAACTACATCCTTTGTCTCAGCACGAAATTTTAATTTCAAGGTATCACCTACTCTCTATTAATCTAATTTATTTCTACGCTTATTTTTATCAATTGCTATCATTATTCCATAGAAAATAATGATAACTAAAACAACTACAATAGCAATTACGATATATGGAAATTCATCTTTCTTTAAACTAGAAGAGTCAAAAGTAATCGTTAACTCTTTCTCCTTTTCATTATCAAAATGCCAAGTATAGGTATTTGTTTCTTTATTTACGCTATCAGCGTTTTGATTGGTTACGGTAAAGGGAACCGTAATACTGATAGTTCCATTATCTATTTTATATCTTCCATCTTGATCTTGCTCATCAGCGGAAAATCTTCCTTTTAAAGAAAGGGTAATAAGATCTCCATCTTTCGTATAATTCCATTCCCCATCTATTTGATTAGGAAATTCAGATTTCTCTTTATATTCGTCTAAACTACTATATTTTCCAATAAGTTTAGCTCCTCCCTCTTCTTTGGAAGTAATGTAATTAATATCGTACCCTATTTTATTAATATACTCTAGGTTTGGTTCTATAAAAACAGAACCAACTACCCATTGTACAGAAGACTTTGGATATTCACTAAAGAATTCAGGGCCTTCCGTAGCGCTAATAGTTTCCACTACCGTTAAATCATCATTGATTTTTAAAGTATAATTTGCCTCACATCCACAACATAACATTACCAATAAAAGTAATAAGATTAACTTTTTTCTCATAAATTCCTCCTATTTAGTAACAATTAAGAATCCGCTACCTTTTGCTTGTGAAACAACTAAATTAAATGAAAACCATTTTTGTTGTGTTCTTTTTCTACTTGCAGGATCAGCAACAGATACCATTCCATCAGATCTTGTTCCTGTAAGAACAATATAGTGACCACCACTCGTAAATACTCCAGGTCCCATAAGCGCTACTACTAAAGAATTTCCACTAGCAAGGGCATTGGTTACCTTAGAAAGATTACCATCTTTGCCAACAAATTCTGCTTTGTATCCATATTGTTTAGCAAGTTGGGCAAGAGAACCATAAGTACTACCGCCACTTGTACATCCTCCTAATTTACACACTTGTTGTGTCGTCGTAATTGGAGAGATTTGTTGTCCCGTAAAACTAGATAAAATAATAGCCATAGAAGATGGACCACAACCGTGACTAGCAATTGTTGCCCACTTTCCACTAGAACCTTTATACTGAGGAGTAGATACATCAGAAGAATAGTAATAATTACCAAAATCTCCTTGGTTCCAATAAGTAATTTGACCGAAATCAGAATCTACAAACTCTAATTCTCCAGTGTAATTACCGTCGCTTAACATACCAATACTTTCCCCATAGAAAGTCTCTAGAATTTCTTGATATGTTTTGCCATTTGCTGCCATCCATCCAGCTACAATTTGACTCATTCCAAAATGGTGAGTAGTAGAAGGTGCTCCTGACTGAGGAGCCCAGTTATTAGCAGCTAATACTTCTGCTTTAGAAGGTCCAACCCATTCCCAAGCAGTGCTTGAATCACTTCCAAATTTTTGAAAATTAATATGCCACTTTCCATCCACTTCATAACAGAATTTACTATTTGGATAAGATAAGTATTGCGTAAGCGCTACTTTTCCATCTTTCATAATAACCATTCCAGAAGTTTCTTGAGCGGCTTTAATGTAAGGAGCATCTGCTGAGTTTCCATCACTTACTTCAGAGAATGCTTGGAAACTTTGACCATTAGGAACGGTACAGGTCAAAGTATCTTCTCCCATACTAGCAATAACAAAAGATCTAGCGGCAATTGCCTGTGCTTTTAAAAGTTCTGGCTTATCAGATTCAGATCCTACCTCCGCCTTAACAACTCCAGCAATATACTGATCTAGTGTATATGTACCACTACCTTCGACAGTAACCGTACTACATGCTCCACTATAATTCATAATGTAGTTAGACTCGTCTTCCCCTAAAAGGAACTGATACATCTGCTGCATTTGATAAATTTCTTTTTTCTTTTGCTCCACTGGTGTTTTATTCTTTGAATCTATGTATTCATAGGAAAAAACATTTGCTATATGAAATAGACAAAGACATATCACTAAATTGGCTATAAAAATTTTTTTCATTCTCTTTTTCATATAGCACCTCCTAGATTTTATTACGAGATTCTTTATTCGCAAATATATTCGCTAAAACAAGAGCACCAATCACAACAATTACTATAACACCAATCATAATTCCATAAATAAGATATTGTTGCCATTTGGTTGTCTTCATAATTTTAATAGAAATATCTGTATTTCGAACATTTTGATTATTGATTGTCCAAGTGTAGGTATCGCCATTCACTTGTTCTGCATTGTTTTCTTTAACAATATTTGGAGTATTTAAATTAATGGTTAAAGCATCAGAATATAAACAGTAAAAAGCTCCTCCCAATTTGATTTCATAATACTTCTCATTTTCTACAAATTCATGTTTTTCAAAGCAACTAGAAAGTGCAGTTGAGTTTCCATATTGAGATGGAAGAAAAGAATAATTTAATTGAATATAATAATTATCTTTATCTTCAGTAACCACTTTTTCATATTTTTGAGAAGTATTATTAGAAAATGGATATTGATCTCCTTTGATAAATGGGGTAATTTGATCGTCTGATTCTGTTGGATTGACAGGGTCATTTGGATTTCCCGCATCTTCTCCTATTAAACTTTTATCCACAACAATGTTGATATTTTCCTCTATCTTATCAGAAGTAATTTTTACATTATATTCACTACTACACCCACTAATAAAAAGGGTTAATACAAATAGTCCAATTATTTTTTTCATAAGCACCTCTTAGTACCAAACCCCATAGGCTGTAATTTCACAACTATCTAACGCATAAGTTCTGGTTGCTACCTTATTGGCAGTATTTCCTTCGATAGTAATAACATTATTTCCTTGTACTTCAACGACAATACCAATATGATCCATGGTGCTGATTCCAGTATTACTACAACCATTATCACCTTTCCAAGAGAAGAAAATCATATCTCCTTGTTTTGGTGTGTAATTACCTCCTAAATAGGAAGAATTTTTAAGCTGTAATGTAGAAGTATTTTGAAAATAACTGGCCCAATTCTGCACAGATGCAGATTTATGATTTAAAATACTTAATAACTGAGTACCATCATGTTCGGTATGCGCTACTACCCAAGATACGAAAGCTGCACACCAAGGATAAGCTGATCCACTAACTTCTCTTCCATAATACCAAGTATTATAAATGACATTATTATCACCGTTGTGTTCATAACTACCCTCTATTCCTTGTTGAGCAAGGGCTAAATTAACCATTTTAGCAGATAAACTATCTCCTGTTACATGATCAATTGTGATTTGACCATTTTCATCTGGAATATAACTATCATCTGCCGTTTCAGGCAAATATAATTTTTTCTCTAAGTATTCAGATAAAAATTCATCATATTTATCCATATCTAACCGGTAATTACTAGAAATATGATAAGTTTCTCCAGCATCGCATTTTAAATAATATGGTTGTCCTGGTTGAAGATACATATCTTCGATATCTGTATCTGTTCTTGTTTTCGTTACTACGGTAGAAGTAGAACCATCTTCATTTCTTACTAATTTTGTACAAGTCTGAGTAGTCGTTTTCGTAACCATATTTTTCGCGAGTATCTGTAAATCATAGCGATAATCGCTAGGGCTTAAATAATCATACCCAGGAATTTTTTTATAATCATAATCCCAATCTAAATCCATTAAGATTTCATAATTTTCAACATCATCATAGTTATAAGAATGCCATAGTTCTTTAAACATTTCTTTCACATCAATGTCTAGACTTAATACGGTTGACATTAACAACTCCCAGTCTAAATTAATACCATTATATTTATGATAGTAACGAAGCATAATATCATTGACTTTGATATAAAATTTTACTTCGTCTCTCTCTAAGCATTCTTCTTTAGATTCACAATCAAAATATTCATAAATATTTCCTAAATTTTGATATCTATTTAAGAATTCATCAAAAGTAATTCCACCAGTACCCATACCAATATCGTCTAGAGTACCACCCATACCCATTTCTTCTTTGAAATCATATATATCGCTAGCATCTTTATCTCCTACAATTTTACCCATGAAAATATTAAATGCTTTTTCATCGGCTACATAAGAAACAATAATCATCATAAAAATGATAATAAAGCAAAAAGAAGGTAAAATTCCTAAGAAAATAGTAAGTTTTACGGAAAGAGGTACCCTCAAAGTAACTCCGCCTGTTGTTTTTTCCTTTTCTTTTTCTTCCTCTTCTTTTTCAGCAGCATCCTTTTCAGCTTCACTTTTTCCTACATTTTTTACACCATTAAGAGCCGCTTTAGCAGGGTCTTGCATCGCCGTCATAGCTTTTTTACCAAGTTTTGAATTGACAGCCATATCACTAACAGCCTTAGGTACTCCTGCCGCCTGAAGAGCAGCAGAAGCCACTCTATTTTTTAAAGCCTGAGCTTGTGGATTAGATTTTCCACCTGCAGCAACTCCCCCACCTTGTCCATTATGTGCAGCTGGAGTTCCAGCACCACTATTAATGCTTTCTCTGGGTGGCAGTCCTCCTTGACTGCCAATACCTTCCTTAGAACCTACCCTTTCTTGACTAGGAATTCCACCCTGCTTAGGTAAAGATGCATTGGAACTACTTGGATTACTTTTAGGAATAGGAGGAGGAGTAACAGCACGAGCTTTTCCCTCCATCAAATTTTTCCCTTGACTCTCTAAATCTCTTTCCTTCACAGAAGGTGATAACGATGGGGTTCCACCGCCACCGTTATTTGGCTTATTATTCATAGATTCACCTACTCGCTAAAATTTTATAGTCCTCCGCCTTTACCGAAAGACTCTAATTCTTCATCTGTTACAACAATATTAATTCTCATGCGTCTTGAACCGCATATGAATAATGCTTCTCCTTGACCATATCTCTTAATACTGTCAATTTCACTTTCATTTAAATCAATTAAACGAGCTAAATCTTCAGCTGCTTGCTTCTTTAATCCCATTGCTAAATAATAAGAAGCGTTATCAAAAATTGCTTTTCCTTGAACAAATACGGCTGGATCACAGAAATCGGTTGGTTGTTGTGTAATAATAATGGTTCCTGTGTTATATTTTCTAGCACGTCTTTGAATTTGCGCTAAGAAATCCGCACCTAAGGCATTTTGATTACTTAACAATACATGTGCCTCATCAACCATTAATACCGTATTATGAGAAGCATCTAGAGTTAAACTCCATGCAAACTTAAGAACATTGAAGAATAATGCATTTCTAATATTTGTATCAGAATTCATTAACTCCTTAATGTTAAATACAATGAAATCACTATTAGAATGAATTGTTGTATGTCCATCAAAGTAATATCTTAATTCCTTGATAAGTGGACGAATCTTTAACTCTAGTCTTTCCAAAACATCTCTTTCTTGTGTTCTTTCTGGCATAGATAAGATTTTTCCTTTAATCGTTGCGTAAACATCTTTTAAAGTTGGATAATCTTCAGATGTCAACTTTGTAAAGTCTGTCTCAAAGTTAATGTTAAATCTTCGATAAGTTTCCTGAAGAATCTCACTAAACATATTGGTAACATCTTCTTCTGTTGTTGGATCATAATACTTCAAGAATGCTTTTACAGATTGTAAAGTTCTCGTTAAAGTTGTGTATCCTAGTCCTTGCTTAATCTCTTCTTCATCAGCATCCATAACTACTTCAAGGGGATTAATCATACCGAAATCTCCACCTTTACCTAAACTGATAAAGTCTCCACTATAGAGTTTACACATATCTTCAAGTTCCCCTTCAGGGTCAATAACAACAATTTGATTGTTATTACGAAGATGTGATCTAAGTAATAGTTTAGCAGCAGTAGATTTACCACTACCAGAAGTACCAAGGATAATCATATTAGCGTTATTTCGATTGTGCTCCTTCTTAATTTGATATAAGAATTGATTAAACAAAATAACTCCACCAGAAAAGTCTACCCCTAATAAAGTAGAAAGTCCTGGGTCCTTAATACTATCAAAAATAAATGGATACATAGCAGCAATCGTTGGCGCTGGAATTGGAGTTCCAATTCTATCTTCAATATCCTGTTTAGGATAGATTGCTAACATAGATTTTAATACTTTTTCTTGTTCGAAGCGAAGTGGGATTGCTCTCATCTCCATTGCTTCCAAATAATTTCTTACTTGTAATTTTTTTACCGTTAATTCATCTTCAGAATTGGCTGTAATCATAATATGCATTTGAAAATCATAGATTTTTGCTTGACTAGCAGCTAACTCAGAAACGAATTGTTCCAAAGAGTCGTAGTCTTGTCTAATACGCTCTTGAATCGTTCTATCATGTTCATCTTGATATCTTTGTTTTAAATCCGCAATTTCCTTGTTTAACATTTTTTGAATAGAGCTAAAAGGAAGTGGGATATTTTTAATAACTAATTTGATACCTGACATAGATGTTAAAGATGATAAATATCCAGGATAAATATATTTAGGATATCCAATAACCGTTAAGATGGTTGCATATTTATCACTTATTACAAAAGAAGCAGGTTTAAACTCCAAGCCTTTAGGAGCAATTTGGCTTCTAACATCCATCATGATAACACCGTCCCAAATTCTGTTGTCATACCACCATTTAAGAAGTTGTCTAAAATCATTCTTAAATCGTCATTGGTTGTTTGGAATGCCGTTAATCCAGCATTTGCAAAGTTTCCAATTAAGTTTCTAATTCTCTTATTGATAAGTTCATTATCTTTCTCTTTAAAAACTAAGAAGTATTCTGTATCAACTACATTATTAGCAGCAAACATATTTGCTTTATTGATATCTTCGTTAATAATCTTTCTACGGGCAGGATCAGTGGTTGTGTTATATAGTAATTGCAATTGAGAAAGATATACATTAATATCTACTGGTCTATCAGCAACAATAATCCAGAATTCAAAATCGATAACATTGAATACTGTTTTTAAGTTAGTAATAATGGCATTCTGCGTTGCTGGTTCCAAGATAAAGATATTTCTAGGCATAATTTTAACACCAGTAACCTTTTGACCATTATCTAGTAAAATAGTACCATTCGTAATGCTTTTTACAGGAACATCAGCTTCTGTATACTTGCTTCTCGCCGTCTTCGCCACTATTAAAGCACCATCCTTTCCATACAAAATGTTGTCTAGTTGTATAAAATACAAATGCTACTCTAAAAAAAGTACGCACATTGTGATAGTTTGGTATTGGCATTACCAAGAATGCACAAAATGCACCAGGGGCAATTGCCGTAATTGCATACGGCAATTGGTCCACTGGAAGTATTAATAGTAATACTAACGAAATGAGTAATCCAACTAGAAATATCCATAAGTCAAGTTGATTAAATACACCTAATATTAGCATGGATTTTTTCGAGTTAGCCGGTATTAAATATTGTCCCATATTTTTTCACACCCCTTTTATTATTTTTTAGAACCGCCAGTATATTTTGCAACATCGTTTATAGTTGTATTTGCAGAGTTAGTTTCAATAGATTGTTGAGCACCAAGAGCCTCATTTTTCATACCCTTTGGATCCTTAGTTCCATCAATTTTAGAATATCCAGCCACTGTTGAATATTGTTCGTTGAACTGAGTTGCAAGTTGCGTCATGCTATGTGCTAAGTTTGCCAAGGCTGCATTTACCTGAGTTGTTCCTTCTTCTACACCAGTTTTGTCAAGTCTACGACTATAATCAACGGTTCCATGTGCATCCGTTACAAAGAATGATGAATCACTTACATTTTTAGAAGTAGAAATTTCACCATTTTTCGTATGAATTTCTTTTATTCTGTCATCACGAATGTCCTCCCAAGTTCTTTGCCATTCAAAATCACCTCTAGCCGCAGCTGCCTTAGCTTGTTTATCTGCGTATTTTGCATAAGAATCGACACCTACTGCTGTTTTTTCATAAGATTCATATCTACTTTGAATTGCTTTTGCTGTATCTACTGCATGTTGTACATGTTCTGCTTTGGTTTCACCATGGAAAGCATTATAAAATTTCTCGCCTCTAACTTGGCTTGCACTAACACCATCTGCTTTCATCTGATCCAATTCTTTCTTTCTAGCTCGTCCAGCTCCATAAGAAGTTGCAAAGTTTTTACCAAATTTTTCTCCTCTAGCAGCACCTAATAAAGCTTTTCCCATAGCGCCGCCACGAAGTCCTTGACCAGTTACTAATCCTGCAATTCCTACACCAGCTGCTGCTCCAACACCTAAGGTTGCTCCACGTGCAATACCTTTTCCTAGATTTCCGACTGCTTTAACTGGAGCAGATAACATTTTTCCACCTGGAATAGATTCTAGCTTCTTTAATGGATTTAATGTAAAATCACCAGTCCCCTTAATTCCTAAAGTATCTTCAAGAATCTTTGGTAATTGTTTTGCAAACATTAACACACCGATGATAACAAAGATTTGTACCCACCAGTCAGTTACTCTTTCTCCTGTTATAACATCTCTGATTCCTGATTCAGAAACTTCAGAGATTAAGTATATTGCTAAATATAAAGCAATTAACCTCATAAATAGACTTAAGAAAGTTGTTCCAACTTGTTTTAGCCATTTAGTAAACATTCCATCTTTACTCTTAGGATCTACATAAGATAAGATTGGAATTGGCGCGATTAACTGATAGAATGATAATTTTACGCTACGAACAGCAACATCAATACAGAATAAAATTAAAACCCAAAGAACAGCTACTCCAACGGCTGTACTAAGTGGTGCCATATAATCTACTAGATATAGACCTTTATCTTTCCCTCTTTCAGCCATTGCTATATTGTGTCTAAACATTAAGTAAAAATTCTGTCTAGCAACACCCTGTGCATAAGTTTGGTAAAGATCTTTATCATCCCAATATGATCCATAATCAGAATCACTATTAAGCGCACTTGTATCTGGAGTTGATGGTACATATTCATGACTATCTGCATTATAAGTTCCGAAACATTCTTGATTTAGCATAAAAGCGCCATCGTCATTTTTCTTGACTCTACCCTGACTAGAGCCAGAGACTTCTTCAAATTCATAAGTAATTGCGCAACTTGCTAGTTTAGTATTACCTTCATTTTCATAGAGTCCCTGATAGTTTGGTTGAAAGAATGTATACATCAAAATAAATTTTATTTTATCTCCCGCAGTATCAATTTTATAGGCGCTATCATCAATATCGCCGAAAAATATAGCTGCCAAAGTATTGTCCTCTAATAAAATGGTTTGCAAACTAAATAGTTCTTTAAAGCCGTATGGAACAAGAGCTAAGCAAAAGAGGGAAATAACGACTCTTTTTATGATAGAAGAGAATCCTTTTTCCTTGTCAACAAACTCGTCCGGGTTTAAAACATATGTAATGAGAGATATGCTAATCTTAAATAGCATAAAAATCCCAATAAGGGCATAAATTCTCTCACTAAAATCACCGATCATATCGTCACTAAGAATAGTTGTTCTAGCTATTCTTAACAACAAATCATAAACACTTCCAATTCCTTCATAAACAACACGATCTATGTGGAAAAATAATGTTCTTAAAATCTTTACTATATATTCCATAGAAGCTACTCCTTCTATGTTATTATACCAAAAAAAAACTATTTAATAAATAGTTTTTCTATCATTCTTTAATAAAAGAAAAAAGATGTTGAGCATCTTTTTTATACTAGAATCCAACTTGTGTTGATGAATCTGGTGTACATGCACTAGCATCACCGTTAACAAAGCATTTAAAGCAACTTGCAATACTATCATTATCATTTGATACGAAACTAATAATCATTTGAACAATAGTAATTACAAAGAATACAATAACAGCAGCAATAAGTCTTTTAATGAAAGTTTGTTGACCTTTCTTAATCTCATCCTCTTTTTGGGCCATAACTGCTTTTGCCAAATCTAACATACCAAAGATAATTAATAAAATTGGTACTACGATCTTGATAATCAAAACGATCATAGATACAACATATGGAAGCATCCCATTAAAACTCATTCCAATGTCTCCACAAGTGTAAGTTAAATTTGTATCAATATTTGCTAAAACTTGTAACATTTTCTTCCTCCTCTAATTATAATAATTATACTATACCTATTTTTGTTTGTCAATAAATCTCTATTGGATTACATATGGATCTTCTGCAGTTCCAGAACCCTTTGTATATAGTTCTTGACCGCTAAGATAGATAACCCAACTATAACTTACGGTTTGTCTTGCTCTTAAAGTACTTACATAACCAGCACTGATATCATATACTTCATAAGAGTTATCACTAACACCAATACTTGTCCAACTAGTACTAATTGTACCATTTAGATAATTGTAATTAGAACAAGCACCATCGCCTACCTTTTTACAATTTTCATCTAGACTGGCCATTGGATAATCTAAAGTATTAATAACACTAATATATTGTTTTTCTAAGATACTTGCACAATCAATATCATAAGAAAGAGTCATATTGTTTTTTGCTCTTTTTCCTACACAAACATCATGTGGAATAATGTGAGCACGATTCTTTTCTGTTACTCCTTTGTAACTTTGGTCTAGAACCTCTCTAAGATAACTATTTTCATAATCATTGATTCCATAATTTTTATCTAAATCTGAATTGTACTTATTATCCCATATCTTTTTCGCTTTTTCTGCACTAGTTTTAATAAGTCTTAAGTTGCCATTTTCATCGATTTTCATGATTCTCCATGTAAGAGTACCAAAAGAAACATAGTTATTAACATTTTTCCCTTTGAAAATGTATTCTCCGTTAACTTCATATAGTCCACCTTCATATGGATTTTCAGAATCAACAACAAGATTATCTTCAATGACCTTATCATAAAGATGCTGTGTGGTATAATTTGTACAATCTAAGTGTGGTAAATACTGGGCTAGTCCACCGTTATTTCTAACTAAAACACGACCTGTGCACTCATCATCTACATATTTTTTTAATTCTTTTAACTTTCCAGCAGAAATTAAAGTTGCTGAATCTAATTCAATACTTTCCCCATCAGCAGGAACAGAATCTGGATTAGCTTTTAAATAACTTTCTGCTGCAGAAGATAATTTTTTTTCTAATTTACTATAATTTTTGCCTGGACCAGATAAAATTTTTATAACTACCAAGAGAATGATTAGGAGAACAATTATTCCTAACACAATACCTCCCATGATATAAACCTTCTTATCCAGTTGTTTTAATTTTTCTACCATTAGTAACCTCCTGCTAGTTACGAATTTTCACCATTGATGAATGCATCAATACATGTCATAATCTCGCTATCAGAACCATCACCGGTTACAAAACTTACTAACATTCTAACAAGCGCTATAACGAAGAAAATAATCGCTGCAGTAATCAATCTTTTTATAAAAGTTTGTTGACCCTTCTTGATTTCATCTTCTTTTTGTGCCATAACACCTTTTGCTAAATCTAACATACCAAAAATAACAAGTAAGATTGGCGCTACAATTTGAATTAATACAATTACAGAATGAACTACTCTAACAATATTAGCATCAACTGTTACACCAACACATTCAAGAGCATGAACTGGTGATGCCAGTACAAATAGACCTACAAAAAGTACGCTCATTAAACTTAGCATTCTTAAATTTTCCTTTTTCATAACATACACTCCTTCAAAGTCATTATACTATTTTTTTTATCAATTGAAAAGTAGTTAAATTTGTTCATAAGTTGGATAACGATCTACAGTAGGATTTCTTCCTGGGTCTGGATTACCGCCTCCACCTCCACCAGAAGATGTTCCTCCACAGTTTTCTACTCCATTAACAAAACAATCGATACAAGAAATAATATTTTCTTTATTAGTATCCGTATCTCCTACAATACTAACAAGCATCTTGACAAGCGCTACGACGAAGAAGACGATAGCACCCACCAACAATCTTTTTATAAAAGTTTGTTGACCCTTCTTGATTTCATCTTCTTTTTGAGACATAACACCTTTCGCAAAATCTATCATACCAAATAAAACTAGTAAGACAGGTACTACTACTTGTGCTATTAAAATAAACATACTAACAAATTCTGGAACCTTTTTAGGAATATTTTGAATATTGCCACAAGAAACTTTCTCTCCACTAAGCCATGCTGGAGCTTCATCTGCATAAACAGGAACAGGACTGGTTCCAATTACTATCAAAAGAGTTCCTAATAAAAGAAATATCGTAAAAAATTTTTTCATATTAGTCCTCCTAACTTACCATAGCAATCTGAGCATCTGAACTTTCATTCCATTCAAGAACCATAGTAGACGAACTTTCTTCCCCTTCAACAGGAGGAACAGTATCATCGCATTCGCCAGATATAAAGCAATTTAAGCAGTCTGTGACAGTAGTATTACCATCAGATACAAAACTAACAAGCATTTTCACAAGTGCAAATACAAAGAAGACCATCGCCGCAGCAATCAATCTTTTTACTAAAGTTTGCTGTCCTCTTTTTATCTCATCTTCTTTTTGAGACATAACACCTTTTGTTAAATCTAGCATTCCCATAATCACTAAAATAACAGGGATAAGAACTTGTAAAAACATATAAATAATTTTTGTTGTTTTAGGAATAGCACTTGGAATGTCTGTGATACTTCCACAATTAGTTACATTAGATTCGTGTGTTAGCTGACCAACACCTCCGCCATACTCAAGATTTGAAGAGGAAGAGGAAGACGAAGTAGGAGTTTTTAATTTATAATCTCCACTACTACCGCCGTCTGCAATGGTGTTTCCAGTTACAGTAATAGAGGGTGGACAAGTAGTAAAAGAAAATACCATCGTCTTATTTGTCGTCTGAGGTTCTGCCATAGGAATACGAAAATACGTATAAGTCACCGCTTTAGTAGTTAAATTGATGGTATATGTTTGTTCTTCACCACTAACATTTCTTGAGTAAGTACATGTAAGAGCACTTACATTTTTTATCCCTAAAAACACGACAAAAACTATTAAAATAATAGTTTTTGTTAATTTACTTCTCATAATATCACCTCTGATTATATTAAAGTTATTGTACTCGATCAAAACCTAATTTATTTAAGAATTCAACGAGTGGTTTATTTTTCTTTTCACGTTCATCAAGAGGCGGAAGATTATAGAATACTTTAATTCTTGCTTCATATTCAAAATCTAATACATCTTTTGAACTTAATAAACTTTTATTTAATACAACCTTTTTATCCTTTAGATTTCGTAAAACTTGAGGAGTTACCATTGTTAAACGATTTAATTTGATAACAGAAGGCTCAATCAAATAAACGATTTCATTACATAATCCTTCTGCTTGAACACTGTTATTGACATCGATGATAATAGCATCACAGTCGCGATATTTACCTACTTCACTATTTACATTTCCACTAACAGTAGAAACAAGACCTGGCGTTTTTAAATAAGTAAAATCGGTTTTATCAACTTCAATAGCTGCCACATTATAGTACTTAGATAATTCATTATACATCATATATACTAATGTAGTTGCGCCAGAACTTTTGGTAATATTTTTTACACCGATAATTCTTCCACTATAACCCGTTCCAATATTTTGAACAACAACATTTTGTGTAACTTGATTTGGCATTTGTGGAACAACAGCTACTTCGTCTAATTGATGGAATTGTGCAACATCACGATAACTATTTGGATGGTTGTACAAATATTGAATTCCATCAACATTTCTTGTAAAATTGTAAATTCCCATAGAAATCAACTTAGATAGATAAGCAGGAGAGGTACTTTCTTCTGTATCATCTAGTAAAAGAATTACTTTTTCCATAGGTAAAGCTATAGATAATTTTTGAAGATTTCTAATATCCTTATAATCCTTAATCGCTGTGATATCAAGAATCATTCTTTGATAAAAAAAGTTTTGGAAAGTGCTAATAATTTCATCAGCCTCAAACTCCCCATTTAAACTTTTAATAACATCGATTCCTAGATTTTCTAGCATCAATTGATATTTATTAGAAACGATAACATTCATGCAATATCACCTTTCTTTGTTAATTATTGTAGTGCTGACCTACATCATACAATGACTTAGTCTCCCCATATACAGGAAATTCAATATAATTTCCAATTAAAGGCAAATCAAAGTGCATATATGATGTCACACCAAAATAGTGGCCTTTCTCATTGTTATACTCATAAACGCAATAATGATAAGTAGTTCTACTAGTGGTAGTACTATTGGTACCATATTTTGTTAAAGCACCGTCTCTAGGTGGACACTCTCTATTGGCTAAAGCTAAATGATACCCAATATCTCTCAAGTTAGCTTCTATTTCCGCTTGAACCAAATTTTCTCCACCTGCCGTAACATCCCAGTCACCATATTTTTCAATAATATAAATAATTCTATTTTTTACTTTGAACGCCTTAGAATAACTAATAGATCCTATTAGTAAAGCAGACATAACGCCTAAAAAGACTAATAATAAATTTACAATAAAAGTATTTCCAACTGCCTCACGCATCTAGGCTCACCCCATTCTAACTTATCCAAAATAATACATTCTATTGGTTCTAGAAAATATAGGAATTCTCAAAATGTTTTCAATGACAGGAAAACGAAATTTCATGTATGTTAAGACACCATAAGTATAGTAAACATCTGTTGTTTCCAATCCATAGGAATTGTCTGCGGCAAGAGTGGAATCATCATTCCAATACAAATAAACGCAATATCCCTCGTCTGGATGGTTTAAATCCACTAAAGCTCTTTGCCCTATTACATTAAATTTAGCAATTTCTCCATTTTCACGCGCCAAATAACTTTGACTCGTGTTTTCCCATGTACTTGGACAATCTATCTTTGTTGTAATATCATATCCCATACTAGTTAGTCCTACATCCATTTGATCCTTTGAATATTCATTATATCCTTCATAGATTTCAAGAGAGTTAACGATATAATTGTTAACTCTATAGGCCTTGTAATAGCTAAAAGTTCCAGCTAAGAAGGCAAACACTAAAAATATAAATAAAACTATAAAATTTAACATAAATGAAGTCCCTATGCTTTCCCTCATAGCTATTACCTCCTATAAATTTACATGAACGGATTATTGTCCAGCTTCTGATACGCAGCTTGAATATCCAGCAGAGTCGAATTGACCAGTTCTGTCATTTGATGCTGCTATGCAGTTGTTGCTTTTCCAAACACCTCCGGCATCAGTACAGCAAGATCTTCTAGCTGAACTTCTCATCAAACTATTGATTAATGGGGTAGCTACTGCTACGATTACTGCAATTAAGATAATTGCAACTACAGTTAAGTTTGCTTCACCTGCAGCTTCTTTCATTCTCTCACCACCTTACATTCTAACATTATTATAACACATTACTTTTTTATTTTTCAATAAATTTTGATTAAAAGGTCATAAGTACCATCATAGATAGTAACATAAGTCCCATAACTCCACCACCAGTAGAGAATAACATAATCATGGTTTGATTTTCCATGGTTTCTAGGCGTTCCTTATATTTTTGTTCTCTTGCCTTATTTTGTAAAGCAGAAACGGTTCTAGAGAACATCATAACTTGTTCGTGCTTATCCTGTTGAGATCCTAATCCTAAACGATATAACAAACGCATCATACGCATAGAATCACGAACTGGATATTCATTAGCAAAATCAATATAAGGTTGAATACTAGAATCTCCGGCATCAATTCTGGCTACTAATCTTTGTAGTCCTGGCTTGAATACTTCTGGAGCTGTATCAATACTTCTACTTAATGCTACTGGTACGGTATAGTGTTGTACCAAGATTTCCAAACTCTTTAAATAGTAAGGAAGCATCAAGTTAATATGGTGTAAATTTGCTTTGTAATAAGATTTTAAAGAATTATATGGGCTTTTAAATACTAGATATCCAGCAATAAAAGCAATTAATATGTAAATAAAAGATAATTGATTAAAGAATAAGAAGATTAAAGCAATAATCGTAATAATACCATTTCTTACACGAATTCCATATAATTCATTAACATTAATATCACGGCCTGGATAACGAATATTAAGTAAGAAAACATAATCATCTTCCATCAATGCTCTAAAGTATGGTTCCGTATCGGTAACAAACCGATTGGTATCTACTACACGGTTATAGTTCAAAATAAATACAATAATAACTGCAATAATTATAAATTCCATTATTCCGCACCTACATTCTCATTATAGTATTTTTCTCCTTTTAGTAAGAAGAAAGTATTAACAATTAAAATCGCGTGAAGTAGCAATTGTACATACCATCTCTCAAGCATTTCTAGATAAGTTTCAGATCCTAATAAGAACTGAAGTAACATACACATAAAGTATAAGATAATACCAAATTGTAAGAACTTCTTATGAAACTGAGCTCTGTCTAGTCTATCTCGATATACATTTTCAACAAGCATATCGATATCCTGTGACATGTTTTCTAGAGACTCAGCAGTATCCTTTGCACCTTCATTCGTAATTTGTAAGAACAATTGATGCATATTCTTTACCATATAGAAGTCATATTTAGTACTCATAAAACTTAAAGACTGATCAATTGTACCATTTTCATAAGACATATCAATCATGACTTTAACATCTGTCTTTACAGGATCTTCAAGTACTCCAGATTCGTAAACACCTTCTAGTGCCTTAACGAAAGATTGTGTTGTTGCGAATTCCATAATTGTATTAGTTGTGTAAATTTGAATTTGCTCGAAAATAAATTCACTGTAAATTCTTTTACACCGTAAATATGTCAAATAAGGAATAAAGCAAACAGCAATAATAGCATAAATGACAGAAATAATTAAGTTATAGAAATATAAGTAAGAAATTACTGCTGCACCTAAAGCAAAACTGACAACTTGTACAATGTATTGGTGCGTCGTATATTCTTGTCCTAAATCTTTTACCTTGTCACGAATCGTCTTAAAAGAATAAGGTGCAAATCGATCATAGATAAAAGCTGTTCTATCACTTACATATTTGTATACATTTTCTCCATTCGCACTTCTATAGACTAAGATGAAGATAACAATAACAGAGCAGATAAAAAAGATTACTGTTACACTCATATTTTTCCTCCTTTTCTATTATTGTGTTGGAAAAGCAGTCGTTGGACTTGCCTGTGGTGGCATTTGAGCCATCATTTGTGGTTGAGTCATTGGACTCACTTGTTGTGGCACAGTCATCGTGGGTTGAGGTTGACTTGCCATAGGATTCATTGGTTGACTTACAGGGGCAGTAGGAACTGTTGAAGTAGGTTGTACTTCTTGTCCTCCTTCTCCTTCTTCGCTATTTGCAGGTTCTGCGAAAGGATCTTCCTTTTCTAGTGTCTCAGAGGCAGAAACTCCATTGTCGGTAGCTTCTCCTGCCATAAAACCTTCTGGAAGGATAACTCCTTGAGCCTCCAAATAAGCAACTAAATATTTGCTTGGCGGATGCTTTGTAATTTTTCCTGCTGGAGTTTTTTGAAATAAAATATTATATTTTGCTTCATTTTCTTCCGTAACATAAAATTCACAAACTTCCGCAATCTCACGAACAAATCTTTTAGATACTCTATCTTGATATCCACGGATATAAATACCAATTTGAATATATCGATAGATAGATCTTAAGAATTGATCAATTTCTTGGTTTGTTTCTAGCAAACTATACATACGGTTAGGGATAGATGTTGCCCTATCGGCATGGATAGTAGAAAGAATATAGTGACCAGAAGAAATAGAGTTTCTGGCAGCAAGTACTGCCTCTGCACTACGAACCTCGGAAAGTAATATCCATTTAGGGTTCTGTCTCATACAAGAAACAAGTACATCGGTATAACTAGCAACATTATTTGTTTTCATAGCAACGATGTCTCTGTGTGGATAAATTCTATCCAAGTGAAGTTCGAGGGTATCCTCTATCGTTATCAATTTTTCATTTTCGTATGTGTGAGAAGCTAAGTATTTTACAAACTCAGTTTTACCTGAACCAGTTTCTCCAGATACAATCATATTACAATGACCGTGAACACAACGAATTAATAAATCATGAATATCTTCTGTAATATATTTTTCTTCAATAATTTTATCATGTTCCAAACGAATCTTTGCTGGTGTTTTACGAATAACACATGCAATCCCATTTCGAGCGATAGAATCATGGATAAAGTTCATACGCAACTCAGCGCTTTCACTATCTAGGAAAGGGTGAGCTGCGTTGAAACTATGACCAACAACATTGGAACATTGGAATGCTAACTTTTCCATGAAATTGTTATCGATTAAAGGATTTTCTACTCTAAATATACCATGAGATAATGTCTTTAACCATAATTGTCCTCCATTACTGTAGGAAATATCGGTTACATCGTCATTGTCAAGATATTGTTGTAATGAACCGAAGTCCATCTGATCAAATATATTATCCATATATTCACCAAGCCTTTTTATTCATTCTTCTTTTTACTTTTTATTAATTTCCTGCTGGATTTGTTCCAGTGTTTGTATTTGTATTGCTTCCATCTAAGTTTTCAACATATTCTTCATCTGTTGGAATAACAACACTGTGTGCATCGATATAGTCTCTTAGATAAGCACTACTTACAACTACATCTCCAGTAACTGGAGAAATACCTCCATGTGGTACAACGATGATTTCAACACCAATACTACTTAAATATAAAGCTTTTCTTAATAAGTCATGTAACTCACTAGATACACCGAAATATAAGTAAGCTGGAGTAGCATCGCTATCAACATCTTTGAAAACATCTTCACCACTCATATCTTTAACTGCTAATACTTGAATATTTTCGATAAGTTTACCGAACATAATCAAGTCTGATTCATCTTTTGCTTTCATATAAATATCAATATAATCATCTGGTTGAATAGATTTACCAAATGTAGTAACGATATTTACAGAAATGTAATAAGGAATTTCAGGTACTCCATTAACATCTGTTTTAATTCTTGTTAACCAAGAACCAGGAAGATCTTCCTTATTGATTAATACATCACTATAAAACATACTTCCTTCTGGAATCGTAGCATTTACAGCAGTGTATTTTCCAACAATGTCGCTTTCTCTCATCAATACTGTATTATCTTTTGCTGCGTTAGCAACATTTTTCCAACTGATATCATCAGCTGTAATCTCAGTTTGTGGTCCAATTAACTTATTAGCAAATGGAACACTAACTGGTTTTACCGCATTATCAATAGTAGACTTATATCCCCAGTATAGAATAACAAGAACGATAAGAACGCCTATGATGGTAACGGTATTTTTGTTTGTGATAAGTCTTTTTGCAGAAATCATAAAATTATTCATATTTTCTATCCTCCATATCCATTAACACCCCATTTTGTTTCCAAAATGGCATTAATTGTATCCGTTAATTTAAAATTAATGCTGTCTCCACCACTCATCGTCGTAGAAATTTCAGATCCCATCGTCTCTACTCTAATACTAACTTTAGGTGGTTCCTCATGAACATCATAAATCCAAACATGATATTGATGTTGTAAAGTTGCATCCTGTGCGAATCTTCTAAAGAAACTTTCTACAAAAATTTCTCTATCAATTCGAACTGTTTCATCATAACGGTAAGCAGCAAGATCAATCGCGTCATACATTGCTGCTTCCGTTGTTTCTTTTAACAATTCATAATTATGCTCATCCGTGTTAGTGATAGATTGGAAAAAGTATACAAGAAACATAGATACTATTCCCATTCCTATAATCATAACACCCCAAAATGACTCTCTCATTACCTATCACCTCGTCCATGTGAATGGTGGATATACATATGAATATCCGCAACCATTTGCTAATATTTCTCGAGCTCTTGGCTCCGCTGATAAACCATTAGGTAAACAAGTACCCATAAGTGGATAATTTAAAAAATTACCATTTAAATTTTGAAGATCATCCAAGAACGTACTTGCACAATATTTATTTTTGTCAGTACCTCCGACACAAATAATTTTATATCCGCCGCTTTCTGAATCATAAGAAGTATAAGGATCTAATCCCATATCAAAATATTTCTTATTATCTTCCCTAATGTACTGAATTGCATTTACATCCAACATTAATTCATACATTGCATTGCTATTGTTTATCACATTCGAATTTAAAATGTCATGTAAGTCACTCTCTGGTAATTTCCAGTTCATTCCCTGATTTCTACCATTTCCATCGATACCAGGGAAGGCTTTATCAATGCTATCCGTATCGTCTAAAAGTTGAATCAATCTATAAACAATATCAATACCTTTCAAATATCCATTTGAATCTCCGTCATCTGTTGGGTCACAATATTCTGGAGATACCCCGGTTAATTGACCTGCCGCATATTGGCAATCATAACCAAATATTTCGTTTATTACTTCATATGTACATTGATATTCAAAGCCGTAAACGTTATGATCTGTAAAATCAGTTAATGGCCAGAAATGTCCGTTATCAACATTATATTGTTGATCACCTTCTGTAACGCCAGTATCTCCAATTGTTCCAACAACGACTTTCATATCATAGGTACCATCTGTCAAACTAAATGCTGTTGGTAATCCAAATCCAAGGAAATAGAAATATGCATCATCAATGCTTGGCTTTTCCTTTTTATTGATTAAAGTACTATCAATTTTTAAAGAATACCATTGGAAATCCTCTGCATTATATTTGTAAGTCCAATTTCCTTCAATATCCCAAGTGACACGGGTCTTAGAGCAATCAAGTACCCACTCTTCAGTAGCATCGCAATGAGCATCTAAATCAGAACCTGAGCATTCATATGAATATACTCTAGCACGTTCACAAGTGCTTGTATCAACATTGTCTTTGTTATAACCATCCTCTTTAGATGGGTCTATTAATAACTCATCATCATATTGGAATTGTCTTGAGTTTGGTCCATACTGAGCATTAACAGGTTCTTGGAATACAAAATATACAACAGCATTATATACATATTTTATATTTTGTGCGCACTCTAATATTTCTGCCATAATTTCAGGTTCTTGTGCAACATTTATAGTATAGTTATTATAGTAAGTTTGCGTATTTGGACTTTTAACCTTGTTTTTTGCATCGTCTTCAGAAGTACAACTATAATCATTAAATTTAGCATCTATGCTACCATAAGCTTTCATCCAGTCATTGTTATCAGGATTACCTTTGCTAGTAAATGGGTGTTCCTTTTTGGCTGTCCATTTTGTTCCAGGGGTCTTGCAATATGCGCGACCTGTAATTGGATTAGTTTTTTCAACGGCGCAGCATCCTCCATTTGCATGAAGTGTGCTATCAGAAGCGTGTGTTACTTTAATATTATCATCAGCCCATTTATTAAAGTTATAGTCAAGCCAATTTGTAACTAATTGTCGTTCATTTTCCTTATACTTGCTTTCCCATTCTTTAAATCGATATCCTTCACCAGCATCTTTATTATAATCTTGATTAGAACAGTGTTTAATAATTCTTACTGTTCCATAAGTGCCATCAGATTGTCCCCAAACAAAAGTCCGTCCAGCTCTTATGCCTGTAACCGAAGTTGGAAAATATGTTTCATATTCTTCTCGGCAGAAAACTTCACAAAACTCTTTATTTCCAACCTGTCTATGGCTTCCCATAACAGCTTGAAACTTAGAACTAACTTGAATTCTTCCATCACTTTGCCATGCTTCTACATCTGTAGCAACATGTCCAGTATTATCTGATGAATAAGCAGTACCGTTAAAATAGTAAGCTGTTTCACATTTTAACCAGTTATCTTCATTACCATCATCTCTAAAGTATGTTTGTCCATTTGTACAAGGGTCAACATAAACATCTGCATGTGCTAAAGAAGGATCGCAAGCCGTTGGTGGTTGTGGAATGTGGTTTTCACATTTTGCAAGTCCTGTTGGATTAATCGTTGTATCACCATAGTAAGTTTTATCAAGATAATCATAATCTTGTGGTTGTGTCATAACTAAGAACTTTCCACTAGCAGATTGTAAATTAAGTTGTTGAGCAAGTTCAAGAGTAAGCTGTCCATTTTTTACCTTTGCAACTAAATCATCATATTTGCTCTGATCTATTTTTCCGCCTGTCTTCATAGCATTGATTTGTTTGATAACTTCAGGGCAAGATTCCTCTTTTTGAATAACAGCACCTAGCCAAATATAACTAACAGCTTGAGTAGTAGTAGCATCCACTAATTTTCTCCAAGCTCCCCTTCCTTTAGCAGCTGATATTGCTAGATTATTATAACTTTCAATATCTTTAGGAGCACATTTATCATATCCACAGTTTGCTGGAGCATATATCTGAGCTCCAAATTTTTCTACCATGTCTTTTCCCATAGACCATGTAGAAGTTCCCGGAGATAAAATAGTTGCCATCTCTGTCATCGTCGCTACGACACCATGATAACTATCGCAACCAGTACTAGCCGTTTTTACCTCTAATCCCATAACTGGTTCAAACATAACATAAGTGCTAGAAATTTCTTCCTCAGTTAATTCCGCAACTTTTTTATTCCATCCAAGTAAAGAGAATAATGCATCTGTCCATGCATAATTATTAGAAGCATCTACAGTAGCTATATAGTTATATAGTGCTTTGATATCAGATGTAACCTTACTACCGGTGTAGTCCTTTGGAATACTATTGTGAATATTCAAAGCTAATGCCGCTTTACTAATTAAAGCTTCTGCACTAATGAATCCCATTCCACTCCATGTAGTTTCCGTAACAGGAGTTACATCTTTTCCATTAAGGACATCAGAACTTAGAGAACTTAAATATTCATATTTCGTTTTGGTTCCATTGCTAACAGAATAAAAGGTTCCGTTAGCCCAATCAACATAAGCTCCTTTTTCCCAAACTTTAGGTACTACATTAATTGCATGAGTTCCTGCAATAGGCTTAGAATCATCTCCAACAATAGAAACTCTTATTCCCCATCTTACATAACTGTTCCCTGTCATAGAATTGCATGATTCACCTTTACCGCTTGCTTCTCCGCCATCGTCACCGCCTGTAGAAACTCCTCCACCAGAAGGAGTTTCTCCTTCCCCACTTACAAATGGGGTTGCTGAAAAAATCATCAAGCAAGCAATTAAACACAATAGTAAAAGTGTTTTCCCTCTTGTTTTTTTCTTTTTCATATTTTTCTTATTCACCTACACTTTAAAATTGAATTCATGTTTCTTTGCAGATATTGATTTTAATGCGGCTAATATTAAAATCAATATAACAATTCCTGAAACTAAATATACATAATAATTACCAATAAACTTTAAAATTTTTTCTTTCCATGTCAATGGTTGTTTCTCTGCTGTAGAAGTAATTTTTTGTTTTCTTGCTTCTTTATATTTATTTACCTTACTTACAAAGTCGTCATAGTTAGTAATGGAATTAGCGCCCCATCTTTGACATAAAGAGTACTCCTCTGCTCCGACGCAAATAGGATCTACTGAAAGTTCATTATAATTAGGTAATGTAACATATCTAGTCCCTAAAATCTGTCCGTAGCATCCATCCGTACTAGTGTATATCTTAAAGGTTAATCTCTGATTATCTTTATATCCACTTAATACAAGAGTTGTTTCATCATCAAAGTTTTTACTTGTATATTTCTTCGTTTTATCTGGATTCGTTTCATCAACAATATAAATATCATCATAAATATTTGTAAATGTAATTGTAAAAACTGGTTGTCCATCTACCATTTGATAATTGGTATAGGTTCGAATATTACTTGCCAAGTCCCGATAATCTGCGATTGTTCGGTAATCACAGAGAATCGCAGATACATGGTTTGGTATGACAAGCATTCCTGTCAGTAGTATCATATATATTAGATATCTTTTCATGTCGACTCTATCCTTTCTAAATTATAACATACTTTTCTTCAATTTGGTAGTCAAAATCCGCGATTTTAAAATAATCGTAATTTCTGCGACTTTTTATTTTTTTAAATAATACCGATAAACATTGTTTCTTACTTGGAAAATCAAGACAATTTTGTCTGCTGCCTTAATTTCCTGAATCACTTCAATATAATAAGAATTCGATTTTACTTTAGATGGTCTTACATCTCCTAAATAAACATTCTGATACTTTGTTTCCCCGTTCAATTCATATTCAATCTTTCCAAATGCTTGGAAGAATCCATAAAAATCTTTAATAGTCTCTGAATGCATATTCTCATCTAGAGTAAAAGTTCCATCAATTCTAAGAAGTGTCTTATTATAATTAGAGTTATATAAGTTTGGCATCAAATATTCTACAGAATCAATACATTTCTTAGTTCTCGTAGAACAATACCGATAGTTTAAACTAAAACGATTTCTCAATTCATAACTATCAATTTTTAAAGTACTATCTCCTAGAGTACTATCGTTCAATTTAGCTTCTTGGCCTAAAGTATACTCTTGGACTTTCTTATCTTGTGGTGTTAAATCATTTACTTTTAATTTTACATATGCCGTCTTTCCATTATCAGCATTACTAAAGCCTAGTTTCATCTTACTCTTCGTAGCCGTTACTGGAATTTCATAAACAAAAAGGTAGTGTGTAAATTCTTGAGCAATATTTTGTCCTTTATAGACAACTCCTAAATCATCTAAAACCGCATCGTACTTATCGGTATGATGATAAACATCTCCCGCAATATTTAGTTCTACTCCACCTGTTGCGAATGGAGATGGAGTTGGAGAACTGTTTTTAATATTGATATCTACAACAACTAAGTAAATACTTCCATCACCGATAATATTTCCCCGGAAGTCTTGATTTACTAAATAACTTTTTTCTGCGCCCAAGGTAAATCCATTCATATAGAAACTAGTTCCCTCTGGATTCGTTTTATTATAGATATTATAATGAGAATAAGCGAAGAAAAGAAGTGCTGCTAAAACAATCCCTCCCGCGATTCGGAAAACAAATTTATGTTCTAAGTATTGATATTTCAAAAGGCGTAGGAATTTCTTTCCTTGTCTAGTCTTATCGTTTAAATCAAAGTTAAATGAAACCTCAAACTCTTCACTATCTGATTCTGAGATATCTAATTCTTGTAAATCTCGACCGAAGTCAAATTTCTTAATATCAAATCCAACGCCACGGATTAATGAAACTAATGAGAAAGCTCCTTGGAAAAGGATACCATAGAGGAGGACATCACGAAGAGCCTTAATCGTTCTTACCTCTACAATAGTCTCTTGCATCTTTCCAAAAACTACAAATCCATAAATATAGATAGCAATTAATGCAACATGGACAATAATCATTAAAATATAATACAATCTAGGTTTTTTCTTTATTGTCATAGTGACTAATAGGACAATAGAGATAATTAAGATTAAAACAGGAACTAGAAATACCCATACATTATACAAGGATGAGACGATTTCTTTTCCCATGACAGAAATGTTAGAACCGATATATTCATTTAAAAAACTAATCATTAACTCCGTACGATAACTAGAGAAAATCATTCCTATCGTCATCAAAATATGGAGTAATTTAAAGTGTTTGATTAAAAATGCATACGGTTTTCTGAATACCATATCTATTCCCCTTTACTATTTTACTAACTATAGTATATCTTAAATTTTTGGAAAAAAAAAGTTCTTTTTGAAAATCTTTGTATAAAAATAGAAAGTATTGAGTTTTATTTTGAAAAATATTATAATGAATGAGAAAGTTGGATGCTTATGGAATATACAATTACCCTACCATCTTTTGATGGACCACTCGACTTGCTTCTTCATTTAATTAAGCAGTCAGATATCAATATTTGCGACATTTCCATTGAAGAAATAACCAAGCAATACCTAGATTACATTGAAAAAATGGAAGAAATGAATCTAGATATCGCTAGTGAATACTTAGTGATGGCAGCAGAACTAGTAGAAATGAAATCACGAGTATTGCTTCCTCAAAAAGAGGACGAGGAGGAAGAAGATCCTAAAGAAGAGTTGATTAACCGTCTCCTTGAGTATCAAGCTTATAAAGAAGCAACCGCAACTTTCCAAGAACTAGAATCCTATCGAAAAGAAGTCTATACAAAAGAACCAAGCGACCTTTTAGAATATCAAGAAGAAAAAGGGAAAATAGACTATGGGATTTCTTTAGAAGATTTACTAGCAGCTTTTCAAAAATTCTTAGATTCTAAAGAATTTCAAAAGCCATTAAACACGAAAATCGCTTCGAAAGAATATTCGGTAGGAACAAGATGTGTTCAAATTCGTGATATTTTAAGAAAGAAAAAGGAAGTCTCTTTTGAAGATTTATTTGATTTTGTAACCAAAGAATATGTAGTAGTTACTTTCCTTGCTATCTTAAGTATGTCCAAAAAGCAAGAAATTAGTATTGAACAGACGAAAAATTTTGATAATATTATTATTCGGGAAACGGGGGGAGAAAAATGAAAGCAGTCATCGAAGGATTACTTTTTGTAAAAGGTGCTGATGGATTAACGATAGCAGAAATCAGTTCCATTTTAGAAATTCCTACCGAAGAAGTCAAAAAACTAATTCAAGAACTATACCAAGACTATCAAGATGAAAATCGAGGAATTCAATTAGAATTGCTAGGAGAACACTTTAAATTAACGACCAAGCAAGAACATAAAAAGTACTACCAAAAAATTATGCTAGAAGAAGAAAACTCCAATCTAACGCAATCTGCTTTAGAGACTCTAGCGATTATCGCGTATAATGAGCCAATTACTAGAATTGAAGTAGATGAAATTCGGGGCGTAAATAGTAGTTATGTCATTCGAAAATTACTCATCAAAAATCTAATTCAAGAAGTAGGAAGATCAAATCTTCCTGGTCATCCAAAACAATATGGAGTGACCAATGACTTTTTAGATTACTTCGGATTAGGAGGAATTGATGAACTCCCTAAAATTGAAATCAAAGAGGAAGAAAACGAAGAACAAAATTTATTTGAATCTAAATATACAGAGAAAGACACTGATTAACAGTGTCTTTTTCGGTATCTCTCATATCCCAAAAGGAGAAGAAAACTTCCTAGGCTAAGAAAGATTCCTGCCTTTATTCCCGGAACATGATAATTTAATTCTACAGTGTGCGTCCCTTGCTTTACTTCAATTGCTAAAAAGGTATCTAAAAGAGATTGACAAGGAACTTTCTTTCCATCTAAAGATGCTTCCCATCCTTCTTCATAAGGAATACTAAAGAATAAGTAACCATCTTGAGAAGCAGTTATCGTACCAGAAATATGATTTCCTGTATTTTTAGAAAGAACAAACTGCTCCCTTGTTTCCCAAAATTCTTGAATAGCAGAAACATCGATCGTATAGACTTGAAAACTTTGAGGAGCCTCTTCAAAGGAAAAGGAAATCTTTCCTACTTTAGAAGCCATAACACCGAAATCATCAGCTACCCAAAGATAGTCTTCTATCTCTTTTCCTTCAATCATTGGTTCTCCATCGACATAAAGATAAATATAAGGATACTCTTCGTTTAAAGTTAATTCATAATGAAGATCATCTACTTTTTCAATTGGTAAAGAAAGAAGATAATCCTCGTCCCTACCAGTCATCTCATTCAAAAGTTCCTCTAAAAAGAAGAATCCTTCTTTGGAACTTGTATATTCTTTTAAAGTAGAAGGTACCATATAACCAATACTAAGGGCGTATGGATTTTTCATAAGGAAATACCTTGCTTCTTTATCAGCATCCAATACCCTTTCTTCTAGAAGTTCATACCCAGGAATAGGATACTGATTTCCAACATATTCTACACCTAAAAGCATGTCTAAAATCATATCTGGATGGTAATAATAAAAATTTCGCTTTTCTGAATAATTAGAGGCTTTAGATAAGAAACTAATTGGTTTCCCACTAGCTGTAGTAAGAAAGACACTCACACCAGAATAGTTTCCTAAGAAAGAATCATTAGAACCAAAAATATCTTCTTTTTCTGACCGAAAAGCATCTTTTCCTACCTTAGCAAAATAAGTAAGTTCTTCTTTAGATTCTTCATAAAGAGATTGCTTCTCCATGTTAGAATCTAGTCCAATCCATACAAAATTCACGATAATTTCAAAAACAAGCATTCCCTTTAATAAGTGTGTCTTTTTTTTCCATACTAGTAAAAAACTAAAACTCAAAAGAAGGAAGGTCGCAATGACTTTATAGATTGTTAAGAAAACATAATACTCTGGTGTAAAGATAGTGACATATCCTAAAGAACATAGCAAAATAGCAATTAAAAAGTAAGAAAATCGTAAAACTTTCTTCGATGGTTCCAACATATTTAACGAACGATAACTAATCATCAGTGTAAATAGAGTCGTTAAAAAACTGTAACGATAATTAAACGCCATCGGAATCGTAAACATGTGCCAAATCATATTCAAAATAGGAAAAAGAATGGGTAACAAGAAGCAGAGATACATTCCTAAAGTTGCTAATTTTTCTCGTTTTGGAATTTTTTTATTCGTAAAATAAGAAAGAACTAACGGAATCATACAAGTTCCGCAAAAAACACAAAATCCAAAGAAATTTAATGGATTATTCAAATTTCCAAAACCAATCGTAAGTGGCGCTACAAAGTCTAGAAAGTTAGGATTAATCCACTCTATATCTCCCCAAGATTGAACCCGCATCGTATGAATTAGTTCTAAAGCACAAGGAAGAAGGATAAAAGAAGTCATCAATCCAGTCAAAATAGTAATGAGAAGAAACTGAAAAATCATCTTTCTTTCCTTCCAAATTGCTTTTCCATATCGACAAATCATTTCATAGAAGAAATATAAAACCGATCCTATCGTTACAATATAACCAATATAATAGTTTAAGAAAATCGCTAAAAATAGGGTAAAAATGTAAGGAAAATCGCCTTTTTTATCTAATATTCTATCAATTGCCAGGAAAAGAAGTGGCGCTAAAATAACCCCGTCTAACCACATCAAATTCACATAGTAATTGATATTGTAATTCATAAGAGCATATGCACAAGAGAATAAAAGCAATGTCTTCGTAGGCTTTCCAAACTTCTTTTGTAAAAACAAAAACATCGTAAATCCTGATAGAGAAATCTTTAGAAGAACAAGAATCATTAAAAAGAAAGGAATATTATCAAAGAAATAAACGAAAAGATTTAAAGGATTCGCCAAATAGTAAAAGAAAGCTCCTACCATCGCTCCCCCTAGCCCTTTTGAGAATGTATAAGGGAAAGTCGCAGTCCCATGTAAAACATTTTTTAAATGCTGAAATAAAGGAACATATTGAGCATGCATATCGGAATTTAAGATATTTTTATCTGTAAAACATCCTTTCCATAAAAAAAACAAAAGAAGAAGAAACAAAGGAAGAAAAAAAGAAAGGATGTGATATCGATACTTTTTTAGAGTCTTCATCTTATCACCTACTGATACCTTCATTATACATGATTTTAAAAGAAAAAGAAACAAGCAAAATGCTACGAAAAAGTCTTCCTTTTTTCTTTTTTTATGTTATAATTTAGTTATGCCTGTGTGATGGAATTGGTAGACGTGATGGACTCAAAATCCATTGATAGCAATATCGTGCCGGTTCAAGTCCGGCCACAGGCACCAAATTGATAAAAAACTCAAAGTTTTGAGTACTAAAAAGCGACTTGTAAAAAGGTCGCTTTTTATGTTATGATGTATTCGTCAAGGAAACTTGCATAAAATAAAAAAGGGAACATTCAGTTTTTGCGAGTTGAATGTCTACCCAATTAACATTGTTTAGACATTTAATTCATGTAAGAATTAAGTGTCATTTTTTTATTACTACTATCATAACGATAAGGAGAAATAAAATGATAGCGATGAGTTTTAGAACTTTTATAACAAAAGTCTTGGTCTCCATCTTTATCAAACCTCCTCTCTATAAGAGATTTGGTAGACACTCAACAACTAATATTCCCTACGAAAATTATGCCAAACAATTGTTCTTTATACAATAGAATTTGATACTAAATTTATGACAATTTAGAAAACACACTTGCAAATTGACAATCCAATTTGCAAATCTAAATCAGATGGGAGATAGAAAATGAAATTATCTATGAAGATGAATATCAAGTAATTAAAAAAAGAATATCGATGATATTCCTAAAAGTTTGTAACTGCTCTTTTCCAAAAGAGTAGTTTTTATATTCCATTTAAAATATAAATTCCTATTGTTAAATAAGTTGCAAATAGACTCCATAATAAATAAGGATAATTTAGATAACTGCAAACTTTTTTCTCTTTTGAAAATAAAGATAACAAATAAATAACTAAAATATCTAACAATAAAATCCAAAGAATCGCTACAAATCGCCACTTTAAAGCAAAGAATATAATGGGCCAAAGTACATTCACAAAAAGTTGCAAATAATAGAAAAAAGAGACCTTTCCATCATGAAATTGTTCTTTTTGCCATAAATAGTAAGAAATTCCCATCAAAAGATAAATGACTGACCAAGCAATTGGAAAGAAAATTTTAGGAGGCGCTAAAGGTGGCAAATTTAGTAATTCATAATCCATGTAATTCGAAATAAAAAGACCTACCATCCCTCCTATTATAAGAGGAAAAAACAAATAAAATAGCGAAATTCCTTTTTTCATATATAATCCTTTCTAATTTTATTTTATGTCAAAGAAAATCTTTTATACAGTTTCCCTCGTCTTTTTCATTGCTTTTTCGCTATTTTTATCGTACAATTAATGTAGGATAAAAGGATAAGGTGGTCGTATGTCAAAGAAGAAAAAGAAAAATAAGAAATACCATAATCAAGAACATTTTCAAAATAAAAAGGTAGAAAAACAAGAAACTTTTAAAGAGAAAGAAGAAAATGTAGAAAAAGATTCACCTAAAGAAGTAGAAGAAACGAAAGAACAATCTTTAGAAACCACTTCATCTTTAGTACAAGAAGAAACGATAACAGGAAAAGATACCATGGAAAGCATAGAAAAAGAAGAATTGGAAGATACCATGGAAGTTCCTGTAATCTCAAATGACCTTCTAAAAGAATATAATGTGGAAGAACCTAAAGTAATCGCGCCTAATCCAGAAATAGGGCCTTTACCAAAGATTATTGCCCCTAGTCCTGAAATTGGAAGTATTTTAGTAGAAGAAACAGAAGTACAAGAAGAAATGCCAGTACCTCTTCCTTTAGATGATTTAGAAGAACATGCAGAGGAAGTTGTTACAGAGTCAGTTCCTGTAGAAATTGAACAAGTTCCTGTAGAAGTGACACCTGCTGAGGGAAACATCTTCACGGCTCCTATGATAAAAGAACATACGGAAGAAAATGTTACAGAACCTGTTATTGTAGAAGCTGAACAAACTCCTGTAGAAGATGCTCCTGCTGAGGAAATTGTCTTTGCAGATCCTACGGTAGAAGAGAATACAGAAGAAGCTGTTACAGAACCTGTTCCTGCAGAAACTGAACAAACTCCTATGACAGAGACGCCTGTGGAAGGAAATATCTTCACAGCTCCTATGATAGAAGAACATACAGAGGAATCTGTTGCAGAACCTATCTCTACAGAAATTGAACAAGCACCTATTGAAGAGACACCTATTGAAGAAAAGCCTAAGGAAGTAATCAATGCTGCTACCTTGATAGAGATTCCAAAAGCAGAAGAAGCACATCAAGACTCTGTAGACTATTTCCACTATGACTTTGATGCGGAAAATCATACCAAAGAAAAAGAAGAAGAAAAACAGATTCAAAAAATGGCTGAAGAAGAGACGAAGAAAAGAGCTAAAGAAGGAGAAATTATGGATTTTGACTTCTATAATATTATTCGTCCTACGGAAGAAGCGAAACCTGTTGTTCCACAAGAAGACAGGATTGAACTTACAAAAGTTTTAGAGCCAAAAGAAGAATCTGATGAAGAGAAAGAAACCTTATTTACTATTAGTGAAGAAGAAGGAGAAAAGCATCGTCATCAAAAAAATGTACGACAATATTATCTTTATGGATTTTATATCTTTCTAGCGCTTTTTGTTCTTTTCTTCCTTTGGAAAATTATTGATAATATGAGAGATTTTACCCTTGCTAAAGATGAAATTACCTTAGCAATTCAATCTTCTTACCGTGCGGAGATTATCCATAATAAGAAAATTGAAGATAACTTTAATTTCGAATGGGAAACTTCCAACAATGCCGTAGCGACTGTCGATGACTATGGTATTATCACAGCTATCAATAAAGGAAGCGCTGTTATTACTGTAAAATCTAAAAAGACAAACAAAAAGAAAACGATTTCTATTAATGCTATCGATATAGCTATTAAAACATTAGACTTTGCAGAAAAGAAAATTACCTTGAAAGAGGGAGAAGAAAAGAATATCTTCCCAATTATTAATAATGATTCTAGTATTATCGCCAATCTAGATTGGTTAAGTTTAAATGAAAATATTGTAGAAGTAGATCAATCTGGTCATATCAAAGCAATCTCTCCAGGAACTACTACCATCTTAGTAGAAGTTCCTAATCAAAAACTTTCTGCAGAGATTACAATCGAAGTAGTAGAAGCAAAGAAAAAACAGGAATCTAGTTCTAATGAAAAAGAAGACTTTTCTTCTAACTCTGCTACCCAAAAGGTCGATGTAAAATCAATTTCTTTAAGTAAAACAAGTCTTCAAATGAATCCAGGAGATACCGTCATTGTAGACGCTACTATCTCTCCTAAAAATGCAACCAATAAAGCCATTAATTGGAGTTCTAGTAATACCTCTATTGCTACCGTAGTAAATGGAAAAATTACAGCGCATAAAGCAGGTAGATGTACGATTACTGCTACAACAGTAGATGGCAAAAAGAAAGCAAGTATCACTATTACTGTAGAAGAAAAAGAAACAACGGTAGAAGCAACAGGAATTACTTTAAATCATGTGTCTCTCTCTTTAACAGTCGGAGATACTTCCACCTTAAAAGCAACCGTTACACCTAGTAATGCTACAAATAAAAATGTGATTTGGAGTGTAGATAATAAAGAAGTTCTTTCTGTAGAAGATGGAAAACTTACCGCACTTCAAAGTGGTATTGCCGTAGTTACTGCTATGACAGAAGATAAAAAATTTAAAGTGACTTGTACGGTTACTATCAAGGAAAAAGAAGAGGAAAAGAAACCAGAACCAGAAGAAAAAGAACCTACACCAACCCCTACTACTCCAGAAGAACCTAAGCCAGAAGAAACTGAAAATGAATAAAAAAAGCATTCATGTAGAAACGATTGTTTCCATGAATGTTTTTTCTTGGTCAAATTATAAGAATAAGATAACTAAAGTTCCTACGATTGCGCAATAAATAGCGAAATAAATCAACTTTCCATGATTTACAATCTCACGGAACCATTTCGTAACAAGGAAAGTAATAACAGCTGCCACGAATACAGAAATTCCATAATAAACCCATGTAATCGTACTGATAGAAGCACTAAAAATATCTCCCATCTCTAATGCCATCGCCGCTAAACTCATTGGAATATAAAGCATGAAAGAATATTTAAAAGCCGTATCTCTCTTCATACCTTGTGTCATTCCACCGACGATTGTAGAACCACTTCTACTAATTCCTGGGAATAATCCCAAGATTTGAAATACTCCTACCATAAACGCGTTTTTAGCGGTAATTTCATGATCACTCTTATGTCCTTTAAAATTTCGGATAAGAAAGAGTAAAAGAGCCGTAATTAAAAGAGAAATTCCTACAATTTTTACATTATTTTCAATTTTTGCAAAAAGGTCTAACTTACTTACTACTAACCCTACTAATCCAGCGGGAATACATCCTAAAACAATCAACCAACAATATTTATAATCAGCCCGATATTCTTCTTTTTTCGTAGATAGATATCCAAAAAAACTTTTGATTAAATGGATAATATCTTTTCGAAAGAGAAGGACAATCGCTACTAAACTACCAAAATTCGTAAGAATCGCTAGTGTATCAAAATCAATATTTAAATCTATTAAATTCTTAACAATCATTAAATGTCCACTAGAAGAAACCGGAATTGTCTCGGTAAATCCTTGAACGAATCCTAACAAAATATATTTTAAAAGTTCTATTAAGTTCATGTTATCACCTAGTACATTATATCTTATTTTGAGAAATTAATAAATAAAAAAGAAACCAATTAATAAAATAGATTAGGTGATGATATGAAACTTCGTTTTCTTTTCCTATTCTTAGGTATCTTTTTGATGACAATAGGAATGATTAGTATCCTCGCCTACTTAAATTTATTAACCATTACGTATAATTTCTTAGACTATATCCATTTTATCAGTAGAGACTTTTTTTGTTGGTGTTTTCCGATTGGAATACTATTTTTATTGCCATATATACTAGGAGGGAAAAAATGACTTTTGTATATGATGTCTATGTAAATTTTCAAACCGTTTGTTACGACTTTTTTGAATGGAATAAACAAGATAAAATTACCCATATCAAACGAATACCTATCTTTCAAATTCAAGAAAATATCTTTCAAAAACTAATTGTCCACGACTATCAAATCGATAAAAAGACACAAGAAATCCTTCGCGGCAAAACAGAAATCTATCGTGGAAAGAAAAAGTTGACAGCGGCTTTATTTACCGATAATAAAGATATTTTAGCTGTTTTATTAGATAAAAATGGTAACATTATTAAAAAATCATTTTTGCTATTAGAAGAAGAAAAGACCATTTTGAAAAGTATTCGTAAAATTGATTTTCTAAATATTGCTGTAACCGAGTTAGAAAAAAGAGTATTACCACTAGAGACAAGGCACGAGCAAGAACGAAAAGCCTATCTTCTCAAAGAATTTTTAGAGTTAGAAGATTCGCAGTTACTCTACCTTTATTTTGAATGTTTCGGAAAAACGAATTCCAATAGAAAATGGATGCAAGAGAAGCTGACAGAACAAGTACTCATGGGAAATGAAGAAGTCAGCAATATTAGTTACCATTTCTTAAAGTTGATATGCAACCAATAAGAGATATGATATAATATCGTTGAGGCGATTATATGGAAGTAGTAGAAATCTATTCTCTAGATCATCAAGGAAGAGGGATTGGAAAAGTAAATAACAAGATTATCTTTGTACCAAATACCCTTCCTCAAGAAAAAGTAGAAGTAGAAATTACGAAAGAAAAGAAAAACTTTTTAGAAGGAAAACTTCTTCATATCTTAGAAAAAAGTCCTGATAGAATAGATTCCTTATGTCCCTACTACCCAACTTGTGGAGGATGTCAATTACTTCATTTACCCTATTTAAAACAATTAGAGTATAAAGAAGAAAAAGTAAAGAACATTTTATCTAGATATCATGTCGATATTCCTTTTCAATCAATTGTTGGAAGTCCAAAACAATTTCATTATCGGAATAAAGTTACTTTTCAAAATGAAAATCACGAATTAGGGTTTTATGAAGAAAATAGTTACCACTTTCTAAAAATAGAAAATTGCCTACTCTTAGAGGATAAAATCAATCAGGAAATTATAAAATTACCAAAAGATAGAGGAAAACTAATCGTCCGTAGCAATGATACCGAAGTGACTTTTGAGCCAAACCAAAAAATTATGCACACGATTGGGGATTTCTCCTTTCAGGTTTCTTTAGAGTCTTTCTTTCAAGTCAATGATTCTGTTACCCTACTTCTTTATCAAAAAGTAAAAGAATATCTACAGGGTTCTAAAGAAGATACAGTGTTAGACCTATATTGTGGGACAGGAACGATTGGTATCTTTGTAAGCCAGGAAGTAAAGAAAGTAATTGGTATTGAAAAGAATGAAGAAGCCATTCGAAATGCGAAAGAAAACGCCAAAATAAATCATGTTCAAAATATCGAATTTCGCTGTGGCGATGCCGGTTTAGAAACGGCTAAGTTAGCCAAAGAAATTACCAAAGTCATTATTGATCCTCCACGATCTGGATTAAATGAACAGACAATCAAGACGCTCATTCAATTAGCGCCCGATAAAATTGTTTATGTCTCTTGTGATCCTATGACTTTAGTTAGAGATTTAAACATCTTAAAAGAATACTATCTTTTAGAAGAAATTACTCCTTTTGATATGTTTCCTAATACCTATCATGTCGAAAATGTGGTATCCTTAAAGAAACTAGGAAGCTAGTAAAAAATTAGAAAAGAGGGAAAAATATGGCAAATGTAAGAATCAGTGTTAAAAATTATGGAACAATCGATATCGAACTCGATGAAAAAAGTGCACCTTTGACAGTTCAAAACTTTTTATCTTTAGTAGAAAGTCATTTCTACGATGGGCTTACCTTCCATAGAATTATTGATGGCTTCATGATTCAAGGAGGAGATCCTTTAGGAAATGGTACTGGGGGTTCTCCTAATAAAATTAAAGGAGAATTTTTAGCGAACGGAGTTTCCAATCCAATTCGTCATGAACGCGGTGTTATCTCTATGGCTAGATCTCAAGATAAGGATAGCGCTAGTAGTCAATTCTTTATTGTTCATAAAGATTCATTCTTCCTAGATGGACAATATGCCGGATTTGGACATGTTACTACCGGGATGGAAGTAGTAGATGCTATCTGCAAAAATACCAAAGTAGAAGATTCGAACGGAACTGTTAGAAAAGAAAATCAACCAATCATTGAATCTATTATAAAAATGTAAAGTAGGACCCCCTACTTTTTACTTTCTATAAAATACCATAGAAATAGGTAATCTTTTTCAAAAATCATTCTTTCTATTCATTTTACAATGTAAAGTCTTTTCTTTTTTTTGATTTTTATGCTATAATGGGTATATACGATAGAATAGAGGGAGAGAACATGGCTGATGATGTTTTCAGTAGATTGCGTCTAAATGGAAAAAATTTAGCGATGAAAACAATTAAAAACAAAATAGAACAATTTATCTCATCAGGTATATATCATGATTTAGAGGAGTTTATCGCTGATAATCCCGATTTAACGACTTTTCAAAATCATACTAGACTAAATAATACATTACGAAAAGTATGGGGATATCAAATAACAGATCAAGAGTATCAAGAAATCTTAGATGTTCTAAAAAAAGAAGTAGAAGAACGAATGAAAATTGATACTGATAAAGTAAAAACAGTATCTGCCAACGGGAAAGAAATTACTACTTATGAAGGTCAAGACGGAACAATGGTTCTTGATAATTCCTATGCTCATAAATCTATCGAAGAACAATTACCCGACTTACAAAAAGAACATCAGCAATTTCAAACTGGTGGCGCAGAAGGAAATATTGAAGCGATGATGGGATATATGCAAGAAGAAATTAAACCAGAAGTAACCTTCGCTACCGTAGATGCTGCGCAAAATAATGCCCTTAGTCAAGAAGAAAGGGAAAAGTTAGAAGTTGCTCGTCAATATGAAAAACAAACAGATAAAGAAACTACCGTAGATCCAAAAAATGGTCTTATCATGCAAGATGGCGAGATTAGTTCTATTGAAGAAAGAGACGGAGAATACGGAGTTTATTCTACAGAAGTAGCAGAAGAAAATAAAGAAGAAGAGAATAAAATGGATGCTCAGCAAAAGGCCAAAGCAAAAGTTCTGACTTTGGGAGGATTTAAACAGGCAGGATTTTCTAATGCCTTTATCCTTGCCTTTATTGCTGGATTATGCTTAGGATTTATCGCTTTAAGCATTTTTATACCATAGAAAAGGGGAAAATATATGCCAGAAAATAATAATATGAATATGCAAAGTACACCACAAGTACCTGAAATGCCTACGAATAACCCAATGGCTGCACCAGTTCCTGATATGTCAGGAATGCCACAAGTACCACAAATGGAAATGATGCCTCCCGTACAACCAATGCCTCAAGAAATGCCAGTTCAAGGAGTACCAGAGATGCCTCAAGCACCACAGATGGATACTGTTCCAGAGATGATGCCAGCAGCACCAGTCCCAGAAGCAACTAGTGTTCCAGAAGAAGTACCACAGGGGATGCCAACAGCTATTCCTAATGATATGGATAATAGTACCTTCGATTATAATCAATTATATGGAAATGTCGAAACAACACAAGAAGTTGCTCCTCAAGCAGAAGAAACTGTCATTAATCCAGCAATGAATCAAACCCCTATCGTTTTAGGAAAAGATGTTACTGCGAGTGCTCCTACCGTTACCGACATTACACCTACTTTTGATACCAGTGTACTAGAGGATGACCTTCCAGACGATTTACGAATTAAAAAAGAGGAAAAGTTAATTAATACCATTGCAACAGAATCTCAACAAGAAAAAGCAGAAGGAAGAAGAAACTTACTCTTCCTAGTCATTCTATTTGGTGTATTAATCGTTGCAGTATTAGTCATTTTCCCACTCATGACCAAAATGTAAAAAAAAAGCATTCTGCCAGAAACAGAATGTTTTTTTATGCAACAATTAAGGTTTGCCCAATACTTAATAAATTATTCGTAAGTCCATTCATTTCTTTTAATGCACTTACGGTAAGATTGAATCTTTTAGCAATACTATAAAGAGTATCCCCTGCCTGAACTGTATACGTGGCTATTTCAGGCGTATTTCCCTGTGAACCTGTATTTACTAGTAACACCTGTCCAATCGATAAAATATTGCTATTTAAACCGTTTATACGCTTTAATTCATCCACACTAAGACCAAACTGTTTAGCAATTCCATATAAAGTGTCTCCAGCTTTGACAACATAGGTATCCCCCATAATTGGAGCATACGCTAAATACAATTCTTGACCTATACTCAATAAATCACTCGTTAGATTATTAATTTCCTTGATTTCTGAAACGGGAATTCCAAACCTTTGAGATAACCCATATAGTGTATCTCCCTTTTGAACAATATATATATTATCTTGTGGATAAATTCCTTCCTCCCCCGTATATCCAATATACTGTAATACCGCCTGAACGACAGCCTCTGCATAATTTTGCCAATTATTTTTAATTTGTGATACATCGTCACCTTTACTATCTAGAAATCCATATTCCACAATAATACTCTCTGTATCACCCGTATTACGATGCATAAAATAATAATCTTTAGAAGGATCAGACACTAATCTTCTTTGGTAAGCTCTTCTTACATTTTGTCCTTCTTTTGATAATTCATTTAATATTAAGTCAGATAGAGTGGAATCATTTCGGAGAGCATAGATGACTTCGGCACCATCGCCACCTGACTAGTTCACTCTCCATTAGAACTGCATTTTACCATTAATTTATAAGGGATTGCAAAGCTCATTTTTTATCAAAAACATCATAAGTGCGTTCAGTTTGTGTTAGTAAATTATTTTTTTATAGCAGATGCAGTTAGTGATGCAAATAATATTTGTAAATACATATTAGCTTCTTGTGGATTCAATTTATTCATTGAGTCTAATGTTTTAATAGTATCTTGTAATGCTTTAAATACTTTTTGATTACTGTTATTTCTTTGTTGTTCAGCATATTTATTTACTTCTCTAACAAATGTAGCATAATCATATATTGCATTATTATTCATGTTATCCCTCCTTTGCCACTTATAGATTATCATATATCAACATCTAAAAAGCGTCAAATTTAAGTCAAAAAAATGTCATATTATTATCATAATTTTATATAAATAAAAAATAAGCCCTAGCTAGATAAACTAGTTAGGACTTAAACATTAATCTTTACTATATTGATTTTTACCTTTTCTACCATATGGATTACGAGCTAAATTCCTATTCTCATATTTAAATGAAACCACTGGTACAATATCATATTTAAAATATATAGTAATATTTCTATCTTTATCTATAACTATTTTATCTACTAATGTATCTATTAATTCTTTTTTAGGTTTATT